>CAZDEL010000008.1:15332-51114 GCA_964504475.1 uncultured Faecalibacterium sp. | reverse complement strand
GGGGGTTTTTGTGTGGCAGCACACAAAAACCCCCGTCCCCGAAACCACGCTGCGTCTGCGTCAGCCAACCTCACTCCTTCGCCCTCTTCCCCGAAAAGCGCAAAAACCGCACTCCCTTTCGGGTGTTCACACTCATTTTAAAGGGCTAAATCGATAAATCGTTAAACCTTCGGCAGAGTACCACAAAGCCCCTAAAATAGGGAAGTTTGAGCCTGTTTTGTATCGTGAAAAAAATCTGCATTTTTCACAAACTTTTTTTCTGAAAATCGTTGACATTTCACAATGGATGTAGTATAATACAACTCGTATGTTAAGCGTGTTTGGGTATAACTATGTCTTAACAGACCACAATGATATGCGATGACGCGGGAGGTGGCTGCCCTTGGAGGCAGGGAATTTCCGCCGAGTATGTCCGATTTAAAACCGGGCGGTCTATATTCACTTTCTTAACGCTGTTCTTGCGTTAAACCCCGGGGGTATTTTGCCCTTGTGAGGATTTAAACAGCGTATAGGGTGAACTGTGCTTTGAAGCGTTATCCGGAAATAAGAATCTTGTTTCCGGTTTTTTATTGACCGGGTTGAAAACACCCGGGTGAGCGTTTAAAAAAGCACCGCCGCTAATTATCATTAGGAGGCAAACAAAAATGGCAGTTAAGGAAAAGATGCGTATCAGACTTAAGGGCTATGACCACAACCTTGTTGACAAGGCAGCGGAAATGATTGTTGAAACAGCTAAGCGTACAAACGCTCAGGTTTCAGGTCCTATTCCTCTCCCAACAGAAAAGGAAGTAGTTACAATCCTTCGTGCTGTTCATAAGTACAAGGACAGCCGTGAGCAGTTTGAGCAGAGAACTCATAAGAGACTCATCGACATCATCAGACCTACACCTAAGACGGTTGAGGCTCTGACAAATCTCGAAATTCCTGCAAGTGTTGAAATCGAAATCAAGCTTTGATTTTAATACCCCGTGAGACACAACAGGAAAACAGGTCATGTTGCCACAGTGGGCAACCAATAACCAAAGGAGGACAAAACAATGAAAAAAGGTCTTATCGGCAGAAAGATCGGCATGACTCAGGTTTTCGACGAAAAGGGTAATGTAATCCCTGTAACAGTTGTAGAGCTTGGTCCTTGCACAGTAGTCCAAAAGAAGACAACTGAAAATGACGGCTATAACGCTGTTCAGCTCGGCTTCGAGGACAAAAAAGTAACAAAAACAAACAAGCCTATGGCAGGACACTTCAAGAAGGCTGATGTAGCTCCTAAGAAGTTCCTCAGAGAGTTTAGACTCGACGATGACAGCGCTATCAATGTTGGCGACATCATCAAGGCAGACATCTTTGCTCCCGGTGAAAAAGTTGATGTCATCGGTACCAGCAAGGGTAAGGGCACAGCAGGTGCTATTAAGAGATGGAATTTCTCAAGACTTAAGGAATCACACGGTACAGGCCCCGTTGCAAGACATGCAGGTTCACTGGGTGCTTGCTCAGATCCCTCAAGAGTTTACAAAGGAAAGAAGCTCGCAGGTCACCTCGGTGCAGAGAGAGTTACAATCCAAAATTTAGACGTTGTTAAGGTTGATGCAGAAAACAACCTCATCGCTATCAAGGGCGCAATCCCCGGTCCGAAAAAGGGCGTTGTAATGGTAGTTAACAGCGTAAAGAAAGCATAAGAAAGGAGCCCTAAGAAATGCCTAGCGTATCAGTATTCGACGTAAACGGAAAGAAAGTTTCAGATATTGACCTTGCTGACGGTATCTTCGGTATCGAACCGAACACCTCGGCTATGCATCTTGTAGTTGTCAACTATCTGGCAAACCAGCGTCAGGGCACACAGTCAACCCTGACTCGCTCAGAAGTAAGCGGCGGCGGCAAGAAGCCTTGGAGACAAAAAGGCACAGGCCGCGCAAGACAGGGCTCAACAAGAGCTCCCCAGTGGTACCACGGCGGTATCGCACACGGCCCGAAGCCCCGTGATTACGGCTTCTCAGTAAATAAGAAGGTAAGAAGACTTGCTATGAAGTCAGCTCTTTCTTCAAAGGTTGCTGCAAACGAAATGATCGTTTTAGATTCACTTTCACTTGACGCAATCAAGACTAAGGAAATGGTTAAGGTTCTCTCAAACCTTGAAACAGGTAAGAAGACACTTATCGTTCTTCCTGAAAAGAATGACATCATCTACAGAAGTGCAAGAAACATTGCAGGCGTTAAGACAACACTTGTAAGCACACTTAATGTTTATGATATTCTTAATTGCAACAGCATCGTTGTTCTCAAGGACGCAGTTGCTAAAATCGAGGAGGTATATGCATAATGAGTAAATTAGCACATGACATCATCCTCAAGCCTATCATCACAGAGGAAAGCATGATGGGCACAGCCTATAAAAAGTACACCTTCAAGGTTGCTAAGGATGCAAACAAGGCTGAAATCAAAAACGCTGTTGAGGAGGCTTTTGGCGTTAAGGTTGCTAAGGTTAACACACTTAATTGCAAGGGTCATCTCAGAAGATACGGTCGCTACGAGGGTTACACACCTTCATGGAAAAAGGCAATCGTAACTCTTACAGAGGAATCAGACACAATCGATTTCTTCGACGGCTTACTTTAATCTTTAAAATATTCAAATCCCGATGGAAATGTATGGAGGTTATGACAATCCTCCGCTAACCCAATAAGGAGTGTGAACAAAATGTCAATCAGAGTTTTAAAGCCTGTAACAAACGGCACAAGAAACATGTCAGTTACAGACTATTCAGCACTTTCAAAGTGCGGTCCTGAGAGAAGCCTCCTTGCTCCTCTCAACAAAAAGAGTGGCCGTAACAGCTACGGTCGCATCACAGTTCGTCATCGCGGTGGCGGAAACAGAAAAAAGTATCGTATCATCGATTTCAAGAGAGACAAGTTTGATGTTAAGGCAACAGTTGCTACTGTTGAGTACGATCCTAACAGATCAGCTCACATTGCTCTCCTCCAATATGAGGATGGCGAAAAGAGATACATCCTTGCTCCTGCCGGCCTTAAGGTAGGCGATGTAGTTGAAGCAGGTCCTTCAGCTGATATCAAGGCAGGTAATGCACTTGCTCTCAAGGATATGCCTGTTGGTACTGTTATTCACAACGTTGAGTTGTACCCCGGCAGAGGCGGTCAGCTTGCAAGAGCAGCCGGTAACTCAGCACAGCTTATGGCTAAAGAAGGTGGCTATGCACTTCTCAGACTTCCTTCAGGCGAGCTTCGTAAGGTTCCCGAAGGATGCATGGCAACAGTCGGCGTGGTTGGCAATGAAGACCACGAAAACGTAAAGATCGGTAAAGCCGGTCGTACACGTCACATGGGCATCAGACCTACAGTTCGTGGTTCAGTTATGAACCCCTGCGATCACCCCCACGGTGGTGGTGAAGGTAAGTCACCCATCGGTCGTCCCGGTCCTGTTACACCTTGGGGCAAGCCTGCTCTCGGCTACAAGACTCGTGCTAAGAAGAATCGTTCAGACAAGCTTATTGTTAAGCGTCGTAACGACAAATAAGGTCGATGAAAGGAGCTAAGAATAATGAGCAGAAGCACTAAAAAAGGATTCTATGTACAGCCTAAGCTTTACGATAGAGTCGTTAAGATGAACGAAAAGGGCGAGAAAATCGTTCTTAAGACATGGAGCCGCAGCTCCACAATCTTCCCCGAATTCGTTGGCCACACCTTCGCAGTACATGACGGTCGTAAGCACGTTCCCGTATATGTAACAGAAGATATGATCGGCCACAAGCTCGGCGAATTTGCACCGACAAGAACCTTCAGAGGTCACGCCGGTTCAAAAACCTCAAATAACGGTAAATAAGTCGAAAGGAGTGTATTAAAATGGAAGCAACAGCAAAAGTTACTTTCGTGCGTATCGCACCTCGTAAGGTTCAGATCGTTCTCGACCTTATCCGTAATCAGCCAGCTGACAAGGCTATGGCAATTCTCAAATACACGCCTAAGGCTGCGTGTGAGGTTGTTTCAAAGCTTTTAAAGTCTGCAATGGCTAATGCAGAGAACAAAGATATGGATATGTCAAAGCTCTATGTAGCTGAGTGCTATGTAGGTCAGGGTCCAACTCTTAAGAGAATCAGACCCAGAGCACAGGGCCGTGCATACCGTATCAATAAAAAGACATCACATATCACCCTTGTACTCAAGGAAGCAGAATAAGTTAGAAGGAGGTAAAACACAATGGGCCAGAAAATTAACCCAACCGGTCTTCGTATCGGTGTAATTAAGGATTGGGAATCTCGTTGGTATGCAAAGAAGGCAGACTTCGGCGATACTCTCGTAGAGGACTATGAACTTCGTGAATATCTCCTTGAGACACTTGCTCCCGCCGGAGTACCCAAGGTTGAGATTGAGCGTACAGCTAAGAGAGTACGCATCAATATTCACGTTGCAAAGCCAGGCATGGTAATCGGCCGTGGCGGTGCAGAGATCGAAAAGCTTAAAGCTACTCTTGAGAAGAAGCTTGGCAAGGAAGTATCTCTTAATATTATTGAAATCAAGAACCCTGATGTAAACGCTCAGCTCGTTGCTGAGAGCATCGCTCTCCAGCTCGAAAAGAGAATCAGTTTCCGTCGTGCTCTCAAGCAGGCTATCGGCCGTGCTATGAAGCTTGGCGCAAAGGGTATCAAGTGTCAGGTTTCAGGTCGTGTAGGCGGCGCTGAAATCGCAAGAAGCGAAACATATAAAGAGGGTACAATTCCCCTTCAGACAATCCGTGCTGACATCGACTATGGTTTCGCAGAGGCAAAAACAACTTATGGCCGTATTGGCGTAAAGGTTTGGATCTACACAGGTGAAGTGCTTCAGGTTTCCAACAACGAAAACCGTCAAAAGCCCGCTCGTCGCAGACCTCGTAGAGACAACAGAGAAAACAGAGAAGGAGGAGCTAAATAATGTTATTACCAAAGCGTGTAAAACGCCGTAAAGTGCAGCGTGGTCGTCTTAAGGGCGCAGCTCACAAGGGCAACAAGGTAACATACGGTGATTTCGGTCTCGTAGCTCTCGAACCTTCATGGATCACATCCAGACAGATCGAGGCAGCCCGTATCGCTATGACTCGTTACATCAAGCGTGGCGGTCAGGTTTGGATCAAGATTTTCCCTGACAAGCCAATCACTCAAAAGCCAGCTGAGACCCGAATGGGTTCAGGTAAAGGCTCACCCGAATATTGGGTAGCAGTAGTTAAGCCCGGCAGAGTTATGTTTGAAATTGCCGGTGTTGATGAGGAACTTGCTCGTGAGGCTATGCGTCTTGCAGCTATGAAGCTCCCCATTAAGTGCAAATTTGTTACTAAAGCAGAGCAAGAAAAGGACGGTGAACAGTAATGAAAGCAAGTGAAATCAGAAAACTGTCCGCCGCAGAGATGGACGCAAAGCTCGCTGAGCTTAAGAAAGAGCTTTTCAATCTTCGCTTCCAGCAGGCTGTTAACCAGCTTGACAACCCCATGAGAATAAGCGCAGTTAAGAAAGATATCGCAAGAATTAAGACAGTTCAGCGTGACATCGTTCTTCACGGCCAGAATTCTTAAGAAAGGGAGGACTGAACAATGAGCGAAAGAAATCTCAGAAAAACACAGGTTGGCATCGTATCAAGCGATAAGATGGACAAGACCGTTGTTGTAACAATCAAGGATAAGGTAAGACATCCGCTTTACAAGAAGATCGTTAACCGTACCGTTAAGGTAAAGGCTCACGACGAAAACAATGTTTGCGGTGTCGGCGACCGTGTTCTTATTATGGAAACTCGCCCTCTTTCTAAGGATAAGAGATGGCGTGTAGTAGAAATTATCGAAAAAGCCAAATAATTGGTGCAGCTAAAGGAGGCCAAATACAATGATCCAGCAGCAAACTTATCTTAAGGTAGCTGACAACACAGGCGCTAAAGAGCTTATGTGCATTCGTGTTCTCGGCGGTACCGGAAGAAGATATGCTAACATCGGTGACGTCATTGTTGCTTCTGTTAAGAAAGCAGCACCTGGCGGAGTCGTTAAAAAGGGCGACGTTGTTAAGGCAGTAGTTGTACGTACTGCAACAGGCGTTCGCCGTGATGACGGCACATACATTCGTTTTGACGAAAATGCAGCCGTAATCATCAGAGAAGATAAAAACCCCAGAGGTACTCGTATCTTTGGACCCGTAGCAAGAGAGCTTCGTGATAAGGACTATCTTAAGATCCTCTCCCTTGCTCCGGAAGTACTTTAAGGAGGTGTCACGATGAGTAAAGTTCATGTTAAAACAGGCGACCAGGTCGTAGTTATCTGTGGTAAGGATCGTGGCGCAAGAGGTAAGGTAATGGCTGTTAGCCCCGCAGAAGGCAAGGTAATTGTCGAGAAGGTAAACGTTGTTAAAAAGCACGTTAAGCCTCGTAAGATGGGCGAGCAGGGCGGCATTATTGAGGCAGAGGCAGCTCTTTACGCAAGTAAGGTTCAGCTCGTTTGCCCAAAGTGCGGCAGACCCACAAGAGTTGGTCACGTAATTGACGAAAAGGGCAAGAAGATGCGTGCTTGCAAGCACAGCGACTGCCTTGCACACTTTGAATAATAAGGGAGGAACATGACAATGGCAAGATTAAAAGATCTTTATGTCAATGAGGTTGCACCTCAGATGATGAAAAAGTTCGGTTACAAAAGCGTTATGCAAATCCCTAAGCTTGATAAGGTAGTTATCAATGTAGCTTGCGGCGAAGCAAGAGACAACTCAAAGGTTCTCGACGCTATCGTTTCCGACATTAGACAAATCACAGGTCAGCAGCCTGTACTTTGCAAAGCTAAGAAATCAGTAGCTAACTTCAAGCTCCGTGAGGGCATGGTAATCGGCGTAAAGGTTACCCTTCGTGGCGAGAAGATGTACGAATTCATAGACAGATTCTTCAATCTGGCACTTCCAAGAGTTCGTGACTTCAGAGGTATCAACCCCAACGCATTCGACGGTAGAGGTAACTACTCAATCGGTGTCAAGGAACAGCTTATTTTCCCTGAAATCGAATACGATAAGATTGACAAGGTTCGTGGTATGGACATTTGCTTCGTAACCACATCCAAGACAGACGAAGAAGCAAGAGAGCTCCTTTCACTTATGGGCGCTCCCTTTGAGAAATAATTTAGGAGGTAAGTTAAAATGGCAAAAACCGCTATGAAGGTTAAGCAGCAAAGAGCTGCAAAATACTCAACAAGAGCGTATAACAGATGTAAGATCTGTGGCAGACCTCACGCTTATCTCCGTAAGTACGGAGTATGCCGTATCTGCTTCAGAGAGCTGGCACACGCAGGTCAAATTCCCGGCGTAAAGAAAGCAAGCTGGTAAGCAATTGCAAATTTTTAAGGAGGTAAAGGAATAATGCAAATAACAGACGCTATAGCTGATATGCTTACAAGAATTCGTAACGCTAACGCAGCAAAACACGATTCAGTTAAAATTCCTGCATCCAACATGAAGAAGGCAATTGCTCAGATTCTTGTTGATGAAGGATACATCAAGGGCTTCACCGTTGAAGAAGACGGAAAGCAGGGTATCATTGACGTACAGCTTAAGTACGGCCCCAACAAGTCACAGGTTATCACAGGTCTCAGAAGAGTATCTAAGCCTGGCTTGAGAATTTACACAAATGTTGAAGACATGCCTAAGGTAATGAAGGGTTTAGGTATCGCTATCCTTTCAACACCAAAGGGTGTCATGACTGACAAGGACGCACGCAAGGCAAATGTCGGCGGTGAAGTTCTTGCATTCATCTGGTAAGGAGGTGCTCATATGTCAAGAATTGGTAGAGCTCCAATTGCGATTCCCGCAGGAGTAGACGTTGTTGTTGACGGCAGCACAGTTACAGTTAAGGGTGCTAAGGGCACACTTACCAAAACAATGCACAGCAACATCACAATCACAAAGGACGGCGACACAATCCATGTAACTCGTCCCGATGATAACAAAGAAAACAGATCACTTCATGGTCTTACTCGTACTCTTATCGCTAACATGATCGAAGGCGTATCAAACGGCTATAAGAAGGAGCTTGAGATCAACGGTATCGGTTATCGTGCAGAGAAAAAGGGCAACGCTCTTGTAATGAAGATCGGTTTCTCACATGACGTAGTTATGGAAGAGCCCGAGGGCATTACAGTTGAAGTTCCCTCAGCCAACAAGGTAATTATCAGCGGTGCTGATAAGCAAAAGGTTGGTCAGTTTGCAGCTGAAGTTCGTGAAAAGAGACCTCCCGAGCCATATAAGGGTAAGGGTATCAAGTATGTTGACGAACATATCCGCCGCAAAGAAGGTAAAGCCGGTAAAGGTAAATAAGATAGGTAAAGGAGTGATATTTCAATGGTTAGTAAACAAGACAGCAATAAAGCAAGAAAGAAGAGACAAAAGAGAGTACGCGCTAAGATTAGCGGTACCGCAGCTTGTCCTCGTCTGAATGTTTACCGTTCACTCAGCCATATCTATGCTCAGCTTATCGACGATGTTAATGGTGTAACACTTGCATCAGCATCAAGCACTGAGAAGGATTTTACAGAGTACGGCGGTAACAAAGCAGCAGCTCACAAGGTGGGCGAAACATTAGCACAGCGCGCCAAGGATAAGGGCATTGAAGAATGCGTATTTGACAGAGGCGGTTACATCTATCACGGTCGTGTACAGGAGCTCGCAGAAGGTGCTCGTGCCGGCGGCCTGAAGTTCTAAGCAAGGAGGAAATTGATTATGACTAAAATTGATGCATCAGCTTATGAACTTACAGAACGTGTAGTAGCCATCAACCGTGTTTCAAAGACAGTTAAGGGTGGTAGAATCTTTAAGTTTGCTGCTCTCGTAGTTGTTGGTGACGGCAACGGCATCATCGGATTCGGTCTTGGCAAGTCAGGCGAAGTTCCCGACGCTATTCGCAAGGGTATCGAGGACGCTAAGAAGAATCTCATGAAGGTTGCTCTTAAGGGAACAACAATTCCCCACGAAATTATTGGTAAGTTCGGTGCAGGCGTAGTTCTTCTTAAGCCTGCCGCACCTGGTACCGGTGTTATCGCCGGCGGCCCAGTTCGTGCCGTCGTTGAGACAGTTGGTATTAAGGATATTCGTACAAAGGCTCTTCGTTCAAACAACCCCTGTAACGTAGTAAGAGCTACAATCGACGGTCTTTCAAAGCTTCGCAACATCGAAGAAGTTGCTGAGATTCGCGGTAAGACTGCAAAAGAAATCTTAGGTTAAGGAGGGCGAAACAATATGGCACAAGTTAAAGTAAAGCTTGTTAAGAGTCTCATTGGCTCAAAGAAAGATCAGATTGCCACAGCCCATGCACTTGGTCTTAAGAAAATCGGCGATGTTTCGGTTCAGCCGGACAACGCTCAGACTCAGGGTAAGGTAAAGAAAATTTCTCACCTTATCGAGACGACCGAAGCTTAAATTGAGGAGGTGCGTAAAATGAAATTGCACGAACTTTCACCTGTAGCCGGCTCAACCAAAGAGCGCAAACGTATTGGTCGTGGCGCAGGTTCCGGTCAGGGTAAGACAGCCGGTAAAGGTCACAAAGGTCAAAAGGCACGTGCCGGCAGAGGTATGCGCCCCGGCTTTGAGGGTGGTCAGATGCCCCTTCAGAGAAGAATCCCTAAAAGAGGTTTCAACAACATCTTCAGAACTGAGATGGCAATCGTAAATGTTGCAGCTCTCGAGGCTAACTACGATGCAGGCGCAGTTGTAACAATCGATTCACTTATCGAAAAGGGCCTTATTAAGAAAGTGCTCGACGGCGTTAAGGTTCTCGGTTACGGAGAAATCACCAAGGCTCTCACAGTACAGGCTAACGCTATCAGCGAATCTGCAAAGCAGAAGATTGAGGCAGCAGGCGGAAAGATCGAGGTGATCTGATATGATTAGTACTTTCATAAATGCGTGGAAGGTCGCAGACCTTCGTAAGAAAATGCTTTTCACCGCACTTATAGTATTGATTTTCAGAATAGGTGCCGCTATTCCTGTCCCCTTCACAAACATCTCAGGTGACAACGGTATCATCGATCCCACCGGCGAGACCTTCATGAACTACCTGTCAATGATGACCGGTGAGGCTTTCGCTTACGGTACGATTTTCGCTTTGTCAATCACACCGTATATTAACAGTTCAATTATTATCCAGCTCCTTGCTGTTGTTATTCCCGCCCTTGAGAAGCTCTCAAAGGAAGGCGAAGAAGGCAGAAAGAAGATGGCATCAATCACAAGATACACGACACTCGGTCTTGCTCTTTTACAGAGTACAGCTTACTTTATCTACCTCAGAGCTCAGGGTTATGTTGTAACTGATGCAAACGGCGAGCTTTTCACAGGCTTCTCAGCAGTGCTTCAGGGTCTTGCAATTATCCTTTGCCTCACAGCCGGCTCATGCTTTGTTATGTGGCTGGGCGAGCAGGTCAATGATAAGGGTATCGGCAACGGTATCTCAATCATCCTTTTCGCAGGTATCGTGTCTCGTATCCCAACACTTATTTATATGATGTACGCTTACATTCTTCAAGGCGGTGCTTATTATGCACTTGTACCAATCGTCGTTGTTTGCCTTCTTGCAATGATCGCTTTCATTGTTTGGATGGACAACGCCGAGAGAAGAATCCCTGTGCAGTACGCAAAGAGAGTTGTTGGCCGTAAGATGTATGGCGGTCAGAGCACACATATCCCCATTAAGGTTAATATGTCAGGCGTTCTTCCCGTTATCTTCGCTTCATCAATTCTCTCACTTCCACCGACAATTGAGATGTTCCTTGATACAGAAAGTCTCAGCGATGGCTGGAAAACCTTCTTCGGAATGTTCTCCTCAAGCCACTGGTTCTATTCAATTATCTATTTCTTCCTTATACTCTTCTTCGCATACTTCTATGCAAGCATTCAGTATAATCCCGTTGAAATGGCTAACAACATCAGAAAGAACAGCGGCATGATCCCCGGTCTTCGTCCGGGCAAGCCCACATCAGACTATATCAAGAAGATTCTTAACAGAATTACACTTTTGGGCGCACTTCTCCTTTCAGTTGTTGCACTTTTCCCAAATATCATCGTTCTGTTCACAAATCTTATTGGTTCACCAATGACACTTTCACTTGGCGGCACATCACTTATCATCGTTGTTGGCGTTGCTCTTGAGACAGTTAAGCAGCTTGAAAGCCAGATGATGATGAGACATTACAAGGGCTTCCTTGACTAATAGCTTAGGAGGGAAAACCATGAAGTTAATTCTTTTAGGTGCACCCGGCGCAGGCAAGGGTACGCAGGCAGAGTTCATCTGTGAGCACCTTGCTATCCCCGCCATTTCAACAGGCAACATAATCCGCGCAGCTTTAAAGGCAGGCACGGAAATGGGAGTTAAAGCCAAGGAATTTATCGATAACGGTCAGCTCGTACCCGATGAGGTAGTTATCGGTATAATAAAGGAAAGACTCGCCCAGGATGATTGCAAAAACGGCTTCATTCTTGACGGCTTCCCAAGAACAATCCCACAAGCTCAGGCACTTGACACTATGGGCATCGACATAGATAAGGTTATCGACATCGAGGTACCCGACGAAAAAATAGTGGAAAGAATGTCAGGCAGACGAGTTTGCCCCTCATGCGGCAACTCATACCACCTGATTTATAAAAAGCCGGAAAAGGAAGGCATTTGCAATTCCTGCGGCACAGAGCTTGTAATCAGAGCTGACGACCACCCTGATACGGTTAAGGAGAGACTTGATGTTTATCACAGTCAAACTGAGCCGCTCAAGGACTTCTATAAAGAGAAGAACAAATTATTCATTGTTGAGGGACAAGAGGAAGTAAAAGATACATCTGCACTTGTTCTCAAAGCATTGGAGGAATAAGCATGATAGTGCTCAAGACTACTCGTGAGCTTACTCTTATGAGAGAAGCTTGCAGAATTTCTGCCGAAGCGCTAAAGGTGGCCGGCGAGGCTGTCAAGCCCGGTATCACAACCTGGGAAATTGACAAAATTGCCTATGACTATATAATAAGTCAGGGAGCCGAACCTAACTTCCTGCATTTATACGGTTTTCCGGCTACTGCATGCATTTCTATAAACGATGAGGTTATTCATGGAATTCCGAGCAAAAAGCGTGTGCTCAAATCCGGAGATATAGTCTCCATAGATTTAGGCGCAAAGGTGAATGGGTACAACGGCGACAATGCTGCCACTTTTGCTGTCGGTGACGTAAGTGACGAGGCAAAGCGGCTGATGGACACCACAAGAGATAGTCTTTATGAGGCTATTAAGTTTGCGGTTCCCGGCGGCAGATTAGGCGATATCGGTTCAGCAGTGCAACGCTATTGTGAGGAGAGAGGCTACGGTGTTGTTCGTGAATACACGGGCCACGGTGTAGGTAAGGCTCTGCATGAAGACCCCAGTGTGCCGAATTACGGCACAGCCGGCCGAGGCGTACGCCTGTTACCGGGCATGACAATCGCTATTGAGCCGATGATAAACCAAGGCACTGCAAGAATTAAGCAGCTTGCTGATGGCTGGACTGTAAAGACAGCCGACGGAAAGCTATCAGCCCACTTTGAGCACACAGTGGCAATCACTAAGGATGGCCCTGTGATACTCACTGAAATATAAGGTGAAGTATGGAGCTTAAAATAGGGCAGGTCGTAAAATCATGTGCAGGTCACGATAAAGGTGAACTTGCGGTGATAGCAGGCTTTGATAAAGATAAGGTTCTCGTGTGCGACGGAAAGCACAGGCTTTTAGATAAGCCAAAGCGTAAGAATCCAAAGCACATTGAGGCAACAGAGATGTTCCTCAATAAGGACTCAATGGCAACAAATCGTAAGCTAAGAAAAACACTTAACAAAATAGCGAACCCAGGGGGGTAAAGTTATGTCAAAACAGGATATGATCGAAATCGAAGGAACAGTTGTTGAGGCATTGCCTAACGCAACATTCCAGGTCGAACTCGAAAACGGTCACAAAATTTTAGCACACATTTCCGGCAAGCTTAGAATGAACTACATTCGTATTCTTCCCGGAGACAAGGTCACTGTCGAGATGTCTCCATACGACTTGACCCGTGGACGCATAACATGGAGATCTAAGTAACATAAAGGAGGTAATTCCTAATGAAAGTCAGACCTTCTGTAAAGAAAATATGTGAAAAATGCAAGGTAATCAAGCGTAAAGGTAAAATCATGGTTATCTGCGAGAATCCCAAGCACAAGCAGCGTCAAGGCTAATTGACGTAATCAATTTAGGAGGTGCAACTAAATGGCTCGTATTTCAGGTGTTGACCTTCCCAGAGATAAGAGAATTGAGATAGCTCTCACTTATATCTTTGGTATTGGTCGCAAAACTGCAAGCGATATCATTGCAGCAACAGGTATCAACCCCGACACAAGAGTTAAGGATCTCACTGAAGATGACGTATCAAAGCTTCGTGAGTACATTGACCACAATGTAACTGTAGAGGGTGACCTCAGAAGAGAAACAGCATTTGATATCAAAAGACTTATTGAAATTGGTTGCTATCGTGGCGTTCGCCACAGAAAGGGACTTCCCGTAAGAGGTCAGCGTTCAAAGACTAACGCTCGTACTCGCAAGGGTCCGAAGAAGACAATCGCCAATAAGAAGAAGTAATCATAGGAGGATAAATTTATGGCAAAGGTTGCAAAGAAAGCTACCACTATTCGCCGTCGCCGTGAGCGTAAGAATATTGACCGCGGTGCGGCCCATATCCAATCCACCTTCAACAACACAATTGTTACCATCACTGATTTACAGGGTAACGCCGTGTCATGGGCAAGTGCCGGTGAAATGGGCTTTAGAGGCTCAAGAAAATCCACTCCCTTTGCTGCTCAGACAGCTGCTGAGACAGCAGCTAAGGCTGCAATGGAACACGGTATGAAGACCGTTGAAGTATATGTAAAAGGACCGGGTGCCGGTCGTGAAGCCGCAATCAGAGCTTTACAGACAGCAGGTCTTGATGTAACTCTCATTAAGGACGTTACACCAATTCCTCACAATGGCTGCCGTCCGCCGAAAAGAAGACGCGTATAACGGAGGTACAAACATATGGCAAGATATACAGGTGCGGTATGTAAGATGTGCCGCCGTGAGGGTAAGAAGCTCTTTTTAAAGGGTGACAGATGCTACACAGGCAAGTGTGCTTTTGAGCGTCGTTCTTATGCTCCCGGTCAGCATGGTCAAAGCCGCAAAAAGAATTCTGAATATGGTCTCCAGCTTCGTGCTAAGCAGCAGGCCAGACGTTATTACGGTATCCAGGAAGGCCAGTTCCGTAAGTATTTCAATATGGCTGAAAAGAAAGCAGGCGTAACAGGTCACAACCTTCTTCGTATCTGCGAAAGCCGTCTTGATAACGTAGTATACACTCTTGGCTGGGCTTCATCTCGTGCTGAAGCAAGACAGCTTGTTGTTCACGCACACTACACAGTTAACGGCAAAAAGGTTGACATCCCATCATACCTTCTCAAGGTTGGCGATGTTATCTCCATTAGAGCTAAGAGCCGTGACAGTGTTAAGATCAAGACTGTTCTTGAGGCTAACGCATCAAGACCTATCCCTGAGTGGCTTGACCTTGACCGTGACAACCTTACCGCAAAGGTGCTCGCTCTTCCTGAGCGTGATCAGATTTCAACTCCCGTTGAAGAACACCTTATCGTCGAGCTCTATTCTAAGTAATAGACTACGGCAACCAGCGTAAAACACATCCACAAATTAAGAAGGAGGGTTTTGCATGATAGGCATTGAAAAGCCCAGAATCGAAACTGCAGAATTAGCAGCTGACGGTACTTACGGAAAGATTATCGTTGAACCGTTAGAGCGTGGCTACGGCGTGACATTAGGCAACAGCCTTAGAAGGATACTTCTCTCGTCACTTCCCGGCTATGCAATCACCAGTGTGAAAATTGATGGCGTTCTCCATGAGTTCTCAACTATCCCCGGTGTAAAAGAGGATGTAACTGAGATTATACTCAACCTTAAGAGTGTCATTCTTAAAATCCACGGTGAAGGACCTAAAACAGTGTATATTGATGCCAGCGGCGAAGGCAAAGTTTTTGCCGGCGACATCAAGTGCGATTCAGAAGTAGAAATTATCAACGCAGATCGTCATATCTGCACACTTGATAAGGACGCTCATATCAACATGGAACTCACTGTTGCTAAGGGTCGTGGATATGTATCAGCAGAGCAAAACAAAAAGCTCATGCAGCCTGCAATCGGCGTAATTGCAATTGACTCAATTTACACCCCGATTAAAAAGGCAAATTATACAATTGACGACATGCGTGTCGGTCAGGACATTGGTTTTGACAAGCTCACACTTGAGGTGTGGACTAATGGTACTATATCAGCTACAGAAGCTGTTTCACTCGCTGCCAAGTTTCTCAACGAGCATCTCGCTTTGTTCGGAGACCTCTCAGGTGAGGCCTACGACACAGAGATAATGGTCGATAAGGGCGAGGATGTCAAGACGAAGGTTCTCGAGATGACTATTGAGGAACTTGACTTGTCAGTACGCTCATTTAATTGCTTGAAGCGTGCAGGCATCAACACTGTTGAAGATTTAACAAATAAGACAGAGGACGAGATGATGAAGGTTCGTAACCTTGGTAAAAAATCACTCGATGAGGTTATTAATAAGCTCCATTCCTTCGGTCTTGATCTTCGCAGTGAAGACGAATAAAACAAATTCTATTTAACGGTAAAGGAGTGATTTCTAATGGCAGGCACCAGAAAACTCGGTAGACCTACAGATCACAGAAACGCTATGCTCAGAGGTATGGTAACATATCTTTTAGAGAAGGGTAGCATTGAAACCACCGTTACAAGGGCAAAGGAAGTTCGCGCAATGACTGAGAAGATGATTACTCTCGGTAAGGAAGCTACACTTCACAACAAGCGTCAGGCTCTTGCATACATCACAAAGGAAGATGTTGTTAAGAAGCTCTTTGATGAGATTGGCCCTAAGTACAAGGACGTAAACGGCGGTTACTGCCGTATTATCAAGACAGGTCCACGTCGTGGCGATGCTGCTGAAATGTGCATCATTGAACTTGTTTGATAGTACAATATAGCAAAAGTGAGAGCCTCTCGGTTAATCCCGAGAGGCTTTTTTTGCTCTAATTGTATTGATTTGACTACAGTTATGTGTTATACTGTTGACATTACAACAGTAGGAGGAAATATGATGTTTAATAATTTATCTAAGTGGTTTAAAATGTTAAGTTTGATTCTCACCTTTTGCTTTACGGTACTCCCCGGCGCAGGTGACCCACCATCAAACTCACAGCAGCTTTGTCAGCCTAAGTTTACAGGTACCTTTGTGCAGTCGTGGATATGCTCAAAGTGGGATGAAAAACGCTGGGCAAGTGAAGTTGAATTAATGGAAAAGGACGGCGTTGAATATCTTGTTTTGCAAGACCTTGCCAACATGGACACAAGTGGCAATTGGACTGTTTATTATGATAGCAGCATCAACGCATTTTCTTCGGCAGAGTACCCTGCCGATGTGGTAAGCATGGCATTTAATGCGGTAAAAGGCACAAATATAAAGGTTTTTGTGGGCTTAACTATGTTTGATGCCTTCTGGACAACAGGCACTTTAGACAGCAAATTTACTAAGGTTTGCGACATAACAGCCGATATGATTCAGGATATATATGACAGATATTACAAGAGCTATAGTGACAATTTTTATGGCTGGTACTTCACAATGGAGCTGAATAATATTTTAAATTGTCAGCCGGGTACATCGAGAGCCGTTAAGGGTCTTAACACTGTCCTTGACAGAGCGACTAAGGTTGACCCGGTCTTGCCTCTTATGACAAGCCCATTTACCTCAAATTATCTCTCCTTAGGCATGGGTGCAGCCTTTGGACAATGGTTAAAGGTGTTCACTCAGGCAAATTGGCGTGACGGTGATATTATCGCACCTCAAGATGCAGTGGGTGCTGATTGGATTGACGAGGAAGACCTGCGTACCATATGGGAAATGTATTATAGGGCAATTAATGAGAGCGACGCTGATTTAAAGCTCTGGGCAAATTGCGAAAACTTCACCTTGGCAATCGCTGACGGCATAGGTGCAGGCTTTATAACAAGACCTGCCAGTGAAAACACTGTATCAGTGCCGGCTACTCTTGATAGATTCACTCGCCAAATGGAGATAGCATCACACTATTGCGAAAATATTATAACCTTTTCATACACTCACTACTATAGTGAAAACACTGTGAGCAGCGTATATATTGACACATATCACGACTATGTGGGCAATGGCTTTGTCCTCGAAAAGGAAGCACCAACTTTGGCACAGTTTAATAAGGCAAAGGCTGAAAATGGTGTAGAGCTTTCATGGTCACAGGCAATAGATAACATAGGCATATCACATTATCGCATTGAAAAAAATGGTAAATTCCTGTGCAGAATCGAAAATTATGACGGCTCAAATGTAGTAAGCTTCCTTGATGAAGGTGGCAAGATAGGGGATAGCTATAGCATTGTGGCATATGACGGTGCGGGCAATGGCTCGGTGATGTTGACGGCACAAGGATAAAAATTTAAGCGCTTTTAGGGGACGGGGATTTTGTGTGAGACCACACAAAATCCCCGTCCCCTACACCTTCCGGCAAAAATAGCTTTAAAATTTATCGAGGTGGAAACCGTCAGAGAGTCCTGACGAATGCCGGAAGGTTCAGTCGGGAGAGGGAGCGGCTGTGCGGTTATGCCCCACGAAGTGGGGCATAACCGGCCATGGCAACGCCATGGCTAAAAATTCCATTCCTGAATGGAATTTTTGCACAGCCGCCCCCCTCTCCCTCCACCCACTTTCCGTCCTCGTCAGTGAGCCTTACGGTTTCCACCTCGTTTACTCCAAAAGGGACCTACTTCCCCACTTCGTCAGCAGCCTAAAATCACGCCTCAGAGCGTGATTCTCCAAGCTGTGCCACTATTATCGCTCCAAACATTAAAACGCACCCTAATGCCTCTCTCGCTGACGGGAATTGAGACAACACCACCATTGATGTGAGCACTCCGAAGACGCTTTCCAGAGACATAATCATTGACGCTATTGTTGGGTCGGTTTTTTGCTGACCTAAAATTTGCAAGGTATATGCCACACCGCTTGACATAATGCCCGAGTATGCAATAGTCGGTGCGGCAGCTTTAAGCGCAGATAAATTCACATCCTCAAAAATCACCATTAGCACTGCCGCTATAACACCTGCGACAAAAAATTGCACTGCGCTAAGGCGTACTCCGTCAAGCTTAGGTGAGACCTTGTCAACTATCATAATGTGAATAGCAAAGGAAAAAGCGCAGCCTAAGACATAAAGGTCTGATTTTTGTACACTGCCGCCCTCCTTGACGCAAAGAAGATATAATGCAAATATTGACACCAAGGCACATAGCCATGTTATGGGTCTTATTTTTTTGCCTAAAACAATGGAGAAAATAGGCACGAGTAAAATATAAAAGGCAGTGATAAATGCGGCCATGCCCGGTGCAGTGCCTTTGTCAATGCCAAGCTGCTGCAAGCTTGAGCCAAAAAACAATGCAACTCCACAGGTAATGCCACTTAATATTAGATATTTATAATCCCTTCGTGTCATTTTTTGGAAAGCTTGAGGGCTTTTCTTTTTCTTAAAGGCATCCATAATAAAAATGACAGGCAAAAGTGATGCTGAGCCTAAGAAGCTTCGAGCGCAGATAAAAGTAAAGGGCTCAACATATTGAGCACCTTGTGACTGGGCAACAAAGGAGCTGCCCCATATAATTGCCGTAAGAGCTAAAAAGCAGCAACCGACAATACTGTTTTTCCTTGATTTAGTCATGGGATAAATTCCTTTCTTTATCCCAATGCAGGGATATATCTTCCCAAAAGCTCAAAGAGATAGCACACAAAGGGAGCTAATATAAGAGCGGGGAAATAATTTGCAACCTTAAATTTAGTGATACCTGTGAGATTTAAGCCTAAGGCTAAAATCATAAGAGAGCCGACAGCGGTTATTTCCGCAATGGCGCTGTCACTTAATAGTGGCTCTAAAAGCCCTGAGCCAAGGACTATAGCACCTTGAAAGACAAAAACAAAAATTGCCGCAAAGATAACACCTATGCCAAGGCTTGCTGAGAGCATACATGAGGAAAAAAGGTCGAGTATGCTTTTTGTAAATATAGTGGTGTGGTCGTTTTTGAGTCCGGACTCTAATGAGCCTATTATAGTCATTGCGCCAACACAAAAAAGAAGACTTGCCGTGACAAAGCCCTCTGCCACACTAACCTTGTCGCCGTCGCCCTTTTTAAGCTTTTTTGACAGGAAATCACCTGCACCGTTTAACTTGCCGTCAATGTCTATGGCTGTGCCTATAATAGCACCAATGACCATGGATATTATTGTCACTAACTGGTTTTCACCCTTTAACATTCCATGCACACCTATCATAACAGTGCAAAGACCTATGCCTATCATTACAGCATCGGTGTATTTTTTTGATATGCCCTTTTTAAAAATCAGGCCAATAACGCTGCCTATTATAACTGTTGAGACATTAACTAAAACGCCTATCATTAATTTCATCTTCTTTCTTTAAATCGCTAAAGCAAATTATATCACAAGGCTCACTTAAAGTAAATATATAACCTTACAGATTGTGACTTTTTTTTAAGCTTGTGAGGGCTATAATTTAAGCCTAACTAAAATGTCTGAAAGGTAGATTGAAATGAATACTAAGCAAAGGGATGTTTTACTTAATAATAAAGACAGTGATGATTTTGCCATTGACAATAAAGAGAGGGAAAAAGATGTACACTACTATTTAAAATATGTCCTCTTTTCCTTTGGGGCTTTTTGCTTTTCTTTGCTGGAATCCTTAGGGAGTATCTCGCCCTTTACTGTAGCGTTTTTGTCAAGTGTAGATTTTGAGATGTGCTTTCCCGGCTTTATTTTTGGCACTCTCGGCTATTTTTTGTCACGGTCATGGGAATACGCTTTAAAATACACTGTTTCCTGCGCTTTAATATGCTTGCTGCGTCTTGTTATTAATAAGCGCTTCTCTCACTTAGATAAGGGGAAAACAAGCTATATAGGTGCATTTTGCTGTACCTTTATCCCCGGGCTTATATTTATGCTCATTATGGGCTTTTCCTACACTCAGCTTTTTATGCTGCTTTGCGAGAGCGGCTTGTCACTTTGCGCCTGCGTCTTTTTTATCAGAAGCCTTAAAACACCTGTCTTTCGCACAGGCATAGCCACTTTGGGCATAAAGGATAAGACAAGCATAATAGTCTCCCTTGGCATATTTTTAATGTGTATGTCAGGCTTTGACATTGAGGGCTTATCACCGGCGAGGATATGCGCTTGCATTTTTATTATGTGCCTGTCCTTTTATAAGGGCAGTGGTACGGGGGCAGTGTGCGGTGTAATTGCAGGCAGTGCTCTTTGCATAGACCCGAGTCTTAGATTTTTGTTTCCCTCATTTGCCGTTGCAGGTCTTGTTTGCGGTGTATTTTCGCCCTTTGGACAAATTGCAACAGCTATAGCCTTTGGCGGTGTCTTTTGCATTGTTTGCCTTATATCAAACTCCTCCTCAGATGTGCTGCTGTGCCTTGTTGAGTCAGTCATAGCCTCAGGCGCATTTATGCTCATTCCCTCAAAGACTATCACCGCATTTCAGGATTTCCTTTTAAAAAGGGGAGTGATAGCCGACGCACAAATATCCAGCCGAGTCTCCGCCCAGCTATATGCGGCGGCAAACAATGTCAACGAGGTGTCAAAGGTTGTGGGCAGTGTCAGCGAAAAGCTTGACGGCATTATAAATCCGGAGGTCAACCGTCTATTTGCCACTTTGCAGCAGCGTGTTTGCAATGGCTGTGACAATAAAAGTAAGTGCTGGAATAAAATGTTTGACTCAACGGCAAGTGATATTTTATCTCTTGCCGGCATTGAAAAAGCCACCACAGGTCGCTTGCCTATAGAGAAACGCTGTCACCGCCGTGAGCAGCTAATAGGTGAAATTGAAGCAGGGCTTCCCGAGTACACAAACAGTATAGCGGTGAAAATGAAGCTGCGTGAAATGAGAAAGGTGCTAACGGATCAGTTTTGCCTAATGAGTGACTTTTTAAGACAGACGGCCGAGTCAGTGCAAGACAGTCGCACCGTGGACACAGCTCGCTCCCTTGCAATGCGCACAGCCTTGCAGGACGCAGGAATATACACCGATGCCCTATCCTTTTTTGTCAGGAAGGACGGCAGGGTCACAATTGAGATAAGCATAGTTGACAGACCCTTTGACATTGACCGCAAAAAGCTGCAAAATATAATTGAGTTTTTATCTAAAAGGCGCTTTTGTGAGGGTACTATAGCAGTTAGCGACATTAAGACAACTATCACCTTTGAGGAAAAGTCAAAGTTTGAGGTGAGCTTTGGCTATAGTCAAAAGCCAATGAAAAAGGGCAATTTATGCGGTGACAGTGTTAGCTTTATTGCCTGCCCAGATGGTGGCAAGGCAGCACTTATAAGTGACGGCATGGGTACAGGGGCAAGAGCTGCCATAGATAGCACTATGACAGCCTCAGTGGCAGAGAAGCTGATTTCCGGTGGCTTTTCCGTAGACGGTACTGTAAAAACAGTGAACTCTGCCATGATAATGAAGTCCACTGACGAGTCAATAGCCAGTGTGGACTGCGTAAAAATTAACACCTTCACAGGTCAGGCCGATTTTTATAAGTCAGGTGCGGCCATAAGCTTTATAAGGCACGACAGGGAAATTAGTGTTATAGAGTCCGAGTCCTTGCCTGTGGGGATAATAAGAAACATCTCACCGGAGAAGCAAACGGCAATGCTCACAAGCGGTGATATAGTTTTGCTCGTCTCTGACGGAGTGACGGCAAAGGACTGCGCTTGGATAAACGATGAGCTCTTATCCTGGAGCACAGACAGCATGGATGACTTAGCGGGGCACATAACCTCCCTTGCTCTTTTACGCAGTGACAAGGGGGCACGAGACGATATAACCGCTGTGGCTGTAAAATTAAAAAAGGCTAAATAAATTAAAGACGGTGTAAAAAATCTACACCGTCTTATACATATTAATTTATTTCGTCATGTCAAAATAAGGTTTGCTGATTATTTTATTACATCTCTACAGCAGGCTCGTCAGTAACTTCGTTATCTTCACCGTCGCCAATGAGTTGACCGATATACTCAGCGATAACCTCGAAAATTGCCTTGATAAGCTCAATAAGATCGCCTATAGTCATGATTCTTACTCCCTTCATAATTTTTTACATAAAAATCATATCATAATTTGTTAATAAAATCAATAGTTTTATGAAATTTCAATTTGACACATTTTCATTGCATTTAAAGCGTTAAGGTGACTTTCGGGTGTGACACCGGCACAGCATGAGGAGTCAACGCTGATTTTAGTCTCGGGCATGGCCGCCTTTAAAATTAGGGCATTGGAGATAACGCAAATGTCCGTACAAAGACCTATAAGCTCTATTTCCTCTATAAAGTCAAGCCCCTTAACATAGTGAGCTAACTCAGTGGAGCCGAAGGTGGGCTTATCAATGATTTTGCAATTGTCAGTGGGTAAGGTGCTGTTTATTTCCCAGCCGGCAGTGCCCTTAATGCAGTGGGGCACAGGCAAATGCTTGCCCTCTTGAGTGTCCATATAATTGTCATGGTGGGTGTCTCTTGTGAAGATGACTATTTGTGAGTCATCAAGATATTTTTTGATTTTACTTCTCACATTATCTAAAATAGCTTCAGCCTCTTTAGTGCCCAAAGCGCCGTCAATAAAGTCCTTTTGCATATCAATTACACATAATACTTTCATTTTTATTGCCCCCTTAGTGCCTTTTTGTACTCTGCCGAAGAAGACAGGTTACATCATGTTAAAAGCATTATACCTGCCTTTTAAAATAAAATCAACAATAAGATAAAAAAATCACAATTATTTTAAAAAAGTCAAAAGGAAGACCCAACACACGGTCTTCCTTTGATTATATTTTCTCGATTTAAAAGCATCAAATTATGCTCGTTACTTCTTTTTCATTGCTCATATATTTTAGCACTATGGCAAGATTTTTTCAATATCCAAAATAGCCAAATTAACCTGATGAATTTTGTTGCTATTGTCATTTGAATTGGCTTTTTCGCCAATAAAAATGGGCTGATTTTGTGGGATATTCATAAAATGTTAATTAAAATAACAAACCGACGCAAAATAAAAAGGGAAAAGTCAATGTGACAATTCCCTTATTAAAGCTTAGTTTACTTTCTTTCCCACTTTATTGGCAAATCTTTTAAGCTTGCCCTTCTCTAAAGCTAAGTAGGTTTTCTTTATCGGTGGCATCACGGCAAAGAGTACCCCTGAAAGGGAGAAAAGAAGACTTGGGTTAACGCTCTTTTTGCCCTTTTCCATGCCCTTGACCATTTTTTTAGCAACAACAGCGGGGCTTTGCACCGGGAAGGGTCTTTCAAACTCCACCTCATTTGCGGTAGCAAAAAAGTTAGTGTCTGTGGCAATGGGATAAAGACAGGTCATGGTTATATTCTTTGGCATTTCAAAGCGTATGCCCTGCTGGAAGCCCTCCATAGCAAACTTTGAGGCTGAGTAGGTGGTAAAGCCGGGCATTGCCATTTTGCCTATTGCAGAGACAGTGACAGCAAATTGACCCTTTTTGCCATTGAGATACTCTCTATATTTTTCATAGGTGTAAATGGGTGAGAAGACATTTGTCTCAAACATCCTCTTTGTGCGGTCCCAATCAACATAGTCAATAATCTCATAATAAGGGTAGCCTGCGTTGGCATAAAAAATATTTATTGAGCCAAGCTCCTTGTCAGCCTTCTCAAAAATTGAATCCACACCCTCTTTGCTTGACACATCACATTGATAGGGGATAACATTGTCGGAAAGCTTATCCATGTTGTTGCAATTAATATCAACAGCTAAGATTTTATTGGTGTGCTCACTTGCTAAAATTTTGAGCACCTCTAAGCCTATGCCGCTGTCGGCACCTGTTAAGACAATTGTTTTGCCTGTAATCATAAGTTTTTCTCCTTTTTTTACATAAAGCTGATTTATTACATTAATAATAGCTTAAAATTAACAATATGTCAATAAAACAGTTGCCTTTTTGTGCAGAAAATGTTAATATCTAAGAAGATACATTTTTATTAGTTACTATGCTTTAAGGAGGAGAAAATTTTGAAGTATGAAAAACTCTTCACACCTATTAAAATAGGAAATGTGCAGATCAAAAATCGTATCGCAATGGCACCCATGCTCATGGACTTTGGTCAGTTTGACGGCAAGACCACTGAGCAGCTCATGAACTATTACGAGGAAAGAGCTAAGGGTGGCGCAGGACTCATTGTCACTGAGATAACACGAGTCAACGATAGAACCGGCGCAGCTGCCTTCGCACAGCTGGGCATGAGCCACGATTATCAAATCGAGGGCATGAAAAAGTTAGCTGACAGGATTCACTCCCACGGTGCAAAAATCTTTGTCCAGCTCCATCACCCGGGCAGACAAAACATGGGTCTTCTTGTTGGTACTGTGCCCATGAGTATAGCCTGCGACAATATGCTGCCATTTTTTAAGGATGTCCTTTATAAAGTGGTGCCGGCAGGCAAAATGCTTATGAAGTATCACCTTGTGCCACGAGTTGTCTCACCGTCAAAGTGTGAAAACAGCTATTTTAGTGACGGCAACAACAGAGAGCTTAGACGCGGTGAAATCAAAGCATTAATAGATGATTTTGTTTCGGCTGCTCTCAGAGTTAAAGAGTCAGGCTGTGACGGTGTTCAGCTTCACGCATCACATGGCTATCTTATTCAGCAGTTTTTATCACCTAACACAAACCACCGCACAGACGAGTACGGCGGCAGCTTAGAAAACAGAATGAGATTTTTACTCCAGATTATTTCAGGCATAAAAAATGTGTGCGGTGAAAACTTCCCTATAATCGTGCGACTGACAGTGGACGAGTGCTATGAAAAAATAGGCAAGCCCGGCAAGGGCTATGACCTCACTGAGGGCGTGGAAATGGCAAAGCGTCTTGAAAAGGCAGGAGTTGCCGCTATAGATGTCTCCAGTGCAGGCTATGACACATTTAACTATTGGCTTGAGCCCACCTCATTCCAGTGCGGTTGGCGTAAATATATGGCCGCGGCAGTTAAAAATGCTGTGTCCATTCCCGTTATTGCGGCTAACCTTATAAGAAGCCCCGAGCAGGCTGAAAAGCAGCTTCAAGAGGGCACACAGGATATGATCTCCCTTGGCAGACCTCATATAGCCGACCCACATTGGGCTGAAAAGGCAGAGCAGGGCAAGGACGAGGATATTAAAAGGTGCATTTGCTGTTTGTATTGCATTGAGAGTATGCAAAATAACGCATATATAGGCGATCACGGCTATTGTGCTGTCAACCCCCTTGTGGGCAGCGAAACCTATAAGCTTAAAGAAAACGGCTTTAATAATAAGGTCATGGTTGTGGGCGCAGGTGTCGCAGGTCTCACAGCGGCAGAGCTTTTAAGTAAGCGTGGCTTTAGTGTCACTGTTTATGATAAGAGTGACAAGCCCGGCGGACAAATCAATCTTGCCGTTAAGCCACCTCATAAGGAGAAGCTTTATTGGTGCGTTGAGGACTTAATAAACAGCTGCGAAAAGCTTTCCGTTGAGTTTAAATACTCATGTGAAGTGACAAAGGAGCTTATTGAAAAGGAAAATCCCTATGCTGTTATTTGCGCCACAGGTGCATATGCCACAAAGCCGGCATTTATCAGCGGCAGGGATAAGAGCTTCGTTTACACCACAACGGATATATTAGACGGCAGAGTACAGCTAAAGGACAAAAAGGTTGTCCTTGTCGGCAGCGGTATGACAGGTCTTGAGACAGCTGAGTTTATTTGCTGTGAGGGCAACGATGTCACTGTCATTGAGATGGCTGACACCTTAGCTCCGGGCGTGTGGATGCAGCACGCAGACGACATTTTGCCAAGGCTCAGAGAGATGGGCACAAGGTTCTTTGTTAACAGGAAGCTCTTGTCAATTGACGATGAGGGCATAACAATGCAGGACACTAAAACTAAGGCTGTCTCACATCTTGCAGCCGATGCCGTTGTCCTTGCAATGGGCTCAAAGAGTGACAACGCTCTTTATGAGAGCATTAAAAACAGAAAGAATGTCTATATAATCGGTGACGCAAGCAAGGTTGGCAGAATAGCCGACGCAACTATGAGCGCCTTTGAGACAGTTAAAAATATAAAATAAAATTGAGGTAAAAATAAATGAAGGATGTTAATTTCGATTGTATTATCGACAGAACGAACACTAACAGCTTAAAGCATGATTTTGCAAAAGAAAACAATCTTCCCGAGGGGCTTGTCTCCATGTGGATTGCCGACATGGATTTTAAAGCACCGCCATGTGTTTGTCAGGCACTTCAAAAAAGTGTAGAGCACGGCATTTTCGGCTATAGCGACACTAAGGATGACTATTATGAGATAGTTTCCTCATGGTTTGAAAGACACTTCTCATGGAAGCCGGAAAAGCAATGGCTCGTCAAAACTCCCGGTGTGGTCTTCGCTTTGGCTATGGCAGTCAGAGCCTTGACAAAGGAAAACGAGGCAGTTATAATCATGCCGCCGGTTTATTATCCGTTTTATAATGTTATAAACAACAACTCCCGCAAGCTTATTGAAAGCCCTCTGGTATTTGAGGAAGGCAAATATCACATTGACTTTGAGGATTTTGAAAAGAAAATCAAGGAAAATGATGTTAAGCTATTTATTCTTTGCTCACCTCACAACCCTATTTGCAGAGTGTGGACAATGGAGGAATTGCAAAAAATCGGCGAAATATGTAAAAAGTACGGAGTATATGTTGTTTCCGACGAAATCCATTGCGACTTTACATGGGAGGGTCATGAGCACATTAACTTTATTAAGGCTTGCCCTGAGTTAGCAGAGCAAAGCATTATTTGCACCGCTGCAAGTAAAACCTTTAATGTTGCAGGTCTTCAGGTGTCAAATATTTGGATACCCTCTAAGGAAATAAGACAAGCTTATGAAAAGGAAATGGCAGCAGCAGGCGTCACTCTCGTAAATCAGCTTGGCATAGTGGCAACAATGGCCGCTTATAAAGACGGTGATGAGTGGAGCAAGGAGTGTAAGGAATATATTAAGGGCAATCTGGACTATGTCAGAAGCTTCCTTGAGGAAAATATCCCCGAGGTAAAGCTCGTTGAGCCGGAGGGAACTTATTTTGCATGGCTTGACTTCACAGCATTAGGCTTTAACGGCGATGAGTTAGTTGATTTCATTGTTAATAAGGCAAAGCTTTGGCTTGACGCAGGCAGGATTTTCGGTGACATTGCAAATCAATTCCAGAGAATAGTTTTAGCTTGCCCGAGACAGACTATTGTCAAGGCAATGGCTCAATTAAAGGACGCAGTTGATAACAGATAAAATATAAAATAAAAAATCAAGTAAGCTTTAAGAATTTTCTTAGTAGCTTACTTGATTTATTTTCGTTTTTAATTATACTTTCTTTTCGTCAAAGTCAATGACAACAGATGCTCTGCTTGCTTGCAGCTTTGTCATTTTAACTCCGGCGGCGGCAAACATACGCTTTGAGGCCTTTGTGCTCATTGTGCCGGCATATTTGTCGGACAAATAAACGACCTCCTTAATGCCGCTTTGTATAATGGCCTTAGCGCACTCGTTACATGGGAAAAGAGCCACATATATCCTACAGCCCTCAAGGTTGGCACCACGGCAGTTAAGTATGGCATTTAGCTCTGCGTGGCACACATAGGGATATTTTGTGTCATAAGCGTCGCCCTCTCTCTCCCAAGGGAACTCGTCATCGTTACAGCCTGTGGGGAAGCCGTTGTAGCCCATGGACATAATGCGATTATTGTCGTTGACAATGCAAGCACCCACCTGTGTGTTAGGGTCCTTACTCCTATATGAGGACAGCATTGCAACCCCCATAAAATATTCATCCCAAGATAAATAATCCTCTCTTTTTGGCATAATGTTTTCCTCTCTTTTTTTATTAATCTGCGCCTCTGTAATATAAGCCTCTGGTGTAAACTGCACCGGGCTTTAAGGCGGCACCCCTTCTATAGGCTTCAAGGACAGTTTCGCAAAGATCCTTTCTTTCCTTTGTAAAATAGAAGGTGATAAAGTCCATATTTTTAATTTCCGTGAGTCTGTCAGCCATATAAAGTGCGGCTGAGTTTAGCACCTCACTATAGCCATATTTACACACCACAAGGAACTTTTTCCCCAGTCTGTCAGTAAGATAGCTGCTGCTGTTACACTCGTCACAGCTTTTGCCGTTTTTAATGGGGCAATTTCTCGTCAGCATTAGTGGGAGTCTGCCAAAGGCCACTATCCCTCGTGGTACTCTGCCGCCAATATTACACGACTTCTTTAATGGTACTTCGGCGGACAAGGTGAGAGACTTTACACCTAAGTCCTCCAAAACCTTAACACTAAGGCTGTTTGAGACATTCATTGTAAAGCTCGTGTGAATTTGAAAGTCAAGCTCCTTAGCCAAGGCGAGGGCATCTAAGGTGTGACAATAAGCTTCCTTAATGCCAAGCTCCTTCGCTCTTAAAAGCAGGCGCCTGAATAAATCCTCATTGCCAAAAATGCCTCTGGGGATTTCCACAGCTAAATTGACTCCTGTGCCTTTAAGCCTTTCGGCAGTGTTCTCGTCAATATTAAGGGGCAAATATAGATTTTCAACACCTTCTAAATTGTCAGGGATTTGCTCTGCACTTGCCACTCTTACATGAAACTTCATTTTAGAGTCAGCTTCGTGGGAGAGTACCTTAATATCATATGGCGTAAAGTCATATGCCTTTACATCTATTAGCTTCTTTTCTATTTCACAAAGAGCCTTTCGTCTGAGATTATTAATAATGCTTGCCGGCACAATAAGACCGTCATCAAGGTCAATTTCCACCTTTTGAGGGTAAAACTGTGTGCCGCCGCATTTACTTATACGCTCAATTAAGCTTTCCTTAGTCATGGGCTTGTTAATAGCCTTTTCGGGGATATAGTCCTCCTGCACAAAGGCGGATTTTCCCATAGCTGAGGCTGAAAGGGAAATTTTTTCCCCCTCAATGACTGTGAGATAAAAGTCAACGGGGATAAGGGGAGTTTCCTTTTCATATGCCCTTGACAGGTCTGATAAGACCTTATTTGTGGCTGCGGTGACATCGTCCTTTTGCCTAATGCCAAACATATCAATGCCGAGCTTACTCTCAAAATAGCCCTTAGTAAAGCCGGAGCGTGAGAAAATTGCTCTTAGCTTGTCTGTCAGCTCATTGTCTAAGTTGCCGTCTAAGGCGGCCTTGACACTTCTTACAGCTGCGCTGACATATTCAGGTCGCTTCATTCTGCCCTCGATTTTAAGTGAGCACACGCCTAAATCTAAAAGAGAGTCAGCACACTCAACAAGAGACAAATCCTTAAGGCTCAGGTCGTGACCTGTGCCACCGGGAGCTTTAAAGGGGAGTCTACAGGGCTGAGCGCACAGACCTCTATTGCCGCTTCTGCCGCCAAAGATGCTGCTCATATAGCATTGACCTGACACGCACATACACAATGCGCCATGGACAAAAATCTCCAGCTCAATATGAGTTTTATCTCTTATATCCTTTATCTCATTTTGTGATAGCTCTCGTGGTAAAACAGCTCTGCTGTAGCCTAAGGTGCTAAGTAAATTTACACCGGCAGGAGTACCAACAGACATCTGAGTTGAGGCATGAGACTCAATTTTAGGGGCGCATTGCTTTAAAAGGTAGGCAAGACCTAAGTCCTGCAAAATAACTGCATCTGCCCCAAGACTTGCAATGAGCCTAATTAGCTCCATAGCCTGAGGAAGCTCACCGTCTGTGACAAGGATATTCATGGTGATATGCACCTTGACACCTCTTGCGTGGCAATAGTCAATTGCCTGCTTGAGCGTATCGGGGGTAAAATTACCTGCGTTCATTCGGGCGTTAAAGGAGTCTGCACCAAGATAAACTGCATTTGCACCGGAGCGCACACCTGCCACTAAAGCGTCGTAGGAGCCTGCCGGTGCTAAAACTTCTATATTATTGCTTGTCATCGTTCTTCTTCTTCATTTGCTTAACATTTTTTGGTGGCTGGGCAACATTACCAATGAGAGCGTCAAGCTCAGCTTTAAGTCGAGCGTTTTCACTTGTCATAGCTTCGAGTTGCTTTTTAGTGCCCTCAAGCTCATGTCTTGCCCAATCAGCCTTACTTTTTGCATTTGAGGCATCGTCAAGATAGTCCTTTATTTGCTCACGCAAACGGTCAGCTGAGTCACCTGCTTTTTTACACTCGTCGGCATAGTTAAGAGCGCAAAGCACTGCTGCCTGAGTGGTGGAAAGTCGAGGGCTTTCCTTCATAACCTTTGTGATGGTGCGGTCAAGCTCTCTGCCAAGCTCCTGAACATACTTAACATCATCCTCGGTGATAATGGAGTATTCCACACCTGCGATAAAGAGTTTAACTTTTGTTGCTGCCATATATTATCATTCCCTTCGGATAAATTATAATTATAGTGTGCCGGTACGCGGTGAGCCTTGCGCCTAAAAAAACAATTTTCGCCGCCACATGACAACACAAACAAACATACACTATTATTATACAGCACTTGTCATTTTTAATCAAGGGTAAATCACAAATGTAAGAATATAAAATAAATTTGCATTTTAGGACAAGGTGTGATATAATTGTAAAGTTAAGAAAATATAGGGAAGGAGAGATAATAATGGAAGAAGTTAAGAGCTTTTTTGAGATGGTTTATAATCTTGACGTAGTGCAATATATAATTGACGCTGTAATAAAAATGGTTCTTGCGGTTATTTTCAGCGGTGTTATCGGTTATGAGAGAGAGCACTCACACAGACCTGCCGGCTTTAGAACACATATCCTTGTGGCAGTTGGTGCGGCACTTGTTATGATGACATCAAAATTTGTCTTCCAGGAATATGAGGGTCTGACCTCATTTGACCCAACAAGACTTGGCGCACAGGTAATCAGTGGTATAGGTTTCCTTGGCGCAGGCACAATTTTGCGTGAGGGCTTTAGTGTTAAGGGCTTGACAACAGCTGCGTCTCTTTGGGCAGTTAGCTGTATAGGTCTTGCAGTTGGTGCAGGGTACTATATAGGTGCTCTTGTGACCACCTTAGTTATTTATATAACACTTAACACTCTCAAAAGATTTGTGGCAAAGAGCAACCCATCAAGGAATATTTATATTGAAGCGGATAATCTGACTCGTCAGGCAGCTGATATTGGCGCAATAATTAAAAGGTACGGCGGCAACCTTCATACCCTTGAGGTTTTATATGCTGACAGTGCCTCAGCAAAGCGCAAGAGCGACTCAATAGTTATGAAGGCTATTGTTATGCCAAAGGATGAGGAAAGCTTAAATCTTACAATATCGGCAATAAGAGCACTTGATGGCATAAGAGATTTGTATATCGACTAAGAAAACTAAATCACAAATAAATCCGAGACTCGCTTTTAAAGGAATCTCGGATTTTTTCTTAGCATTTTATAATGTGTGCATAATTACTCTATTTATCTTCGGGCTTTATTTTGAGTCGGAGGTATCATTTGATTGAGAGCTATATTCTGCGATTGAGTTTACTACTACTGATTCTAAATCGGAGTCAGTGTCGTCTAATTGAAACTCATATTCTATCTCTGCGTTGTCCTCGGGGATATCCACATCAACCTGTGCCTCATAATAATTTTCGCCCTCGGCATTTGTCTTTTCAGTGACATTTATGTCCACCTGAGTTTCCTCGCCGTTTATGAGAACAGTAATCTTATTTGATATGCTTTCAAGGACTTGTGATACTTTTTCGGTAACGCTGCCGTCACTCGCGGCATTTGCCACAAAGCCTATAGAGCAAATAATTGTAATTATCGCAGCTAAAACGATAATTGTTTTTTTAATGCTTGTGAAATGTTTTTTACTTGTCATATTCATGATCCTTTCAATTGATTCATTAGAAGGATGAATGTTAGAAAAGGTGTCTATATATTGCTCTTTACTCATTTATCCACTCATCTCCCAACTTTTCTTTTAGATTTACTCTTGCACGGCTCAGCCTTGTCTTGACCGCCGACTCTTTAATTTTGAGCATTTTAGCTATCTCCTTTACCGATAAGCTTTCGTAGTAAAACAAATGAATCACCGTGCGTTCTTTTGTTGACAGCCCCATAACAGCATTATATAAATCTATTTGAGCTGTACTGCTAAAGGTGGTGTCTGAAGCATAGTCGCAATCATCAATATCCTTGTGATATCTAAATGGTGATTTTATGTAATTTTTGCTTTCGTTGACGCAAACCGTAGTCAGCCATTTATCCATATGCTCATCACTAAAAAAGCCGCTTTGATACTTTAAAAGCTTCATGAAAACATTTTGAATAATGTCCTCGGCATCATAAGAGCTTTTTGTGAAGGATAGAGCAATAAGAAAAAGCCGCTGGTTGTTACGGTTTACCGCCTTAATAAAATCATCATCTGTCATTGCTTCACCACCTAATTGAAAGGTCCTTTCACTATTATAACAATTGAGAGAGTAAAAAGGTTACATAAGATTTTAATTTTTTGCGATACCTTCCCTTTTTCGGCAGAGTACCGCCACACAAAAAAACTGACCCCGCCATAAAACGAGGTCAGTCATTTTAATTTTTAACTTATGCAAGCTCTGCGAAGTACTTAATTGTACGAACCATCTGGCTTGTGTATGAGTTCTCGTTGTCATACCATGAAACAACCTGAACCTCATAAAGACCGTCAGCGATCTTAGCAACCATTGTCTGAGTTGCATCAAAGAGTGAACCGTATCTCATGCCGATAACGTCTGAGGAAACGATTGGATCCTCGTTGTAGCCGAAGGACTCTGAAGCAGCAGCCTTCATAGCAGCGTTGATGCCGTCAACTGTAACATCATCACCCTTAACAACAGCTGTAAGGATTGTTGTTGAACCTGTGGGAACAGGAACACGCTGAGCTGAACCGATAAGCTTGCCGTTAAGCTCGGGGATAACAAGGCCGATAGCCTTAGCAGCACCTGTTGAGTTAGGAACGATGTTAGCAGCGCCTGCGCGTGCTCTTCTCATGTCGCCCTTTCTGTGAGGACCGTCAAGGATCATCTGATCGCCTGTGTAAGCATGGATTGTAGCCATGATACCGCTCTGGATAGGAGCATAATCGTTAAGAGCCTTAGCCATAGGAGCGAGGCAGTTTGTTGTGCATGATGCAGCGGAGATGATCTTGTCATCAGCTGTAAGAGTGTTTTCGTTTACGCTGTAAACGATTGTGGGAAGGTCGTTGCCTGCGGGAGCTGAAATAACAACCTTCTTAGCACCTGCATCGATGTGAGCTTGTGCCTTTGCCTTTGAGCAATAGAAGCCTGTGCACTCGAGAACAACGTCTACGCCGATTTCGCCCCAAGGAAGCTCAGCAGCGTTAGCAACAGCATAAATCTTAAGAGTCTTGCCGTCTACTGTGATAGTACCGGCCTCGTCGTCTGCTGAAACTGTGTGAAGGTTCTCACCGAGAACACCACAGTAACCGCCTTGAGCTGTGTCGTACTTGAGAAGGTTTGCGAGCATTGAGGGCTTTGTAAGGTCGTTGATAGCAACAACATCATAGCCTTCTGCACCAAACATCTGACGGAAAGCGAGACGGCCGATACGACCGAAACCGTTAATAGCAACTTTTACTGACATAATTTTTTACCTCCAAATATTTCATTGAAATTACAAAAAAATCTACCCTAATATAATAGCCGATTTCAAAGATTTTTTCAACCTTTTTAAGAAGTTTTTTACCTTTTAAGGCAACTTTTGGCATTGTTAACAAAATCGGAAAATAACAAAGCATAAACTATGGAATTCTAACTAAATCAATCACTGATTTTGCTCGTCTAAGCTGAGATAAAAGCTGGGCAAAAAATCATCTAAAAAGCAGTTTACCTCAGGCATATTCATATTCTCTATAGCTTGTTTTGTGCTTTGCATGGCCTGTTTAAATTCATTATTGCCCGCTGTAAGCTCCTCAATACATTTAATTAGTGCCGACAGCTTATCGGCGGCCTTTACTATTTTCCAAAGATATTCGTCATCATTTTTCGGGAAGAAGGCATCCTCATAATATGCTCTCATATCCTCAGGGAGCATATTTAAAAGGCGAGAAGCCGCATTGTCCTCTATCTTTTGAAACTCACGGCGCATATCCTCACTGTGATATTTCACAGGTGTGGGCATATCGCCTGTTATTATCTCTGTCATATCGTGATAAAGGCCTAAAAATGCAGCTCTGTCCGGATTTAGATTGCCGTCAAAGCGAGTGTTTTTTATCACCGCAAGAGCATGGGCAATGACGGCAACATCATTGCTGTGCTCACTTATATTTTCCTGCCTTACATTTCTCATAAGTGCCCAGCGGTTTATATATTTCATTCTTGAGTGCATTGCGAAAAAATGGTTCATATTCTTTTCCTTTTCACATATTTTATTTTTTTGTGGTTTTTTCTTTAGCTTTTGTTGTGGTGACCTTTTTAGCTATGGTGTAATCGTCGCTCACACCTGCCGCAAGCTTAAAGGGCGAGGGAGTAGAGCCTGTCCAGACATATAAATATGCCACACCTGTTTGTTTGCCGTACCAGGTCTTATATGGGTGGATAATATAAAACAAGCCTCTGCCCACATACTCTATACCCTTAGCGCCATATGAGGCAGTGTAGCCGTAAATGCCTGTGTTTTCGTGAAGAAGACCGTCCTGATAAAGGGTGAGCACCTTTTGTATATCCTCTTTTTCCTGACCTTTAAGAGCCATTTTTTTAGGCTTAATATCTCCGTCCACCACAAAGAGATTCCATGTGGGGAACTGCTCAGTCTTAGGTGTGACATAGACATTCAGCAGCCATAAATTCAGCTCGTCAAAATATGTCATGGTTTGTGCACCGTAATTTGTTGTGCCTGTGTAAACAAAATATTTGCCTGCACATTTTTTAGGGCCTATGTGATGCACCTTACTCTCATTAAGAGGCTGGGCATATTCATCCCACCAAGAGGAGACATCATATTGCACAAGCACCTGATAATTGTTGTCCGTTCGCTCAACCTGAGGTGTTGTGCCGCATGAGAGGGTTAGATAATGCCCCTTGCCCGTGGCAAAGGATGGGCCAAAGCAAATGGCATCAGTACCGGAAACACCATAGCGTCGCCAATAGGATTTGCCGCCGTTTTTAACCTGTGCACAGTAATCTGACCAAACCTCAGGCAAATGCACTGTCCTGACAAGCTTTGATTTTTCGCAGTCAAGGTTTAGCTTGTTTATTTTATCCACATCAATTATTGCCGTGTAAAGAGCCTTTTTGCCCACAGGGTTTAATGAGGCATAAACCTTGCCGTCCTCATCGTTATAGCACACATCACCGAGATGACCTGTGAAGCCTGTAATAGAGCCAATAGCCTTGCCCTCAAGGTCACACTTAACAAAGGTGTTGGTGTAGGAGTAGTAGATATAGCCCTTTTGGGTGTCAATTGCCATGCCTTGACAGTGCTTAATATCCCACGAGCCGCCACTTGCAAGAGACAGGGGATAGAAGTCGATAATGGAAAAGCCCTGAAACTCAGTCTTAGGCACTGTAGTTGTAGTGGGGGAGGAAGTTGTGGTAACCTTTTTAGTGGTGGCTTCCTTAGTGGTGGT
>CAZDEL010000008.1:0-15232 GCA_964504475.1 uncultured Faecalibacterium sp. | reverse complement strand
GTGGTGGTACGCGTGGAAGTGGCTGTGGTGTCACTCTCGGTTGTTGCCGCCACGAAGGGTGAGAGCACTCCGTTTGAGGAAAACAAGCTTAGGCTAATATAGCAAAAGGAGCTAAGGGCTAAAATGCAAATAAAGCCTATGAGGATATTTTGTATAATTCTTTTCATTATTTAACAGCTCCGAAGACTTAAAGACGAAACGGTCACAGTTAAAGCCTTTAGCAAACTGCGACCGTGTCTTTTAATAATTAAATCAGATAATGTCGCCTTCCATGCCGGCAACACATGAAGCAGCATTGCTCTCATCAGTGTCTATGTGCATAGCAAGAGCATATGATGGGCTTACTCTGACAACAACATCACCAAAAATAAGGCTTCTGCCGTCGGAGTCAACCTTAACTGACACAATTTGCTTGTCTGAAAGATTGTATTTCTCTGCATCGGCAGGTGTCATGTGGATATGACGCTTTGCGATAATAACACCGTCATTAAGCTCAACCTCACCCTTAGGGCCAACGATTTTACATGAGCCACTGCCCTCAAGGTCACCTGACTCACGAATAGGAGCCTTAACACCAATGGAGCGTGCGTCACCTGCGCTAAGCTCAACCTGAGTCTCAGGACGAACAGGTCCGAGTATGGACACTGCCGGGAAGCTGCCCTTTGCGCCGATAACCTGCACTCTTTCCTCACAGGCATATTGACCGGGCTGGGAAAGATCCTTTTTTCTTGTAAGCTCATAGCCCTCACCAAAAAGGATATCGAGCACTCTGCGGCTGACATGGACGTGTCTTGCCGATGTTTCAATTAAAACAGGTCTGTTCATATTATTGTCCTCCAAAAAAATAATATAAGTTTTTACAAAGGATATTTTACAACATATTTCATCTAAATTCAACACAGAAATTGAAATTTCTTATTTTTGTGTTAAAATATATTAAAGAAAATTTTTGGGGTGAGGCTATATGAAGGAAAATGAACTGAAAACCTTAGAGGAAAAAGCCATTAATTGCAAAAAGTGCAATTTGTGCCAAGGAAGGCGCAATATGGTTTTTGGCGTGGGAAACCCCAATGCCCAAATTATGTTTGTGGGCGAAGGCCCGGGGGAGCAGGAGGACTTAAAGGGCGAGCCCTTTGTGGGCAAAAGCGGTCAGCTTTTAGACAAATATCTATCTTTAATTGACCTTGACAGAAAAGAGAATATCTATATTGCTAACATAGTCAAGTGCCGTCCGCCTCAAAACCGTGACCCAAAAGCTGAGGAGCAGGATATTTGCATTGACTATTTAAGGCAGCAGGTTAAAATCATAAGACCTAAGATAATAGTTTGTCTCGGCAGAATAGCGGCTCAAAAATTAATATCCCCTGACTTTAGAGTGACAAGTCATCACGGTGAGTTTTTCGAAAAGGGAGGAATACTTTTTATGGCTACCTTCCACCCGTCGGCTTTACTTAGAAACGAAGGAAATAAGCCCTTGGCGCTTATGGACTTTCAAAGGCTGAGAGATAAAATCAGAGAAGAAGGAATTGAAACTTAAATAAAAAATTTACGGTGTGCCCTTTTTTAGAGCACACCGTAATTTTATAATTAGCAATTGGCAATTTGCAATGTGCAATTATGCACACCGCTTACACATGGTGTTTATGCTGCTGCCTTATCCTTTTTTGAGAGCTTTGATTTAAGGAAAGCAAGAAGCTTCTCAACGAGGGGATAGGTAAACTTAACAATGAGCACACCAATGAGAGCGTAAATAGCACCAACAATAGCACCGGCGATAACATCTGAGCAATAGTGAACTTCAACATAAATTCTTGTAAAGCCCATAATAGCGGCAAAGATAGTTGCGGGAATACCGATTTTTCTGTCGTACCAGAGAACGGCAACGCCTGCTGCAAAGGCTGATGAGGTGTGACCTGATGGGAAGGAGTAGCTTGTGAGCTTATCAACATAATAAGGGAACTCATATGTATCAAGCCACTTTTGTGCAAACTCAGGATACTTTTCGAGTAAGGCTGTTACCTTTTCAACAAAGTAGTTGTATCTTGACTCTTTGCCTGCTGCAAGGAAAACCTCTTTATCGGCAAGAAGACCGTCAAGGTCAAAAATGTAGAAGGGTCTTACTCTCGCAAAAAGATCCTTTAAAATAACATTGTTTAACAGCACCATAACAAGCAATGAGATGATAACTGCCATGCCGGCCTTACGATACTTCTTAGTGCAGAAAAGAACAAGACCGAGTGCGATAAAAATAATGCCTTCCTCACCTAAGGTGGTGATAGCAGTCATGATAGCGGTTAAGATGGGTGTATGTATGCCTTGAACCCACTCGAAAACGCTAAGGTCGAAATTTAAAAATGCGTCAAAAAAGTCCATTTTTAATCCTTCTTTCTTTCAAATTTTTATATATCAAAGCTCCTTTAAGAGCATATGACCTAAATGATTGATTTAAACTCAACATCAAATTGACCGTTGTCAAAGGTCATGACACAATATTTGCCCTCACAAAGTGCGCCGGGATTTATAGCGCAAACACCTGTTAAAGGGTCGTTATACATATTTTGCTTGTGGGTGTGACCGTAAAGCACCACATTAGCCCTGACACTGCGAGCCTTATAAAGGAGATTCCTAAGGGAAAATCTCACATCAAATAAATGACCGTGACACATCATAATAGTTACACCGTTTATATGCTTGTACCACTCAGTGTGGGCAGACACATGAAGGTCGTTATTACCCTTGACAGTTATAAAGCTTTTGTCGGGAAAGCTTTCCGAATACTTTACAACATCAAAAGCACCGTCACCTAAGAAGATTACAATAGGACAGTCATCTTCCTTTTCCAGCATATCTATCATATTGGTCGTTGCACCGTGTAAATCGGAAAACACAAGAGCCTTCATTCATATCTCACCTACCATAAGCATAATATAATATATCCAATATTAACACAAGTCGGGTGATTTTTCAATGGAAAATGAAATAAAACTTTCTCAGGATAAGTTAAATTCTCTTAAAAAGACCCTTTTAAGTGATGAAGACGAGAGTGCGAAAAGGGAAAAGCTCCAAAGCAGCTTATCAAATGAGCAGGTAAAGCAGCTCAATGACATTATATCTGACCCTGATAAAATCAAGGCGGTTTTAGCGACACCCCGGGCAAAAAAGCTTATGGATATTTTAAGGGGTAAAAGGGAGTAGGCTATGGACTTAGGCTCATTGAATATTGACGGCTTTGAAAATATAATTAACTCACTGAGCCAAAAGGACATTGAGGAGCTAAAAGGTCTTGCCGACAGTCTTTTATCCTCTAACGACAGCAATAAAAAGGAGAGTCAGCCCCACAGCAATATGGGTCAGGACACCTTTAATTTAGACGGGGAAACCATAAGAAAAATCAGCATTATAATGCAAAGGCTTTCCTGTCAAAAAGATGACCCAAGGTGTGATTTATTAAGAGCGTTAAAGCCTATGCTGTCACCTCAAAAGCAAAAAAAGGCCGACGAAGCCATAAATATGCTCAGAGTTTTGTCTTTGCTGCCTATTATTGAGGAGCTGAAAGGATGATATTATGCGTGACCTTTACGGCAGAGTACCGAAAAAGGAAAAAGAAACCATGGGGCAAGGTGACAGTGCATTAATCTTAGCCTTGATAATTATTTTGCTTTCCGAGGGCAAGGACGAAATCTTGATTTTAGCCTTAATATACATTCTCACTTGACAAAAGTCTCTTTGTCAGCTATGATTATCATAGTAAATAAGGAGGCGAAAACAATGACACACACATATAAAACAAACGGTGTTTGCGCAAGACAGCTTAGCTTTGATATAGAGGACGGCATAGTTAAAAATGTTCACTTTGTGGGCGGCTGCTCAGGCAACACTCAAGGCGTTGCAAAGCTCGCTGAGGGCATGAAGGCTGAGGAATTAGTTGAAAGACTTTCGGGTATTCGCTGCGGCTTTAAGAGCACATCGTGTCCGGATCAATTGGCAAAGGCTATTAAAAGTGTATTATAAGGTTTGAGGGGCTGTAAAGGGTGATTTACAGCCTCTTACTAAAATGTGGGAATTAAGCACATATTTATGTGAAGTGTAGCCCACCTCAGTAAAACCGAAAGGAGTAAATAACATGAAAAAATTAGGCTTCGGCTGCATGAGACTGCCCCTTAAAAACCAAAAAATCGGCAGTAGCGTCAATATGGAAATGACAAAGGAAATGTTTGACTACTATCTTAATGAGGGCTTTACCTATTTTGACACAGCCTATATGTACCATGACGGTAAAAGCGAAAGGGTAGTAAGAGAAGCTCTCGTTAAAAGGCATAACAGGGAAAGCTTTATCCTTGCGGATAAAATGCCCGTTGGTATGCTTAAAATAAAGGGTGACACATCAAGGATATTCCGTCACCAGCTAAAAAAGTGCGGTGTGGAATATTTTGACTATTACCTCCTACACGCCATGAATAAAAAATATTTAGATGATGCCGAAAAATTTGGTGTCTTCACATATTTAGCTAAAAAGAAGGCTGAGGGCAAAATTAAAAAGCTGGGCTTTTCCTTCCATGACAGTGCTCAGGTGCTTGACGAAATTTTAACTAAGCACCCTGAAATGGAATTTGTGCAGCTGCAAATTAACTATCTCGATTGGGAGGACAATAGTGTACAATCCCGCCTTTGCTATGAGGTGGCACGAAAGCATGGCAAGGATATTATTGTTATGGAGCCTGTTAAGGGCGGCAAGCTCGCCAATGTGCCGCAGCAGGTAAAAAGTCTTTTAGAAAGCTGCCACCCCGATTGGTCACCAGCTTCCTGGGCGGTGCGCTTTGCTGCAAGCCTTGATGGTGTTATTTGCGTACTGAGCGGAATGTCTGACATGGCACAGCTCAAAGATAACACATCATATATGAAAGAGCTTGAGCCTTTAAACGAAAAGGAAATTGACATCTTAAAAAAGGCAGCAGAAATTATAAATAAAAATGAAACCATACCCTGTACCTCATGTAGATATTGCACGGCACAGTGCCCTAAAAATATCGCCATACCGGAATATTTCACCGCATATAATAAGCTTTTGTCCGCTGAAAATAATCCCAAGGCTTATTTAAAGGAAAATCTCGAGGGCAAGGCAGACGCAGACCAATGTATAAATTGCAAAAAATGTGAGGAGGTTTGCCCACAGCATATCGAGGTCACAGCTAAGCTCAAATTGGCAAAGGAAGCCCTATAATATTGGAAATTAGTTAACTCGGTGAATTTTTATAGTAATTTTGCACAAAATAAAATGTGAAACATTGACATTTGTGGTGATTAAGGTTATTATAAATATCTAAGCATAGTCGGTGAATTTGGAGAAGAATACTATGTAAAATACCTCATAAAGGAGTTTTACTTATGGAAAAAATTATCTATCTCATTCCTGCCGTTGGTGTTGCAGGCCTACTTTTCGCCTTTATTCTTGCTGCGAGAATAAACAAGCACGACCCGGGCAACGAAAGAATGCAGGAAATCTCCGCAGCAATTCACGGCGGCGCAAAGGCATTTTTGTTTGCCGAATATAGAATTCTTGTGTTCTTTATTTTAGCTTTGTTTGTGGCAATAGGCTGCTTCCTTACCTGGCCTACAGCCTTTAGCTTTATGCTCGGTGCTTTGTTTTCCGTTGCCGCCGGCTATTTTGGTATGTCAGTGGCAACTAAGGCAAATGTCAGAACCACTCAGGCCGCTTCAACAGGTGGCATGAGAAGCGCACTTTCCATTGCATTTTCAGGCGGCGCTGTTATGGGCATGAGCGTTGTAGGTCTTGGCATTTTAGGCATTTCCCTTATATACATTATCACTAAGGATGCCGATGTACTTTTCGGCTTTAGCCTTGGCGCATCATCAATTGCACTTTTCGCCCGTGTTGGCGGTGGCATTTACACTAAGGCAGCCGATGTTGGCGCTGACCTTGTGGGCAAGGTTGAGGCCGGTATCCCTGAGGACGATCCGAGAAACCCTGCCGTTATAGCTGATAATGTTGGCGACAATGTAGGCGATGTTGCAGGCATGGGCGCAGACCTTTTCGAGAGCTATTCAGGCGCAATTGTGTCTGCTATATCCCTTGGCATTGCAGCCTTCACACAGGCATCTAACCCCACAATAGGCCCACTTTATCCCCTTTACATTGCGGCTATTGGTGTTGTGGCATCAATATTGGCAACCTTCCTTGTACGCGGTGGAAAGACAGACCCGCATAAGTCACTTAAGGTTGCCACAAATGCTTCCTCAATTGTTGTTATGATTGCGGGCATCTTCCTTAGTAAATATATGTTTGGCTCATATAAATACGGCTTTGCGGTACTTGCCGGTATTCTCGTTGGCATATTAATAGGCAGCCTTACAGAGGTCTATACCTCAGACACCTATAGGTCAGTTAGAAAAATAGCCGAGCAGTCAGAGACAGGCTCAGCGACAAATGTTATCTCAGGTATTGCTGTGGGACTTAAATCAACAGCCGCACCAATACTTCTCATATGCGTTGCAATTTTTGTCTCCTATTTTTGCTGTAGAAGTGAATTTACAGGCACAGGCATATACGGTGTTGCCTTAGCAGCAGTCGGAATGCTCTCAACTACAGGCATTACCGTTGCCGTTGACGCTTATGGCCCTATTGCAGATAATGCCGGCGGTATAGCTGAAATGGCAGGACTTGACGAGAGTGTCAGAGAGATAACAGACAAGCTTGACTCTGTTGGCAACACAACAGCAGCTATTGGCAAGGGCTTTGCAATTGGCTCAGCTGCACTCACAGCCTTAGCTCTTTTCTTCTCATACTCACAGGCAGTTGGCCTTGAAGAATTAGGCATTGACCTTTTAGATTATCAGGTTGTTATCGGTCTTCTCATTGGTGGTGTACTTCCCTTCGTTTTCTCAGCCTTTACTATGGAATCTGTCAGCAAGGCAGCTTATGAGATGATAGAGGAGGTTAGAAGGCAGTTTAAGACTATCCCCGGCATACTTGAAGGCGAGGCTAAGCCTGACTATAACTCATGTGTAGCTATCTCAACAACAGCAGCACTCAAGGAAATGATTATCCCAGGTGTTCTTGCAGTTGTATCACCCCTTCTTGTGGGCTGCATTTTAGGTGTAAGAGCACTTGGCGGCTTACTTGCAGGCTCTCTTGTTACAGGTGTACTTTTAGCTATATTCATGTCTAACTCGGGCGGCGCATGGGATAACGCAAAGAAGTTCATTGAAAGCGGCGTACATGGCGGCAAGGGCGGTGAGGCTCACAAGGCGAGTGTTGTCGGTGACACTGTCGGCGACCCGTTTAAGGATACCTCAGGCCCATCAATTAACATTCTCATTAAGCTTATGTCAGTTGTGTCACTTGTGTTTGCGCCACTGTTTATGATGATAAATGAGGGCAGCGGATTTTTAGTATAAGATAAGTATTAAGATAAAGTCAAAGACGGAGGTTACTGTGAAAAGTAATCTCCGTCTTTTTGAAAAGTGAGAAAGAAAAAGGTAAAATGAATATGAAAAAAAGTAGTCGATAAAATCAAAATCTGTCTTCTACCTGAGAGCCAGGGATAGTCTCTAAAATGACGCTGTTTTGGGTGATAATAAGCACCTTGGCATAAATTGCGTCATCAAACTTATCATACAGTCTTGCGGCACTGTAAGTACCGTCATAGACAGTATGTATGCTGTTAGCCACATAGCCGATAGTACCAATATATGGGAGTGTAACGGCAATGGCAGTTTTGTCGTACTCGTTTTTAGGGTCTTTTTCTAATTTTACGATTCTGCCTATTTCATATGGTACTTTGCCATAATAGTGAGTTGCTCCTGTTACTGTAACGAAAACCTTGTCTTCCATGTTGACACTCCTTTCTTTGTTATGGTTATATTATACATATTCATAGTACAAATAATTGGAGTGGACAGGGAAAATGGGGATAAATTTAAGAAAATTTGTTTCTAAATAGGAAGTTCGGTTTCGAAAGTTGAAAAATTTTTAATTTTCGAAAGCGAAGGGGTTGAATATTAACCAAAATACAAATAAAAATTTCACAGCGGTGAATAGTACCAAAAAAGTCTATCACCGCTGTGGTTTATTTTTTATATCGTCAATTATCATCTTTATGTGAGCTGCGGCTTCCTTAGATAAACCGCTAATGTCAAGGGAGTAATCATCGCTCCTGCCTAAGAGGTAGTCAGTTGAAACTCCGAAAAAGTCGGCAATTTTTACGAGCATATCAATAGAGGGCTGAATGTTATTGTTTTCCCAATTAGAAACAGCTTGCTTTGAGACAGAGAGGTTTTTCGCAAACTCAACCTGCGTCAAACCATGAGCTGTTCGCAGCTCTTTAATGCGGACATTTAACATAAAATCACCTAAAAAGTCAAAAATTACAATACTATTATATAATTTCTACTTGACACAATACAAATACTATGGTATACTAATCGTGGACTTGTGAAAGTCGAAAAAGAAAAAAAGGAGATGTATGTGAGCAAAAATCGCAAGTGTTGTAATGAGATTATAGCAGATGGGTGAGAAATAATAAAATCTACCTAAGCACAAAATTTTGAAAGGATGATTAATAATGAGTGACAAAAAAATGGAACTGACAGCAAAATCGCAAGTACATATAGAATTGGCTTGTATGGGTGCGGCAATACTACTTTGGGTTATTTTGCTTGCCCTTGCCGGCTTTTCGAGTATTTTTCTCTATGTTCTCTTAGGATATAATATTGTGGGCGGCTTTTTTAATAGAGACATAGCTAAAAGTATGTTTGGAGCAATATTGCTTGCACCGATATATGTGGGCAAAAAAATTGCTTTAGGTGTGCAAACTGCGCAGGTAAATGAAAAATTTAATCATTTGACTAAGGAGAATTTACTCGATCTAAATAGTTATATTGTGGACTTTTTTAAAGAACATCGAGGAAAAGGAAATGACGAACTCCTTAATAGTTTTATATTTGGCTGTAGCACATATGGCGAGTTAGCGGAGTTTAATAGACGCATAACCAAAGAATATGAGAAACGAAAGAATTAATATAAATAAAAACGAGATTATCTAATATATAACGCAAAGAAAAGCAAACATGGAAACGGAGAGGATTATCATGATGATGGCAGTATTAGCTATTTTATTTGTAGCATTTATGACAGCTGTTGTAATTTACAAATTTTATTTTAAAAAGCAAGAAGAAAAGGAAAAAGTAAAGGCAAAACAAACTGTAAAAGAAACTAACATAGTGTTAAGCGATAGCGAAAAAGAACGCTTAACTAAAATGGGAAAAATAACCGCTGTAATGAATGCATATGGCGAAGCACAAAAAGGAAAGGCTGAAGCAATGGCATTTTTAGGCAGTGTTTATAATCATGATTTAAACAATCCTAAAAAATCTTTTTTGTGGACGGAAAAAGCCGCAAAAAAAGGCTATGCAGAAGCATTATATATCCTTGGTACATATTATGGTACCGGTTATGGTGTAGAAGCGAATAGAACGAAGGGAGCCAGTTACATTTTGCAAGCAGCTCAAAAAGGTGACAAAGACGCGATACGCTGGTGTAGTAAGTCAATGTCAAAAGAAGAAATGCGCAAATTAGATATACCGGTTTAAGTAGGTGATATTATGGGTTATTACGATGCAAAGGGCTACTACAGAACCGATGATGAGGGCGGTTATGACTCAAAGGGTTATTGGCGCAGGCCGGGCGAAGGTGGCTATGATTATCAAGGTTATTATCGTGCCCCATGTGAGGGCGGTTATGACTCTCGTGGATATTATCGTTATTTTGGCGAAGGCGGATATGACGGTTGCGGTTATTACCGCTCGGACGGCTGGTGGCACAACTCATTTAAAGGGTAGTATAAATAGTCAATGAAAATTGCAAAGGAAATATACAGGCAAATAACCACACAGAGCTTTTTAAAAGAGGTTAGTGGTTTGTTGGGTGGTATAAACGGCACGATACTATATTACTATCAGGCAAGCAGTAACAATAACAGGGAATGCTCATGTTATCTTGAGGGTGAAAGGATTAATAAAGTAATTGATCTATGGCAAAGAAAAGGAATAGATTTTTACGGCATTTATCACACTCACCCCATATGTGATGATAGACTCTCAGCTCAGGATGTAAGCTATATTACAGCAGTAATGAATGCTTTGTCACAGAATGTGGAGTGCTTGTATTTTCCCGTTATATTGCCAAACAAAAAAATGACAGCGTATAAGGCTGTCAATAAAGGACAAATAAGCATAGTAAAAGAGACTGTTATACAGATTGATTTGTAAAAAACGGCACTTGCCGTTAATTTATAGAAAGAAGGAAACAAAAATGGAAAAGAAAATCTTAAGCTTCAAACTGCCGTCAGGCAAATTCTCTTATTGCACAGGCAACTGTACTTGCTGCCTTTACTATGAGCCAAGAAAAACAAATGGTCGTGGCGAGGGATATTGCAACTATTATAGTTGTCATTATTACCCATCAAGCAGACAAGGCTGCAATTCCCATAAGTGCATTAACTAATGTAAGTAAACTTTACAGCGGTGGATAGCTTTTACCCTATCCACCGCTGTGTCTTTATATCATCAGCACCCCAACATTTCCTTATGGTGTCCTATATCAATAAGCAGGATAATAATACCATTTTCATAACGCCATAAAATGCGAATATCCATGTTTGCTTTTGCTCTTTTGCCGACAGCCCCTTAATTCCCTTTTCAAACTCCCTCGTGTATTTAAGCTTATACATTTTCTATATCTATCCCCATATCCGAAAACATATCCTCAACGCTTTCAAAGGCTTTTTGATTCTTTGTTTCCATTTCCGACTCTTTAAGTATCTTTGCAATTTTTGCCATTTTGTCCTTTGGATAGACCACAACAGGGCAAAGGAATATTCCTCCGTCCTTTTCCATGACCTCAAACTTATCTCCTTCTGATATTCCAAGGCGTTTTATAATCTCCGACGGGATTGTGATTTGTGAACGACCTCTAATTTCTGCTAACATATAAATGTCTCCTTTAGCAAATTCTGATTTTCTGATTTTCTTACACTTATATTATATGCAAACCTGCCTCGAAAATCAATAGGAAATAAGAAATGAATATAATTTTTCCGTTGACTTCTCACAATAAAAACTCAACAGCGGTGTAAAGCTCATCGCTTTTCACCGCTGCTAAATTATCTTTTTCAGTCTTCTCCCATCAAGGAAGGTCGTCCTCATTTTCCAGATTGTGCCATACATTTTGCACATCGTCATTGTCTTCCAGCATTTCAAGAAGTCTGCCCATACATTTAAGGTCATCTTCATCTGTTAAAGCTGTCTGTGTGCTTGGTACATACTCAACCTCGGCGGAAACAAAGGTATATCCCTTCGCCTCAAGGTCATCGCGTACCGCACCTAAATCATTAGGCTCAGTGCGGATAATATAAACATCCTCGTCATCTGTGAGGAAGTCTGTTGCACCTGCCTCAAGTGCGTCCTCCATGAGCTTTTCTTCGTCTGTGTCTTCCTGCTCAATGACAATAACACCATAGCGTGTGAACATAAATGACACACAGCCCTGCTGGCCTAAATTGCCCTTGTTTTTGTCAAAATAGTGGCGCATTTCGCCTGCGGTACGGTTACGGTTGTCTGTGAGAGTTTCAACGATAACAGCAATACCTGATGGGCCATAGCCCTCGTAAACGATATTTTCATAGTTGTTGCTGCCACTCTCGCCGGAAGCCTTTTTAATGATTCTTTCGATGTTGTCATTAGGCACATTGTTAGCCTTAGCCTTTGCAATAACATCCTTAAGCTTTGAGTTTGATGCAGGGTCGGGACCGCCGTCACGCACTGCTACAGCGATTTCTCTGCCGATTTTAGTGAAGACCTTTGCTCTTGCGCCGTCAGTCTTTTCTTTTTTTCTTTTAATGGTACTCCATTTTGAATGGCCTGACATTTAATTCACCAATCCTTTTCTAATACTACGCAATATTTCAATTATATAATCTACCACTTTTTTGTGAGTTTGTCAAGATTAAAGTGTGACTTTAAAGGTTATTCCCGTGGTACCTGTAGTGGAAACCTTAATTTTACCACCGTGGCGGTTTACAATAGCCTGTGCAATTGAAAGGCCTATGCCATAGCCGCCTACCTTTTCCTCTCTCGCTCTTGAGGAATCGCCTCGATAAAATCTGTCAAAAAGATGTGACACTGTCTCAGGGTCTATATGCTCACAGGTGTTAAAGCTCTCTATGACTATGTTTTTGCCTGACTTATAAAGAGAGAGGTTTATGTGACCACATTCGTCGGTGTACTTAAGAGCGTTGTCGCAAAGTATAGTAATAAGCTGCCTGATTTCACCCTCGTCACCATAATATTCCAAGTCATTTGCCGCAGAGTAGGAAAGATTTTTATTGGCAACAGCGGCACTTGTTTCAAAGTTTGCTGCTGTGTCAAGGAAGGCGGTACTAATATTAAAGTTAGTGTGGTTGTCTGTGTCGCTCATCTCGTTGAGCTTTGACAGCTCCACTAATTTTTTTACAAGATGGTTCATACGAATGGTTTGATTTTTAATGCTCGTGAGCCACTCGTTTTCACCGTCACACATTTCCAGCACCTCAGCATTGGCGGAGATAATAGCAAGAGGGGTTTTTAATTCGTGGCTTGCGTCGGTGATAAACTGCTTTTGCTTTTCAATGCTTGTCGCAACAGGCTTCATAGCCTTTTTAGACAGCCAATAAACTAAAATAACCAAGGCCGTTATAGTTATAATATTAACAAAAACCGATATAGTCGCAAGAGTAGTTACCTGCGCCAAATCTCTTGTCATATCAATAAAAACTATCATAGCCTTGCCCGATTGGTTAACAGTGTAATAGTATCTGTAATTATCCATCATGCCAAAGCCCGGGTTTGTGTTATAAATTTTAGACGCATAATTAAAAGCGGTCTTGTCGTTGACATCCTCAGCGTTTTCAGTTGAGATATTAGTGACCACATTGTCTTGCATTTTCACCACAAAATATTTAGTGGTATAGGGTGTCTCAATGCTAAAACGGTGCTCCCCAAAGGGATTGAAGAAAGCTCCGATATCATAGTCATCATCAGAGCTTGAGGGCAAAACACCTTTATTAGCGGCAATGATTTTCAGCGTTGAGCGTAAATCTGCGTCACGCTGATATATATTTATGACATTAACGCCTATGGTTTGTACTATAGTGAGTGATGCTAAGGCAAACAGTGCAATTGCCATAAAGCGTTTTTGCAATTTTTTCAGCATAGTTGAGTCTTAGCTTATATAGCTTTTCCTTTCCCTGTTTTATTGTGCTGTCTGGGTTTCCTCCAAGGTGTAGCCCACACCTCTTACTGCCTTGATTTCCACATTTGCACCAAGGCTTGACAGCTTCTTTCTAAGGTATGAGATATATACCCATACCACATTGATTTCAGCCTCAGTCTCATAGCCCCAGATTCTTTCCATAAATTGCTCTGTGGATATAAGTCTTCCCGGGCTGTTCATTAAAAGCTCAATCATTTGAAACTCCTTATTGCCAAGGCGCAGGGAGTTATCACCTACACTTAATTCAAAGGTTTCTCTGTTTAGTGAGAGATTGCCTGTAGTGAGAAGATTGGGCATAAATTCTGACTTTCTTCTTGTGAGTGCTCTTATTCTTGCAAGAAGCTCGCCCATGGAAAAGGGCTTTGTTAAATAATCGTCTGCGCCTGTGTCAAGGCCGAGGATTTTATCCTCAGTTTCCGACTTAGCCGTGAGGATAATAACAGGTGTGTCAACGCCCTGCTTTCTAAGCTCAAAAAGCACCTCAAGACCGTTTTTCTTAGGCATCATAATATCTAAAATTATTGCATCATAGTTTTCGCAAAGACCGTAGTCTAAAGCATCTTGACCGTTAAAGACAGGGTCAACAGAGTAATTATTGTGCTTTAAGACAGCACATAAAGCCTTTGATAAATCCTTTTCATCCTCAGCGAGTAAAATTCGCATAAGAATTACCCCCTTTAAAATTATGTAAATATTATATATCAAATTTGTTCTCATGTAAATAATAACCTTGCAACTTTAAAGGTACTAAAAAAGTGTCATCAAAAAAGAAAAACACAGATATTAAGCTGCGTTTTTCTAATAGATATTATGTTTTAGTGATGTAATTGCCGCTGACATAGCCTCTCTCGCCCTTAAACTCCACATACAGCCAGCCGGGAAAGCTTTGGCATGGCTCAATAACAGTTACTCTCTCACCCTTTGCAATAACTGTTATAGGGGAGAAATCAACTCCGGGACCTGACCTTAGATAAAGACCTTTTTCCGCTGTCACCTTAGCTATATTTGTGCCGGAAAGAGTGGCATCTTCCTTTTTATCGTCGGGTGTATCCTTTGGCTTTTCCTCGCTTTCCTTTTCGGCTTCGCTTTCCTTTTGGGTGGTTTTTTCCGCTAAAGCCGACTCCTTAGTGAGATATGCGGCATTTAGCCAGCCGTAAAGGTCAAGGGAAGGAATGTACACATAAAGCCAGCTAAGGTTATCTATGGCAGCACCTGTTACCTGTAGCCGCATTCCCGATTGTACCAATGAAATAAGTGCATAGGTGTCAGAAGGGCCCTTGCGAAGGGAAAGTGGGTCTTTAGATGACACAGTGTAAATCTCCGGCTTATAGTTTATCTCAGGCGGTAAAAGCCCCTCGTCGCCCTTTAACTCACTATGCGATGTTAAGACAGGCTCCTGTGTGGTCTGCTGTGTGCTTAAATATGACAGCACAGGCGACAACAGGTCAAAATATTGCACCGCCGTAAAAAAGGCAATTGCAAGCAAAATAAAGACAAATAGCCCCACAAGAGTCATTGCCGTTTTGCTCCGCTTTTTGTTTTGTACTCTTTTAGGCTCGTCTAAGGGCAGGTCAGTGCTTTCACTGTCAAAAATAGAGCAATGCTCCTGCGCCGGTGCGTCTGATATTTCAAAGACTCCACTGTGATTAATTTCCATTTGACTATCCTTATTTTGAGTGCTTGTCCTTTCCTTTTCCACTAAGGCTATTGCCTGCCCGCAATGAGGGCAAAAGCTCTCAGTGCCGATTAATGGGTTGTTGCAATTTTTGCAAAGCATAACAAGGCTCCTTTACAATATGAATATTATAAGAGGAGTTTATCACCGGCAAAAGGAAAACTTTGTCGCATACTCTGTAAATTAAAAGGAATTTTTAGTGGGGATGGATTTTCACAAAAAAATCATTG
>CAZDEL010000007.1:20312-51707 GCA_964504475.1 uncultured Faecalibacterium sp. | reverse complement strand
TTGATAAATTCATTTTATGGATTTTACCCCAACTATTGACATAGAGCCTATAAAATAAGGAGCCTTAGGTAGTACCTAAAGCCCCAAAGCTGTTTTAAGTTTTATGCGCCGTATTTAACTATTCTGTAAAGCTCAACAACTATTGTCCAAAATCTTGTGCTCTTAAGCGCAAAGACTACCTTTTCCATAAGGGTACGCAGATTTTTCTCCTCGGTATATGTAAGCTTTTCGCTGCCATCGTCAATTGTCAAAGCCTGTGAAATGCACACACCGCCTTCACCGTAAAGCTCGGCTCTAACATAAAGGAAGTCCTCTGCGCCCTCAATTGTGTCAAGGTCGAGGGTGACACTGCCATCTGAAATTTCACTTTCAGCTATGACCTTGCCATTTGCTATCCATTGAATTGATGAAGCGTTTTCCGCTGTGACTGTAACAGTGTGATCTTTTACAGTAAGGCTCTTAAACATGGGATAGGGGAGTCCTTGATTTCTAACATCAATACCTTCCTTAGGGCCAATAATATCGTTGGCACGAAGAATCCTTGTCACCATGAAAAATGCACCTGATTGCATTGTTTGCTTAATGTGCTCAACATCATTTTCCTCCATCATAAACACGCTAAAGGAGGTGTCAATGTTTTCTCTGTCGTGAGCGTCGGTGTTACTAAAGCCTATTACATTTCTGCCATAGGGGAGGGTGTACATAAGAATATTATCCCAAAGTATTCTGTCATATGGTGTAGTGGAGTTTCTGTCGTTAAAGACCTCCATGCCAAGGCAGGTGGGATATTTTAATAAAAGCTTTGCGAAAAACTCAACATTTTCGGGGTCGCTCACTTCGTTAATATCCTTGTTGCTCTCTAACCAGTCGCCGGGGTGATTAATGTGAGACAGACCGCCGTTTTTCTCAGTGAAGGCTATTGCCTGCTCATAGCCGTTTTCAGTACCGCCAAAGCCGTTGCCCACATCATAAGGCAAGAAGTAAGCGTTAACATGGCACTTTGTGAGAGTGAGATTATTAAGCTCGTTTGCGCCTGTGACACAGGTCATTTTTTTGTTTCGTACTCTGCCGTCATATAAAGGGAAGGTGCCTGTGGTAATGCCTTCATATTCCTCATCGGTTAATGGGGCAACTGTCTTGCCTTGAAGCTGCTGATAAGAATAAAGAAGCTGCTTTTCAGGCTCAACATTCCAAGGAGTACCTGTAACACCATGGTCAGCGTTAGCTAAAAAGTCAAAGCCCTGCTCATAATATTCCTTGACCATTGTGGGCAAATCCTCATCTGCGTCACTGTAGGTTGTGTGTGAGTGAAGGTTGCCTTTATATGCGCCCCAGGCATTATCACCTGACCAGACAACATCCTCATATGGTGAGACTATCTTATAGCTTTTGCCCTCTAAGGCAAAGCCACCAATGGTGAAAAGGCCTAAAAGCAGGCTAAGGCATAGGGTGAGACTAATGATTTTTTTGGTTTTCTTCATGATTTTTTTCTCCTTCATGTTTTGTTATTTTTTATAGCAAGCGATAATTTCGCCAACATACATAGTGTGATAGTCCTTGTCGGGATAGGAAGCGGAATCTATTGAGGAATCAATAAAGCCCTTAGGGTCAATTTCCTGCTGAGCTATTTTTTTACATACTATAATAATATTGCTTTCTTCAAAGCTCATACTGCCGTCAATCTCTATGGGAGTAAGCCCTGTTTCTTTTGCCTTGTCATAATCTCTGCCACTATATTTTCCGCAAAAAGCCAAAGCCTTTTTATATTCCTCGGGGAAGAAGCTGAGAGTGAAAATGTCGTTTTTATCCACAAACTCCTTAGTATATCTTTGAGGACGAATGAAAATAAATGAAACAGCCTTGCCCCACAATTGACCCATTGCACCCCAGGAAGCAGTCATAGTGTTATAGCCTTCCTTTGTGCCGGCGGTGATAAGACACCATCTGTCGTCAAAAAGTGATGTGGCACTTTCCTTTAAAGCTTTAATATGGATTTTTTCCATGGGAATCACCTCATAAGTATTTTATTATTTTATGCTCTAATTTTAACACAAGAAAAGGAAAAAGTCCACAAAAATCAAATGAGATGATTCGTTTTCTAAAAAAACTTTCTACGACTTGACAAAGGCTGAATCTAAGAATAGAATATCCTTGTAAATATTTTTTCAGGAGGAAAACATTATGTGTATTATTGAAAACTTAACAGCCTTGATTTTGTCAATATTAATGACCTTTGGGGCTTATGCACCGGCAAGCTGTGACATAGCCGGTGTGCCGGAGAAAAACGAGGATAGCATTAGAATTGTCTCATTTAATCTTCGCTGTGCAAATGACCTTTATGGCAGCGTTAAAAACAGAGGTCAGCTTATATCGGCAGCCTTAGAGCAATATTCACCCGACTCCTTTGGTGTGCAGGAGGCAACCAAGACGTGGCTCGACCTTTTAGATGATAGCTTAGGGGACGAGTATTCCTTTGTGGCACAAATGCGTGATGGAAAAGCCTCGTCTGAGTCATCGGCAGTGTTCTATAAAAAGGACAAATATGACCTTGTTGACAGTGGCACAATGTGGCTGAGTGACACGCCGGACGAGTTTGCGTCAAAATTTACTTTGTCATTTTGCCCGAGAATCGCAACCTGGGCAGTGCTGAAAAACAAAGACAGCGGTCTTACCTATGTCCACATAAACACACATCTTGACCACATATTAGAGTCAGTGAGAGTAAAGCAGGTTCAGGTGCTCCAAAGTAAAATAGAGCAGTTTCTTTCCTTAGGCTACTCAGTGGTGTGTACCGGCGACTTTAACACAAAGCAGGACGCTGACGCATATAACAAAATGAGTGAAATGCTAATTGACTCTAAATTTATCGCAAATAAAAGTGACGATGGGGCAACATACATAAACTATGGCAGAAATGCCCTTGAAACTAAGCCTATTGACTTTGTCTTTGTCTCAAAGGATATTCAGGTTGACACTTATAAAATCATTGATGAAAAAATAGACAGAATGTATCTCTCAGACCACGCAGGACTGTGTGTGGATATTAGACTGTGAGGTGGCAAATATGATAATACTCAACCTTTTAAAAAGACTCATTGCCCTTATTATGGCACTTCTTATGAACACCTGCCTTGTGCCCTATGATAAGCTTATTGTTAAGTGTGTACCATGTAAGAGTGATGAAACAGTCAGGATAGTCAGTCAAAATTTAAGATATGCCGATGACCTTTTCGGCAGTGTGGAAAACCGCTCAAAGCTTTTCCTTCGTCTTATTGAGGAATATAATCCCGACTCCTTTGGTGTGCAAGAGGCAACTCAGCAGTGGATGGCTATTTTAGGCGACAAGCTAAGGGATGAATATGACTTTGTGTGTCAAATGCGAGACGAGGAGGAAGTATCCGAAGCGTCGGCAGTGTTTTATAAAAAGGATAAATATGAGCTTATTGACAGCGGCACTATTTGGCTTAGCTACACTCCCGATGTGCCGTACTCAAAGCTGCAAATAGCAGCCCTGCCGAGAATTGCAACCTGGGTGGTACTCAAAAACAAGGAAACGGGTGAAGCTTATACACACATAAACACTCACCTTGACAATGTGGGTGACGAGACAAGAACCTATCAAGCTGAGTTTTTAAATGATAAAATAAATGAGCTGCTTTCTTTAGGCTATCCTTTGGTTTGTACCGGCGACTTTAATGACAGCGAAAAGTCTAATATGTACACTGAGATGACAAAAAATCTTTTCGATAGCAGAAAAACAGCCAAAATCAGCGACTTCTTTAGAACCTTCCATGACTATGGCAACCCCACTGTGGGAATTATGCCCATTGACTTTATCTTTGTCAGCGAAAACATAAAGGTCAACCGCTTTAAGATAATTAAGGAGCAAATAGGCGGAATGTATTACTCTGACCATTATGGAATTATGGCGGATATAGTGTTATAAGCTTTGACAAAAAGTCAAAGGAACTAAAATTAAAAAGCATATGGCCATCCGATTTTCAGTGTCGGATGGCTTGTCTTTTAGATTGGAGTGTATATATTGATTTACGGCTATGTGAGGGTTTCCTCATTTGAGCAAAATGAAGCGAGACAATTTATTGAGCTTAAAAAAGCAGGAGTCAGGGAGGATAAAATTTTCACCGATAAATTATCAGGCAAGGATTTTAACAGACCACAATATAAGCGTCTTGTTAAAAGGCTGAAAAGGGGCGATGTCCTTTATGTTTTAAGCATTGACAGATTAGGGCGCAATTATGAGGAAATCCAAAACCAATGGAGAATGCTCACAAAGGATAAGGGTGTAGACATATGTGTTATAGATATGCCACTGCTTGACACGAGAATAAATAAGGATTTAATCGGAACCTTTATAGCCGATGTGGTGCTACAGCTTTTATCCTTTATAGCTCAAAATGAGAGAGAAAACATAAAAATAAGGCAGCGTCAGGGAATAGACGCAGCCAAGGCAAGAGGTGTTGTGTTTGGGCGGCCAAAGAAAAAAATGCCGGAAAATTTTAGAGAGCTAATAATAAAATGGCAAAATGGTGAAATCAGCTTAGACACAGTTTTAGACATTTGTAATATATCAAAATCCACCTTTTATAGGAAGAAAAAGGAATTAAAGCTTTAATTTTCCCAAAAGGTGTACCTTTTGAGACGAAGAAAAAAACCATTAGTAAAGAAAAACAATATATATTTAAGCTTTAAAACCATTGAAAAACTATGAAAATAGTGGTAAAATAAGCTATAATGCAAAAAAGTACACATTTTAATAATGGTGTGTGCAAAGCTTATTAGAAGCAGGAGGAAAAACCCAATGAAAAAGTTTATTTCAATCTTACTTTGTCTTGCAATGCTTTTTAGCTTTACGAGTGTTGCCTTTGCGGCAGACGAGAGTGATTTGCCTATTATCTATCTTGCCGGCAGAAATAACACAGGTATCTATAAGGAAGATGGCACAGCGGTGTTTAATCCGGCAACACTTAACAGAGGCGAGTACATTTTAAATGCCGCTAAGCCTGTTTTAGCCGAGCTGGGCAAGGCGCTTATTTCAGGCGACTATTCTGCTTATGTGGACTCCCTTGTAAACTCCACAGCACCTATATATGAGGACCTTAAGCTTGACGCAAACGGCAACGCCGATGATACACATATTGAGTGGGACTATAAGACAGTTGCCATTGATAAAAATGCAAGCACCTTTGATTTTAAGTACGACTGGCGTTTATCACCTATAGAGGTAGCTGACCAGCTTGACGCATATATTGAGAGAGTCCTTGAGGCAACAGGCAAAGACGGTGTTAATATCCACTGCCGCTGTCTTGGCGTTAACTTTGCCATGACCTATGTTATGAAAAGCCACAACGGTGACTATGCTCACCCATTTAGAGTGAGAAATATTATGCTTAACACAAGTGCTCTTGCAGGCTACATAACCCTTGGTGCTCTTATGTCAGGCTCAGTTAAAATTGACCCCGATGCAGCAGACCGCTTTGTTACAGATTATTTAAGCGACAGTGATATGTTTGACGACCCGGCAGTTGCAATGTTCGCATACTCCCTTGTGTCGATTTTAAACTATGCCGAGATTTTAGACTTTGGTGTGGATTTTGTGCAAAAAATAATTGATGATATATTAGATGAGCTTGTGCCAAAATTAGCTCTTTGCTGCTATGGCGGCTACCCATCATATTGGAGCATGGTCAGCGACGAATATTACGATAAGGCAAAGGCTGCTGTATTTAACACAGATGAGCTTAGAAATGAATATAAGGTATTCATTGAAAAAATTGATGCTTATCACGCACTCATGAGTGACATAAATCCCGACACAGGAAAGCCCTTATATGAGGAGTTTCTCACAAGGCTTAAAGATGAGGGTGTCGGCGTTGCTGTTTTGGCAAAGTACGGCAAGACCTGTATGCCTTTATTTGAGGGCAGTGAGATTACAGGCGACGCAAGAGGTACTGTTACAGAGCTTGCCTTTGGCGCAAAGGGAACAGATGTAGGAAAGACCTTCTCACAGGATTATATTAACGAGGCTACCGCTAAGGGTACTTATAAGTATATCTCACCTGATAAGAGTGTTGATGCCTCCACTTGCCTTTTCCCGGAGTCAACATGGTTTATTAAAAATTTGGGACACAGTGACTTCCCCGCATATGTCAATGAACTATTTAAGGAGTTTTGCCGCAGCGGTGGCGAGATGACTGTTTTCGACAATGAAAGCTATCCTCAATATTTAAACTATGTCGATGGCAAGGTTGTTGTCGATAAGGGTGATGACGAGGGCAGCAAGTGGACAAATGACCCCTTAAAGCTTCTTTTCAGACTTCTCACAGGCTTAGTGGCAATTATACAAAAGCTTTTCACCAAAGCATAATAAAACAGCTTATATAAACGAGGGCTTCCTATTTTCGGGAAGCCTTCATTTTTACTTAAAAAAAGAAAAAACAACAGAAAAAAATATAAATAATTTTAAAACATGAATGAATAAATATTGACTGAATTGTTACGAGATGTTATCATATAAATTGTAGGTCATTGACGACCTAAACCCTAACAAAATATGACAGGAGTGGTAAAAAATGAAGAAAATGTTAGCTTTGCTTTTAAGCGTAGTTATGATTTTCACTATGGTAGTGCCCGCAGGTGCTTCCTTCTTTAAGAAGGATGAAGTGGCAATGCTTACACTTATTGTCCCTGAAAATTGGGAAATGACAATAGGTGACAGCAGAACTGTAGAGCTTGCAACTCAAGGCACAACAAATTATGTTACTTGGTCAGCTGAGCCTGAGGGCGTGGCAAGTGTTGACGCCTTTGGCAGAGTAACAGCTCTCAAGGAAGGCGAGGCTGTTATTACAGCTCAAAATGCTGATGGCTACACAGACTCAGTGACACTCAAGGTTGTTAAGACAGCAACCAAAATCCAGCAGTCAATTTCAAAGGTTGACTATTCACTTTCAGCAGCTAAGGAAAATGATGTGCTGCAAAAGATTGTCACAAGATATGCAATAGGCGACAAAAATGTTCCTGCAAGTGTTTGTGATAAGGACAGCTACGCTAAGGCTCAAAGCGCTGTAACAGCAGACGGTGCTAAGTGGGAAATCACCTCCTATGGTGTGCTTCGCACTGACGAGAAGGCATCAAATAAGAGAGATGTTGAGCAGCGTTTCATGGGTCAAAGATATTTTTACGGTGAGGACTCAACCACCGGTAAGGTGCTCGCTATCTTTGCCGATGGCGAAAACGGCATCTGGACTGTAATGGACGAGGGCTACACTCACATTGCAATGGTTGAGCTTAGCGGTACTGATAAGGCAGCTCAAATGAGTGACGCAACTCAAGAAAATGTATCAAGACGCGGTATGGTATCAAACTCATTCCTCATTGATGGCAAGTGGGTGCCTGAGGAGTCAGATAATGACGGCCTTTGGACTGCTATGTACGGTGCAGGTGAGCTTATGCGCTATGCAGTGCTCAAAAACGACCCCACAGCAACACAAGAGGAAATTGCAGCAGCAAGAAAGACAGCTGTTTTATCAACTGAGGCAGTTCTTTTGCTCACATATATTTCCATGCGTGAGGGTACTGTAGAAAGCTATGTCCGTGCACAGAGAAACGGCTCAGTCGGTGACCTTCAAACAGGTAAGTATTACACAAGTGAAGCACTTATTAAAGGTGGCGACTATTCACAAAATATCCCGTATGAAAGTCCGGCAACTTGCTTTGACAAAATGCAAGCAAAGTATATGAGATATGGCATTACATCCTATGTTCAGGATAAGAACAATCTCTCATTAAACAGCCCCGAGTCATGGTCTGACCCTGCTTTAGCTGAAAACAGCGGCACTGAGTACGCTAAGAGAACAAGACTCTTAGAGGGCTTCTGGGCAAGAACCTACTCCTTTAAGGACGAGAATGACGATTTTGGCGGCTTCGCTTATTGGACTCACAACGGTGACGGTACTGCAACAGGTATATCAACAAAGACAAACAGCGACGGCAGCGACTTCCTTCTCCACGGTGAAAACTTAAGAGGACTTAAAGTTGACGCAAGCGGCGAAGTACCCGAAAGACTTTGGAATGACCTTATTGGTGCAGGCTATGATGTTGAGGATATCTTCTATAAGGGCGACACAAGCTCAGACGAGATTATCGGTCATCTTTTCATTTACAAATTAGCTTATGACATTCTCGGCCCTGAGGATGCAACACTTAAAGCATTACTTGAAAACACAATGGCTAAGTTTGCTCAGCATCTTGTTGACAACAGCTATTGCCTTGTTGACGGCTCAGGTCAGCCTACAACCTGGGGTAAGTTCTCAAGAACCTATTTCCATAACGGTCAGGTACTCGGTGGTGCTCCACTTAACGCTCTTGTTTTGCTTTGCGCTTTCAAGGTGGCAGCATATGTCACAGGCGACCAAAAGTGGGAAGACGAATATAAGATGGCAGCACTCGATGAGCAATACGAGTATGCTAAGGTTATGACTCAAGAGCTTGAAAGATACAATATGTCAATTTTAGAGTATGCAAATGATGTATCTGAAATCTTAGGCCTTATCTTAAGACCTCTTGTTAACACAGAGCTGTTTAAGACTATTTACCGCATGATCCTCAACTATTCCGATGAGGAAATGGCAATGCTCGGCTTCTATCTTCTTTTCCAATTAGAGGATGACAACACACTTCTCACATATTATAAAGAGGCTATAGATGATTGGTGGTACTCAATGAGCTATAGCGAGAACCCATTGTGGTATTATATTTATCAATTGGCTTACCCCAACGAGACAAAGACAGACGCTTACGGCAACAGCCTTGTTGAGGTTGCAGCTTGGCAGCTTTCCCGTCACCCCGTTGATTTGATTCGTTACACCGCATCAAACAGAAACAGAGATGACATTGCTGAGTTTAACCTTGAGGATGTGGGCATTGGCGGCACACACGCACTTAGCTTTGACCTTAACGGCTATGTTCCTCTTTTCTGGAACAGCGACAACACTGTGCTTAAGATAATCGGTATGGTATTCTCCCTTGGCAAGCTTGACTATAAGGTTGCTGCGGCAGACGAAAGAGAGCTTCACAAGTTTAACGGCTCATCATATTCACTTGAGGGTGGTCGTGATGACAAGATGGAAGGCTCAACAACCTACACACTTCCTTATTGGATGGGTAGATATCACGGAATGTTAGTCGAAGGCTAAAATTAAATAGCATAAAAGCACTCTTGACACCTAAAGTCAGGAGTGCTTTTAATAATAAGGAAAATATAATAAAATAAACGAAAACACCATTGTATTTTATTACTTTTAGTGGTACACTAAGGTGAAATTATAATTTAGAGGTAAAAGTGTATGAAAACAGCAAGAAAGAAAACCGCAAGGGCAATTGTGGGATTTTTAGTTATATTTTTGGTTTTGGTTTTCGCATATTTTAGTGTGGAAGAAAGCTTGCCCTTTTCCTTTACTCAAGAGAACACAACGAGCACTACATCTGCCACAACAACATCTGAGGTGACAACACTGCCGCCTGTGCCTGAAATAGAGTCAACGGTGACTATTCGTTCAGCAGGTGATGTGCTCATTCACATTCCCATTTATCAAAACGCTAAAAAAAGTGACGGCACATATGATTTCAGCCATGTTTTTACCTACAGTGAGAGCTTAATGGAGAGCTGCGATTATTTTGTTGCTAACCTTGAAACCACATTAGGTGGCACTGATGGCAGAAGCTATAGCGGCTTCCCACGGTTTAACTCACCTGATGCCATTGTCACCTCACTTAAAAACGCAGGTGTAGACTGCCTTCTCACAGCTAACAATCACTGCTATGACACCAACGGCAGTGGACTTTTAAGGACTCTTGATGTTATAGACAAGGCCGGTCTTGACCACACAGGCACAAGAAAAGATGAAAGTGAAAAGCAATATTATGTTAAAAATATAGGCGATATTAGTTTTGGTTTTGCCTGCTACACCTATGAGACACCAACCTCTCAGGGTAGAAAAGCACTTAACGGCTTAGTGGTTGACACTAAGACAGCACCCTTAGTTAACTCCTTTAACCCCAATAGCCTCGACAGCTTTTATGAGGAGCTGAAGACAAGCCTTGCCGCTATGAAAAAGCAGGGGGCGCAGGTGACAGTTGTCTATATCCACTGGGGTGAGGAGTACCAGCTGACACAAAACGCAAAGCAGCAGGAAATCGCTCAGGCTCTTTGTGACATGGGCGTTGATGTTATTATTGGCGGACACCCTCATGTTGTGCAGCCCATAGACCTTTTGACCTCGACTAATGGCAAGCATAAGACAGTTTGCGTCTATTCCTTAGGCAATTTTGTCTCAAACCAAAGACGAAATTTAATGGGTCTTAAAACAGGTCACACAGAGGACGGACTTATTTTTGAGATGACCTTTTCAAAATATAGTGATGATACTGTTGTATTCGAGGAAGTTGACGCTATACCCACATGGGTGCATCTGTATAGTGAAAACGGTAAAAAGGTACACTCTATAGTGCCCTTACAGGGAGACCTCAGCGATAAGGCTCAAAGCCTTGGTCTTAACAAAACCTCAGACGGCGTAGCACAGGCAAAGGCATCCTTAGACAGGACAAATGCAATTGTGGCACAGGGAGAAAAAAAGTGCAACGACTATCTAAAAAGCGTCACACGACCTGACGAAAAATAAGGAGTAATATGAAAAAACTAAGTCACAGCAGAAAAAAAGAATATTTAGTGCTTTTATACAGCTTTATAATTCCTTGCATAGCTTTAATTATAGGCTATATTATAAGAGGGATAGCACCCTTTGGCGGCAGGACTATTTGCTCCATGGACGGCTTCTCACAGTATTATCCTATGCTTATGAATATGGATAAGGCTTTGGAAAACGGTGAGATATTTTACTCCTTTAACGGTGCATTGGGCTTTAATTTATGGGCACAAAGTGCATATTACACCAATAGCCCATTATGGCTCATAGTTTATTTAGTGCCTCACAGTATGCAAGTTATTGCAATAAATTTACTTGTTTTATTTAAGATTAGCCTTGCCGGTGTCTTCTTTTGTCTAAGACTTATTAAAAAATATGGCATTGAAAATGAAAAAAATAATGTACCGTTTTTTGTCGCTCTATCAACTGCATGGGCTTTGAGCGGATATATGTTAGCCTTTATTAATCAGCTCATGTGGACAGATGTTGTCATGCTTTTGCCCATAGTTATTATGGGTCTTGAGCTATTGCACGATAAGAAAAATCGTCTTACATATATTATAGCTTTATTTCTCAGCATATGGTCATGCTTTTATCTTAGCTATATGGTGTGCATATTTTGTGTGCTTTACTTTTTGTTTTTACTCTTTAAAGAAAAGCAGGATATAAAAAGTCGATTTAAGTCATGTGTAGACTTTGCTCTCAGCTCATTGACAGCCGGTGCTATGGCAGCAGTCAGCTTAATTCCTGTGGCAAAGGCCTTGTCCTTGACTGCCGCCAGTGAAGCTGCCTTTAGTGGTGACATTGAGCTTAAATATAACATAGTGAAGCTTCTCATGAGGCTGTTGCCTTTTCAAGAGACCTCACTTGAATATGGCGAGCCTAATCTTTATTGCACAGTTATAGCAGTGACCTTGGTGATATTTTATTTTCTCTTTGCAAAATCACCTAAAAGGGAAAAGCTTTTATATTTAGCTTTTATTTTGTTTATGTTTGTGTCTATGGGTACTAATTTAGGTGACTACTTGTGGCATGGCTTTCACTTCCCAAATCAGCTGCCTGCAAGACAAAGCTTTCTTGTGATTTTCCTTTTACTTACAGTTGCAGCCGAGGGAACTCAAAAATTGGAATTTAAAAAAGGGGCGGCGGCTTTCTTATCCTTTGTGATAATCCTTGGCGCGTACACAAACGGAGTATATTATATAATATCACAGGTGTGGGCATCAAAGATAAGCTCATTACAGCGCAATGAGGAGCTTATGTCACAGATTGATTTAACAGGTGACGAGCTTTTTGCAAGAGCGGAATGGACGAAGGAAATTGAAAACAATTGTCCGCAGCAATATTCATATAAGGGCATTTGCTATTATTCCTCCACAATGTCAAGTGATGCTTATGAGTTTTTCCAAAGCCTTGGCATGGATAAATATGCTAAAAAGGTGAGCACCCATTATACTCACTCGCAAATATTAGATTGCCTTTTTGGTGTGAAGTGTATTATTGACAAGGAAAGCGGGGAAGTGACCGTAAACGAAAACGCATTGCCTATAGGATATCTCTCAAGTGAAAAGGTGCTCAGCTTAAATCTTAGTGAATATAAAAGTGGCGAAAAGGCGCAAAAAGCCCTATGGGACAGTATAGCTTTAATTGACGGTGACTTTGACACACAGGTAAAGCACCTAAAAGACAACGGCATAAGCTTAACACAGTTTGACACTGATTATATTAAGGGTACTATTAACTGTGATGAGGACGGAGTGCTTCTTACAACCTTGCCATATGATGGCGGCTGGAATATTTATATTGACGGCGAAATGGTGCAGACGCAAAAGGCGGCAGGATATTTAACTGCGGCTAAGATAACAAAGGGCAGCCATGACATAGAGCTGCGATATGTTGTGCCGGGAATCAGCCTTGGTGCGGTGGTGAGCGTCATGGGATTAATTGGATTTGTGGTGATTGTGAAAAGGGAAAGGAAAAGGAAGAAATTAGCAGCTTCGCAGAGTGAAGTGTGAAGCCTCGCAGGGTGAAGTGTGGGTGATAAGCCAACACCTGATTGTAGGACGCTTGAGACAAGTCAACCTTCTACAAAAAAATAAAACTAAATATGCTACAATAAAAACTGACTTCTGCAAGGAAAAAGCGAGAAGTCAGTTTTTTGATATATAATTTTTTGCGATAAGGTGAAGGCTATCCTTTTCGGGTTTATTAAGCTTGCGATATTGATCTATTAAAGATGCTTCATCGTGGTTAAGGTCATAGGGCGTAACAGGTTCGATTTTATGTCTTATGTCACTATATCCAATAAGATAGTCAACAGAGGTCGAAAAGTAATCGGCAAGGGAAGTGAGTATAAATAAATCCGGCTCAACATTTAGTGCTTCATATTTATAAATGGACTGCTGAGATACACCGATAATTTCAGCGAGCTGTTGTTGGCTGATACCCTTTTCAAGCCTTAACTTTTTTAAGTTTTTAACCATAATATCACCTCTTTGACATTATTATAACAACTATTAGTAGTTTAGTAAAAAACCTAATAGTTATTACTTGACAACAACTAATGGTTGTAATATAATAAAAGCAAAAAGAGTAATGTTTAACTGGAAAATACACAAATGACCGGATTGCTAAGTAGTAAAAGAAAAGGAGGAGAAAGAAAATTATTTTCATTGGGCAGTCCGATTAAAATAAAAACTAAAATTGGAGGAAAATCTTATGAAAAAAATAATAGCTGTATTATTGACGATTATTATGACATTTTCCATAATATCAATGCCGGTATCAGCTGCACTTGACACTGATCAGGTAAAAACAGATGTTGAAAATGTTGTAGAGGATGTTACTAATATTTTTGACGCTGTAATTGACATTATTGACGCTGTGCACCAATTGGTAGGCGGTATTCTTTCGATATTTGATAAAGAGTGCCCGTTTTGCGGGGTAGTGCATGGGGATATTCAATGGAAAGAAACCTATACTGTAAATTTTGATGCAGGTTGTTCAGATGCTACTAATATGCCAGATAGTCAATCTGTTGGCAACAATGAATATGCCGCTGTTCCACCTGAGCCTCAAAGAACAGGATATCTTTTCTTAGGTTGGTATAAAGATTACAATGATGAGAAGCCTTTCGATTTTTTTGCAGACAAAATTAATAGCAACATTACACTATATGCAAAATGGATCTCAGTGGATGAATCATATGATATGTCTGAAACTGGCGATCCAGACAAGGATGGACTTTCTAATGCAGAAGAAAGAAAATATGGAACCGATCCATTAAATTATGATACTGATGGAGATGGTGTTTCGGACAAGAAAGAGATAGAGTTAGGAACAGACCCGTTAGTTCCTCAAAAAACTTTTGTGGTAACAGCAACTTCGGATGCTGAGGGTGATTCTGTAACTCCTTACGTTAACATTTCGTTAAGCGGTGAGCAAGTTGAAACTGTCGTTGTAGAGCCAGTGAAAGATAATTTGTTGTTCCCAGAAAATATGCCTGGTTATATCGGACACGCTTATAACTTTAGTGTGGTTGGAACATTCCAAAGTGCAACTATTAGTTTTGAATTTGATGCATCTTTGCTTAAAAATGAAAATTTTGATCCTACTATATATTATTATAACGAGGAAACACAAACTCTCGAACCACTTGTTACTACAGTAAATGGTAATGTTGCAAGTGCGAGTGTTGAACATTTCTCAACATATATTTTGTTAGATAGAACTATATTTGAAAATGCTTTTACATGGCAAGATACTTTTTCAACGAGTGCAAGTTATTCAAAGGCTGAAATTTTACTTTTGATTGATGACTCTGGAAGCCTTGGTGGCGATTATGATTATAACAGTTCTACAGGAACTTTTACTGGTGGTAGAGATCCAGAACATCTTCGTTTAGAAGTAGCCAAGACATTCATAGACAATGCAAATTCTAATGCAAAATTGGGAATAATCAAGTTTGACGGAGTGGTTGACAATATATCAAATGGTCTTGTTGAGTGTAGCAATGATGGAAAAAATACACTTAAAAGTTATTTGAAATTCACATATGTATCAAGTGGAAGTTATAATATTAGCGGAATTTTCGATTCTCGTGGCTATACATATATGTATACTGCGATCGATGAAGCGATGGATAAGTTTTCAAATGATAATGAAACGCTAAAAGCGATTGTGGTATTTACAGACGGAGAGGCACACGATTCAAGTAAGCACTCTCAAGTAATTGCAAAAGCCAATAAAAACGATGTAAAGATTTATACAGTTGGTTTAGGAACAACAACATCATATTTCAACAACAATCTTAAGCCTTTAGCTACTGCTACTGAGGGAGCATTCTATTCAGCAACAGCAGCAACGGAGTTGTTTGGCATTTATGACCAAATTAAAGAAAGAATTGACATTGAAACAGACTCAGATAATGATGGAATTCCAGACTACTATGAAGATAATATGATTTGTTTTAATGGTGTAAAGCTTCAATTGGACAAATACAATCCAGATACAGATGGTGATGGAAAATTAGATGGTGAAGAGGTTGTATTAAAGAAAGAGTATTCAGCTGATAAAACAAAGGTATTAGTTACTGGTAAAATCATTTCAAATCCTTGCAAAGCAGAAACTTCATCGGAGACGGAGAAAGTATTAAACAACCTGAGAAATAATCTTCCATCAAAATATTCAAGCAAAAAGGAAGTTCTGTTAACGATGGCTGAGGTTCTTTTAAATGAAAATTTTGAACCTTCATTTGTTGCGGGCGTATTGGGAAATATTTATTGTGAAGGTTCAGTTGGCTTATTTGAAAGTTCGAATTATAGAGATCAAAATAGAAAGCCACAATATTTAAAGTATATGGATGAGTATTATAATTACCGCTCTGTTTATTCGGGCAAATACATATACAATGGCATTAGCTTGTCTGGATTAAAGTCAGTTATGGACAGCATAAAAAATGATGGCTATAGTAGGGGCAAATTTGGTTTGGGATGTGTTCAATGGACTGGCACAAGAACATATACTTTGGTTACTTTATATTTGAATGTTGCTGGTTCAAGCGATACAATAACTAAGGATCAAGCACAGCAAGCAGAGGCACTTATGATTAGCACCGAACTCAAGTCAGGCTATAAGTACGTATATAATAGCTGGAAATCTTCTTGTGGTTCAAACACAAATAGTGCAGATGCGGCGTACAATGCAGGTAGCGTAGTTTGCAAAAAGTATGAAGTTCCGGCCGATTATAATAATAAAGCCGTGCAAAGAGGTAATATTGCAAAAGATATATACAACGCCATGGTATAACAAATATAGCTTGTAAGTTTTTGTATTAGAATAAATATTTAAGGGAGCGACTACCACCCGGTAGCACTCCCTTTTTCCATTTTCACCGTACTTACTGACTGTACTTACTCTACAGTACCAAGAAACGCCCCCACACAAATCAATAAGGCAGACCTACCATCGTAGCTCTGCCTTGTTTTAATGCTATTAATAATACGGTCTATCCGTCAAATACCTCCACGCTGCCACATACTTTGACGGTGAGCGTGGTTTGTCTGAGCCTAAGTCAAGGAAAATCTTATCGTCAACTAAAAGCACTGTGTCCTTATTGGCGATTGAGGTTTGCTTGACCTTATTCATATCCATGGTGATAGTCTCCTTGCCCTCACCAAGGTCAATTTGGAACTTATCCTTATAAAGTCTGAGAGTGGCATTTTCTGAGAGAATAATCTCATTTTCGCCATCAACAGTCTTAACTGTTTGACCATTTTCCTCTATGATAAGCTCGCCGTCCTCAGCGTTAAGCAGTCTATCCTTCCACACATCTCTTTGCCACATATCCCAGTCAAGGACATTGTCAAAGTGAAGTCCCTTGCCTGTGTCGTGGAAGAAGCCGTCTGCCTTCATCTCAACCTCATAGCCGCAATCGCAGGTTAAAAGGTTGCCGTGGCTGTGCATAGTGCCCACCTTTTTACACTCAGGGCAAACATAAAGGACTCTCTCAACACATTCAGCAAGATTTTCACCGCTGTAATCAAGAGGATTTTTCCTTTGCTCATCGTAAACATTGACATGAATGTCACGGCGAATAATATCTGTTATTTCCTTGGCGGAGAGCTTGCTTAATTCTTCGGGACTATACTCGCGTACAAAATGGCCTGTGATAGGACCTTTTCTCGGTGACTCAGCCCAGCGTGGCTTTCTCAGGTACCCGCCGACAAATTTATATGTGATAAGTGCGACGCCGGCATCTTTAACGAGCTGACCTGTGTGCTCGGACACAAAGCCTGTTTGACCGTTAGTTGTCATTGCACCCTCAGCGTGAAGTCCTACGGGAATGCCGGCACGAAGGTTGCGCTTAATATCGTCGTTAATAAACTTTGAGGGCTTATCTCTGTGCTTAATAATTACGCCGCCGATTTTAGTGAAAAGCCATGAGTTTTTCATTCTCATAACATGGTCACTTGACACATAGCGGATATATCTTTTCATTGCCGCCATTTCATAGCCCGGGTCAAAGCTCTCGGTGTGATTTGCTATGATAATAAAGGTCTTGTGCTTTGGCTTATAATATTCAAGATGGACATTGTTTTCATTAATAACCTTTTTCTTGAGGATATTAATAAGGGTCATGGTAACTATAGAATTAAAGTGATAACCCTTTCTTGTCTGTCTTATTTCACTGCTCATTTTGTCAGCTCCTTTTCGGCTTCTTCTTCAAGATTGTGATATGCGACCTTGCCAACAAGGGTCTTGGGCAGCTCATCACGGAAAATTATCTCCTTTGGTCTTTCAAAGACATCGAGATACTCCTTGCAATGCTCTAAAATGCTTTGCTTAGTTTCTTCGCTCTTTGCTACACCTTGATTGAGCACAATATATGCTCTGACTCTTTGCATTTTATAGGAATCCTTAACGCCGATAACACAGCTGTAATCAACATCGGGGTGCTTGTCAAGGATGTTTTCAATATGTGAGGGATAAACATTGTAGCCGCTTGTAACTATCATACGCTTCATTCTTTGCTTAAAGTAAACGAAGCCTTCCTCGTCCATAAAGCCTGCATCACCTGTGAAAAGCCAACGCTTGCCATTTTCGTCAAAGCGCATTGTTTTTGCGTTTTCTTCCTCAGCATCCTTATAGCCCAGCATAAGTGTAGGGCCTGAGATAATAATTTCGCCCATTTCACCTGCGGGCAGGAAGTTAAATGTACCAGGCTCAACAATGCGATAATCTGTGTCACGAAGGGGAAGACCGATTGAGCCTTCCTTTGCTCTGTCCTTAGGTGTAACACATGAAGCTGTTACACACTCTGTAAGGCCGTAGCCCTCACGGATTTGAAGATTTGCATTGTGCTCCTTAAAGAACTTGTCAGCTCTCTTTTTAAGCTCAGGGCTAAGGGAGTCACCGCCGCTGAAAACACCAATGAGGAAGGAAAGGTCTTTGCCGTCAAAAAGGTCAACCTTTAACAGTGCCTCAAAGAGTGTGGGTACGCCTGCGATAAAGTTAGGCTTGTATTTAAGCACATCCTTTGCGTAGCTCTCTTTAGTAAATTGGGGAATGAGAATACACATTGCACCGTTTTCCAACACAGTGTGTATACCGATACCAAGACCGAAGCCGTGGAAAATAGGCATAACTGACAGGAACTTGCAGCCATAGTCAAGGTTACAGCCGGAAATTTCAGCGACTTGCATACCAAGGCAGTTAAAGTTGTAATCGGAAAGGTAAATTCCCTTAGGTGTGCCGCTGGTGCCGCCACTGTAAAGGATGACGGCAGGTGAGTTTATGTCAAAGCTGACAGGCGGTAAAGCTACACCCTTGCCTGTTTTAATAAACTCAGACCATACGAGTCCACCCTTGCCGGGGAACTTTAAGTTTTCCTTGTTTTTGAGGTACTTATAAAGGATAGCCTTAACAGCAGGAAGCTCCTCCTGAATTCTTGCGGTAATAATTTTAACATCGTTTTTAGCTTCACCGACAGCCTTTTCAACCTTCTCATAAAACTGGTCTAAGGTCAAAATCATTTTGCTCTCGGAATAGTCAAGGTAGAATGTGATATTCTTGCCTGAGGAGAGTGGGTGCACCATGTTAGCTATTGCACCTATTCTGTTGAGAGCATAAAGGCAGATAACACCTTGTGGTGTGTTAGGCATACAAATAGTGACTGCATCACCTTTTTTTATGCCTGCTTTTAAAAATGCACCGGCAGCAAGCTCAATCTTTTCCACAAAGGCTTTGTAGCTTGTGTATTTGCCCATGAAGTTAAGAGCAGGTGCGTCCGGCACACGCTTAGCCGAGGCGGCTATAGCACCGAACATAGTTGTTTGCGGATATGGGTGACTCACAGGAGTCATGTCTATTTTGGGTAAAGTCATTTTTTGCCTCCCTTGATTTTAAGTGAAAAAATATGGGCCTTAAAGACAGAACCACATATTTTGTATCTTTTCATTATAAGCAGTGAATTTTATTATTTTATTAACACTGTTTAAATTTATACTTTGTGTTAGCAGAAAATAAGAAACACTCCGGCGATTATTTTATATTAATTGCTGATAATTTTAGGAAAATGGGGGAATAATCCACATTTTTTCTCTTTTTTGTTCACAACTTGTTATAAACTTATGAGCAAAAAGTAAAAGATTATTTCTAAAAGGGCTACTATAAAAATTTAACTTGACAAGACTTTGATTTTTTAATAAAATGTAAACATGAAGAAAACATTTTTTTAAGAAAAGGAGATTTATTATGAAGAAAACCAAAAAGCTAATTTCACTTTTGTTGGCTCTTGTTCTTTGCTTTGGGCTGCTCGCTATGCCCGCTTATGCTGAATATGAGCTAAGTCGCAATATTGACAAAAGTGCCTTTAAAACAGACTATCCTTATATTTTCGTTCACGGCATGGGCGGCTGGGCACCGACAAACAGATTTTACAGTATGTCACCCTATTGGGGCGGCGGACTGAGCCCGTCAGACACAGACCTTATATCAATCTTAAATAATCAGGGCGTTAAGGCATATGCCCCTGCTGTTGGCCCATTAAACAGCGCATGGGATAGAGTATGTGAGCTTTATGCACAGCTTGTGGGCGGCACTGTGGATTATGGTGAGGCACATTCAAAGGCTCATTGTCATGATAGGTACGGCTTTACCTATGAGCCCATAATGGGTGAGAGCTGGAATCTTAAAGACAAGCTAAATCTTGTGGGTCACTCCTTTGGCGGCGCAACGGTGCGACTTTTCACATCCTTACTCGCCTACGGAAGCGATGAAGAAATAAAGGCAACGGGTGAGAAAACAAGTGAGCTGTTTAAGGGCGGTCATGACGGTGCTATTCATTCATGCATCACTCTTTCAGCACCGCATAACGGCACACAGGTGGCAAATCAGCTTTATGACCTTACAGGGCCTTTATATGTTGTAGAGATGCTTTATAATATTATTGGTGCAACTCTCGGCAATGACTTCCTTGTCTTTTCCTTACAAATGAGTCACTTTGGCTTGACACCTAAGCAGGGTGAAAAAAGAGCTACCTTTGATATTCGCAAGGTGCAAAATTATTATCAGTCTGAGGACACCTGCTATTATGATATGACCTTTAGAGGAGCGAAGGAGCTTAACAGCACCATAAAGTTAGCTGAAAACACCTATTATTATTCCTATTCCTCTGTTGCCACTGAGCAGGGTGCAGACGGCAAGCAGCATATAATCGACACAGTTACACCTATATTTTATATTTCGTCACTGATGATGAGATATGGTGAGGGCAAGACCTATGACGATGTCACTGTCGAAGGCGAGTGGGCTATTCACGACGGCGTAGTGCCCCTTAAATCAGCTAAATATCCTCTTTGTGATGAGGCAACGGCTCTCAATTACGAGAGTACCATAAACGAGGGCAAAGCCATTGAAAGTGGTAGATGGTATTATATGAACCCATTAATGGGAACAGACCATTTTGATTTTTGCGGCACACAGGATTATCCCACATCCTTTGAGGACTTCTACTTTGGAATGATTGAAATGGCTAATATGAGATAAAAGGATAAAATTATAGGTCACACTTCTTTTGAGGTGTGACCGCTTTTAATTTAAGTCTTTTTAAGGAATTCCCTTCCGCAATGAGGGCAGCTTATTTTGATTTTTCCTCTGCCCTTTGGTACTCTCAAGGTCTCGTGACATTGAGGACAGCGATAATATTTATGCTCCTTATCCTGATACTGCTTATACTTTTTAGTGATAAACATACGCCAGGGCGCAGTGATTTTAAGAAACTTCAAATTTGCCTGCTGTCTTTTGCTTATGTCTTTAGACAGGATTCGCCATAAAGCAACAATATATGGAATAAGCCCAAGATATCTTATAAAGGGATTTCTGAAAAAGGAAAGACACAATGTTATAATACATCCGCAAATAATCAAAAAGATACTCAATTGGTCTACACCGTATCTGCCCATAAAAAAGCGCCTTAATTTGTCTAACATAGCACTCGTCCTTTCTTAAGTAAAAATACAAAATTGATTTACCTTTAATACTATAGCCTCGACTTAAATTATAAATTAAAAAACTTGCCCCATGTGCTTAGTATTTGGTCATTTTGCGGTTGATTATTCTGTCGCCTTAGGCTATAATTAAAGCTGTATCATATTTGTTAGGATGTGTAAAAATTGATTAAGAAGTATCTTAAACGCTATTTTGTGGACGCAATGAGCTTTATGGCCTTAGGCTTATTCTCATCTTTAATTGTGGGGCTTATTATAAGTCAGCTCTCAAAAATTCCTCACCTTGAAATTTTATCAAGCTTCACCGGTGTGCTCTCTGCCTCGTCTCCCGTTGTGGGCGGCGCAATAGGTGCAGCTATAGCATATGGCTTAAAGTCAAAGCCCTTGGTTATTTTTTCGTGCATTGCCGTAGGCGCTTTCGGCTATGAGCTTGGCGGCCCAGTTGGTGCATATGTGAGTGCTCTTGTGGCAAATGAGGTGGCTTCTCTTGTGGCAGGCAAGACAAAAATCGACATAGTTGTCACTCCCATTGTGGCTATTGTCACAGGCGGCTTTGTGAGCACCTTCGCAGGGCCTTATCTCTCTGATTTTATGACAGGCTTTGGCGAGATAATTAACAAGGCAACTCAGCTTCACCCCTTCCCTATGGGCATTACTGTTTCCGTACTCATGGGTCTTGCCTTGACTGCACCGATTTCCTCGGCGGCAATAGCCATTATGTTAGGTCTTGACGGCATTGCGGCAGGCGCGGCAGCAGTCGGCTGTGCGGCTCAAATGATAGGCTTTGCCGTGACATCATATAAGGCAAACGGTGTCGGTGGCTTAGTCTCTCAGGGTGTTGGTACGAGTATGCTCCAGTTTGCAAATATAATGAAGCACCCCCAAATTGTCATTGCACCAACTCTTGCAGGTGCTATATTAGGCCCTGTCTCAACCTGCGTTTTAAAGATGACAAATACGCCTACAGGTGCCGGCATGGGTACCAGCGGCCTTGTAGGTCAGTTTGGTGCTTACTCCGCAATGAGTGAAAGCTTTGGCAGCACTAAAAGTATAATCTTAATAGTTGTTATGCATGTTATTGCTCCGGCAATACTTTCACTTTTAATCCATTTAGCTTTAAAAAAGCTGGGCATTGTAAAGGACGAATATTTAAAGCTTGACAAGCCCGAATAATTAAAGAAAGGACTTAGCCTATGAATGTTTTTGATTTTGATGACACAATTTATGACGGTGACAGCAACCTTGATTTTTTCAAGGATGTGTTTATGAAATATCCCTCATTAGTAAGGTATGTGCCCGATGTTATAAAAATAATGAAGGACTATAGAAAAACAACCTTGAGGTTTGAGGATTTAATTGCAAATTACGGCGATGTGTTAAAGGACTTTATTGACAAAAATCATCCTGATCCGGATAAAATGTCAAAGGAATTTTGGGATAAGCACGAAAAGCAAATTAAGCCCTTTTATAAGCAGATTCAAAAAGAGGACGACCTTATTATCACCGCCTCACCTAAATTTCAAATGGACGAAATTTGCAGCCGCCTGGGTATAAAGCACTACCTTGCCTCAGAGTTTGATTTGAGGACAGGGGAGTTTGGCAATATTTGCTTTCGTGAGCACAAGATTGAGTTTTTCCGCAGAGCCTATCCCGACGGCGTTATAGACGATTTTTATACTGACTCCATGAATGACGAATTTCTTTTCCCATATGCCAAAAGGGTGTTTTTTGTCACAGGTCAAAAGATAAAGAGAATTAAGTAAGCTATGGAAAGACTTGATAAAATAATTGCGTCTCAAGGGCAATATTCCCGAAGCGAGGTCAAAAAGCTCGTAAAAAGCGGAAGAATCACCTTAGACGGCAAGGCAGTCAAAAGCAGTGATGTTAAGCTTGACCCGTACTCTGCCGAAATAAGGATAGATGGTGCTTTATTAAATTACAAAAAGCACATTTATATTATGCTCAATAAGCCAAAGGGTGTTGTCAGCGCCACTGAGGACCCATCACAAAGGACGGTTATTGACCTTGTGCCAAGAGAGCTTTACCGTGATGGGCTTTTTCCCGCAGGGCGACTTGACGCAGACACAGTGGGCTTTGTGCTCATAACCGATGACGGCGACTTTGCCCATGAGATACTCTCACCGAAAAATCACATAATGAAAACCTATGTGGCAGCTTTGCAAAGAGAGATAAGGGAAGACGACATACTCGCATTTAAAAACGGGGTTGAGCTAAAGGACGGCACTGTGTGTCTTGAAGGAGAATTGACTCCCCTTGACGGCAGTGTACCCATGGCGCAAATAAAAATATGCGAGGGCAAATATCATCAGGTAAAAAGAATGTTTGCCGCATTGGGCAACAAGGTTTTAGAGCTAAAGCGCACTAAAATGGGCGAGCTTTCACTTGACGAAAGCCTGTTAGAGGGTCAGGCGAGGGAGATAACCGAAGATGAGCTGGCTCTAATTAGGGAAAGAAAATAAAATTACCCATTAAATTTGTTGTTTCCTATTGAAAAAAACATAGAATTTTGTTAGAATATAAACACAGATTATTAGGAGGTTGCGGAAATGAAGCTTTTGGAGGATAGAATTCTTAAGGATGGTCAAGTGTTCCCGGGAAATATACTCAAAGTGGACTCTTTTCTCAACCACCAAATTGATGTGGAGCTTTTAAATAAAATGGGTGAGGAGATTCTTCGCCTTTATAAGGACTGCGGTGTAAACAAAATCCTTACCATTGAAGCGTCTGGTATAGGAATAGCTTGTATAACGGCGCAGTTTTTTAATTGCCCTGTGCTTTTTGCGAAAAAGACTAAGACAAAAAATATTGCATCAAGTGTCTATAAGACTCAGGTTCGCTCCTTCACTCACGGTGTGGAGTACGATGTAATTGTCTCAAAGGACTTTATAAACGAAAACGACAAGGTGCTTATTATTGATGACTTCTTAGCTGAGGGCAATGCACTTTTAGGTCTGATTGACCTTTGTGATCAAGCCGGAGCTACAGTTGTGGGCTGCGCAATTGCCATTGAAAAGGCTTTCCAGCAGGGCAGAGCCCGTGTTGAAGCAAAGGGAATTAAGGTGGAGTCCCTTGCAATTGTCGAGTCTATGACAGACAGCACCGTTGAGTTTAAAAAACAGTAATCGGCTGCTATTAGCAGTTTAGATAAAAAATTTTCAAACGGAGGAAAAACCAATGAAAAAATTTCTCGCAGTTCTTCTTGCGGCAGTAATGCTCTTTGCACTTGCAGCTTGCGGCGGCAACACAGACGACACAACAACCACAAATCCGGACAACTCAAAAGTTGACACAGCTGTTCAAGACCTTAAGATAGGTGTTGTTCTTCTTCATAACGAAACAGTCGGTTATGACGAAAACTTCATCAATGCAGTTGAGGCAGCTTGCGACAATCTCGGCATTGACAAGAGCAAGAACCTCATCTTCAAAAAGGATATCCCTGAGGACTCAGCTTGCTATGACGCTTGCGTTGAGCTTGTAGAGGACGATTGCGATATTATCTTCGCAGACTCCTTTGGTCATGAGGAATTTGCACTTAAGGCTGCTAAGGAATATCCTGATGTTCAGTTCTTCCATGCAACAGGTACAAATGCTAAAATCGCTGAAGTTTCAAACTTCCACAATGCATTTGCTTCAATTTATGAGGGCAGATACCTTGCAGGTGTTGTTGCAGGCCTTAAGCTCAATGAGCTTATTGAAAAGGGCGAAATCACAGCTGAGCAAGCTAAGATGGGTTACATCTCAGCTAAGCCTTATGCAGAGTGCATTTCAGGCTACACATCATATTATCTCGGCGCAAAGAGCGTATGCCCAAGCGCAACAATGACAGTTACATACACAGACTCATGGGCTGACCTTAACCTTGAGCAGGAAGCTGCTAAGAAGCTTATCGAGGCAGGCGTTGTTCTCATGAGTGAGCACGCTGACACAGACGGCTCACCTATGGCTTGTGAAGATGCAACTAAGAACGGCAACGCTGTTTACCATGTAGGCTACAATGTAAACTTCAATGACATCGCTCCCAACGCAAACCTTGTTTCCTCAAAGATCGACTGGACTCCTTACTTTGAGTACATCTTTACAAAGGTTGCAGCCGGTGAAGAAGTTGAAGCTGACTATTGCGGTTCACTCAAGACAGGCTCAGTTATCCTCACAGAGTATAACGACGCTAATGTAACAGAGGAAATGAAGGCTAAGGTTGAGGAAGTTAAGGCCGGTCTTATGGACGGCTCAATCAAGGTCTTCGACACAAAGACCTTCACAGTTACTCTTGACAGAGCTGAAAACGAATTTGTTAAGGCAGAGGTTGACGCTGAGGGTCATCTCACATCATACACCGCTGACGCTGTAACAGATGAGGCTTTCACACCTGACACTGAGGCTGTTATCGACGGCGAAGTTGCTGAGTCAGTTCACAGAAGTGCTCCATACTTTAGCATCGTCATTGACGGTATCGAAATCATCTGATGATACAATAATAAACAGATCCCATAGCGGAGTGTAAACCACTCCGCTAATGGTTGTTTATGCACTGATAAAAGAAGCGAAAATTTCACTGTTTTTATCAGTGAATAAGCTATAACACGGAGGTAAGGAAATAATGTCAAATGCGGCAATTGAACTCAGAGGCATTACAAAGCGTTTCGGCTCTGTCATTGCAAATAAAAATATTTCCATGACCGTAAACAAGGGCGAGATACTCTCTATCTTAGGTGAAAACGGCAGCGGTAAGACAACGCTCATGAATATGCTCTCGGGCATATATCACCCTGACGAGGGCCAAATCTTTGTTGACGGCAAGGAAGCTACAATTCAATCTCCAAAGGATGCCTTTGATTATAAAATCGGTATGATTCATCAGCACTTTAAGCTGGTTGACATTCTCACGGTGACTGAAAATGTTATTCTCGGCCTTAAAGATGAGGGAAAGCTTAGCCTTAAAAAGAGTGCTCAAAAGATTCAAAGCATTTGTGATATGTACGGCTTTAAGATTGACCCCATGAAGAAAATATACGAGATGTCTGTGTCGGAAAAGCAAACTGTTGAAATTATCAAGGTTATTTATCGCGGTGCTCAAATTTTAATCCTTGATGAGCCTACAGCGGTACTCACACCTAAGGAGACGGAAAATCTTTTCAACATCCTTCGCAACATGAAAAAGGACGGCAAGTCTATTATAATTATCACTCATAAGCTCAATGAGGTTATGTCCTTGTCGGATAAGGTAACAGTTCTTCGTAAGGGCGAATATATTGGCACAATTGAGACAAAGGACGCAACAGAGCAAAGCCTCACTGAGATGATGGTTGGCAAAAAGGTCTCTTTAAATATTGAAAGAGCAGAGCCACACGACTGCGAAAAAAGACTCTCATTAACCAATGTCTCCGTAACAAATAAGGACGGAGTTCAAATACTTAAAAATGTTTCCTTCACCGCTAAGTCAGGTGAAATATTGGGCATTGCCGGTATTGCCGGCAGCGGTCAAAAGGAGCTGCTTGAGGCTATAGCAGGTCTTCAGCACCTAAAAAGCGGCTCAATTATATATTATGACCCAAAGACAAATAAGGAAGAAAATCTCAGAGATAAGACACCACTTCAAATCAGAGAGCTTGGTGTGCGTCTCTCCTTTGTGCCTGAGGATAGATTAGGTATGGGTCTTGTCGGCTCTATGGGCATATCGGATAATATGATGCTTCGCTCATATAAGGGTGGCAAGGGAATGTTCCTGCACAGAAAAGGCCCGAAGACCTTAGCCGATAAAATCATTAAGGAGCTTGAGGTTGTCACTCCCGGCACTGAGACCCCTGTAAGAAAGCTCTCCGGCGGTAATATACAAAAGGTGCTCGTGGGCAGGGAAATAGCTGCATCACCTACAGTTCTCATGGCTGCGTACCCTGTAAGAGGTCTTGACATTAACTCCTCATATACTATATACAACCTTCTCAACGCTCAAAAGGAAATGGGCACTGCGGTTATTTTTGTGGGTGAGGACCTTGATGTACTCACACAGCTTTGCGACAGAATATTAGTTATTTGCCACGGTCAGATAAGCGGCATTGTTGACGGTAAGAGCGCAACTAAGGAAGATATAGGTCTTATGATGACAAACCTTCCCGACAGTAATAAAGCACAGGGGGATGATGCTCAGTGAAAGCTAAAACAGCAAAAGAACCTTTATTCAGAATAGCTAAACGCACAGATATAAGCAAGGGGCTATCCTTTGGCATAAGAGGGGCAAGTGTCCTGCTGGCTCTGCTTGCTTGCGGTGCAATGGTTATGCTGCTCACAAGCGGCAAGATTTCATTTTTTGATATTTACGGTGAGATGTTTGAGGGTGCATTCGGCACTGTCAGACGAATCAAAATAACACTTAGAGACACCTGTGCTCTGCTTTGCTTGGCTGTTGCCTTAGCGCCTGCCTTTAAGATGCGCTTTTGGAATATCGGCGCAGAAGGACAAGCCTTAATAGGTGCTTTGGCATCATGTATTGTAGTAAAGCTTATGCCTGACACCTCAGCACCACTGCTCATATTAGTGATGTTTGTTGTCAGTGTTATTGCCGGCGCAATTTGGGGTGTTATTCCCGGCTTTTTTAAGGCGACAATTAAGGCTAACGAGACGCTTTTCACCTTGATGATGAACTATGTGGCTATTCAGCTGGTTAAATATTTTGTCGTCCTTTGGGAAAAGCAAAAGGGTGCAGGCGTTATGTCAACTCTCACCACAGGTAAGCTGCCTCAGCTTTTTGGTGTTGACTATGGCTGGAGCATAATAATCATTTTGGTTATCACCTTGATTTCCTATGTATATATGAAATACTCTAAGCACGGCTATGAGATAGCAGTGGTAGGTGAAAGCGAAAACACCGCAAGATATGTCGGCATCAATGTTAAGAAGGTCATTGTCAGAACCATGGCAATCTCAGGCGGCCTTTGCGGCCTTGCCGGTTTCCTGCTTGTCAGCGGTACTCATCACCTGGTTAAGAGCGATTTAGTTGGCGGTAACGGCTTCACAGCTATTATAGTCGCATGGCTGGCTCATCTTAACCCCCTTGTTATGATGCTTACATCCTTCTTCGTGTCCTTCCTTGATATTGGTACTGCGAAGATTGCTTCAAGCTGCAACCTTAACGATTTTGCATCGGATGTTGTTGTTGGCGTTGCTCTTTTCATTATCCTTGCAAGTGAGTTTTTCATCAATTATAAGGTTATTTTCACTCGCTCCAAAAAAGCAAAGGAGGGCGAATAATATGAATATAGCATACATTCTTTCAAGAGCGGTTGCTCAGGGCTTGCCCCTGCTTTATGGCTCAAATGGTGAGATCTTAAATGAAAAAAGCGGTAACTTAAATCTTGGTATACCGGGCATAATGATAAGCGGCGGTGTTGCCGGTATCGTAGGTGCTTTGACCTATGAAAGCTCCACAGCCCAGCCAAACGGCTTTGTTGGCCTTTTAATATCATTTTTGTGTAGCGTAGGTTGCTCACTGCTTTTGTCACTTATTTATTGCTTCCTTACAGTTACTCTCAGAGCTAACCAAAATGTAACAGGTCTTGCAATAACAATTTTCGGCTCAGGCCTCGGCAATTTCTACGGTGGTGCTATTTCCACAATACTCGGCATAACAAACAACTCTATCCCTGCCACAGTTGCAGCATATAAGACACCTCTTATGCCCTTTTATGACAAGTTAGGCTCAATAGGAGTTATCTTCTTTTCCCATGGCTTTATGTTTTATCTTGCCCTTGTCATTGCCCTTGTGTCATGGTTTGTGCTTAAAAAGACAAGAGTGGGTCTTTCCCTTCGTGCTGTCGGTGAGAACCCTGCAACAGCAGACGCAGCCGGTATAAGCGTAACAAAATATAAATATGTTGCCACCTGTCTTGGCGGTGTAATTGCAGGTCTTGGCGGTCTTTATTATGCTATTGACTACTCAAACGGCCTTTGGGATACACAGTCCTTTGGTGATAGAGGCTGGCTTGCAGTTGCCCTTGTTATTTTCGTTGTGTGGAAGCCAAATCTTGCTGTACTGGGTGCCTTCCTTTTTGGTGGACTTTATATAGCGGAGATTTTTGTGCCCGGTCTTACAAGTGCAACAAAGGAGCTTTTCAAAATGCTGCCTTATCTTGTTACCATAGTCATACTTATTTCCACAAGCCTTATGAAGAAAAAGGAAAATCAGCCTCCCGCAAGCCTGGGCTTGCCTTACTTTAGAGAGGAAAGATAAAAATAAAACGCAGAGGTTTTCGGCTTCTGCGTTTATTTTAAGCTCTATATACTTTTTATTAGCACAAAAAAGAGTCGATGCTTTTTTGCACCGACTCTAAAATTATGATTTTATCTTGCAAGCTCGTATGTATCCTGAGCAATAAGGAGCTCTTCATCTGTTGGAATAACAAGGAGCTTGAGAGCACTGTCCTCAGTTGAGATTTCGATTTCCTCGCCACGAACAGCGTTAGGAGTCTCGTCAATTTTTGTGCCGAGGAAGGCAAGCTTTTCAGCAACTCTTGTGCGATAGTGTGGGTTGTTTTCGCCAATGCCGCCTGTGAAGACGACTGCGTCAACACCGCCCATAGCAGCAGCGAAGCCACCAATATACTTAATGAGCTGATGGCAAAGCATTGACTCAACTAATTGCGCTCTCTTGTCACCTGACTTTGAGCGGCCTTCAATAGTTCTGTTGTCGCTTGTTGCAGTGCCGGGGATCTCATTAAAGTTTTCATCGTACTCTGCCGTAAGACCGAGCATACCGGATTTTTTGTTAAGGATGTTGTCAACCTCTTTAGCGGTGAGACCCTCTCTCTCACAAAGCACAGCTATAATAGCCGGGTCAATGGAGCCGGAGCGAGTACCCATCATAATGCCCTCAAGAGGAGTAAGACCCATGGTGGTGTCAAAGCACTTGCCGCCCTTAACAGCTGAAATTGATGAGCCGTTGCCAAGGTGACAGGTAACTATCTTTAATTCATCGGGGTTATATTTGCCCGGGTACTTCTTTTGAAGGAAGTCGGCAGTACGAGCGGAGACATATCTGTGGCTGGTACCATGGAAGCCGTACTTTCTAATGCCATGCTGAAGATAATATCTATAGGGCAAAGCGTACATATATGCGTAATCAGGGATAGTAGCATGGAAGGCTGTGTCAAAAACAGCAACCTGAGGCACACCCTTCATGATTTTTTCGCAAACCTCAATGCCTGTAAGGTTAGCAGGGTTGTGGAGTGGGCCTAAGGGGATACACTTTCTAATAGCAGCTTTTACATCCTCTGTTACAAGGACACTGCCGCTAAACTCCTCACCACCGTGAAGAACTCTGTGACCTACTGCGCTAATGTCTGCCATGGAGTCGAGGACACCGATCTCTTTATCTGTGAGAGTGTCGAGAAGAATGGAAATAGCATCGTTATGGTCATTTGCCTTAACAGGCTTTTTGCTATAAATTTTAATTTCCTCTGAGTCCTTTTCAATTTTGTGTGTGAATGTGCAATCTGTGCCGATCTGCTCAAAAATACCTTTTGCGAGAACCTTTGCCTCGGGCATATCAAAAACCTGATATTTAAGGGAAGAACTGCCTGCGTTGATTATTAACTCTTTGAAGCTCATTTGTTAACACCTCTTATTTTTTTGAAAATCTGCCACAGCTTTCGTGGCGTAAAACTTCATTTAACAGTATAACACAAATCTTTTGGTTTTTCCACATATTTATTGATTTTATTTAGATTTTTGTTTAAAAGTGGAGAGTAAAGTAAAACCACCCGCTTTTTAGCGAGTGGAGTGTTCTTTAAAACTTAAGCATTAATTACAGTGTGCTGATACCGAAGAACTTGTTGATAGCTGCAAAAATTTCGTTAACCATTGCAGCAATGCTGTTAAAAATATCTTTTAAGAAATCCATTGTAATATCCTCCTTCTTCTTTATTTTATGCCTTTATTAAACACTATGTCTATTGACATTGAGTTACGAATTTGTTAATAAATCGTAAATAATTGAACAAAATTTTAATTAAATTCTAATGAATCATTAATTGGAATAAAAATCGTCAAAGTCTCGACAAAAAAGCTTAAAAAAATCGACTCAAAATTTGATGCAGTTTGACTCAAAAGGTTAGAGCAAAAATTAAGCCTTGCAGTGTCACCTTATATTGTAC
>CAZDEL010000007.1:0-20212 GCA_964504475.1 uncultured Faecalibacterium sp. | reverse complement strand
TGACTCAAAAGGTTAGAGCAAAAATTAAGCCTTGCAGTGTCACCTTATATTGTACTTATGGGCAGTCTTTTTATCTTCCTTAACTTTTCCTTAAATTTTGCTCTAAGGTGTTGCAAAGGTTATATTTACTCGTTATAATCATGACAATAAAGCGGTTCAATTTTACGATGGCTTAAATAGTACCAAAAAGAAAAAGTCTGCCACTCAAAAAAACAAAAATTTAATAAAATTATCTGTCACCTTTTGTCGCCTTGGTGCGTCTTATATATGGAATATTAAAACAGGAGAGTATCAATGGTCTTTAGTAGCTTAGAATTTATATTGATTTTTATGCCTGTGTTTTTCACAGCTTATTATCTCGTGTCCGTTAAAGCAAAAAACATTATCTTATTAATAGGCAGTCTTTGCTTTTATTTTGTGGGCACTATAAACAGTCCGGAGCATTTCGCTTTATTTATCCTTAGCATAGTCTTAGACTTTTTTGTGGCTCAGCTAATGGAAAAATATGAAAAGCACAAAAAGCTTTTCCTTATCCTCGGAGTGGGCTTTCATATAATAAGCCTTATTATATTTAAATATGCCAACTTTATTTTAGGTGAGGTTAGTAAATTATCCACAGCCTTTGAGTTTACCTCGCAAATTGTCCTGCCAATAGGCATATCCTTTTACACCTTTCAGGGCATATCGTACATTGCCGATGTCTATAAGGGCAAGACTAAGGCGGAGAAAAGCCTTTTAAATTACGCAGTTTATATATCTATGTTTGAGCAGCTCATTGCAGGGCCTATAGTTACATATGACAGGGTTGAAAAAAACTTAGACGAAAGAAAAATATCCCGTGAAGATGTCTTCAAGGGCATAGGCATATTTATCTTTGGTATGGGCTTAAAGGTGCTCTTAGCTAACCCCCTCGGCAAGCTTTGGACTCAGGCACAAAACATAGGCTATGAGAGCTTATCAACGCCCTTAGCCTGGATGGCGGTTATTGCCTTTTCCTTCCAGCTGTATTTTGACTTTTTCGGCTATTCCCTTATGGCAATAGGTCTTGGCAAAATGTTAGGCTTTGATTTGCCCAAAAACTTTGACCACCCATATACGAGCCTTACAATGACGGAGTTTTGGCGACGTTGGCATATAACCTTAGGCTCATGGTTTAGAGAGTATGTCTATATCCCTCTTGGCGGCAACAGAAAGGGAAGCCTTAGAGCGGTGCTTAATTTGCTTGTTGTCTGGCTGTTAACGGGCATATGGCACGGTGCAGGCTATAACTTTATAATATGGGGCTTAGTGCTGTTTTTAATAATCACCTTGGAAAAATTTGTCTATGGCAAAAGGCTTAGTCAAAAGCCCGTATTGGCTCATATATACATGATAATTTTAATCCCACTTACATGGGCGATATTTGCTGTTGACGATATGTCTGAGCTTTTGGTACTGTTTACGAGGCTCTTTCCATTTTTCGGCCAGGGCGTCTGGTCAGTTTTCAGATATGACTATTTAAAATATCTGTCTGAATATTACCCCTTCTTCATAGCGGGAATTATACTCTCGTTTAAATTCCCATATAAATTGTTAGCAAAAATAAAAAACAAGGCTGTTATAGCTATTATGCTTGCTCTTATATTGGGCTTTGGTATATACTGTATGTATAAGGGCTTTGATGACCCGTTTTTATACTTTAGATTTTAATTTACAAAGGATGGTAGAACAAAATGAAAAAATCAAACTTAATCACATTAATAGTCTTAGCTGTCGTAGTCCTTATTGTTATTGTGGGTGCGACTCTTAAAAAAGGTGATGACTCAAACACTACAACTTTACCTCAGGGAGACGACACTACAGTAGAGCAAACAAATGACTCTGATTCACAAGATGGCAGCGTCACAAATGATGCACAGCAAGACTCAGCCGATTTAAGTGATGCGTTATTTATCGGCGACTCAAGAACCGTCGGCATTATGGAATATGCCCTTATTAATGAGGCAGACTTCTTTTGCGACACAGGCATGAGCGTGTTTAATTTGCAAAGCAAAAGAATATCTGTGCCTGAGGTGGGCAAGGTTACTCTTGAGGAGCTGCTGAGCAATAAAAAGTACGGCAAAATATATGTTATGCTGGGAATAAATGAGCTGGGCTATAACTTTAACAGCCTCGTGAATAAATATTCCGATGTGATAGATTATATCGAGGGTAAGCAGCCACAGGCATATATATTTATTCAGGGAAACCTCCATGTGACAAAGTCCAGATCTGACTCTGACAAGGTCATAAACAACAGCGCAATTAATAAATTAAATGCCGAGCTTAAAAAGCTCGCTGACGATGACAATGAGTTTTATTTAGACATCAATCCTGTTTTCGATGACGCACAAGGTGCATTGTCAAAGGATAAAACACAGGACAACGCTCACCTTTATGCAAAGTATTATGCACAATGGGGCGAGTGGATTAAAACTGAAAGTGCAAAATGTATTAAGGAGGGGTGATTTTTGACAAGCAAGGAAGATTTTTGCCGTGAGATAAGAAAGCACGAAGGTGCCATGTATGCTTTAGCTCATACGATTGTCAAAAATGATTCCGACGCATGTGAAATCATCAGTGAAGCAATTTATCGTGCATATGCGAGCTTAGACACCTTAAAGGACCATGGAGTATTTAAGTCGTGGATATTAAGCATTGTGCACAACACCGCAGTGGGATACATCAGGAAAAACAGAAAAGTCATACCCTTGGAGGAAGTTAGTCTTGTCGATGACAAAAGTGAGGAATCGATTACAACAAAGCTGTCCCTTCGCAGAGCCGTCGAGAGCCTTAAACAGCCTTATCAGACAGTGGTCGTTTTATATTATTACGAGGATTTATCAATATCGCAAATTTCAAAAATCACCGGTTCCACGGCAGTTGCCGTTAAACAACAGCTCTCTCGTGCAAGAAGTCAATTGAGAGAGGCATTAAAGGAGGATTTCAGAAATGAATGAATTTGACGAATTTATAAAAAATAACCTTGAAGTCACAGAAATTCCGGAGAGTGTGTCAGAAAAAATTGAGGAGACCTTATCCTCATTGCCTGAGAAAAATGAAACAAAGCACAAAAAGCTTAGATTTTTGCCAAAGGTGGCAGCAGCCGCAGCGGCGGTGATAATAGTTTGTCTTTTTGTCTTGCCTAATGTCAGTGTTGTGTACGCTGTAGCATTGCAAAAAATACCGGTGATTGGCAGCATAGTTAAGGTTGTGACAATTCGTGACTATTCATATGCAGACTATTATCATGAGATGAACATTCATGTACCGAAAATCGAAGGCGACGGTGGGGAAGCAGTTGACTTTATTAACAAGGATGTTGAGGAGTTAACGAGCATTTTAGCCCAGCGTTTTAACGATGAGCTTCAAGAGATAGGTGACCAGGGTCACAGCTCAATTTATGTGGACTATGATGTGGTGACAAACACGGACACATGGTTTACTCTGAAGATAACAGTCTTTGAAGCTGCCGGCAGCAGTAACACCTATTATAAGTATTATCACATTGATAAGCTCAAAGGCAAGATTGTCACCTTAGGGGATTTAGCCCAAAGTGATGAGCTTTACCGCCTTATTAAGGAAAATATCAAAGAGCAAATGAAAAAGGCAATGGAAGATGACTCTAACAAGATTTACTGGGTTGACAGTGAAGACTTTGGCATGGAGTTTGAGGAGTTAGGCCCCAATCATAACTTTTATTGGAATGAAGACGGTGACATGGTAATTGTCTATGACAAATATGAGGTTGCCCCGGGCTATATGGGTACTCCGGAGTTTGCGGTGAAAAAGAGCCTTATTAATGAGGCACTTAAAGACGAATACAGATAAAGCAATGTGCAATTAGCAATTAGCAATGTGCAATTGTAGCCTAAAACATCAAAAGTAATAATCAATAATTAAAAGCACCCGAAGCTTGTATAACTTCGAGTGCTTTTGTTTATTGCTAAAGCTTATTCAGCGTCAGGAGCATAAAGCTCTTTAAGCTTAAGAAGATGTGCGTATCTATCCATAGCAACCTTTTCGCTCTTTGTAAAGAGTGCATCGGCTCTATCGGGGAACTCACGCATAAGTCTTGTGTAACGAGCTTCATTCTTAATGAATGCTTGATACTCTGCGTTAGGCTCTTTGCTGTCAAGGGTGAATGGGTTTTTGCCCTCAGCCTTAAGAGCAGGATTGTAACGGAAGATGTTCCAGTAACCACATTCAACAGCCTTCTTCATCTCTGCCTGGCAGTTGATCATGCCGCCCTTAATTGAGTGCATCTCGCAAGGTGAGTAGCCGATGATAAGTGATGGGCCGGGATATGCCTCAGCTTCCTGGATTGCTTTAAGTGTCTGAGCCATGTTAGCGCCCATAGCGATTTGAGCAACATATACATAGCCATAGCTCATAGCGATTTCAGCAAGGCTCTTCTTGTTGATTTCCTTACCGGCTGCTGCAAACTGTGCAACCTGACCGATGTTGGAAGCCTTTGAAGCCTGTCCACCGGTGTTGGAGTAAACCTCGGTATCAAATACCATTACATTTACATCCTGACCTGAAGCGAGAACATGATCAAGTCCGCCGTAACCGATATCATATGCCCAACCGTCGCCGCCGAAGATCCAAACGGACTTCTTTGAAAGGTATTCGCTGTTGGAGAGGATATCCTTGCAAAGGTCGCAATCAGCGCCATTTGCCTTAATAGCGTCAACGAGAGCATTTGCCTTTTCTGTGTTCTTGCTGCCGTCGTTTACTGTGGCAAGGTACTCATCACAAGCAGCCTTAAGCTCAGCGCTTGCCTTGTCAGAGCCGGCGATAGCCTTAACATCGTCGATAAGTCTGTCTCTAATAGCCTTTTGACCATAGTACATACCGAGACCGTGCTCTGCATTATCCTCAAACAGTGAGTTTGCCCATGCAGGACCGTGACCGTCCTTATTAACGGTGTATGGTGATGTTGCTGCAGGACCACCCCAGATTGATGAACAGCCTGTAGCATTTGAGATGTACATTCTGTCACCAAAGAGCTGTGTGATAAGACGAGCATATGATGTCTCAGCGCAGCCTGCACATGAGCCTGAGAACTCAAGAAGTGGCTTCTTATACTGGCTGGAAACAACATTCATAACAGCTGTTGTCTCTTTCTTTTCTGTTACATTTGCTACGCAATAATCGAATACTGCCTGCTGTGACTCCTGTGACTCTCTTGGAACCATCTTGAGTGACTTAGTTGGGCAAACACCGATACATACGCCGCAACCCATACAATCCATAGGTGAAACAGCAAGAGTATATGTGTAATTTGTCTTAACAACGGGCTTTGGAGCCTTCTTCATGTTGTCCGGAGCTGCTGCAGCTTCCTCATCGCTGAGAGCGAAAGGACGAATTGTAGCGTGAGGACAAACATATGCGCACTGGTTACATTTAGCGCAGGTTGTTGGATCCCACTCAGGTACGAGAACGGCAACGCCTCTCTTTTCATAAGCAGATGCGCCATGCTCAAAGGTACCGTCAGCGTGATCTGTGAAGGCTGAAACAGGAAGTGAATAGCCGTCCATAATGCCGATTGGCTTAAGGATGGTGTCAACCATCTTAACGAGCTTCTCCTCACCAAGTGACTTAGCGCTAACGCTGTCGTCAGTTGCATTTGCCCAGTCAGCAGGAACCTCAACCTTATGATAAGCTGTTGCACCTGCGTCAATAGCATTGTGGTTAGCGTCAACAATATCCTGACCCTTCTTTGAGTAGGACTTTGTTGCAGCGTCCTTCATATACTGAATAGCCTCAGCTGAAGGCATAACATTAGCAAGAGCAAAGAATGCTGATTGAAGAACAGTATTTGTTCTCTTACCCATACCAACCTTTTGAGCAAGGTCAATAGCGTTAACAGTGTAAAGCTGAACATTGTTGTTAGCAATGTATCTCTTTGCCTCTGCGGGCATATGCTTGCTAAGCTCCTCGTCAGACCACTGGCAGTTAATAAGATAAACACCGCCGGGCTTAACATCGTTAACCATCTTAAAGCCCTTAACTACATATGATGGGTTGTGGCAAGCAACGAAGTCTGCCTTGTTAATATAATATGGGCTCTTAATAGGCTTATCACCAAAACGAAGGTGAGAAATTGTGATACCACCTGTTTTCTTTGAGTCATACTGGAAGTATGCCTGAACATATTTATCAGTGTGGTCACCTATAATCTTAATTGAGTTCTTGTTAGCACCAACAGTACCGTCACCGCCAAGACCCCAGAACTTACATTCGATAGTACCCTCAGCTGCGGTGTTGGGAGCGGGCTTTTCCTCAAGGGAAAGACCTGTAACATCATCAACGATGCCAATGGTGAATTGCTTTTTAGGCTCAGCCTTATTAAGCTCATCATAAACTGCGAAGATGCTTGCAGGAGCTGTATCCTTTGAGCCAAGACCATAACGGCCGCCGATAACCTCGATGTCACCTCTGCCGTTTGTTGCAAGAGCTGTAACAACATCAAGATAAAGAGGCTCACCAAGAGAGCCGGGCTCCTTAGTTCTGTCAAGAACTGCGATTTTTTTACAGGAAGCAGGGATAGCTGCAAGAAGATGCTTAGCTGAGAAAGGTCTGTAAAGACGAACCTTAACAAGACCAACCTTTTCGCCCTTAGCTGTGAGGTAATCGATAACCTCCTCTGCTACGTCGTTAACTGAACCCATTGCGATAATAACTCTCTCAGCATCGGGTGCGCCGTAGTAGTTGAAAAGCTGATAATTTGTGCCGAGCTTAGCGTTAACCTTGCCCATATATTCCTCAACGATGCCGGGAACTGCCTCATAATACTTGTTGCAGGCCTCTCTGTTTTGGAAGAAGATATCGTCGTTTTCGTGTGAACCACGCATTACAGGGCGCTCAGGATTGAGAGCTCTCTTTCTGAATGCCTCAACAGCGTCCATGTCGCACATTTCTTTAAGGTCGTCAAAATCCCAAACCTCGATTTTTTGAATCTCGTGAGATGTACGGAAGCCGTCGAAGAAGTTAAGGAATGGAACACGACCCTTAATTGCTGCAAGATGAGCAACTGCGCCAAGGTCCATAACCTCCTGTGTATTTGTTTCAGCGAGCATAGCGAAACCTGTCTGACGACAAGCATAAACGTCTGAATGATCACCGAAAATGTTAAGTGCATGTGAAGCTACACAACGAGCTGAAACATGGAAAACTGTGGGGAGAAGCTCACCGGCAATTTTGTACATGTTAGGGATCATAAGAAGAAGACCCTGTGAAGCTGTGTAGGTTGTTGTGAGCGCACCTGCTGCAAGTGAACCGTGAACGGTACCTGCTGCACCTGCCTCTGATTGCATTTCGACAACATTAACCTTTGTGCCGAAGATGTTTTTTAAACCCTGTGCTGACCACTGATCAACGTAGTCTGCCATGGGGCTTGACGGTGTAATGGGATAAATGCCTGCAACCTCAGTGAACGCATAGGACACATGAGCTGCGGCATTATTACCGTCCATGGTTTTCATTTTTCTGGCCATTGGATTATCCTCCTGAATTTAAATTGGATTAGCAATAAACTACCACAGATTATTCTATCACTTTAGATAAAAAATGTAAACAATTTTTATGAAAAAATCCGCATTAAAATGGAAATGAAAGTAAGAGCTCTTTTCCTATGAATAAAAATATGTGAATTTTTTTCAATTATTTGTCTCATTTTTGTAAATAATTGTTGAAATTCATGCAAAATTGTGTTAAACTGAAAATTACAAAATAAGGAGGTAAATCTTATGAAAAGGGTATCAACAAGAATGCTTTGCCTTTGTCTTAGCATATTGCTGATCTTTTCCATGGCTATACCGGCTTTTGCGGCAGATGAGGAGTACCCGACGATATATGTCACCGGTACACAAACCAATGAGCTTCAAGACGCTGAGGGCAACCGAATCTATCCCATGGGTGCCGATGCTATGGAAATTATCAAACAGGCCATTGTTCCATGTCTTGAAAAGCTTGTTCTTGGCTTTGTCACAGACGATTACAGCGACTATGCTCAGGAGTTTTATGACGCTATGGCACCTGTTTACGCAAAGGTCAAGCTTGACAAAAACGGCGAAGTCAGTGACGGCAGTTCACCTGAAAAGCATTGGTCAACCTTCCAAATTCCAAACAAGCAATCAGGCTATGGAGTTTGGGACTACCGCTTTTGGTACGACTGGAGGCTTTCACCTGTCTATTCCGCTGAGGAGCTTATGCACTATATTGACAGAGTTAAGGCTACCACGGGCAAGCCTAAGGTTCAGCTTTTAGGTCGCTGCTATGGAGCAAATGTTATCCATGCCTATCTTACACTTTACAAGGACCACGCAGCACAAAATGTCAGTGATGTCGCTTACTACTCACCATCTGTCATGGGAATCGACTTTATGAGTGCGCTTTTCTCAGGCGAGGTTAAGGTTGACGAGCAGGCACTTACACAGTTCGCTGAGTTTTATGCCGACAATGAAAACCTTATAGAAGACCCGACTACGGAGCTTTTGGTTTTCACAATGCTTGAATTATTTAATCAGGTTAAGGTTTTAGGTCTCGGAGTTGACACAGTGGAGAAAATATTTGAAGCTGTCAAACACGATTTAATACCAATGGTACTGCGTGACACTATAGGCTCATGGCCGTCCTATTGGGCAATGGTAACACCGGAGCTTTATATTAAAGCCAGAGACTTTATCTTTGCCGATTGTAAGGATGAGTACGCAAAGTTTATTGAGAAGACAGATAAATATTATTATGATGTCGAGCTTAATGCTGAAAGCACCATTCGTGAGCTTCAAGAAAAAGGCATTAACTTCTACAACTTTGCAAAATACGGTTTCCCCGAGTATCCGCTTTACGAGGGTGCACTCCAGCAGGGTGACAGTGATACATCCTTATACAGACAGTCATTTGGTGCAACAAGTGCCCCATATGGCAAGGTACTGACACAGGAATATATAGACTCCATGGCAAACCAAAAATATTTGTCACCTGATAAAAAGGTTGACGCATCAACTGCATTACTTACCGACACCACATGGTATTTCAAAAATTTACACCACAACTCCTTCGATATTCTTCATGATATGGCCCTTGACATTATGAGAAATGATTACAATGTGGACAGCGGAAAGTATCCTCAGTTTTATAACCATGAAAACGGACAGCTTGTGGTTCAAACAGGCACAGATGATGACTATACGGCAGTGCCCGATACAAAGCTTTCAAGTCTTATGAAATTTTTTACCGCACTGTTTAATTTCATCACCAAGCTTTTAAAGGGAGAAATCTCATTTGAGGGGATATTCGCCAATTAATAAAATCAAAAAACAAATATAAATTTTACTAAAAGGAGATTTTACAATGGATCTGAAAAAAATCATCGAAAAAAAAGACAAAATGGCGCAATATATGATTGATGAAATCACATATATTTGCAAAAACATCGACAAGCGTGACCCCGGCTCAGAGGGCGAGAAAAAAGCCTGCGAGTATATGGGCAAGGTTCTCAAAGAGGACTGCGGCTGTGAAAAGGTTGAAATTGAACGCTTCAAGGAAAACCCCGACTCATTTTATGGCTGGATCTACATAACCTTTACATTTATTTTTGCTGCAATGGCTTTGATGTTTGTTGCACCAATTGTGTCTGTTGTGCTTATTGTGCTGGGCTTCGCTCTTGCATTTTTCCAGTTTGGTCTTTACAAAAAGGTTGTTGACAAGCTCTTCCCTGAAAAAGAGGGCACAAATCTTTACGCTGTTAAAAAATGCACAGGCGAGACAAAGCGCCGCATTATCTTCAACGGACATCCCGACGCAACATGGGAGTGGCCTGTTAACTACGCTTTTGGTGGTGTAGGCTTTGAGGGTCACATTATATTTGCAGCAATTGGCGCACTTTATTATCTTGTGCTTGCTATAATCGCAACTGTTAAAACAGGCGCATTCGGCAACATTTTCGATGATGCCATTCTTAAAAAGTGCTTCCTTTGGGGTCTTATCTTTGTTCCATTCTTTATTGGTATGTACTTTATGTGGAATAAAAAGAGAATAGTTGACGGTGCAAATGACAACCTTTCAGGCTGCTATATGGGCATCGCAATACTCAAGGCTCTCAAGGAGGAGGGCATCGAGCTTGAAAACACTGAAATCGGTGTTATGCTCTCCGGTTCAGAGGAAGCAGGTCTTAGAGGTTCATTTGCTTGGGCTGAAAAGCATAAGAATGACTTTAACGATGTTCCCACATTTATTTATTCCTATGACACAATTTATGACCCTAAGTATCTTATGGTTAACTATCGTGACCTTAATGCAACAGTTAAGGTTGACAAGGATGTTTCAGATTTATTTATGGAGTGCGCCCAGGAGCTTGGCATTAAGTGTGAAAAGGGTATGATTCCTCCTCTCGGCGGTGCAACAGACTCAGCTGCATTTGCAAAGGCAGGTCTTCGTGCAACAGGCGTTACAGCACTTAACCACAACCTTGAGGACTATTATCACACAAGACGCGACACCTATGACAACATGAATGCAGAAGGTCTTGCAGGCTGCTATGCCGTTAGTGTTAAGGTGCTCGAAAAGTTTGACGACGGCGCAAAGCAATAAGAGGTAATTATGGATTTTTTATCGGTTTTAGATAGTAGAAGATCTATTCGCAGCTTTAACGGTGAGAGTGTTTGTGATGGTACTATTAAAGCTATCCTTCACGCAGCAAATGCCTCACCTGTAGGGCGTGCGAAATATGAGACGCTTCATTTAACAGTCGTTGACAGCAAGGACATTTTGTCTAAGTTAGAAAAGAACGCTGCCGAAGTGTTAAAGGTAGAGCGTAGTCTTTTATACGGCGCACCGCAGCTGATTATTGTCTCCACATCACAGTGTGACAATGTTGGCTACTCAAACGCTGCAATAGTGGCTAATAACATGGCTCTTGCGGCTGTCAATGAGGGTGTGGGAGCTTGCCTTATTTGGGGCTGCATGGTGGCTCTCGGTGCAAATAGTGAGCTTATAAGTGAGCTTAATATTCCGGAGGGCTTTAAGCCCAGCTGTGCTGTTGCAATAGGTAAGTTTGACGATTCCTATAGTAAAAGGGAAATTCCGGACGATAGAATTGAAGTGAATTATGTATAAAAAAAGCGAGGGGCAAAGCTGCTCCTCGTTTTCTTCTCCGCAAAAGCAGAGCTTTAGGTGGATTTTGTGTGGAAATTTTTAAGGGACGGTGGTCTTTTTTAGAGCACCGTCCCTTTAATTATATGGTTTTATTCCCCTAAGCGCTCTTTAAGTGCCTTAATTTCAGCCATGACACACTCAGGTGATGGGCCGCCCTTAACAGTTCTTTTCTTTACACATTCGTCAAGGTCAATTGCCTTATATACATCCTCGTCAAAAAGGTCACAAACTGCCTTATATTCCTCTATGGGCAGTGTCTCAAGAGTCAAGGACTTATCAATACAGGTGGCTACGAGCATACCTGTTGCCTTATATGCGTCACGGAAGGGAAGACCCTTATAAACAAGATAGTCAGCGCAGTCAGTCGCATTAATAAAGCCCTTAGCAGCCGCATTTCTCATGTTGTCACGCAAAACTGTGGCAGTGTCTAACATTGGTGAGAAGGTGTCAAGGCACATAATAACAGTGTCCATTGCGTCAAAGACAGCCTCCTTATCCTCTTGCATATCCTTGTTATATGCCAAAGGAATACCCTTCATAACTGTAAGTAAGGTTTGCAAGTCGCCAAAGACACGGCCTGCCTTGCCACGGACTAACTCAGCAATATCGGGATTCTTTTTTTGGGGCATAATGCTACTGCCTGTGGAGAAGGCATCGTCAAGCTCAATAAACTTAAACTCCCATGAGCACCATGCGATAATTTCCTCCGCAAAGCGTGAAAGATGAACCATGATAATTGAAAGCACACTTAAAAGCTCTAAGGCATAGTCTCTGTCAGATACACCGTCAAGGCTGTTGGTACTAACACCGCCGTCAAGACCTAAAAGCTCTGCTACATACTCTCTGTCAAGAGGATAGGTTGTGCCTGCTAAAGCACCTGAGCCGAGAGGGGAGACAGCCATTCTCTTTTTGCAATCGTAAATCCTGTCTAAATCACGCATGAGCATACTTGCATATGCCATAAGGTGATGACCTAAAGTGACAGGCTGAGCACGCTGTAAATGGGTATATCCCGGCATAACAGCGTCATAATTTTCCTCGGCCTTATTTGCAATGACAAGGATAAAGTCCTTAACAGACTTTTCCAGTACCTCACAGCGGTCAAGAAGATAAAGCCTTAAATCAAGAGCCACCTGGTCATTACGGCTTCTTGCGGTGTGAAGACGCTTGCCACTGTCGCCAATGCGCTTTGTCAGCTCACCCTCAACAAAGGTGTGAATATCCTCAGCTGTCATATCTATTTCCAGCTTGCCGCTTTCTAAATCTGCGGCAATTTCTTTAAGTGAAGCCACGATTTTGTCGCTTTCGCTTTTGTCGATAATATTTTGCTTGCCAAGCATAGTCGCATGAGCCACAGAGCCTCTAATATCCTGCTGTGCCATTCGGCAGTCAAAGGGGATAGATGAGTTAAAGTCGTTTGTTTTTTTATCAAGAGTCTTTTTAAATCGTCCTGTCCAAAGGGGCATAATTATTCCTCCAAAATGAAAGTTGCAGCCTTTAAGATAAGCCTACACTGCTTAGGCTGTTTTGTTTATGGTACTCACTAAAGGAGTGAGTGTCTACATTATATACAAATTTTCCTTATAAATCAAGGGACTACCCTTTGATAGTCCCTTTAAATTTAATTATACTTATTTATCCCAATCCTTTGAGAGCATAGCTCTGACTTTAAGGGGAAGACCAAAGAGGTTAATAAAGCCCTTTGAATCTGCCTGGTCATAGCAGTCATCCTCGTCGAAGGTTGCGATTTCCTCACTGTAAAGTGAATATGGTGATGTCATGCCGGCACCGATGATGTTGCCCTTATAAAGCTTAAGCTTAACTTCACCTGTAACAGTCTCCTGAGTCTTGTCAACAAAGGCTGAGAGAGCCTCACGGCAGGGAGTGAACCACTGACCGAAGTAAACAAGCTCTGAGAACTTAGTTGCAAGCTGCTGCTTTAAGTGCTGAGTATCTCTGTCAAGAGTGATTTGCTCGAGCATCTCATGAGCCTTGTAAAGGATTGTTCCGCCCGGAGTCTCATATACGCCACGGCTCTTCATACCAACAAGACGGTTTTCAACCATGTCGATAATACCAATGCCGTTTGCGCCGCCAATCTCGTTAAGAGCCTTAACCATCTCAACACCGCCAAGCTTTTCGCCGTTGAGTGTTACAGGGATACCCTTTTCAAAGCCGAGAGTGATATATGTGGGAACGTCGGGAGCTTTTTCGGGTGTTACACCAAGCTCAAGGATTTTATCGTACATAGGCTCATTTGCAGGATTTTCAAGGTCAAGGCCCTCGTGTGAAAGATGCCAAATGTTCTTATCCTTTGAGTAGTTGGTTTCCTTTGTAATTTTAAGAGGAATATTCTTTTTAATAGCGTATTCGATTTCGTCCTCACGGCTCTTAAATTCCCATGTTCTCCAAGGAGCGATAATCTCCATTTCGGGAGCAAATGCCTTAATAGCAAGCTCAAAACGAACCTGGTCGTTACCCTTACCTGTGCAGCCGTGGCAAATTGCGTCAGCACCCTCTGCCTTAGCGATTTCAACTATTCTCTTAGCAATAAGAGGACGAGCAAAAGCAGTACCTAAAAGATACATACCCTCATAAACTGCGCCTGCTTTAAGTGTGGGATAAATATAATCCTCAACAAACTCCTTATTAAGGTCCTCAATATAAAGCTTGCTTGCGCCTGTCTTAAGAGCCTTTTCCTCAAGGCCATCAAGCTCTGAAGCCTGTCCAACATCACCTGAAACTGCGATAACCTCACAGCCCTCATAGTGCTCTTTAAGCCAAGGAATGATTATTGATGTGTCAAGTCCGCCTGAATAAGCGAGAACAATTTTCTTAATTTCTTTCATTTTATTTCGTCTCCGTTCATCTATTTGTTTAAGCTACGGTATATTATAAGCATTTTTATGCAAAAGTCAATAGGAAAATTCAGATTATTTGAATTTTTATGCAAATAATTTTGAATATTCCTGTATTATATTCACGAAAGGTGGATTATGACTTATAAAACTCAAAGCAAGCACGATAGGTGCTGTAAACATCTGTCTTAGCCACTATCTCATATGGAGCATGCATTGACAGCACAGGCACACCAAGGTCAACTACATCTACATTAAGATTTGCGATGTACTTTGCCACAGTTCCGCCGCCGCCCTCGTCAACGGCACCAAGCTCGCCGATTTGCCATGAGACATTTGCACTGTCAAGTATGCGGCGAACCTTGCCCATAAACTCAGCGCTTGCATCTGATGTGCCGCTCTTGCCTCTTGCGCCTGTATATTTTGTAATAACACAGCCGTGGTTAAGAGTGCAGCAATTATATTTGTCATGCACTGAGGGGAAGGTTGGGTCAAAGCCGGCGTTTACATCAGCTGAAAGACACTCTGACATTGAAAGCACATCTCTGCCTTCAAGACCATCCATTTTTGCAAGGTCATAAATAAAGTATTTCATAAAGCTGGAGTTAAGACCGGTGTTGCCGTCTGAGCCGATTTCCTCCTTGTCGGCTAAAACTGCCATAACAGTGTGCTCGGGAGTGTCAATATCAAAGGCTGCTGTTGCGGCAGGGTACGCACAAACTCTGTCGTCATGACCGTATGCGCCTATCATGCTGCGGTCAAAGCCTATATCGCTGACTTCAAGTGCCGGTACCATTTCAAGCTCTGCTGAAATAAAGTCCTTCTCTGTAACACCGTATTTTTCGTTTAAAATTTTAAGAATATTAAGCTTTACAAGCTCACTGCCGTTGTCACTCTTAAAGGGTCTTGAGCCAACGAGGATATTTAACTCCTCACCCTTAATGCCCTCTAAAAGAGGTCTCTTTGACTGCTCCTTATCAAGGTGGGGCAGAAGGTCGGTGATAACAAACTTAGGCTCACCCTTGTTTTCACCAATGCTGATTGTAACGCTCTCGCCGTCCTTTTTAATCATAACACCGTGAAGGGAAAGAGGCATTGCAACCCATTGATACTTCTTTATGCCACCGTAGTAGTGAGTCTTAAAGTAAGCGAGCTCGTCGCTTTCATAAAGGGGAGTGGGTTTAAGGTCAAGGCGTGGTGAGTCAATGTGGGAGGCAACTATTCTTGCGCCCTCACTAACACCCTTTTTGCCTATGACAGCGAGGATAATGCTTTTGCCTCTGTTGTTGAGATAAACCTTGTCGCCGGCTTTATATGCCTTTTTGTTGTCAAAGGGTACGAAGCCGTTTTTCTCGGCCTTTGCCTTTAAAAATTCAACACATTCTCTTTCTGTCTTAGCTGTTGCTAAAAACTCCTTGTAGCCTTCGCAATAATCGTCGGCCTTTTTAAGCTCATCGTCGCTCATTTGAGACACGAAGTGCTCCTTTTCCAGACAAAGCTTCTCTTTAAGAAGCTCTGCTGCACTTTTTTCATTTGACATAATTTATGCATCCTTTCTCATGTAAAGTTTTTTGTATATATTTTCGGTTGATATAACCTTTTTGACATATTTAGCTGTTGTTGGGAAGGGAATGGTGTGAAGACTTTTTCCATCGGTAGAATAATTTTCATCACTTAGCCATTTGTTTACATTGCCCATTCCTGCGTGATAAGCCGCAACAGCAGTTTCCTCGTTTTCATATTTGTCCATTAGGTACCCGTATAAGTAGCAGCCGTATTTTATTGATACTTCCGGCTGAGAAGCCTTGGAAAAATCATTTTCCAAATTTAATTTGCCACTTATCCATGTGAAGGTGTCAGGCATTATTTGCATAAGACCCACAGCACCCGTGTGAGATACAGCGTCCGGCACAAAGTCACTCTCACATTTTATGACCGCATAGACAAACCATGGTGAAAGATTATTTTCTTCTGCGTTATTTTCGACAATATCTGAATATTCACATGGGTATAATGTCTTAAGAAATGATAAAGAGCCATGATAGAAAACCGCCAATAAAAGCACAAGAACACAGCCTAAGGCTATAATTATTTTACTGCTCTTTTTCAATTTATCAGCTCCTCAAGTTCTCTATATCTGTCCTCTCCCTCGTCATAAGGGGGATAGTTTCTTATTATTATATCGGCTCTGCTGAAATAATATTCGTCATCTCGTTGTGCTTTTATTCTCGTTTGCGCCTGAGTGAGACTTATGTTGTCACGCTTTAATATCCTGTCTAAGCGTATGCTTTCAGGTGCAGTGACAACTACGATTTTATCGCAAAGCTCTTTACATGAGCTTTCCAGCAGTGCGGCAGCGTCTATAACAAAAGTATTATAGCCGTCGGCCTTGCCCTTTTCTATTTCCTTTTCACATCTTTCTTTTATGATAGGGTGGGTTATGGAGTTTAAAAGCTCTGTGCTCTCTCTTGAGGAAAAAGCCCTTTGAGCAAGAAGCTTTCTTATAAGACAGCCATTTTCATCTAATATGTCCTCGCCAAAGGCTTTTTGCAGCTGTGGTAAAACCTCGCTGCCCTTTTCGGTGATGCTTCTTGCTATGACATCACCGTCAATGATTTTGCAGCCCTTAGCCTTTAAATAGAGAGCGACGGTGCTTTTTCCGGCTCCCGTTTTTCCTGTAAGTCCAATTGTGAGCATATGTTTCACCTCAAAGCTGGATTATATTAAACCCTGCGGCTCTGACAAGACGGTTAAACACCCCAAGGCCAACGCCCTCACTTTCGGGGAAGCGGGCATAAACGGTTTTTGCGCCGATTTTATCAAGGGCACGAAGGGAGTCGAAAATATGCTTTGCCTGAGAGGAAGGGTCATCTCTTTTGCCATATGTGACTGATGGAATATCCTGTAGCTCCTCACCCTCAAAGCATAAAAGGGCAGTGGAGTCAGTTAAATTTTCTCTTACATATTCCACATACTTATCATATGAGCCTTTGATTAAAATAACCTTAGCGGCAGGGGAGTAGTGCTTATATTTCATGCCCGGTGAGGCGGCAACAGCACCCTCGGAGAGCTTATTATAAACAGCGTCATCTATTATTATTTCCCCTAAAACCTCTTTTAGCATTTCCGGGGTAATGCCGCCGGGACGAAGAAGTCTCGGCACATCATCCTTTAAGGATATGACCGTTGACTCAATGCCGACAAAGCATGAGCCACCGTCAACTATAGCGTCGATTTTTCCGTCAAGGTCTGCCATGACATGCTGTGCTGTGGTGGGACTCGGCTTGCCTGAGGTGTTGGCAGAGGGTGCGGCAAGAGGAAATGAGCAAGCATCTATTATAGCTCTTGCAGTTTCATTCGAGGGCATTCTTACGGCAACAGTGTCAAGGCCGCCGCAAATTTCATCGGGGATAATCTTAGACTTTGGCAGGATAATTGTCAGCGGCCCGGGCCAAAATTTTTCCGCCAATGCCATAGCTCCTTCGGGTATATCCTTAACTAAGGCAGCCCACTGAGAGATGTCACTGATGTGCACTATAAGTGGGTTATCTGAGGGCCTTCCCTTGGCGGCAAAAATCTTTTTTACACTTTCACCCTTAAGCGCATTCCCGGCAAGACCGTAAACTGTCTCTGTGGGAATGGCAACAATGCCGTCGCCTTTTAATATCTCGGCACACTTTAAAATATCCTCTTTTTTATCACTTAAATAAAGGGTTTTCATTTTATCACTTAGCCTTCACTTTTGAGCTTTTCGGCGGTGTCATAGGTTATGAGGGCGTCAATGACCTCATCAAGCTCACCGTTTAAAAATTGCTCAAGTTTATATATTGTAAGTCCGATTCTATGGTCGGATATTCTTCCCTGGGGGTAGTTATATGTTCTGATTCTTTCGCTTCTGTCGCCTGTACCAACCTGTGACTTTCTCTCGTCGGCAATAGATGACATTTGCTTTTCTCTTTCGGCTTCAAGGATTCTTGAACGCAAAATCTTCATAGCCTTGTCTTTGTTTTTATGCTGGCTTCTTTCGTCCTGACACTCCACCACAGTTCCCGTAGGGATATGGGTGATTCTTATGGCGGACTCGGTTTTATTAATGTGCTGACCGCCTGCACCACTTGAGCGGAAGGTGTCTATTTGTAAGTCGGAGGGGTTAATTTCCACATCTACATCCTGAGCCTCGGGGAGCACTGCAACAGTTGCCGTTGAGGTGTGGATTCTGCCCTGAGTTTCCGTCTCGGGCACTCTTTGAACACGGTGAACACCGCTTTCAAACTTAAAGCGTGAGTAAGCACCCTCACCGCTGACCATAAAGCTAATCTCTTTAAAGCCGCCTAATTCCGTTGGGTTTGACGAGAGCACCTCGATTTTCCAGTGTCTTGCCTCGGCATACATGGAGTACATTCTGTAAAGCACACCGGCAAAAAGAGCTGACTCCTCACCGCCTGCGCCGCCTCTTATCTCCACAATAACATTTTTGTCATCGTTGGGGTCTTTGGGCAAAAGCAAAATCTTAAGCTCCTCATATATTTTGGCAGTGGCTTCCTTAGATGCTTCATACTCCTCTTGTACCATTTCACGAAAATCCTTATCAAGGCCGCCCTCGTCAAGCAAAGCCTTAGACTCGTCAAGGGTGCTTTTAGCACTTTTGTACTCTCTGAATTTATCCACAATGCCTTGAAGATTTTTTTGCTCCTTTAAAAGAGCACTGTAATTGTCTATATCCGCTATAACAGTCGGATCATAAAGCATTTCACTGATTTTGTCGAAGCGTTCCTCGACTAAAGCTAATTTGTTAAGCATATTATTCCCTCTGTCGGTCAATTATATTTCAGACGACTTCACCGTCTCTAATGACCTTCTTTATATTTTTTTCGGCTTTGAGTCTTGGTACCATGACAACATGACCGCAGCCTTTACACTCTAACTTAAAATCCATACCTGAGCGTAAAACCGAAAACTCATTATTTCCGCAAGGATGGTTTTTTTTCATGACCAGCAGGTCACCAACTCTGATATCCATAAATATCACCTCAATAGAGTAAAATATATCATTATCACTCTATTATATCACATAGGCACTGAGAATATCAACCGAAAATAAACATAACTTCAGTAAAATTGCCGAGATAAAATATTTCACGGCCAAGATGCATATAAATCAAATTGCAATTAAAAACAGAAAGGGTTTTAAAAAATGAAAAAGTATTTTCCCGAAAACTATCTTATCGCAACACAGGAGAATAAAAATATCCTCGCCTCAAAAGCAGCCATAAAAGATGCCTTTTACAGCGGCAGGGTACTGGAATGTAGAGCCACTGTCTGCGATAAAGACCACAATCTCCATGTTGACTTAGGTGTCATGAAAGGCATAATCCCACGAGATGAGGGCGCTTTAGGTATAGATGACGGCTCTGTGAGAGATATAGCAATTATCTCTCGTGTCAATAAGCCTGTGGTCTGCCGCATAACAGAGCTTAAAACTGACGAAAGGGGAGAGACCTATGCTATTTTAAGCAGGAAAAGTGTGCAGCAGGACTGCATGAAGGAATATATCTCAAAATTGCAGCCGGGCTGTGTTATAGATGCTGTTGTCACTCATATGGAGTCCTTCGGTGTTTTTGCCGACATAGGAGCAGGCATATCAGCCTTAATGCCCATTGACAGCATATCCGTCTCCAGGATACCTCACCCCTCAGCGAGATTTACTCCCGGGCAAAAAATCAAGGCCGTGGTCAAAAGCATTGACGAAAACGGGAGAATAACTCTAAGCTATAAGGAGCTGCTTGGCACTTGGGAGGAAAACGCAGCAGACTTCACAGCGGGTGAGACAGTACCCGGCATAGTGCGCTCTGTGGAGAGATATGGCATATTTGTGGAATTAAGGCCAAATCTTGCAGGCCTTGCGGAATATGTGCCGGGAGTAGTGCCCGGTCAACACGCAAGTGTATATATTAAAAATCTCATACCGGAAAGAATGAAAATAAAGCTCATAATAGTTGACTCCTTTGATGCGGAATATCCCAATGAGCCTGTGAAATATTATAACGACAGTGACTTTATATCTAACTGGACATATTCACCACAGTGCTGCAGTAAAAAGATTGAGACAAATTTTTCGCCCTATGAGTTGACTCAGGACGCAATTTGATATACAATATAGAGGATATATGTTC
>CAZDEL010000006.1:0-55120 GCA_964504475.1 uncultured Faecalibacterium sp. | reverse complement strand
AAAAATTAAATCATCCGATTAGTTTGAGCTTTTCGGATGATTTTTTTCTTTTATGTGATAGGGGGAGGGTAAACATAAATTCGACAACTAACCCTCGTGTTTATATTTACAAATAGAAACAATAACCTCACTTTTTACTTTTTTAACAAAAAGCGAGTGAACTTATATTTTTGGACAAAGAAAAGCACTTTGTTTCAGTTTGGAATTAACTTGAACAAAGTGCTGATTTTTTTGGAAAAAATTTGTAAAAAACGCCTATATAAACAAAAAAAGACACAAAACCCCTTGACATAGAGTAGGGCTTTGTGATAAAATATTAGAACATATAATGTGTAATTATGCCTATGGGCATTTCCCTGTATAAGCATATTACCATTTAAGAGCAAAAATGTCAATACATTTTTTGAAAAAAACTGTGTCAGCAGTTTCCAATGCCACGCAAGGCAAATAAAAAAGATATGGAGTGATAAGCCAATGGTTAAAACGACCGATGTCAAGGTTGGTACCCAAACGAGAAAGAGCTACGGCAAAATCCAGGAAGTTATGCAAATGCCCAATCTCATTCAGGTGCAAAAGGACAGCTACAAATGGTTCCTTGAAAAGGGTCTTAAAGAGGCTCTCAAGGATATGTCCGAGATTACCGACTACACAGGCAATCTTGTTCTAACATTTGTGGATTACCGCATGGACGACAAGCCAAAGTACAGCGTTAAGGAGTGTAAGGAGAGAGATGCAACCTACGCTGCCCCCATGAGACTTACTGCAAGACTTTATAACAAAGAGACAGGCGAGGTAAAAGACAGTGAAGTTTATATGGGTGAGTTCCCACTCATGACCGATAGCGGTACCTTTATTATCAATGGTGCTGAAAGAGCTATCGTTTCACAGTTAGTTCGTTCTCCCGGCGTTTATTTCGGCATGACACACAATGTTACGGGTAAAAAGCTTTACACATCAACAATTATTCCCGGACGCGGTGCATGGTTGGAATATGAAACTGATCAAAATGACCTTTTCTATGTCAGAATAGATAAAAACAGAAAGATTCCCATTACCACACTTATCAGAATCCTCGGCTGCTCCACTAATGCAGATATACGCGAGTTCTTCGGTCCTGATGACAGAATCGAAGCAACCCTTGAAAAAGATAATACTAAGAACGCGGAGGAAGCTCTTATTGAGATTTACAAAAAGCTCCGCCCGGGTGAGCCTCCAACGCTTTCAAGCGCACAAACTCACATCGAGGGTATGTTCTTTGACGAGAGAAGATATGACCTTTCAAGAGTAGGTCGTTATAAATACAATAAAAAGCTTGCTATTTCCGATAGAATTCGTGGCTTTAGACTTGCTGCCCCCATTGTCAATGACCTCACCGGTGAGATTATCGCTGACGAGGGCGAGCTTGTTACAAAGCAAAGAGCCTTTGAAATTGAGCAGGCAGGCGCAAAAGTCGCTTATGTCAGCGTTGAGGGCAGAGAGGAGCCTGTTAAGGTTATCTCAAACCACATGGTTGACCCTGAGCCTTATCTCGCATCACTTGGCTACACTAAGCAGGAGCTTCTTGATGCGACAATTAATGAGCATGTAAGATACACTGTCCTTATGGATGTGCTCACAGAGCTTGAGGACATGAGTAAAGAGGAGGGTCTTGCTTATCTTGAAAGCAGAGCCGACGACCTTATTCCAAAGACAATTATTGTTGATGATATCCTGGCATCAATTAACTATCTTAACTGCCTTGCTTGTGGCGTAGGCAGCGCAGATGACATCGACCATCTTGGCAACCGCCGTATCAGATGCGTTGGTGAGCTTCTTCAAAACCAATTCCGTGTTGGTTTCTCGAGAATGGAAAGAGTCATTAAGGAAAGAATGACTCTGCAAACACAAGAAAGTGCAAAGGTTACACCTCAGGCACTTATTAATACTCGTCCTGTTATTGCAGCTGTCAGAGAGTTCTTCGGTTCATCACCTCTTTCACAGTTTATGGATCAAAATAACCCTCTTGCAGAGCTTACTCATAAGAGAAGACTCTCAGCTCTTGGCCCCGGTGGTCTTTCAAGAGACCGTGCAGGCTTCGAGGTTCGAGACGTTCACTATTCACACTATGGCAGAATGTGTCCCATTGAGACACCTGAAGGACCTAACATCGGCCTTATCTCTTATCTTGCTACTTTCGCAAGAATCAACGAATATGGCTTTATCGAGGCTCCCTTCCGTCCTATTGATAAGGAGACCGGCGTAGTCCTTGACACATACGAATATATGACAGCTGATGTTGAGGATGAGTTTACTGTAGTTCAGGCTAACGAAAAGCTTGACGAAAACGGCCGTTTCGTTAGAAACAAGGTCAACGCTCGTCACCGTGATGAGTTCCTTGAAATCGACCCATCAAGAGCCGATTATATGGACGTTTCACCTAAGATGGTTGTTTCAGTCGCTACAGCACTTATTCCTTTCCTTGAAAACGATGACGCTAACCGTGCTCTTATGGGTTCAAACATGCAGCGTCAGGCAGTTCCCCTTCTTACCTGTGATTCCCCGAGAGTTGGTACAGGTATGGAGTACAAAGCAGCAACAGACTCAGGCGTTTGCGTACTGGCTAAGAATGCCGGTACAGTAACATATGTTAGCGCCGACAAGGTTGACGTTGTCACAGAAGATGGCAGAGTTGACACATATAATCTTATTAAGTTTATGCGCTCTAACCAGGGCACTTGTATTAACCAGAAGCCTGTTGTCAGCGTTGGCGAAAAGGTTGAGGTCAACCAGGTTATCGCTGACGGCCCTGCAACAGACCACGGTGAAATCGCACTTGGTAAAAACGCACTTATCGGCTTCATGACATGGGAAGGCTACAACTACGAGGACGCTGTTCTCATTAATGAAAGACTTGTTCGTGATGATGTTTATACATCAATTCATATAGAAAAATACGAGCTTGAGGCAAGAGACACTAAGCTTGGCCCTGAGGAAATCACCAACGACATTCCTAATGTAGGTGACGCACTTAAAGACCTTGACGAAAGAGGTATTATTCGTGTCGGCGCTGAGGTTCACTCAGGCGATATCCTTGTTGGTAAGGTAACACCTAAGGGTGAAACAGAGCTTACCGCTGAGGAAAGACTCCTTCGTGCTATCTTTGGTGAAAAAGCAAGAGAAGTTCGTGATACATCACTTCGTGTTCCCCACGGTGAATACGGTATCGTAGTAAATGTTGAGGAATTTACAAGAGAAAATTCAGACGAGCTTTCACCCGGTGTTAACAAGGTAGTTCGTTGCTATATCGCTCAAAAGCGTAAGATTCAAGTCGGTGATAAGATGGCCGGTCGTCACGGTAACAAGGGTGTTGTTTCTCGTGTACTTCCTCAGGAGGATATGCCTTTCCTTTCAGACGGTACTCCTCTTGACATCGTGCTTAACCCTCTTGGCGTTCCCTCTCGTATGAACATCGGTCAGGTTCTTGAGGTTCACCTCGGCTTTGCTTGCCGTGAGCTTGACTGGAAGATCATGACACCTGTATTTGATGGTGCTCATGAGGATGATATTAGAGACGCTCTCAGAGAGGCAGGACTTAACGAAAACGGTAAGTCAGTGCTTTATGACGGCAGAACCGGTGACCGCTTTGACGGTGAGGTTACAGTCGGTGTTATGTACTTCCTTAAGCTTCACCATCTTGTTGACGATAAGATGCATGCTCGTTCAACCGGTCCATACTCACTTGTTACTCAGCAGCCCCTTGGCGGTAAAGCTCAATTTGGTGGTCAGCGTTTCGGTGAGATGGAGGTTTGGGCACTTGAGGCTTACGGTGCTACTTATACCCTTCAAGAGATTCTTACAGTTAAGTCAGACGACGTTGTTGGTCGTGTTAAGACATACGAAGCAATTGTTAACGGTGAAAATGTACCTCAAGCAGGTGTTCCTGAGTCATTTAAGGTTCTTGTTAAGGAGCTGCAAAGCCTTGGCCTTGATGTTAAGGTACTTGACGCTGAGGGTGGAGAAATCGACCTTAAGCAAAATATTGACGGTGACGAGGGCGTTTCTTTACACAGAAGACCTGTTGTACAGCCCGATGAAGGCGCACAGGACGATGATGAGTCCTCAGATGATGAAATCGATCTTGACCTTGACCTCGATCTCGACCTTGATTTAGACGGCGAAGACGGCGATGAGCTCTTTGACGACGATGATGAAGATGAAGACGAAGAAGAAAGCTTCGATTATAACGCTTACTTTAATGAAATGAACCCAACGGTTAACGATGCAGGTTACTCTGCAGGCTTTGTTCCCGACGAAGACAATATGTAATGCATTTCCCCGGGAGGCTGTTGCCTAAGAGCGATAGCTTCCCCCGGGTACGCAAAAATAATTTATTATTATACAGGAAAGGGCTGACTTAATATATATGGAAAATATAACCTTTGAATCAATCAAAATAGGTCTGGCTTCACCGGAAAAGATAAGAGAATGGTCTTACGGTGAGGTAACAAAGCCTGAGACTATAAACTACCGCACACTTAAGCCTGAAAGCGACGGTCTTTTCTGCGAAAAGATTTTTGGACCTCTTAAGGACTGGGAGTGTCATTGCGGTCGTTATAAGAGAATACGTCATAAGGGTAAAATTTGTGAGCGTTGCCATGTTGAAATTACAAAGGCAAAGGTTCGTCGTGAGCGTATGGGTCACATCGAGCTTGCAACCCCTGTTTCACATATTTGGTACTTTAAGGGTATCCCCTCAAGAATGGGTCTTATCCTTGATATTTCACCAAGAGACCTTGAAAGAATACTTTACTTCTCAGCTTATGTTGTAATTAACCCCGGTTCAGTTCCCAATGTTAAAAAGGGTGATGCAATTACTGAGAAGCAATATGACGATATAAAAGAATACTACTACAACGACGAGGAATTTAAAGTTGGCATGGGCGCTGAGGCAATCAAAGAGCTTCTTAGCGAAATTGATGTTGATGCCCTTGACGCAGAGCTTCGTGAGCAGCTTGCAACAGCCAGCGGTCAAAAGAAGACAAGAATACTCAAGCGTCTTGATGTTGTCGGTGCATTTAAGGCAAGCGGCAACAGACCTGAGTGGATGATACTCGATGTTATTCCGGTTATTCCTCCCGATATTCGTCCTATGGTTCAGCTTGACGGTGGACGCTTTGCAACAAGCGACCTTAATGACCTTTACAGACGAGTTATCAACAGAAACAACCGTCTTAAAAAGCTCCTTGAATTAGGCGCACCTGCAATTATTATCAGAAACGAAAAGAGAATGCTTCAAGAATCCGTTGACGCACTTATTGACAACGGCAGACGTGGCAGACCTGTTACAGGTCCTAACAACAGACCTCTTAAGTCACTTTCAGAGATGCTTAAAGGTAAGCAGGGTCGTTTCCGTCAAAATCTTCTCGGTAAGCGTGTTGACTACTCAGGCCGTTCAGTTATCGTTGTTGGTCCGGAGCTTAAGCTTTATCAATGTGGTCTTCCTAAGGAGATGGCTCTCGAGCTGTTTAAGCCCTTCGTTATGAAGAGACTTGTTGAAACCGGTAAGGCTACTCACATTAAGACTGCAAGAAAAACTGTTGACCGTCAGGAAAAATGCGTTTGGGATGCACTTGAGGTTGTTATTAAAGACCATCCGGTAATGCTCAACCGTGCTCCTACACTTCACCGCCTTGGTATTCAGGCATTTGAGCCGGTGCTTGTTGAGGGTAAGGCTATTAAGCTTCATCCCCTTGTTTGTACCGCCTTTAACGCTGACTTCGACGGTGACCAGATGGCTGTTCACGTTCCTCTTTCAGCAGAGGCTCAAGCTGAGGCGCGTTTCCTTATGCTTGCTGCTAACAACCTGCTTAAGCCTTCAGACGGAAAGCCTGTTGCTGTTCCTACGCAGGATATGGTACTTGGCTCATATTATCTTACTCTTGTTATCCCCGGCAGAAAGGGTGAGGGCAAGATCTTCCGTGATGTTGATGAGGCAAGACTCGCTTATGATAATGGCGTACTTGATTTACACGCTAAAATCAAGGTTCGTATGACAAAAACTGTTCAGGGCGAAGAAAAGTCTAAGATAATCGAAACCACCTTAGGTAAGATAATTTTTAACGATCCTATACCACAGGATTTAGGCTTTATTGACAGAAACGATCCTGAAAATATGTTCCGCCTTGAAGTTGAGGAGCTTGTAAATAAGAAGCTTCTTGGTAAAATCATTGCAAGATGTATTCAAGTACATGGCACAGCAAAAACTGCTGAGGTGCTTGACAATATCAAAAATCAAGGCTACAAATACTCAACAAAGAGTGGTATCACAGTTGCCGTTTGTGACGCAACTATCCCCGCAACTAAAAAGGAAATCCTTCAGGAGACTGAGGATATCGTTGATGAAATCAATAGAAAATATAATCGTGGTCTTCTTTCAAATCAAGACCGTTCAAGACAGGTTCTTAAGGCTTGGGATACTTGTACAAACCGTGTTGCAGACGCACTCACAGGTTCATTTGAGGCAACTAACCCAATTTGGATGATGCTTGACTCAGGTGCCCGTGGTTCTAACAGCCAGCTTCGTCAGCTTGCAGGTATGCGTGGTCTTATCGCAAACACCGCAGGTAAGACAATCGAAGTTCCCATTCGTGCTAACTATCGTGAAGGCCTTAATGTTCAGGAATACTTCATCTCATCTCGTGGTGCTCGTAAAGGTCTTGCCGATACAGCGCTTCGTACCGCTGACTCAGGTTATCTTACTCGTCGTCTTGTTGACGTTTCACAGGATGTTATTATCCGTGAGGAGGATTGCGGTTGCACAGAAGGTCTCGAAGTATATGACATCATGGACGGCAATCGTGTTCTTGAGCCACTCACAGAGAGACTTAAGGGTCGTTACCTTCTTCACAATCTCACAGATGATGAGACAGGTGAGGTTATCATGGATAACGATCATATGCTCAGCGAAAAGGATGCAGACAAGGTTGACGCTTATCTCACGGCTAAGATGAATAAGGCTCTTGACGAGGGTATGGACAGAGAAGAAGCTGCTAAGATTCGCAGAATCACTATTCGTTCACTTCTCACCTGTAACTCAGATCATGGTGCTTGCATTAAGTGCTACGGCTCAAACCTTGCAACAGGTCAGCCTGTTACAGTTGGTGAGGCAGTCGGCATTATCGCTGCTCAGTCTATCGGTGAACCCGGTACACAGCTCACCATGAGAACCTTCCACACCGGCGGTGTTGCATCAGGTGCCGATATTACACAGGGTCTTCCCCGTGTCGAGGAACTGTTTGAGGCTCGTAAGCCTAAGACACTTGCTATTCTTTCAGAGATTGACGGTGTTGTTTCCTTTGAGACAATTAAGAAAAATCCTCATGTTGTTGTTACAGATGAGGAAACAGGGGAAAGAAAGGAATACTTCCTTTCATTTGACGCTCGTGTAAGAGTTTCCGAGGGACAATTTATCAAGAAGGGCGAGACTATCACCGAGGGTTCAATCGACCCGAAGGATGTTCTTAATGTTCTTGGTGTCAGCGCCGTTCACGACTATCTTATTTCTCAGGTTCAGCAGACATATCGTACTCAGGGTGTTGATATCAACGATAAGCACATTGAGGTTATCGCTCGTCAGATGATGAGAAAGATAAAGATTGAGGATGCCGGCGATACAGACCTTCTTCCCGGCAGTGTTGTTGACAAGAAGGAGCTGCGTCTTGCAAATGAGGCAGTTAGAGCTAAGGCTGCCGAAACAGGCGAGGAGCTTCAAGAGGCAACATACATTCCAATGCTTATGGGTATCACAAAGGCATCACTTGCAACAGACTCATTCCTTTCAGCTGCATCATTCCAGGAGACAACAAGAGTGCTCACCGATGCTGCAATTAAGGGTAAGGTTGACCCACTTCTCGGTCTTAAGGAGAATGTTATCATTGGTAAGCTTCTTCCTTCCGGTACCGGTATGAAGTGCTATAGCAAGGTTGACTTTGAGGACACCACAGGCGAAGAAGAAAAGAACATCGTTTGGAGTGTTTAATAAATTAAAGCTTAAAGAGGTGGCTTCGGCTGCCTCTTTTTATTGACAATACCTCTAATGCCATGGTATAATATCTCAACAAATTTACCGGATGTGATTTTATGAAGCTACATTATAAAGGAAAATATGACAACAATCCTGACAATTTGCCCCACGCACCACATAAAGAGGGCGCAGTGATGTTTAAAGAGCCAAAGGATATGAAAAGCCTGGCTATAATCGTCAATGTTATTTCTGTTGTGATAACTATATTGCTTTTGGTGGTTGCCATAGTCAGAAGCTTTGACTATTTTATTGACAGTCCTATGTCTATTTTTATCGGCTGTCTTGTCTTTTATTTAACCCTGTTACCCCACGAGATACTTCACGCAATTTGCTTTAAAGAGGATGTCTATTTATATACAAATTTATCAAAGGGTATGCTCTTTGTCTGCGGTACAGAAGATATGAGCAAAGGAAGATTTATATTTATGTCACTTCTTCCGAATATAGTCTTTGGCTTAGTGCCCTTTATAATTGGTATGATTTTTCCCTCATTACAAGTCCTGCTGTATTTAGGCGTAATGGGGATAGGTGCCGGAGCAGGGGATTACCTCAATGTGTTTAACGCCATAACACAAATGCCAAAGGACGCACGAGCTTATATGCACAAATTAAATACATATTGGTATATGCCATAATATAAAATTAACCTGTGACATTTTTTCATCTTCTCAATATAATAGTTATTAGAGGTGGAGGTGAAGAACATTTCACAGGTTATTTTAGGCATTTTTATTCCCTTTTTTGGTACTGCCGTAGGCTCAGCGGTGGTCTTCTTTTTAAAAAAGGACATGAAAGTTATATTCAATGATATTTTATCGGCATTTGCCTCAGGCATTATGGTTGCCGCCTCTATATGGAGTCTTCTCATTCCGGCAAACGAAAAGTGTGAAAGCTTAGGAAAGCTCTCATTTTTGCCTGTGGTTTTTGGTTTTGCCATTGGCAATGTGTTTATGTATTTCCTTGACACTCTCAGCGAAAAATTAGCCACAGGCAGCAAGAAAAGGCAAAAATTGACCACTACAGTTTTGGCAATTACCATCCATAATTTTCCGGAGGGCATGGCTGTTGGCACAATTTTTGCCGCATATTTAGCAGGGGAGCAGGGCATAACCTTTGCGGCGGCCTTTGTTTTAGCCTTAGGCATTGCGGTGCAAAATCTCCCTGAGGGTGCGATTATATCAATGCCCCTTCACGCAGGCGGCTTATCAAAGAGCAAGTCCTTTATTTGTGGTACTCTTTCAGGCGTCGTTGAGCCTTTAGGCGCTCTAATCACAATATCGGCCATAAGCATTGCATCAGCCTTGCTTCCATATTTATTGAGCTTTGCGGCAGGAACGATGATATATGTTGTCACTGAGCAGCTTTTGCCCGACATAAAGAGCTGCGGCAGAGTACCAATAAGAGCATTGCCCTTTGCCTTAGGCTTTGCATTGATGATGAGCTTAGATATAGCCCTTTCTTAGCCTTTTCTTACGAATCGGTTATATTTGTTGCTTTTGACACTGCCTTTGACTATACTGTGTATAGAAAAAGGAGTGATGTAAATGAAAAAGCTGTTAGTGGTGCTATTAGTGCTCCTTGCCATTGTTGCGGGTGTGGCTTTTGGTACTGTTAAAGTGATTCAAAATGGTTTTGGTGATTCGCCTGTTAAGACAGTTATGCGCCTTGGCAAAAAAGAGGCAGCGACTGATAACGGCTGGGAGCTGATTCTTATTAATAGCAAAAACTGTATACCCGAGGATTATGAGGTGCAGCTTTTGACCTTATCCAATGGGCAACAGGTTGACGAGAGGATTTATCCGGCACTTCAAAAAATGTTTGACGATATGAGAAGTCAAGACATTTATCCTACAGTTGTCTCAGGCTACAGGAGCTACGAAGAACAGACAGTAATTTTGACGAAAAAATATGCCGAATATCGTGAGCAGGGCTATAGCAAAAAGCAGGCGAGTAAAGCCGCTATAGAGTGGGTCGCTTTTCCGGGTACCAGTGAACATCAGCTTGGAATGGCAGTGGATATTAACCCCGATTACAGTAAGACAAAGGACGGCAACGAGGTTTATGAGTGGCTTGAAAACAACTCATATAAATATGGCTTTGTCAAACGCTATGCCGATGATAAAAAGGATATAACAGGCATAATTAATGAGCCGTGGCACTTTAGATATGTTGGCATTGAGGCGGCAAAGGTCATGTATGAAAAGAATCTCTGCTTAGAGGAATATATAGATTTAATAAATCAATAAGGAAAAAAATAGGGGACGGGGGTTTTCGTGTTGAACAACACAAAAGCCCCCGTCTCCTTTTAATTAGGTGGGTCTATGAGATTAGTAGTGCTTAGCACCACATGAGCAATACTTATTTTTACCAAAGATCCTTTGGAATAAAAGACCTATCTTAAAGAAGAAATTTGAAATACCACCCTTATGGCAATTACACGAGCAATTTTTAGCAAGCTCTGCACCGCATTTGTCGCAATAGCCGTTAGAGTCGTTATCGGTGTGACCTGTGGTCGGAACAACGTTTGCTGTGTAGCTGTCACCACACTCACAGGTGTAAAGGGTGTAGCCGTTGCTTGTGCAGGTTGGCTCAACATATTGGTAGGAATAGTAGTGTGGGGTTTTGTCACCGTAGGGCAAGATATCCTCATAGCCGCAGTCTTTACAGGTAAATTTTGCTGTGCCCTTTTTAGTGCAAGTGGGGTAGGTCTTAATTTCAGGCTCACCAAAGCTGTGGTTAGGCAGCTTGTCTAACATCTCACCTTCTTCAAGGAAGACACCACAATATTGGCAATGGAGATCACCGCTATAGCCCTTAGAGCCACAGGTTGGGTCAATTTTAGCGTTAAGACAGGTTTTCTCATGCTTACAGTCATCTATGGCTACAAACTTTCTGTTGTACTTTTGGGCATAGGCTTCGGCTGTAGAGCCGGTGTAGCCACAAATTGTGTAGCCTGACCACAGTGTGTTTTCATCGTCAAAGATGGTGCAATTGGGGTTGAGGAAGGTGATGGATTTACCTTCAATTTTAGATTCATCGACACCGGTGCAAAAGATAGATGTATAATAATCGCAAAGGGGAGTATAGCCGTATAGTGCTTCAAAGCTTTTTGGCAAGATAAGTCCGTCAAACATATAAGGCAATAAATCAAGTCCTAACAATAGCGCTGCATCAGAAGAAACATCGGCAAATTCCTTAATTCCTTCCTCAAGACATATTGTACCATTACCGTAACCATTATTCATTATAGCCGATAACATTAAACCGTATAATGCAAATCCATTATACGAACCGGTAAACAGTCCTTTTTTAGATATAGCTATTTTTTCTTCGATAGAGAAGTCGCTCAGACTTGGAAAAAGTTCGTCGATGTCTTCAAATTTTTTTAAAATTTCATAATTGGATCCATTTTCATTTAGAGTTATAAGTACACTGTTGTAACAATCTATTAGCGCATTACCATATGTCTCATAAAATTTTTCGTAAAAACTTTCAGATAAGCCGCTGTATATTGTAACACTGTCACTAAAACGGAACGGGTTTTTCGGTATTTCTTCACAAAAGATATAATTGCCTACACAAAAATTATCAACACTTTTCGGCACAGTTACCTCGACCGGTAATAAATATTTTTGCTCTGTTTGACCCTCCGGCAAATAAAGGAAAATAGCACCATTGCCCAAAGTTGTTGTGCCATCTTTTATGGTATACTTAGAGCTGAGCTTATATGGATCGGTATATATAATTATATCATTTATATAGAGCACACCTTTATCCCAATTAGCTTCATTATTGTAATATCCGGTGTCACTAAAGGAATCAGAATAAATTTCATAAACTCTATCACCGTGCAAGTCAATATTGTTTAAATTTGTGCACCCATAAAAAGCACGGCCGGATATTACCAAATTCCGTTTACCACTTTCAAATGTGACAGTCCTTAGGCTATCACTTTCAGAAAACGCAAGGCGGTCTATAATCTTCACACTTCCAGGTATAGTAACGCTTTCCAAGCTTTGACAGTCAAGAAAGGCTCTGTCATATATATATTCCACTCCATAGGGAATTGTATATGAAGTACGCTCATTTCCTGCAGGATATGCTACAAGCTCTGTTTTATCTTTGTTAAATAAAACACCATACTCATCGCTACAATAGACTTTATTAGCTTCGCTGACAGTTATACTTTTTAAATTGCAACAATAATAGAACAAACCAATATATGGGCTTGTTAAGCCACTTCCAATTTTGACGGTGGATAAGTTGCTACAATCATTAAAAGCATGGTCATCAATATCTGTTACGCTATCCGGTATTGTGATATCGGTTAATTTACTACAATAAGCAAAGGTACAGCAACCTATGCTTGTAACGCTATCGGGAATTGTGATAGCTGACAAATTGCTACAAGTAAAGAATGCATAATTACCTATACTTGTAACACCATATTCAATAACAACACTGCTAATAGAAGCATTAGAAAATGGCGAATCAGAAGTTGAAGGTGTATGTGTATGATAATCCCACATCTCACCCGTACCACTAATAACCACTTCTCCCGTACCGCTATCAAATGTCCAATAAACATTATCACCGCACTGTCCTGTTGCACTAAGAGTTTTATCAGCCGCACTCGCTTTAACCCCAAAGCCAAACTGTGGCAGTTTCAACATACCTTCTCCAACCGGCACGCTCATTAGTACCATCACCACAACAAGTAGTGAACACAAGATTTTTTTCGTTTTTACCATTTTAATTCCTCCTTTTATTTAACTCTTTTGAGTTATTTTCATTATATCTGCAATTTTCTTAAAAGTCAACTCTTTTGAGTTAATTTTTTGACGCAAAATAGTATAAACTATAGGTAACTCATTTTAGTTAAGAGAGGTGACTTTATGGATATTGGCTCAGCTGTTAGGCTGCGTATTTTAGAGCTTTGCAATGAATATGATATTACAGTCAATAAGCTGTCTACTATTTGCGGTATAACTCAATCGACCCTCAATAATATTGTTAATGGACGAAATAATAGCACCACAGTGTCAACGGTCAAAAAAATCTGTGATGGCCTTAATATTAAAATAGTCGATTTTTTTAATTCACCTTTGTTTGACACTTTGGAGCAGGAAATAAAATAAACATCCGCCTTGGTTTGAGCGGATGTATTTTTTTATTTATTTGTAATTTTTCAAAAAGTCGGTGATTGCTTCTTTCTCACCGCTTATACTGCCTTGTACTATTTGAGGTTTGCCGCCACCACGGCCTGAGAATGCCCCATTTAACGCCTTTGCAAGTGGCTGGAGATTTATGCTGTGGCTAACAATGCAATAACGATATGAGTCATTTTCACCGCAAAAACAAGCAGCAAAGCTGTCACACTTATCCATAATAGATATGGCAAAGTCTTGCAAAAGCTTGCCATTTAATTTTTCGTCAAAGATAATGATCTTATCCTCATGTGTGATTTTATCACTTTTTAATGCGAGAAGCTCCCTTGTAAGACCCACAATATCATACTTTAGTTTTTCGTTTTCTTCCTTTAGTCTTGCAACAGCGTCGGCAGTTTCGTCTTGCTTTGCCGAGGTGAGATTTGACACAAGGCGGTTTTGCTTTAGCTTGTGCCTTAGGTCTAATAAGGCTCTTTCGCCACAAAGTATGCTAACTCTTGTGCCGCCCTTATATCGCTCAAAATTTACGACTCTCACTATGCCGATTTCTCCTGTACTATTTACATGGGGTGCACAGCAGGCACAGACATCTATACCTTCAATTTCTACTATTCTGACCTGACCCTCAATTTCAATTTTGCTGCGATATTTTATCCTTTTTAGCTCCTCATCATCGGGGAACAATATATTGATTTTACGGTTATCCCATATAGCTTTGTTGACAAGGTCTTCCACTTTACAGATATCGTCCTCATTTAATTCACCGTCAAAGTCAAGGGTGACAATTTCCTTGCCAAGGTGAAAACCCACATTGTTATAGCCGTAAAGTGAATTAACAATTCCGGAAAAAATATGCTCACCGGAGTGCTGCTGCATATCGGAAAAACGCTTTTTAAAGTCAACTTTTCCACATAATTCATGGGATTTATTTAACTTTTCCTCATTTTCCTCAGAGTTTTTCACAAAATGTATAATTTTGCCGTCAATTAACTGTACATTTTCCACATATACGCCGCCAAGCTCACCTATATCGGAAGTCTGACCGCCACCTTCGGGAAAGAAGGCTGTGCGGTCAGTTTCAACATAAATATAATCCTTATCGCTGTAAAGTGATATTACTTTACACTTAAACTCCGTAAGGTAGCTGTCGGCATCATATAACCTTTGTGTCATAGTCTGCCTCATTTCTTTTTTAGCTAAGCTTGTGAATGAAAAGTCCGCTTAAAAGCTTAGGCTCAAACCATGTTGATTTAGGCGGCATTACCTTGCCGGCATCAGCGATTGCCATTAAATCCTCAAGTGAAGTCGGGTACATGGAAAAAGCAATAACCATATCACTCTCGCATCTTCTTTCAAGCTCCTTTAGACCTCTTATGCCGCCGACAAAATCTATTCTCTTGTCTGTTCTTGGGTCTTCAATACCAAAGACAGGAGTGATGCAATTGTTTTGAAGTATAGACACATCCAGTCTGTCAACAGGGTCACTCTCGTCAAAAGTGCCACTCTTAGCTGTGAGTTTATACCACTTTTTATCTAAGTACATACCAAAGGTGTGCTTTTCCTGTGGCTTAAATTGACCCTCGCCATCACAGGCTTCAATAGTAAAGCTTTTGCCCATCTCAGACAAAAATTCCTCTGTGGAGTAGCCGTTTAAATCCTTCATAACACGGTTATAGTCCATTATCTCTAATTCATTTTCAGGGAAGGCAACAGCTAAAAAGAAGTTGAATTCCTCATTGCCTGTGTAGTCGGGATTAGCCTGTCTTCTCTTTTGACCCACCTTAACTGCACTGGCACAGCGGTGATGTCCGTCAGCGATATAGAGATAATCTATATCGGAGAATAAGCCTTGTAAGGTCTCGTTAACACTTTTGTCGTCAATGACCCAAACTGTGTTTGCAATGCCATCATCTGTCACAAAGTCATAACAGGGTGAGTGAGCCTCTTTCCATGAGTTAATAATAGAGCTGATTTTATCATTTTTGCGATATGTAAGGAAAATAGGGCCGGTGTTTGCATCGCAATAATCAACGTGTCTGATTCTGTCAGCTTCCTTATCAGCTCTTGTGAACTCGTGCTTTTTAATGATGTTGTTAATATAGTCGTCAATTGAGGCACAGCCAACGAGTCCCGTTTGACTTCTGCCGTTCATGATTTGACGATAAATATAAAAGCAAGGCGCAGAGTCCTGGACGCAAATGCCATCACTTGATAATTTGTCAAGATTTTCACGAGCCTTTAAATAGACCTTTTCGTCATAAATATCAATGCTTTTGTCAAGATCGACCTCAGCCTTGTCAACATGCAAAAATGAATAGGGCTTACCCTTTACCATTTCCCTTGCCTCATCACTATTCATAACGTCATAGGGCAGAGCAGCCACTTGATTTGCATATTCATTTGTGGGTCTTACAGCCTTAAAAGATTTAAAAATTGCCATAATGCTTTCTCCTTTAGTTTTAATTGACTGATAATATTTTATTATATTTGCAAATCTTTGTCAATATAAAAGTATATTTGTTTTCTTATTGCAGATGATAAAATAAAAGAAAATGAAAGAGTGATAATATGTCAATATCTAAAGAAGAATATGGAAGAATGGCAAAGAGGGCTTCACCCGGCTCACCTGTCTTAAAGGATTGCCTTATGGCATTTGTCTTTGGCGGTGGCATTTGCGTGTTTGCACAGTGCCTTTCAATATGGTTTAAATCCACTTCCATGACCTTGGAGGAAAGCAAGGCACTGACTATGATTGTCATTATAACAATAACAGCTATTTTGACCGCCACAGGGCTATTTGACAAGGTCGCTAAGATTGCCGGTGCCGGTACTGCCGTACCGATTACAGGCTTTGCCAACTCAATAGTTTCAGCTGCCTTGGAGTTCCAAAGTGAGGGTAGAATTTTAGGCACAGCAGCGCAAATGTTTTCACTCGCAGGGCCGGTTATAGTTTACGGCTGCTCGAGTGCGGCAGTGTACGGCTTAATAGTGTATATGTTTAACCTGTATTAATTTTTGTATATATTTGAAAATTTAGCAGACAATAGTCATATATGAATTTTTAGGGTGATAACATGGCAAAAAGATATGGAAAAACAGTTTTCCTTGAAAGCAAGCCTCACATTATAGGCAATGCGGCAATTGTTGGCAAAAAGGAAGGAGAAGGCCCTTTAGGGAAGGATTTTGACGAAATATATGAGGATACAACCATGGGTGAGGACTCGTGGGAAAAAGCGGAGAGCCTATATTTAAAGTCTGCTGTTGCAAGAGCCGTGGAAAAAGCTGCTGTTGGTACTGAGGAGGTGGACGCCATTTGCTCAGGCGATCTTTTAAATCAATGCACAGGATCAACCTTTGGCTTAAAGGAGTTTAATATGCCCTTTTGCGGCATTTACGGTGCTTGCTCAACTATGGCTCTTGGTCTTTGTGTCACCTCGCTAATGATTGAAAGTGGCGGCTTTAATTGCTGCATTGCTGCAACAAGCTCTCACTTTTGCTCAGCGGAAAAGCAATTTAGAAAGCCCTTGGAGTACGGAGGGCAAAGACCGCCTACGGCTCAGTGGACAGTGACCGGTGCCGGTGCAGCCGTACTAAAAAGGACAAGCTCTCACATAAGCCCATATATAGATAAGCTCCACTTAGGCACTATTCAGGACTATGCTATAACCGACAGCAATAATATGGGCGCTGTTATGGCACCGGCGGCAAAAAAGACCTTGTCTGACTTTTTAAAGGACACTGACACTACCCCTCAGGATTATGACATGATTTTAACCGGTGACTTAGGCAACGTTGGCAGTGAGCTTTTAAAGGAGCTTATGCTTCGTGAGGACGGCATAGATATATCATCTGTTCATAAGGATTGCGGTCTTATGATATTTGATCTTAACAGTCAAGATGTTCACTCAGGTGGCTCCGGCTGTGGTTGCAGCGGCAGTGTACTATGCTCACACATAATTAACTCTATGCGAGATGGCAAATATAAAAACATCCTGTTTATTGCCACAGGAGCACTTATGTCGCCTGTGTCCTCATTGCAAGGGCAGAGCATTCCTGGAATAGCGCATCTCGTAAATATAAAGGGGGTGTAACAATGGATTTATTTAAAACAGTTAAGTGTATTTTTTGTCTTGCAAAATGCTCGAAGGTTCTCTATTATGTTAAAAAGCTCCTTTGCGTTGCCGGTATAGGTGTTGCAGTTGTTTTCGCTTTATGTGCATTAAAGGACGACAAAAAACTTATGAAAAAGCTTCGGGTGATGTAATATGGAATTTTTTCTCGATTTAGTTAAAGCTTTTGTCGTGGGTGGTTTTATTTGTGTACTGGGTCAGCTTCTCATAGATTTTACAAAGCTTACTGCAGGTAAGGTCTTGGTGCTGTTTGTTGTTATTGGTGTTGTCTTGGGTGCTGTGGGAGCTTATGAGCCTTTAGTCGAGTTCTCCGGTGCAGGAGCTACTACACCGATTACCGGCTTCGGCTATGCCTTAGTTAAGGGTACTCAGGCTGCTGTGGCCGAGGATGGACTTTTAGGTGTCATAAAAGGCCCTTTGTGTTCAGGTGCAGTTGGCATAATGACTGCGGTGCTGTGTGGGCTTATAGCAAGCTTATTTGCAAAGCCAAAGGATAAATAAGATATACGCAAAAAAAGAGGCTACGGCGGTAAAGCCATAGCCTCTAAAATTGGTTCGTTTTATGCTACTGTTTCTGTGAGAAAGTCTGCATCGATGTTTGAGCAGGAAACAAAGTTCTCTCTGTCGTCTGCGTTCTTCATCTTCTTCTTTTCAATAAGCTTTGTTACAGCATAATAAACAGCTGAAACAGCTGCAACAACAGCAACGATAATAGCAACAACTTTAGCAATTTTCTTAAAAGTTTCCATATTTTGAGCCTCCACAATAATAATTTAACTAATTATAACATTAAAAGGCTGTCGTGTCAATAAAAATAAGTTAAATTTTACCGATTTTCGCCCTTAATATGTTATAGTGTATTCGCTGACGAAGTCACCGTGCAGGGTTATATTCATGGTGAAAACGCTCATGCTGCCGCTGCCGGTGCAATTTTCCACATTAAGATAGTGGCGCATATAGGTTATTTTGCCGCTTGAGTCAAGGGTTGCCTTTATATTGGTACCGGAATAAGTCATATTCATATTGTTGATTGTCGCTCCACTTGGGATAAGACCTTCAACATCAACGACCTCCACAACATTTTTGTGATGCACAGTCTCATTGGGGTAGGTCTGTGACTCACTTGCAAAGCTTAAATCAATAGTGTAGCCGCCGTCAGCGTTAGGTGTAGCAGTGGCATTAGTGACAAAGCTCTCGTCAATGCTCGCACTTTTATTTAAAGGCGCTATAGCACTCATTGGTGTTGCGCCGGTTGATGAGTCAACACCGTTTTGGAAGTTATAAGTGATAGGCTGCTTTTGGCTGCTTGCAAGCATATTCTGTGCGAACTTTTCCACCACAGAGCCACCTGAAATGCTATCAATGGTTATGTTTAATTTATCGTCCTTATAAAGGGAAAAATTACTTGTTCCTTTAAGAGCGTTGACAGCATTTACATAAGATGCAATGATTTCACTTTTTCCTGTTGGTACTGTTGAGGTGGGTGCAGAGCCTTGAGTGGTCGATGTCTGCTGAGAGTTAGCTGTAGAAGCCACAACCTGCTGCGCTGTAGTGTCTTGAAATTGCTCACTTATATTGTTGCCGCCAATAGAGCTTAACTGCTGAGAGCTTGTGACGGCAACCTGCTCATTTCCTGTTGTAGTTTGAATTTGCGGAGCTTGAGTCGTGATAGGGTCGTCATCTTTTTTGACAACCTTCATTGATACCGCAAAGGAAATGCAAAAGACCCAAACTGCAACGACGGCAATCACGGCGATTTGCATGATTTTTTTATATTCCATATTTACCTCGTAGCTTAATCAAGGGATACTGATAAAGTACCCCTTGAATGTTTTATCTTGTGAACTTATAATCTGAGACGATATTGCCGCCAATATACATACCAAAGCTGTTAACGAGAACGTTATCAACCTTATACTTGATTTTCATGGTGTAAGGTGAATTAATAGTGTAATCGTCAAGAGTACCGTCAGCATTAACTGTGGCTGTGATAACTGTATCGCCAACTGTTGACAGCTCATTTTCCATATTTGCGTCGCTACCTGTGAGATAGCCTAAGGAAGCCACTGTTGTGGTGAAGCATGGGTGATAAAGAGGCACTGTTTTGCCAACTGATGTGCCAAATTTTTCCTGCTTTAAGGTCAGCTCATATCTATAGCTGCCGTCTGAATAAGCTGTGGTCTTAACTGAGCTAATGCCGTTTTTCCACGCTGATGAGTCTTCCCAGTCGTGAAGAGATGTAAAGCTCTTATTTGACGGCTCAATGAAGGTTGAGATAGTAACAGTTTGATTTTGGCTGTTTTTAGCAAGGCCGTTTTTAAACTTTAAGGTCTCTTTAACAGTCTCGGTGTTGGAAAGGGAAAGCTCCTCTAATTCCTCTTTATCTGATGCGGAAATGCTGCCAATAGCGTTAATTGCCTTAATAAGACCCTCAATGTCACTGCCCTCAAACTCGCTTGTGCCAAGTGAAGTTGAAAGATAAAACTTATCAACTGCATAGCTAACACTTGATGTTGAGGAAATTGTAACTGCACTTGTCTCTAATTTTGAATTGTTAATAGCCTTTATGAGATAAAGAAGCTGTGCATTTACACTCTCATTATAATATGGGCTTGTGGAGGGAAGAACTGAAACAGGCTTTGTCTTAAATGTTATATAATCGGTGATGTAGCCAATAGGGGAGTGGTTGCTGTCATAGGCATAGACAATAAAATATATAACGCTGTCAGGGGTGAGCACTGTGGTTATTGAGTTAGTTGTTGTTTCGGGGAGAGCATAGGATTCGCGTATTTTATCCAAAATTACAACTTTATATGATGCAGCACCGTCACGAGCAGGCCATGAGATAGTCTGTGTGCAATTGCTTTGAGTGATCTTAATTCCGCTGGTGGTACCTGATATAGGCTCAGAGGGGATGCCCTTTGTTACCACCATGCCGCTGTCGTTTATGTTAATGCCGTAAACTCTGTAAAGTGAGCCTCTTTCGATTATTGCAGGGCCGTAATCTGTATACTCTGTGGCAACTGTTTGGACATTCTCAATCCAAGTGTCGCTGTTATAATCGTAAACCTCAACTACATAAGCATTTGCGCCGGGCAATGCATTCCAGCTAAGGGTGATATCTCTGTCTGTACACTCACCAACAGTTACAATTGGTGCTTCTATGACAGAGAGGACATACTCATTGGAGTCAGCACTTTCATAAAGATTTTCGCCGCTTCTAATATAAGCTCTTACTATAAAGGTGTTGTCTTTAAGCAAAGAGGTGTCCTTTAAGGTGTAGGACTCAGTCTTAAGCTCTGTAACAACGAGCTTCCATGTTGTGCCTGCTCTGACATAAATGCTATAGCCGTCTGCGCCGGCAGCACTGCTCCAGGTGAATTTTGCATGGCCGTTTTCCAGTATGGTAGCCTTAAAATTCTTTACTGCTCCGGGTACACTGTAGAAGGAATATGTATCGGACAATGAGCCTTTTATAGCTGTACCGTTTACCTTTAAATAAGCTCTTACCTTAACTTTATATTCCTTACCGTTTTCCAAAGTAAAGGTTGCGCTGTTTTTTGACACAGTGGCAAGCTTAACAGCTGAGCCTGTGGAGTAATCATAAAGCTGATAGCCCTGTGCTCCCGGCACTGCTGTCCAGGTGAGGGTAGCCTTTGTGCCTGTCATAGATGACATGGTGACATTTGTAACTTTATTAAGCTTTGGTGTTACGCTGACAGCTGAGCTTAATGTGCCGTAATAGGTTTTGTCACTGCCTTTATAATAAGCTCTAACCTTAAAGGCATATTTAGTGCCTGTAACAAGGCTGCCGCAGGTGTATTTAACAGTGCTGCCCGAGGTGATAGTCTTTACTCTGTACCAGCCCTTTGAGGTGTTGGAGTAATCATATTTATAGACCTGATAGCCTGTAACACCGCTTATTTTTGACCATGAGATAACAGCGGAGTTATAGGTTGATGAGGCTACCTTTAAGCCTGATACCTTGCCTACACCGGCAGTGTACTTAAGAGTTGATGAGACTGAGCCGTACTTATTGGAATTTGAGACAGTCCTATAGGCTCTGACACGCCAAGAGTAGGTTGTGCCATGAGTGAGGTTTTTAATTGTGTAACTTGTGTTTTTGGTGTTAGCAACAGTAGTCCACTTTTTATTGGCATATTTTTGGATTTGATATCCCGTTGCGCCGCTGACCTTAGTCCAGGAGAGCTTCGCACTTGTCATTGACACCGTTGTGGCTTTAAGACCTGTTACCTTAGCGACTGACGGCTTAACTGAGATAGTGGTGGAGTAGTTGCCATATTCGTTGCTAAAGGTTGTTTTTCTATAGCCTCTAACTCTAAAATAATAGGTTTTGCCTGTTGTAAGGCCTGTTACGGCATAGGCATTTTTAGTGATAGAGGTTGAGACATTTTTCCATGACTTATTGTCGTTGGACATTTGAAGCTGATAATACTTTGCCCTTGAAACAGTTGACCAGGTAAGTATAACAGAGTTATAGGTCGTTGCCGAAGCTTTAAGGTTTTGCGCTCTGTCTAATGCAGCACTTGCCGATGTTGTCATTGACAAAGCGAGGGTTAGACACAGTATAAGCATGGAAAATAATTTAGTGAGTTTTTTCATATGTGAACCTCCTTGAATTTAAAACTTTATGAAAGCATAGGTTGTTTCAACAGTTTGTGTGTATGAATAGGAGCGAACGCCTATTTTAAAGCTTACCTCCACATCCTGAGATATGGTCATATGGCTTATAAGACCGCTTTGCACCTTTGCACTGACCTTGACTGATTTATAATCGCATGATGTCAAGGAGAAATTATCAACGACCTTAGCAATTGCCTGAGTGTCAATAGCTTCACAAAGAAGCATAGCATTTTCCCCTGTAATCTCAAAGGTTATGTCATATCCTGAGCCGTTGCCACTATAGCTTAATGAGTCTGCCACAAGATTATCCTGAGTTAAGGCACAATCGCTGCCTGTGGGATTAATATAATCTGTGGGCTTTTTATTTTCGCTGTCAATACCGGAAGTAAAGACATGAATATCCGATGCATTTCTAAAGGCATTGTCTAACACGAGCTGATATTTGTCTCTGTTTTCACCGGTGAAATTGCCTGTTGAAAGGCTCTTATAAAGAGCTGAGTTGCCATTGTAGCACTTTGTGGCATTGAGGGCAGCGACAAAGCTATTGAAGGCCTCGTCTGCTGTGCCGGGCATGGAGACAGTCTGAGCTGTGATAGCAGTGCAATAATAGCTAAGGGTGTTGCCTGTGCTGCGAGTGGTATAGGCTCTGATTTTTACAGTGTAGGTCATGCCGTAATCGAGACCATCAATAGTATATTGAGTTATATCACCGCCGGCGATTGTTTTAATAATAGACTCACCGCTTTCGGGTACGCAGCTAATCTGATAGCCTGTAACACCGCTGACTGCCTGCCACTTAAATGTGAGACGATCAAAGGACTCACTACCGGCGACAACACAGAAGTCATTGACTGCAAGAGGTCTTGTTGCAATTACTATTTTTTCGTATTTTGCAGACCATGTGACAGTTCCCTTTGAATCCTTATAATAGGACTTAATAAGGAAGGTGTATTCACTGTTTGGAGTAAGGCTCTTTATTGTGGCACTCAAAGCTGTGGTAGTAGTCTTTTTGACATATTGCTTTTTAGCCGGGTCATATTGATAAACTCTATAGCCTGTTGCCGTATCTGCCTTGCCCCAGGAAAGCTTAACATAATTTGTTGACGCTGATGCTTTGAGGTCTTTTACTAAACCGGGAGCAGGCATTGTCACAGTCAAAACAGATGAATAAGGGCCGTAATAATATTTATTGCTCTTTTTAGTGTAGGCTCTGACTCTATATTTAAGTGTTTCGCCTATTTTTGCTGTCTTATCCGTGTAGGAAAGGCTTGTTGTTGTGGAAATACATATGTATTTTTTAGCCGATGGATCATACTTATAAAGCTTATAGCCTGTAGCACCTGACACCTTAGTCCATGTGATTTTTGCGCTTGACACTGTGAGGGTGCTATATTTAATTGTCTTGACCTTTGCCGGTACAACAGTTACGGTGCAGCTTGCACTTTTTTTGCTGCCGTCCTTAGTGGTGACAGTTATTGTCGCTGTACCAACAGCTACACCCTTAATGTTGCCCGATGAGTCAACAGTTGCCACCTTTGAGTCAGACGAGGAGTAATCGAGCTTAGTATAATATAAAGGGGTTGGTGCAAGAGTCGCTGTCAGCTTACTCGATGAGCCAACTGCCACAGATAAGCTTTTGCTGCTTAAGGTCACAGATGTGGCATATCTATAGGCTAATTTTACATCATCAAGGCTCTTTATATAGGTCTCGCCATATGAGCCTTTAACTGTGTAAGCTGTAAGCTTTGTGCAGCCTCTAAATGCTTTGTCGCCAATTTTTGTCACACTCTTTGGGATAACAACGCTCTCAAGTGATGTGCAGTACCAAAAAGCGCCGTCACCGATAGCTGTCACCTTTGAGGGGATAACTACCTTTTTAAGTGAGGAGCACTCGTTAAATGCGGCTGCACCTATCTGAGTCAAGGTTGAGGGCAGTGAAATAGTTTGAAGTGTTTGGTTTTTCCAAAAAGCCTCAGGGCCTATTACTGTGACGTTAACGGAGCTGACCTTAGATGGAACAGTGACAGCGGTGTCACTTCCTGTATATTTTGTCAGCGTAGCACTTTTTGAGTTAACATCAAAGACAAAATCTCCCGATGTTACGGTTTTTGCGCTCGCACATATGCCTAAGCAAAGACAAACGCAGGTGAGCATAACTATAAACATTAATGATTTCAGCAGTTTCTTTTTCATCATATCGGCCTCCAATCGTATATAAGGAAATGGTATCACAAATCCACGGAAATTTCAATTGTTTTTCCTCATATTTAATACTTTAGATAAATATAGACAAAGCCTGCCATAAAAGCATTATGACATAACAATGTGAAATTCGTGTGTTAGTAAGGTTAAATAAAAGAAAAAGAGATGGGCAAACCCCATCTCGAATCTTCTGTTAGCTTAATTATTTAGATGCGTTAAGCTTTGTTACGATAGCTGACTTCTTTCTTGCAGCGTTGTTCTTGTGAAGAAGTCCCTTAGCAACTGCTTGGTCAATCTTCTTAACTGCGAGCTTTACAGCTTCTTCCTTATCTGCGGCATTTGTATCGATAGCAGCGTTAGCCTTCTTAAGAGCTGTCTTAAGAGCTGAGTTAGCTGACTTATTGCGAGCCTGCTTTGTTGCGCTTACGATAACACGCTTCTTTGCTGATTTAATGTTTGGCATTATTACACCTCCTCTTAATACTGTCATGCAAAAGACATGATATCACTTTTCTTAAAAAATTGCAAGATATTTTTGCAATTTTGGATATACTTTTTTTCACACGGCAACAATAATACTATATGTTCCCAAAAAAAGCAATAGTTTTGAGGTGAAAAAAATGAATTTTCGCACAGATCTTGCCATAGAAAGGCAGGAATATAAAGAAAAAGAAAAAATAGACGGTGTGCTGTCACAGGAAAAAACCGAAAAAGGAATAAAGGTTACAACTATAGAGATAATAGACGAAAAGGGAGAAAAGCTTTTATCTAAGCCAAAAGGGAAATATATAACCGTTGAAACGGATAAATTTGAATATGGCAGTGAAGGCTTTTTAAATTCCGTTGAGGTTGTGGCAGGGGAGCTAAGCAGTCTTTTGCCAAATAAGGGCAGTGTCTTAGTTGCCGGCCTTGGCAACGAGGATATAACCCCCGACGCTCTCGGCCCTAAGGCATTGTCGCTTATTTTAGCCACAAGGCACATTGACTCAAATTTATCAAAAAGCTTAGGCTTAGGTGAGCTTCGCAGCGTGTCGGGAATAATCCCTGGAGTCTTAGGCAAGACCGGAATTGAAACGGTGGAGATAATATCCGGTGTGGCAAAAAAGATAAAGCCCTCATGTGTTATTGTCATTGACGCTCTCGCTTCACGCAGCACAGCAAGGCTTGGAACCACAGTGCAAATGTGTGACACAGGTGTTGAGCCCGGCTCAGGTGTGGGCAACAAGCGCAAGGGCATAAAGCAGGAAACTCTTGGCGTACCTGTAATAGCGGTGGGCGTGCCAACAGTCGTTGATGCGGTGACGATGGCACTTGATGTTTTTGAAAAATCGGGCATAGAAATAGGAGAAAGAGCCTTAGTAAATAAGCTTAGAGAGCAAAAGGGCATGATGGTAACTCCAAAGGGTGTGGACAGCCTAATCGACAAGGCGGCTCACCTTATTGCCATGTCAATAAATAAGGCCTTACAGCCCTCACTTTCAGTGCAGGATATTATGGCGATAGTGGGATAAAAACACTAAAAGCTGAATAAGAATATACAAAGCTTAATTTTGGGAGTAATTAATTATGAAGATTAAAAATGAGAGAATTATTAAAGGAGCTGTCATTTCCTTAAGTGGTGCAATAGTCATAGCCCTATGCTTTATTTTCAGTGACCTGTTTATATACGGTGCATCTCAATTTGTTTTTATGAGTGCCAAAACCTTTTTGCCAAATGAGGGCATTACCTTGCCTTATTTCACAGCTGATGAACGCGAGAAGGAGAGCACCACCGATGAAAGCACCACCGCCGCCGAGATAACAACAACCAAAAAGACTCAGAGTGTATCGGTACAGGTGCAGGATGATTTTACAAAAACACCTGAGGATATACTAAAGCTTATTGAGCAAAGGGAAAAGTCTTCTTCTAAAGATAAAAAGGACGGAGACATAAGCGAAAAGCAATATAAAAAAGAGGGTGTCACTGACTCCTTCGGCAGAGTACGAGTAAAAAATGTAAATAAAACAGGCATAGACATAGAGAAAAAGTTAGAGGAAAAAATAGACCTTAGTGTCACAAAGGATAAGCCATCTGTGCTCATATTTCATACACACACCACAGAGACATACCAAATTTTGGACAGAGGCTTTTATGAGACAGGCTTTCTCACTCGCTCAAAGGATAAAAATGTAAACATGGTAAGAGTCGGCAAGGCAATTTGCGAGGAAATTGAAAAGGCAGGCTATAAGGTTATTCACGACACTCAGATACATGATTCATCATATAACGGCGCATATGCACACTCGAGAAAGTCAATTGAGAAAATATTAAAGGATAACCCTACAATACAGGTTGTCCTTGACATTCACCGAGACGCAATCCAGCTGACAGACGGCACTAAGATTAAACCGACAGCAGAGATAAAGGGCAAAAAGGCAGCCCAAATAATGATAATAAGCGGCTGTCAAGAGCAGGGAAATCCCGTGACAAACCTGCCCGACTGGAGATATAATCTTACCTTTGCCGTGCATTTGCAGGATAAATTAGAGGAGCTTTATCCGGGCATTACAAGACCTATTTATTTTTCGCCGAGAAGCTACAATATGAATGTTACACACTGCTCCTTGCTCGTTGAGGTTGGCTCTGACTCAAACACCTTGGAGGAGGCAGTTTACACAGGCAAATGTATCGGCTCTGCCCTTAGTGAAATTTTAAAGGAGTATGAGGAAAATAATGAATGATGAGATGAAAAAAATAATTTCACGCTTTCTTTGCGTGAGTGTTATTATCGGCTGCATGGTTTTACTTCTTTCCGGAGCTGTCACAGCTAAACAAAGAAGCGAATATAACTCATATCACACGGAATACGCCATGGTAAGGGTGAAATCTCAAGACAGTCAAATAAATGTTGAGCTTGGGGAAGAAAGTTACAGCTTTGATTTATCCTATTTAAAAAAGCTGAAAAGATATAAAAACATTGCTTATTTTACCCCATTAGCACCTGTTTTCCTTTTTGGCGAGAGCATTTTCAATATTTTTTATGCCTAAATGCTTGACATATATATAAAACAGTGGTAAACTTTACTCAAACCGAATGGTTCAATTAAAGATAGAGGTTGCGGTTAGTTATTAGTAGCATTGCCTTAAAACGACCCCCGCAAGGTTTGGCATTGTGAAAGGAATGACCGCCGAAGGTGTCAGGCGAAAGACAACCTGGGTGCACAAAATAATATTTGTGTGACTGTCGCTTTTTGCGGAGTGCTATTGTAATTAGAATTTATAACTTGCGATGTTAATTCGCAAATTTAGTTGCTATTAGACACTCGATGCAAAATCGGGTGTTTTTTAATTTGTATATGCATAAAGCTAATTTAATTAGATATTCGGAAATAAATTAAAGGAGCAATAAAACAATGGAAAGAAAGCCCATTTTTACAGGTGCAGCTACAGCGCTTGTAACACCACTTAACGAAAACGGAGTTGATTATGACAGCTTTAAAAAGCTTATTAATTGGCAAATTGATGAGGGTATAGACGCTCTCGTTATTGCAGGTACTTCAGGCGAGGGTGCAACTCTCACCGATGAGGAGCATAAGGAGGTTCTCAGATTTGCTGTTGAGGTTGTCGGCGGCAGAGTACCGGTAATCGCAGGAACAGGCTCAAATGACACTGCTTATGCAATTGAGCTTACAAAGTTTGCTTGCGAGGTTGGCTGTGACGCTATGCTCGTTGTTACACCATATTATAACAAGGCAACTCAAAAGGGTCTTGTTAAGATGTTTAATGCTATTGCAGACGCAAGCACAAAGCCGATTATTCTTTATAATGTACCTTCAAGAACAGGCATTAACATTGAGCCTGCTACATATGCCGAGCTTGCAAAGCATCCTATGATTCAAGGTATCAAGGAAGCTAACGGTCAAATTGATAAGATTACCGAGACTATGTCACTTTGCGGTGATAAGCTCACTCTTTACTCAGGTAATGACGATCAAATCGTGCCTCTTATGTCAGTTGGCGGCAAGGGCGTTATCTCTGTTCTTTCAAACATTCTTCCTAAGGAAACATCCGAGATGTGCCACAAGTTCCTTGACGGTGATATTGAGGGTGCAGCTCAAATGCAATTCAAATACTTCAAGCTTGTTAAGGCTCTGTTTAGTGAGGTTAATCCTATCCCTGCTAAGGCAGCTGTTGCAGCTATGGGCTATTGTGAGGATTATGTAAGACTTCCTCTGACCACTATGGAGGACGCAACTAAGGCAGTGCTCCTTGACAGAATGCGTGAAGCCGGTCTTGATGTTTAAGAGGTAAGGCATTATGAAGATTATTATAAACGGTGCCGGCGGCAGAATGGGTAAGGCTTTAGCTGACATAATTGTTTCAGGTGGCAAGCACACTGTGGCAGCATATTGCAGCATAGAATTTACCACAAATGAAAGTGAGAATATATACTCATCAATTAGTGAGTTCCACGGCGAAGCAGATTGCATTATTGATTTTTCAAATCATGCGGCAACTGAAAGTGTTATCAATTATGCACTTCAAAGAAAAATGCCTATAGTTATTGCAACTACAGGTCAAAGCGATGATGAAAAAGCAATGATAAATAAAGCAAGTGAGGAGATTCCCGTCTTCTATTCCCAAAATATGTCTTTGGGCATTGCTTTGCTTTCATGCCTTGCAAAGATAACCACAAAGGCCTTCCCCGATGCGGATATTGAGATAGTTGAAAAGCACCACAATCAAAAGCTTGATGTTCCCAGTGGTACTGCTATACTTTTAGCCGACAGCATTAAGAGCATAAAAAATGATGCAGAATATGTTGTTGGCAGAAGCGCCTATGGCAAGAGAGATAAAAAGGAAATTGGTATACATTCCCTTCGTATGGGCAGTGAGGTTGGCACACATGAGATAGTCTTTGCTATGGGCTCACAGGTCATCACTCTCAAGCACGAGGCAGAGAATAGAAGCCTTTTTGCCGATGGCGCAGTTTCAGCGGCAGAGTTCCTTGTAAAGCAAGAGCCGGGCTTTTATAACATGGATAATATATTTGAATAAGAAGTGAGAAAATGACTAAAGAAAAGCTATTTTCTCTTTGCGAGGAAGCTTACGCCCAAATTGTTGATATTAGGCGTGAGCTTCACTCTTATGGGGAGCTTGGACGCAAAGAGGTTCAGACCACTAAAAAAATAATATCCTACCTTGAAAAATGGGGAATAGAATATACCCTTCCTCTTGACACAGGCGTTGTAGCAATAGTTAAGGGAAAAAACGCAGGGCCTATTACAGCTCTCAGGGCAGACATTGATGCTTTGCCCATAAAGGAAATGACCGACCTGCCCTTTAAGTCGCAAAACGAGGGTGTTATGCACGCTTGCGGACACGATATGCACACAGCGGCTTTATTAGGTGCTGCGAAGATAATAAACGAAAACAGGCACGAGCTTTGCGGTGAGGTGAGGTTTATTTTTCAGCCCGATGAGGAGGGCGATGGGGGAGCACAGCGTCTAATTGAAAAGGGTGTAATGGAAAAGGTTGACAGAGTCTTTGGCCTTCATGTCAGGCCTGAGATGAAAACGGGCACTGTTGCGGTGAAATATGGCAAGTTTTATGCTGCCTCCGATATATTTGAAATAGATGTTATAGGCAAAAGCGGTCACTGTGCCGAGCCACATAAAAACACCGATGCCATTGTCATAGGCGCTAATATAATCACAGCGCTTCAAAGCATTGTCAGCAGAAACATCAGCCCTCTTGACAGTGCTGTTGTCACTATTGGTACTGCCAACGGTGGTACCTTTAGAAACACAATATCCGGCTCATTTTCCATAACAGGCATAACAAGGTCATTGGGCGAAGACAGCAGAGCACTTTTACGCAGCAGGATAACCGACACGGCAAAGGGCATAGCTAAAGCCATGGGCGGTGACGCTGAGGTACGCATTATAGAGAGCTACCCCGGAATAATCAACGATGACACTGCCACGGATTATATTAAGCAAAGGGCAACTAAGCTTTTAGGCGAAGATAAGGTGAGCGTCTTAAATGAGCCATTTATGACAACGGAGGACTTTGGCTATTATTGCAAGTGTGTGCCCGGCTGCTTTTATCATATTGGCTGTGACAGTGATTATCCCTTGCACAGTGATAGATTTTGCCCTGATGAAAGAGCTATTTTTAATGCAATGATAATGCATATAGGAAGTGTAATGTAAACACAAAAAAATAAAGAGCTTCTACCGGAAAAATCCATAGAAGCTCTAATTTTTTTACACTGTAAGTCCCATAGTCAAGGGAATGAATATAATCGTCGCAATGTAGCCTAAGGCATCTATCATCGCGCCATACTTAAAGTAGTCCTTAAACTTATAGCCTGCTGACATTGATATGCCCCAGGTTGAGCCTGAAAGAGGGCAGCTGGCACCCATGCTTGCACCAAAGATTATGCCAAGAGCAAAGGCAGGCACATTTAAAGTCATAGTCTCAGCTATTGCCATAACAATAAGCAGTGTCACGGATATGGCAGTGGAGTTTGAAATGAAAAGGCTGAAAATCTGTGCGAACAAAACCAAAATAGCAAATATGGCAAAGGGTGACATATCATTGCCCACAACATTCATAAACCAGTTTGCAACAAGGTCTATTCCGCCGGAGGCTTGAAGCACCTTTGCTATGCCAAGGCAAGCAGCAAGACGGCCGACAATATTCCAGTTTACATTCATTACAGCCTTCTTTTGCGATATGCAGCCTGTGATTATGCAAAGCAGAGCTGACATAATAGCCGTTATGTGAGGCTCTATTACAATGTCTGTAAAGGGTATCTTTTTATAAATATAGAAAAACACCATCAACACAAAGATAATAGAAATTGAAATACATTTTCTTTTGTCTAATTCCTTATTTGTGACAGAGTCGTCAATGTTGATTTCGCCGGTGCTTTCACGGTTTCCCCATATTTTTTTGCCAAGGGGATAGCCAATAAAAAGGCAATACAAAAGAGCGATTACGCCAATAATAAGCCCTAATGGTGTCAAGTCAAAAACCTCAAAGGTCTCATAGCCATATTCCTCCAAAAGGCCTTGAGCTGTCATTTGCTGTGACGAGCCTACGAGAGTGGTGACACCGCCTGTTGTTGAGGCGAGGGTTATAGGCATAATAATATTCATGGGGTTGATGTTTTTATTTGCCTTGCCAAGAGAGAAAACTATTGGAAGGAAAATAGCAAGAACTGTGACATTTGTCATAAAGCTTGAAAGGAGAAAAGCAACCGTAAAGGACACAGCGATAAATTTTCTTTCGCTGCCCTTAGTCGATTTCATAATTAAATCACCGATTTTTCCCGCAATTCCCGTCTCATCAATTGCCATGCCCACAATTAAAACACCTATGAGCATTAGCACCGTTGAGCTTGCAAAAGAGCCAAAGGCCGTAGAGAAATCACTGATGCCTAAAAGCACCATGATTGCACAGCCTAAAATGGCTGATGTTGCCATGGGAAGCTTGTCCCAAACAAAGAGCACGACTAAAGAGGCAAAAACCACTAAAGACGAGACAGCTTGATTTGAGCTGATAAAGTCAACAATGTTTAACATGACATACCTCACTTCTTATTAAATTTGTTATCTGAAAAATTTTATCCTTTCTATAGGCTCAAGACCGTATTCCTTTAATTTTTCATAGCCTAAAGCAAAATGCTCATCCTCTTTATAAGCGTCGGGCTTATGTGCGTCAATGCCAACGACAGCCTTAGGCTTCATTTGCGATGCTATCTCCCAAAACTTAGGGTGAGGATAGCCGGGCTTGCCGTCACTAATGCCGTGCTTATAGCCTAAAAGATTAAATTCAAGGGGAGTGCCCGTTTCAATAGCCTTAGAGATAATATTCTTTGATATTTCCTCACAGTGGGAGTCAAACTCCTCATAGCCACGCATAAAAATATCCGGGTGAGCTACATAGCTGAAAAGGCCTGTTTCCATAGCTTTCATTACTTCGTCGCAATAAGAGTATATCTCCTTGACTGTAGTCAAAGCACCGCAATAAATGTCGGCTTGCTCGTCACCTAAAAAGTGATGACCGAGGATAATATAATCTATTTCGTTTTTTTCTATTTCATTTTTTAGCCACGGCATATATTGAGGAAAGTATTCACATTCAAGACCTAATTTAATGCTTATCTTGTCTTTATACTTTTCTCTTAGGCTTTTTATGCTGTCGCAATATCCTTTAAGCTCACTTTCGTGCATTCTCATATGCGAGACAAAGTTTTTATAATTCCACGCTGTGTGGTCTGAAAAGCCAATCTCGTCAAAGCCGGCTTCAATAGCAGCCTTGACATATTCTTCGTCTTCGCCATGTGCATGAAAGCAGCGATAGGTGTGAGTATGGTAGTTATATTTCATTTAATTCAAGACCTTTCTGTTAGGGGGGTACACAATAAACCTCTACCGCTTAAGATTAGCCTATGCCGCCTAAAATTGCGCCGGCAATAAGCACGAGGACACAAACGCCGCAGAAAACATATTTTGCAGCAGGGTAGAACCATTTGCCTATGGGCTTTGCTCTGCCCTTGTTGACCTCTTTTTCCACAAATTTTTTGCCAAGAACCCAGAAGAACATTATTCCTGCAAGACCGGCACCCAGTGGGCAAATGTAGATTGAGACTATGTCCATCCAGTCGGAGACAATGCCTTGAATAAATAAAGAGACACCAAGACCTATAGTGGCAATTATGAGGCTTGCCGGTACTCTGCCGAGGTTAAAACGCTCTTGCACTGTTGCGATAGGTGTTTCATAAAGGTTAATCAGTGATGTTATTCCCGCAAAGAAGACTGCCACAAAGAAGATAATAGCTATGACACTTCCGCCGGGCATATTTTTAAATAAATTAGGCAGATAGATAAACATAAGCCCGGGGCCACCCTGGTCAAGCTGTGCTCCGGCTGTTGCCATAGCAGGGATAATAACAAAGCTTGCAAGCAGTGCGGCTAAGGTGTCAAAGAAAGCAACATTCTTCGCTGACTTTGGAATATCCTCTTTTTCCGAGAGATAAGAGCCGTAAATCAATGTGCCGTTACCTGCAACGGATAAGGAGAAAAATGCCTGACCGAGAGCATATATCCATGTTTTTGGGCTTTTAAGTGCGGTCATATCTATTTTGAAAATATAGCTAAAGCCGTCAGTTGCACCGTCTTGAAAAGCGATATAAATGCCAAGACCAAGGAAAAGAAAGAAGAATAAGGGCATCATGATTTTATTTGCTTTTTCGATTCCTGCGCCAACGCCAAAGATTAAAATTGCAAAGGTCAATACGACTGCGATAATCTGCCAAATACTATTGCCAAAGGAGGAGGCCATAGTTGAGAAGGCACCGGCAAAGCCGTCAACAGAATCACTCTCAAGAGTTGAGCCGGTAAAAGTACCAATCATATATTTAAGTATCCAGCCCATAACCACAGTATAGCCAATGGCAAGAGCGAGTGAGCCTAAGGCAGGAATTACACCAATTGCCTGACCTATCTTTTTGTTGCCCTTTGTCTCAGTGGCATAGCCGAAGGCATCAATAGGGCCTGAGCGTGTGCCTCTGCCAAAGGCCATCTCACCTATAACACCTGTTGAGCCAATGAGTACAACAAAGATAAAATAGGGAATGAGAAAAGCACCGCCACCATACATAGACACTCTTGTGGGGAAAAGCCAAATATTGCCCATGCCAACGGCTGAGCCTATACATGCCATGACAAAACCCCAGCGGCTTGCAAATGAATCTCTCTTGTTTTTTTCCATAAATATCCCTCCGAAAATCAGACGGAATACATACCATAAACCGTCTAAATACTATCACATCAGTGTGAAATCTGTGCGAAGCTTTTTTTGAAATAATTGTGAATATATAATAGCACAAAGCCGCCTCTAAGTCAATTATCCTTTGGGGGGTACAAAAAAACAATCACCACGCTAATTGCTCTTTTGTTTCAAAGCAAGCGTGATGATGTTTTTTATACATACTGTTGCATTTTTTAAAAAAATGTTGTATAATAACCCAAATTAAACCTTTGGAGAGAAAAAAGCATGAACACTCAAAATGACTCAAGACGAGTTAAAATGACAAAAATACTTTTAAAAAACAGTCTTATTGAGACAATGAAAACTAAGTCTATACATACAATAAGCATCAAGGAAATTTGCGAGGGCGCAGATGTTAACAGGAGCACCTTCTATCGCCATTATGACACTCAATATGATTTATATGATGACATAATCGAGGATATTGCCGTTGACCTTGCAAATATTTACAGCTCCCACGAGGCCGGTGACAAGACCAGCGTTTCCTTTTTAACTAAGGTGTTAGAGTACATCGAGAGCAACAGAGAGACCTTTTTGGTTATATTGAGCGATAACGGCAAGATAAGCCTTGGTGAGGCCTTTGTTAGATTTACCAGCAGATTTATTGAGATTGACGGCGCAAGTGAGGCAAGCCTTTACGTCACTCAATTTATAGCGGCAGGCCTTACAAGTACCCTTTGGACATGGCTCAATAAGGAAAACCGCCGCTCACCGAGGGAGCTTGCACTTTTGCTTTACAGCATTATAATGAACGGCATGGGCAGAGCAATTAAATACTCTGCCGGCATAAAGGAAACCTTAGCAAAAAGAGAAGCCGAAAAGCAAATCAAACCTCATTAAAAACATTTCTACAGCAAAATGCGAGTATGGCAGAAACTATAATGTTGATGACGCTCATTGCTAAATAGGCAATGTACATATAAAAGGGATAAAAGGCAGCTATGAGCACTGCCGTAACTATTCCCGGTATGCTAAATAAAACAATAAACAGGAAGTAAACCATTAATAAGAGCACCTTTTTATCCGATGAGTAAAAGAGCCTTTGCAAAAGCAAATTAATACTCAGGAACAATAGACCGAAGCTGATTCTTGCCACTGCCATAGCCACAAGCTCATTAATGCTTATGTGCATTATAAAATACGCGGGCACAAAGCACAATAAGCTCTCTAAAGCCAAGGGCGCAAATTCACCCTTGAGAGTGTAAAACAGCTTTTTATATGCCTTTTCAGGTATCATATAAACATAGGGTAAGGCAAGCTCCTTGCCCCATCTTCCTGCACCGATACTCATAGTTAAAATATAAATATTTGCCACTAACAGACCCACAGGCATATCCTTAAAGACAAAGCAACCGGCAACGGAAAAACCAATTGTAAAAATTGATGAGGTGCTTAAAAGGAAAACCCTGCTGCGTCTGTTTTCTATTTTGTGCTTTTGCGCTATTACCGAAGCACCATTGCCTTTGCTTATGCCTGTTTTGCCAAGCTTAACTTTTCTCGGTGCGTTTTCGTCAGCCTTGCCCTCTCGTCTTGACTGTATGGCGGAATAAGACACCTCAGCACTTTGAAGGACATCCTCATAATAGTCGGAGTTAATAAGGGTGATGGCAATGCGATAAAATATCCAAAAAACGGCACAGTAGAGCACACCGTCAAGTATATTAATGACTTCGCCTTTAATTGCACCCTCAACGGCAAATGCCAACATACCACTGACGGGAAACAGCCTTGCTATGATGCTTCTTGTGGAGTAAACGAGGTTCTCTATATTTATGCCGCCGTTGCGCCAAGCAAGAGCTAAAGCGTAAACTATAAAAGCACCAATGAGAAGGTAATATACGATTTTGACATTGGTGCATCTTTTTTCATCACTTGAAGTAAAGGAGTAAATAAGCATGGCTGTCATTTGAGACAAAAATATAGTTATGCCATAGCCTATGAGTATATAGATTATTGCGCTGAAGCCAAGACCATAGGTTTCATTTACAAGTGAATATTGAAACAGTATGAAATATCCTATAAGGAGGCTTCTTCCAAGCTGCTGAAAAAGACCAAAGGATAAGACTGTGTTTTGCTTTAAGGGCGATGTGAAAATCATATTAACATCTGCCATTGAAAACATGGACGCACCGTTATAAAAGCCGTTTTTGCTAATAAGGACAAAGACGACACTATAAAGGGTGAGCACTATTGCGTAAAGCTCATTGACATCTCTAAAGCTATGTAGGGAGTTATAATCCACATAGCTGTGAGAGCCGCTAAAGGTTGAGATCACCATTAGCAAAATAAGTATTATAAGGGCAATAAGCTTTGCAGGGGTTTTAAAAACAGACACAATGCTGTTTTTAAGCTTTCTTGTCAAAAGGTAACTTAAAGCCTTCAATTATTATCACTTCTTTCCGTTATATTAAAAAACAGCTCCTCAAGGCTCATGGAGTCTTCGCCCATAGCTTTTTTAGCCTGTACTCTGCCGCCAACCATAATGTAGGCAGTATCCCAGAAGTCTTCCACACTGTCAAGCATATGAGTGCTTATTAAAATGCTCGCGCCCGCATTTTTCAGCTCAAAGAAAATCTCTTTAAGCTGCTTTATTGCATGGGGGTCAAGACCTACAAGAGGCTCGTCAAATATAACGATTTTAGGCTTATGTACCAAAGCGCAGCATATTGAGAGCTTTTGCTGCATACCCTTTGATAGCTCCTTGCCCAGCTTATTCTTTTTATCCGTAAGCTCAAAACGCTCCAAAAGCTCATCCTTATATCCGTCATCCTTCATTTCATATGCACGAAGAATAAACTCAAGATGCTCCTCGACTGTGAGCATATCATAAACTGCCGGCATCTCGGGAATATAGCCTAAGAGCCTTTTGGCGGCAAGACTTTTATTGTTTTCGCCGTTAATTGTGATATTGCCCTTAAAACGCAGCAGACCCACAATGCACTTTATTATTGTGCTTTTTCCTGCACCGTTTGGGCCTAAGAGCACAGCTATTTCACCGTCACCAATGTCAAAGCTTATGCTGTCGTTTGCCAGTACCTTGCCATATTTTTTTGTTACATTTTCAACTTTTAACATATTTTCACCTTATTTTTGTTTATATAGGCCAATAAAAGCCTAAACTCATTTTACCATATAAATCACAAATTTAACAGTGAAAAGTAAAAAATTTTTATAGCTTTCAAAAAACATTGAAAAAATTGGCAAAGTGTGCTATTATATATAGGATATCAATCAAATCTATTTTATCTCAAAAGGAGAGAGTAATATGAGAGTTATTATAAAAGACAACCCAATTGAAATATCACATGAGGCAGCTGATATATTCGTAAAGCAAATCAACGAATATCACGGCAGTGTTCTCGGCTTTGCAACAGGTGCATCACCTGTGGAAACCTATAAAAGAATCATTGAAAGATATGAAAATGGTGAGGTTAGCCTCAAGCACATAACCACCTTTAATCTTGACGAGTATGTTGGTCTTTCAAAGGACAATGTCAATAGCTACTTCTATTTTATGAAGGACAATCTTTTCGGTAAGACAGATGTTGATTTTGACAAAGTCAATTTCTTAGACGGCAAGGCTGAGGATTTAGAAAAAGAGTGCGAAAGATATTATAACCGTATTCGTGAGTGCGGCGGCATTGATATTCAGCTTCTTGGTATTGGTACTAATGGACATATCGGCTTTAATGAGCCGGGAGATAAATTTGCCGACAGACCCTTTGCTGTTGAGCTGACTCAAAGCACAATCGACTCAAATAAAAAGTATTTTGAGGCTGTAGGTGACACAATGCCCTCACACGCTTTAACAATGGGTATAGGCGACATTATGCGTGCAAGAAAGATAGTTCTCATTGCAACAGGTGAGAGCAAGGCAAAGGCAGTAAAGCAGTTAGTTGAGGGTGAGGTTTCTCCATCATGCCCTGCAACAGTGCTTCAAATGCATGCTGATGTTACTGTGTTCCTTGATAAGGCAGCAGCATCACTTTTAGGAGATAAGAAATGAGTTTAGTCGCAGCTGAAAAAATTAAAGTCAGCCCGAAAATTAAAAGCATAAGTGTTACCGATGATAATAAGCTAACCATAAAATGGTCAAAGGTGCAGTCAGCTGAGAAGTACGCAGTAAAAAGAGCCACTGAGCCAATGGGTAAATATGAGGAGCTTGGCTGGGTCAAAAAGTGTGAATATTTAGATGAAACAGCACAGAAGGACACAATTTATTGGTACAAGATTACAGCGTGGAAAAAGCTTGAAGGCAAAAAAACCTCAACTAAAACCAGCGCAGTTAAAGCGGCAGTTATCTCGGATATAAAAGCACCGGAAAATCTCACGGCAAAGGCGGACAAAAATAAGACGGCCATTGCCCTAAAGTGGGATAATATCAGCGACACCGACGGCTGCGTTGTTGGCAGAAGAAATGATTTCTTCTCGCAAATCATCCCAATTGCAAGGCTTGACGGTGGCACTAACAGCTATGTTGACGCATCTGTTGTCACAGGTCAGATTTATCACTATTCTGTTCAGCACTTTAAAAAAGATGGCGATAAGCTCCTTTACGGCAACTTTAGCCCAGAGGTTCACGGTGTCTGTCTCGATTGCGGCAGTGTACTGTCTGTCAAGGGCATCGTGGGAAAAAGGTCTGAGGTATATCTTAGAGTGGTTGCAGGCGCAGACGGTTATATTATCGAAAGAAGCGAGAGTGAAAACGAGGGCTTCAGTGAGGTTGGTCGCACAAGTGGTGGCCTTGAAATCAGATTTTATGATAAGCTGCCAAAAAGACTTAAAACCTATTACTATAGATGCAGAGCCTATAAGTCAGTTTGCGATCAGGAGTTTATTAGTAAGCCTTCAAAGGCAGTGAGCTTTAAAAGTAAATTTTAATTTTTTCGCCGAAATATATTGACTAATATCTATTGGCGTGTTAAAATAATGTTAACAATCAAAGGAGGCAGATAATATGAACGATTTTGTAACTTTAGATGAGACAACTCAGGAAGAAAGACCAATGCTCTATGAGCTTTTCTGGCAGTACATAGTTGAGTTCTATGAGCTGCTCAAGTACATTTTTAATGATGTGCTGCTTGGCAAAGATCCATGGTAATTAGACATTAACTTAAAGTCGCAAGGTGATTGCGGCTTTAATTTTTTTAATAATTTTAATTTTTTGCCTGTTTTCCGTTGCAAGGAAAAGGATAATATAGTATAATAATATTTATCTATTTTTATTTGTGAGGTCAGAGCTGATGAAAAACGGTTCATTTGAATGGTTTAAACTTGACAATGCAGCAAAAATATTTCCCGGGCAAAACACATCAACCTGGTCAAATGTTTTTCGCATAGGCGTTCAGCTAAAGCAGGAGGTTCAAGTTGACATACTTAATAAGGCTTTACAAAACACCCTTGAAAGAATACCTTGCTTTAATGTGAAAATAGAGCCGGGCTTATTTTGGTACTATTTTAAGAAAAACCCAAACACTTTACAGGCTCGCCCCGATATAAAAAACTATTGTTATCGCATTAGCTTCAAGGAAAATGACGGCTTTTTATTTAGATTATTTTACATAGGCAAAAGAGTTAGCATTGATGTTTATCACGCTTTAAGCGACGGTCACGGTGCAGTGGTGTTTATGTCAACTCTAATTGGTGAGTATCTAAGACTTAAGGGTGAAAAGGTAAGCTATAACAGCTTTGTTTTAGACACCTCACAAGAGCCTAAGATGACAGAGATTGAGGATTCATATACACGCTATGCCGACTCTAAAGCGGCATATAACAGAAGTGATAAATGGGTTTATCATGCTACCGGCTCAAAGCTGCCAAGGCATATGTGCAATTATGTCACAGGAATTATGCCTTTTTCTCAGGTTAATGCTGTTGTTAAAAGCTATGGGGTGACAGTGACAGAGTTTTTTGCCGCCCTTTTGGTTTATATCCACTATAAAAAGCAGCTCAAGGAAAATAAAAAACAAAGGGAAGTCAGTGCTCAAATTCCGGTGAATCTTCGAAAGGCCTTTCCCAGTGAAACCCTAAGAAACTTTGTCCTTTGTCTGCGTGTTAAAATAGACCCAAATTTAGGGGAGTATACCTTTGAGGAGATTCTTCGCAGTGTGTCATTGCAGCTAAAGCTTAATAACGACCCTAAAAAGGAAAACTCCTTAATGACACAAAATATGAAGCTGGAAAGAAACCCTGTAACTAAGCTTTTGCCCTTAGGGATAAAAAACTTAGGTGTGGGCATATCCTTTTTTATTACAGGTGAGCAGACCACGACTACACTTTTGTCAAATATAGGCAAAGTCACTTTACCACCGGAGGTCGCAAAGCACATTGATTATTATACCTTTTTCACAGGCCCGGGCAAGCTAAACGGTGCAAGGTGCGGAGCAATAACCTTTGAGGATAATCTTGTTTTCACCTTTTCAAATTGCTATGAGGAAAGCGATATAGAAAGAGAGTTTTTCACTTATCTTGTGCGTTTAGGTATCCATGTTAAAATTGAGAGCAACAGAGAATAAATAATATTCGGGGGAGAAAATATGTCATATTGTGTTAATTGCGGTGTCGAGCTTGACGATAGTGCTAAAAAATGCGCTCTTTGCCAGACACCTGTTATAAATCCAAATAAAACTGCAAATTGCAATGAGGAAAACCAATCTGCCTTTTCTAAGATAACTCATGAGCCAAAGGAGCTGCAAAAAAGGTTTGTCGCTTTAATTGTCTCATTGGTTATGTTTATTCCAAATCTCGTGTGCTTTACTGTTAATGCGGTGATTTACCCTGACAGCTTTTGGTCTATTTATGTTTTAGACACAAGTCTTCTTGTTTGGACTGTATTTGTTTTGCCCTTTTTTATTAAAAAGCACCGGGCATATTTTATGTGGGCATTTGACACAGCGGCGGTGAGCTTATATGTTTATCTGCTTTATGTCATGGGCAAGGAGCGTGATAAATGGTACAATGAATGTGCCTTGCCTATTATACTTTTCATATCCGCATTGACCCTTATATATCTTATATGGGTCAGACATAAAAAAAGAGGCAATATTTTAAAGGCATTGGTCATTTGCATAAATGTTGCTTTTTCCTGCCTTGCCATAGGGCTGATATTAAGCGTTGGCATGGGGCTTAAATACGCTACGGAAATAGGAATTATACTTTTCCTTTGTATAATGGCTGTGGTCGCATTTTTGACATATTGCTATAACAGTAAAAGTATGCGAAAATGGCTATCCGAGAGAATGTTTACTTGACTATGATAACTTTAAGAAGGTTTAGTTTTGGATAAATATGAAGTTTTAAAAAAATATTTTGGCTATGACAGCTTTAGAAAAGGACAAGCCGAGGTCATAGATGAGATACTTTCAGGGCGAGATGTGGTTGGCATTATGCCCACAGGTGGCGGAAAAAGCCTATGCTTTCAAGTACCCGCTCTAATGCTTAGTGGGGCTACTCTTGTTATCTCACCTTTAATATCACTTATGAAGGATCAGGTGCAAGCCCTTAAAAGCTGCGGAATAAATGCGGTGTTTTTTAACTCCATGCTCAGTGAGTCTCAGTCAAGACATGAGCAGGCGAAGGTCTTGCAGGGCAAGTGCAAGATAATTTATGCCGCACCGGAAAGGCTCACAGTGCCGAGCTTTATAGAGCTTTGCTCAAAGATAAAAATATCAATGATTTGCGTTGATGAGGCTCATTGTGTCTCTCAATGGGGTCAGGATTTCAGACCCAGCTATCTTGATATAAAGGACTTTATTGGTAAGGTTAACCCTCGTCCCGTTGTTGCAGCTTTCACTGCCACAGCCACAAAAATAGTACGAGAGGATATAATAAATCTTTTAGGTCTTATTAATCCGTCACAGACTGTCACAGGCTTTGGCAGAGATAATCTTTACTTTGAGGTCATAAAAACGACGGATAAATATACTGCTCTTAAACGCTATCTTGACTTATACGCTTTTCAAAGCGGCATAGTATATTGTGCCACTAAAAAGGCTGTCGATGAGCTGTTTTATCGTTTAAGTGATGAGGGCTTTTCTGTTACCAGGTACCATGCAGGCTTATCTAAGACGGAAAGAACGGAAAACCAAAATGAGTTTATATATGACGAAAAGCAAATTGTAATTGCCACAAATGCCTTTGGCATGGGCATAGATAAATCTAATGTCTCCTTTGTTATCCACTATCATATGCCGGGAGATATTGAGAGCTATTATCAAGAGGCTGGAAGAGCCGGACGAGACGGCAGTAAAGCCAACTGTATTTTGCTCTTTTCGCCTCAGGATATCAGAATACAAAAGTTTTTTATTGAAAACAGTGAATATCAAGGTGATTTGACCTTTAAGCAAAAAATGCAGCTTAAAAACCTTAGATATGAAAAGCTGTCAAAAATGATTTATTATTGTGAAAACGAGGTCTGTCTTCGCAATTATATACTTCGCTATTTTGACGAAAACCCAACGGAAAAATGCGGCAATTGCTCAAACTGTAAGGGCGTGACTCAAACGGCCGATGTCACAGTGCCGGCTCAAATGATTTTTTCATGTATTAAAAGAACGGGCGAAAAGGAAAACTCCCAGACAACAGCCGACATTTTAAAGGGTGAGGTCACAGATTACATAAAGGAAAAGGGCTACGAAAACCTGTCCACCTTTGGTATTATGAAGGACAGCGCAAAAAGCGAAATCAGAAAGCATATAGATTATTTTATTGAACATTCCTTTATACACGAGAATGACAATGGTGTTTTATCTCTTGATAAAAAAACAAGGTTAGTGCTTTTTAAGGGCAAAAAGGTTAGAAAGATAATTGAAAAGCAAGTCAATAAAGGCACAGATGATGTTGCCGGTACTGATTTACGCTTGCTCATAAAGTTAAAGCTCATTAGAAAAATAGTCGCCCGCTCTGTGGGAATGCCTGATTTTGTTATATTTACAGATAAAACCCTGGAGACTATGGCAAGGTACAAGCCCAAGGATATAAATGAGCTGTTAAAGCTTCCGGGCGTGACCTCAAATAAAGCGGAAAAATATGGTAAGCACTTTTTAGATGCCATTCAAAAAAGCATTGGCGAGAAATAAATTTACTAAGGAAAGGATGAAAATTATATGAAGCGCAAGCAGTGGTATGTTTTACCCTCGGACAAAGAGCTGACAGCAGATATAGCCGAGCAATATGATATTGAGCCTTTCCTTGCCCATTTGCTCGTGTCAAGAGGCATCACAGATGAAATGGAAATAGAGGACTTTTGCAATGGTGAAGGTATGCTGTCAGACCCCTTTGAATTAAAGGATATGGATAAGGCTGTAATGAGGATTAATACGGCTCTATCCGACTCACAAAAAATAGCAATATATGGCGACTATGACGCTGACGGAGTTACGGCTACAGCGTTAATGAGCTTATATTTTAAGTCAATTGGCATTGATGTTATAACCTATATTCCCGACAGAAATTCAGAGGGCTACGGCCTTAATATGGGGGCGGTGAAAAAGCTTCACGACCAAGGTGTTCAGCTAATTATCACTGTTGACAACGGAATATCCGCATTTAAAGAGGCTGAATATATAAAAGAGCTGGGTATGGATTTAGTTATAACTGACCACCATAAGGCTTCTAAGACTATACCTGAGGCGGTGGCAGTGGTCAACCCACATAGATGCGACTGCTGTAGCACATATAAGGATTTTTGCGGCGCAGGTGTTGCCTTTAAGCTTATTTGTGCCCTTAATGAGGACGACGATGAGAAAATGCTCTCTCTTTACGGTGACATTCTCACTGTTGGTACTATAGGCGATGTGATGAGTCTTACAGGCGAAAACAGAAAGATAGTAAAAGCAGGTCTTGACCTGATTAACAAGGGTAATAATATAGGTCTTCAGGCATTAAGAGAGGTTAGCTCCTTAAAGGACAAAACCTTAAACAGCACCTCAGTTGCCTTTTCTCTTGTGCCAAGGATAAATGCTGTGGGCAGAATGTCTCACGCTTCAAGAGCCTTAGAGCTGCTTTTGTGTGATGATTATGAGACAGCCCTATCTATCGCAAGGGAAATAGACTTATCAAACACAGCAAGACAGGAAAAAGAACGAGAAATTATTTTCGAGGTTCAAAAGCAAATTAAAGCTAACCCTGATATTTTAAATGAGCGTTTGCTGATTTTCAGCGGTGAAAATTGGCACGGCGGTGTAATAGGCATAGTTGCCGCAAGACTTGTGGGTGCTTATGGCAAGCCCTGCATGGTCATAACAGATGACGGCAAGCAGGCCAAGGGCAGCGCAAGAAGCATAGACGGCTTTTCTCTTTATGATGCTGTCAGCTCTGCGAGTGAACTGTTAGAGCATTACGGTGGCCATGTTTTGGCGGCAGGCTTTGGAATGAAAAGCGAAAACCTTCCCGCGTTCAAAAAAGCCATGTATGAATATGCAAAAAGCGTTGAGATGCCCTTTGCACAAAATATTATTGATTGCCGCCTTCGTCTTGAGGTTGTTGACGCTGATATATTGCCGCTGATTTCTTCCCTTGAGCCCTTTGGTCAAGGCAATCCACAGCCAACCTTTGGGCTTTTCGGTGTGGAGATTACTTCCATACAGCCAATTGGCGGCGGCAAGCATTTGCGACTGAGCGTGAGGAAAAATTCCTCCACTGTGACAGCTGTATTTTTCGGTGAGACAATTGCGGATTTTCCATATCGCACAGGCGACAAGGTTGACCTTGCTGTCAGGCTCGAAAGAAACGAATATATGTCACAGGTCAAGGTCGGCATATACATTAAGGATATAAGAATGTCGGGCACCGATGATTTGCGCTATTTAAAGAGTGTGAGACTTTTTGAAAAGCTTATGCGTAAAGAGGTTTTGACAAAAAAGCAGGCAGAATATTTGCAAATAACAAGACAGCAGGTGGCTGAGGTCTATAAATATATTAGGAAAATCGGTAGCTATAAAGGCGATTATGATGTACTTTGCTACCGTTTAGGTGATGATGGGGCAGGTGCTTGCAAGGTGCTGCTTGCTATCAATATACTTAAAGAATTGGAAATATTGACAGATAATGAGGGTACATTGAGGCTTAGGGGTGTTGAGCAAAAGGTCAATCTTGAAAACTCAAAGCTGCTCACTTATGTAAGAGGCCTCATAGGTGAATAAAAAATAAAGAGGTGGACATTATGTGCGAAAACTATGAAGACCAGTTTCATTCTCTTATTGATAAGGTGAAAGATAGCTTTTCAAAGGAAGATATAGAAAAAATTAAAAAAGCATATGCTCTTGCTTGTCAGGCTCATGAGGGTCAAAAGCGCAGGAGCGGCGAGCCATATATTATTCATCCTGTGGCTGTAGCTGTTATCCTTGCGGATATGGGCATGGATGCGGACTCAGTTTGTGCCGCATTGCTTCACGATGTTGTTGAGGACACCACAACGACCTCACAGGAGATAAGGTCTATTTTCGGTGAGGATGTTGAGCACCTCGTTGACGGTGTTACAAAGCTCGGTCAAATCCCCTTTGCCGCCAGCAAGGAGGAGGAGCAGAGCGAAAACATAAGAAAAATGTTCCTTGCCATGTCAAGGGATATTAGAGTTATAATTATTAAGCTGGCTGACCGTGTTCATAATATGCGTACTCTAAAGTATATGCCTGAGGAAAAGCAACGCTATAAAGCCAGAGAGACTCTTGAAATTTATGCACCTATTGCTCACAGACTCGGTATTCGTGCCTTTAAAGAGGAGCTTGAGGACTTAGCTATTAGCTATCTTGACCCTGTTGCCTATGCTGAGATTGGCTCAACGCTGGAAAAACAGGTAGAATCAAGACAAAGCTTCCTTGATTCTATAAAGGATAAAATATATGAGCGAGTAAAGCAGGAAGTGCCCAATGTTCATATTGCCGGCAGAATTAAAAGTGTTCACGGCATTTACAGAAAGACATATATGCAAAACCGCACAATAGATGAGATTTACGACATATACGCAGTGAGACTCATTGTTGACTCGGTTTATGAGTGCTATTGCTGTCTTGGCATAATCCATGATATGTTTAATCCTATTCCCGGCAGATTTAAGGATTATATATCAACACCTAAGCCTAATATGTATCAGTCGCTTCACACCACTGTCATAGGCAAGGAGGGCATACCCTTCGAGGTGCAAATAAGAACATGGGAAATGCATCATACGGCAGAGTACGGTATAGCGGCACACTGGAAATATAAGCAGGGTGTCACAGGCAAAGTAAAGTTTGAGGAAAGGCTCTCATGGATAAGACAGCTGCTTGAAACACAGCAGGACAGTGACGATGTTGAGGACATTGTCAAGACTATTAAGACAGACTTTATCCCTGAGGAGGTTTTTGCATTTACTCCAAAGGGTGATGTTATATCCTTGCCAATGGGCTCATGTATAATAGATTTTGCTTATGCTATTCACTCGGCTGTCGGCAATAAAATGATAGGCGCAAAGGTTGACGGCAGAATATGCACCCTTGACAGAAAGGTCAATAACGGTGAAATTATTGAGATTCTTACCACCTCACAGCAGGGCAAAGGCCCAAGCCGTGATTGGCTGAAAATGGCAAAGACATCCTCCGCCAGGAGCAAAATTAAAAGCTGGTTTAAAAAGGAAAAGCGTGAGGAAAATATCATTGAGGGTAAGGCTGAGGTTGAAAGAGAGTTTAAGCGTAACAATATAACCTTGCCCGAAAAGCAAATGAATGAGTTTTTGACTAAGATAGCTGAAAAGCAGCATTGTAACAATATAGATGAGTTTTTCGCTGCCATAGGCTATGGTGGTCTTAGCCTTCTTAAGATTTTGCCAAGAATCAAGGATGATTATAATAAGCTCATAAAAGAGAATCAGCCTGAAGTGCCCGAGGAAATAACACCTCAGCAAATCCAAAGCAAAAAGACAAGCAAAAGCGTTGAGGGCATTATTATTGAAGGCATTGACAACTGCCTTATAAAGTTTTCACGCTGCTGCGACCCATTGCCGGGGGACGATATTATCGGCTTTATCACAAGGGGTCACGGTGTGTCTATTCACACAAGGAAGTGCTCTAATGTGCCTAAGGATATATCTAAGGCAGCAGAGCCTGAAAGATGGATAAAGGCATATTGGGATACTAAGGTGCAAAACTCATATAGGGTCACTATATCAGCCACCTGTATTAATAGGGTTGGCTTGCTCGCTGATTTAACGGCTGTCATAGCTAATATGCATGTTATGATTCATTCAATCTTTACAAAAGATGGCAATGACGGCAGATGTACCATGTATATGACTATAACAGTAAATGGAGCAGAGCATCTAAAGAGCGTTTGCGAAAAGCTCAAAAAGGTAAAGGGCGTTCTTTCTACAGAGAGATCCGGTCTTTAATAAAACTATAGAAACAGGTAATAAATATGAAAGCAGTTATACAAAGAGTATTAAAAGCGAAGGTCACTGTTGACGGCGAAATAACAGGGGAGATTTCTCAGGGTTTTCTTGTGCTTTTAGGGGTACAGGAGGGCGACACAGAGGAGGAAATGAAGCTGCTCGCAAAGAAAACGGCAGGCATAAGAATTTTCACAGACGAAAACGATAAAATGAATTTGTCTCTTGATCAAATTGACGGTGAAGTCCTTGTTGTGTCTCAATTTACCCTTTGTGCAGACACCTCACATGGCAGACGGCCATCATTTATATCCTCGGCTAAGCCTGAGATTGCCAACGACTTATATGTTAAATATTGTGAGGAGCTTCGTGCTCTCGGAGTCAAAAAGGTTGCCACAGGCATTTTTGGCGCTGACATGAAGGTGGAGCTTATTAACGATGGCCCTGTCACAATAATCATGGACACAAACGAATGGAAAAAGCACTGAGAGGAGTCTTAATATGGCTTTAAAGGTTTCAATGTTAACTTTTCCGGGCTTTACGGCTAATTGCTATCTTGCCGTGAATGAAGGCACAAATGAGGGCTTTCTCGTTGACCCCGGTGCATACTCGAAAAGGCAAAGCGATTATATAAAAGAAAATTGCGGTGAGCTGAAATATATCCTTCTCACCCACGGTCACTTTGACCATATATCCGGGGTAAAGCAATTTAGAGACGAGTTTTCGGCAAAGGTTGTCATACATGAAAATGACGAAGGCTGTCTTAGAGACTCATTAAAAAGCCTTGGCATCACTCAGGGCTTGTCTTCCCCTAAAATTAATGCAGACATTATAGTAAGCTCAGGGGATAAATTAAGCTTTGGTGGTAAAGAGATAGATGTAATTCATACACCCGGTCACACTAAGGGCGGAGTTTGCTATAAAATAGATGATATCCTTTTTACAGGTGACACTCTTTTTAAGGGTACTGTCGGCAGAACCGACTTTCCGGGTGGCTCTTTAGAGGAAATAATAGACTCACTTAAAAAGCTTAACAGCTTACAGGGTGACTATAAAATTTATCCCGGTCATGAAGGGCTAACCACCTTGGATTTTGAAAGAGCAAATAACCCCTATATGCGAGGAATATAAAATGTATCTTATTAATAAAAATAACTCATATCATTACGAGACGGAAAATTTAATAAGAGTGTTTTTGCCTGATATAAAAATTATAAGGCAGGACGAAATATGCCCTGACGAGGACTATTGTATGGTTTGCCTTGATGGGGAAGAAATAGAGATTCAATTGCGTCTTAACGGCGAGAGCTACGCTGCTAAGGAGAGCTTTCCGGTGGAAAATAAGCTCTTTTCCGAAAGCGATGACAGCTATTTTGAGAGAAAAGCGGCAATTATGCTTTATAAGCTTTTAAGTGATATCACTTCATATAATCCGCCTTGGGGCATATTGACAGGTGTAAGACCGGCTAAGCTTATGACGAAGCTGCGTGAAAAAAACGGTGAAGACAAAGCGGTGGACTATTTTATAAATGAGCTTAAAGTCAGCGAGGACAAGACAGGTCTTGCCTTAATGGTGTCAAAAAACGAAACGCCTATAATTGACAGCTCATCACCTGACTCCTTTTCACTTTATGTCTCAGTGCCCTTTTGCCCAACAAGGTGCTCTTATTGCTCCTTTATCTCTCACTCAAATGATAAGGCCAAAAAGCTGATTCCCCAATATGTGGAAAAGCTCTGCGAAGAAATCAGATATACGGCACAAATCGCCTCACAGCAAAATCTTAAGCTTGAGAGTGTCTATATCGGTGGCGGTACTCCGACGGCTTTATCGGCCTGCGAGCTAAAAATGGTGACAGATGAAATCAATAAGGCATTTGATCTTAGTGATATTAAAGAATACACTATTGAAGCGGGAAGACCCGATAGTATAACTGAGGAAAAATTTGATGTTATTAAGTCCTCAGGTGCCACAAGAATAAGCATAAACCCTCAAACCTTTAACGATAGCGTTTTAAAAGAGATCGGCAGAAACCACACAAGTGAGCAGACCCTTGAGTCTTTTGCCCTCGCAAGAGAGAAGGGCTTTGACAATATAAATATGGACTTAATAGCCGGACTTCCCACAGACACAATGGAAAGCTTTGAGAAAACGCTTGATACAGTGCTTAACTTAAATCCCGAAAACATAACAGTTCACACCTTGGCTCTTAAACGCTCAAGCACTCTTGTCACAGAAAAAAAGAGGACTAACTCAGCCTTGCTTACTAAGGATATGCTTTCTCTTGTGCAGCAAAGACTGACTAAGGCAGGGTATGAGCCGTATTATATGTATCGTCAAAGCAAAAGTCTTGGCAACCTGGAAAATGTGGGCTGGGCTAAAAAAGGCTTTGAGGGAATATATAATGTATATATGATGGAGGAGTGCCACACTATTTTATCTGTGGGCGCAGGTGCTGTCACAAAGCTTAAAAATCCTCACGGAAGTGAAATAGAGAGAATCTATAATTATAAATACCCTTATGAATATATAGGAAATTTTGAGGAAATCATATTGAGAAAGAAGGCTATTGAGACCTTTTATCAGGAGTTTCCCATTTAATTGCATAAGGCAAAGTGGCGGCAAAGGGCTTTATTTTTAGCTATTGTTAAACCGCGTACCCTAAAATGCAAATGAAATTGCAGCTAAAAGCATATATTTTAAGGCTCTTTTGTAAAAACCACTTGACCTTAAAGATATAAAAAGTGTATACTATCCTACGGCTCATTAGCACATAAGCTTATTTAAGCTAAATATAAAAGCGTGGCAATTACGCTTAAAAGAAAAATCAAAGCAGAAAAGGAGATTACATACCATGGCTGAAAGAAAAAAACAAAGTCTTCTTACCGGCGCAGGTGTCTTGGCACTGGCGACTGTAATCGTTAAAATCATTGGTGCTGTTTATAAAATTCCACTAACAAACCTTCTGACTCCCGAGGGCTATGGCTATTTTACAGGCGCATATGCTATTTACAATCCGCTTTATGCTATTTCAATGGCCGGTCTTCCCGTTGCGGTGTCAAAGATGGTGTCGCAAAATGTGGAGCTTGGCAGAATCAAGGACGCACAAAGGATTTTCCATGTTGCACAGCAGCTTTTCTTCATAGTGGGTCTTACGGGTACTGTTATACTTTTGCTCATAGCTTACCCATATTCTCTCTTAGTTAAGTCACCGATGAACTATGTAAGTGTTCTCGTAGTTGCACCCTGTGTGCTTTTCTGCTGCATGATGTCATCCTTTAGAGGCTATTATGAGGGTCTTAAAAACATGACACCAACCGGTGTTTCCCAGGTCATTGAGGCAGGCGTTAAGCTTGTTTTTGGCCTTAGTGCAACCTATGTTTGCTTTAATCATTGGCTTTCCACATATCACGCTGAGGCCGTTGACGGTGCCGCAACAGTTTTCGGTCAGCAGGTCAATAACGAGGCTGAGGCTTTAGCTGCCATGTACCCATATGCGGCTGCTGTTGCAATTATGGGTGTAACCCTCGGCTCAATGCTCGGTCTGCTTTATTTGTATATTAGATATAAGCGTCACGGCTTTGGCTTTACAAGAGAGGAAATAGTCAACTCTCCTGCGCCTGAAAGTGACAAGACCTTGAGAATGAATCTTATCCGCATTGCCGCACCTGTTGCTTTAAGCTCCATTGTGCTTAATATTAGCAATATGATAGATGACTTGACCATAAGAAACCGCCTTGCACACGCTATTGAGGTCGGTGGCGACATAATTAAGGAAATGTATAGCGCATCACTTGCCGCTTCACAAACTCTTGACGAGGGCATACACAATTATCTTTATGGTACTCACGGCTCTGTGCTCAACATTAAAAACCTCATCCCCACAATAACCCTCACTCTTGGCATAAGCGCAATTCCGGCTTTGACATCAGCGTGGGCAGCAAAGGATAAAAAGGAGATTAAGGGCACAATTGAAACAGTCCTTCGTGTTACTATGATGATTGCAATGCCGGCAGGTCTTGGCATTGCCGCTATACCGGGTCCGATACTTGAGATACTTTACTCATCAAGTAAGGACATGATCCCCATAGCTGAGCCAATGCTTCGTGTTTATGGCTTTGGAATGTTCCTTTTTGCGGCAACCTCACCTATGACAAATATGCTCCAGGCTGTGGGCAGAATGGATATACCCATCAAGTCTATTGCCATAGGCTCATGTGCTAAGATATTGCTTAACTTTATCCTTATTGGCAACCCTCAAATTAATATTAACGGTGCGCCGATTAGCACAGCTGTATGCTATATAATTATCTTCGCTATTAATCTTACATCCCTTCTCAAGGTGACAAAGGTTAAGATAAATGTCGTTTCAATTTACATTAAGCCGTTTATTTGTGCTGCACTTTGCGGCATTGTCGCTTGGGGCACAAACTATGTTATTGCCGAAAAGCTCATGGTGGAGAGCAGACTTGTTGGCATTGTGGCAATAGGTTTAGGCGGTGTAACTTATGCAATTTCCATGCTATTATTTAAAGGAATTGTAAAAGATGACGTTTTAATGCTCCCAAAGGGTGAAAAAATTGCAAAAGTCCTTGCAAAATTCAGATTATTAGGGTAGAATATACCAAATGAGGTTTTTGTATGAATAACTTTAAATTTAAGGAAAAATACAATATTGACGATTTGCTTCAGATTATGTCTATACTTCGTGCTCCGGGTGGATGCCCATGGGACGCTGAGCAAACTCACGAAAGCATTAAGTCAAACTTTATTGAGGAAACCTACGAGGTAATCGAGGCTATCAATAAAAATGACAATGAGCTTTTGCAAGAGGAGTTAGGCGACGTTTTACTACAGGTGGTTTTCCACAGTGAAATGGAAAAGGAAAAAGGAAGTTTTACCTTCGACGATGTAGCTGACGGAATTTGTAAAAAGCTAATTGAGCGTCACCCTCATGTTTTCTCAACTGTTAAGGTTGATTCCGTTGATGAGGTGCTCACTAATTGGGATAATATTAAGAGAAAATCAAAGTCCCAAAAGACTCAAGGCAGCTCAATGCTTAAAGTACCAAAAGAGCTTCCTGCCTTAATGAGAGCACAAAAGATTCAATCAAAGGCTAAAAAGGCCGGCTTCGATTGGGACGATATGTCAGGGGCACTGACAGCTCTTGAAAGTGAAATCAAGGAGCTTAGAGAAGCTATTGACTCGAAAGACCAAAAGTCAATTGAGGACGAAATGGGAGATGTGCTTTTCTCATGTGTCAATGTGTCAAGGTTTATTGATGTTGACTCTGAGGAGGCTCTCACAAAGTCAAACGAAAAGTTTATTTCACGCTATGTTTTAGTTGAGAAATTAGCCGAAGAAAAGGGAATAAACATGAAAGAGACACCCATAGACGAGCTTGACAAGCTGTGGGACGAAGCAAAGCAAATACTTAAATCCAATAGAGGTTAACCTCTTGGAAATATAAATTTATTTGGAGGAAAAACAAATGAATAAAACCGATTTAATCAATGCAATTGCAGCTAAGGCTGAGATCTCAAAGAAGGACGCAGAGAAGGCTCTCACAGCAGTTCTCGGTTCAATTGAGGATGCACTTAAGGCAGGCGATAAGGTTCAACTCATCGGCTTTGGTACATTTGAGGTTAAGGAAAGAGCTGCAAGAACAGGTCACAACCCCAAGACAGGCGAGTCAATTGAAATCGCAGCAGCAAAGGTTCCTTCATTTAAGGCAGGCGCTGCACTTAAATCAGCTGTAAAATAATTTACCGCTATAAAAAGAGTCGCCAAAGTCAGCGACTCTTTTAAATTTTTAGGAAAGAGAGCTTTATATGAGACTTGATAAATATTTAAAGGTTTCCCGCTTAATAAAGAGAAGGACAATAGCCAATGAGGTGTGTGACGCAAAGCATGTCACTGTCAATGGCAAAATTGCCAGAGCCTCCTACGATGTTAAGGTGGGGGATATAATCGAAATCCAAATGGGCGAAAACATAATGAAGGCACAGGTTCTTGTGGTGACAGAGCATGCCACTAAAAATGATGCAGGACTTATGTATAAAATGCTTTAACGACACAGGCTTCGGCTTGTGTTTTTTTATGTTATAAATCCCTTTGTGAGCTAATATGCTTTAATAAAGGGGTGTTATTTATGACTGACAATAAAGATAAAATAATTATGCCGCACAATGTCATAATGAAGGACAGAGGGGAAGTTACCATAAGCGGTGTAACCGATGTTGATTCCTTTGACGAGACAAGTGTCATAGCTTATACGGATTTTGGTGAGCTGACAATAACCGGCAGTGAGCTTCACATTAGCTCATTAAATGTTGATAAGGGTGAGCTTAGTGTCGATGGCAAAATATCAAGCCTATCATATATTGACCAGCAGCCAAATAAAGGTGGCTTTTTCTCAAAGGTGTTCAGATGAGCTATAGTCAACCACTGTCAAGTCAGGTTATTATTTTCATACGCACCATTGGTCTTGGGGTACTGTTAGGCTTGCTGTATGAATTTTTCGCTGTGCTTCGTATGCTGCTCTCAGATAAAAAATGGGCATATATTTTATGCGACACAGCATTTTCTTTAATAGGAAGCATAGCTTCGTTTTTCTTCATGGTGCTGTTTAATGACGGAATAGTACGCTTTAATCTTATTATGGCAGAGCTTTTAGGTGCCTTATGCTTTCACTTTAGTGCCGGCAAATATCTCATTAAGCCACTGCTTTTTATTTCCAAAAAGCTAAGGCAGCTTCTTCATTTTGTGACCTTGCCCATTAGAGCAATTATTAAAAAAGTCACAGCTGTTATATCAAAATTGGGTCAAAAAAGAATGATTAGGGCTAATAAAGAGAAAAAATCAAAAAAAGAAAGGAAAAATTTTAAGAATATTATTAAAATCCCCTTGAAAAAAATTGAAAAATGATTATACTTACTCTTGTATAGATTTTAAAGGAGAGTGTTAGCTTTGGCTGTTAGAAGTATTAATGATGCAAAACCAAAAAAGAAAAAGCTTCGCAAGGCACACTACCTTTGGATCATGCTTGTCGCAGGCACAGCAATATTTGTTATTGCGGGCATCGCTCAAAATTATATCGAGTATAGGCAGATTAAAAGCGAGGTCTCGGCCGTTAACGCTGAGATAGCTGCCCTTGATAAAGAGAGTGAGGAAATCGAGAAGCTTCTTTCCGATGATGATCACAGTGATTATTTTGAGAAGATCGCAAGAGAGGAATACGGCTACTGCAAGCCGGGAGAGAAAGTATATTATAATTCATCTTTCGGGGAATAATTCTTAGGAGGACAATATCTTTTTATGCTTGAAGTTGGAGCAATTGTTGAAGGCAAGGTTACAGGTTTAACGGCTTTTGGTGCGTTTGTTAGCTTGCCGGACGGAAAAAGCGGAATGGTACATATCTCTGAGGTGTCCAACACCTTTGTTAAGGAAATTAAGGATTTCCTTAAAGAGGGTCAGGATGTCAAGGTTAAGGTGGTTGGAATATCACCAGAGGGTAAAATCAGCCTGTCTATTAAAAAGGCTATGGAAAATGACAAGCAGTCCGCTCCAAAGCAGAGAAGACATGATAGACCTCGTGGCGGCAATGTTTGGCAGGGTCAGCAAAAGCCGCAGCCAACTGAGAATATGTCCTTTGAGGATATGATGGCACGCTTTAAGCAGGTTAGCGATGAAAAGATGACAGACCTTAAACGCTCAACTGATTCAAAGCATGG
>CAZDEL010000005.1:0-74813 GCA_964504475.1 uncultured Faecalibacterium sp. | reverse complement strand
AAGGAGGTCATTATGGAGCTTCGAGTTTTAAGATATTTTCTTGCAGTTGCAAGAGAGGAAACCATATCTGCCGCCGCAGAATATTTGCACCTGTCTCAGCCCTCTTTATCCCGTCAGCTTATGGATTTGGAAAAGGAATTGGGAAAGGTTCTCTTTATTAGAGGCAACAGAAAAATCGTCTTAACAGAGGACGGTGAGCTGCTTCGCAGAAGGGCAACTGAGATTATAACCTTAGTAGAAAAAACTGAGGCTGAAATTCAAGACAGTAAAGAGCCAATATCGGGCAATATTTATATTGGCGGTGATGAGACAAACGCCACTGCTTTTATCGCAAAGGCAGCAAAAAATCTCCAAAAGGCTCACCCTTATATTCAATATCATATGTATAGCGGTACCTCCGATGATGTTAAGGACCGTCTTGACAAGGGACTTTTGGATTTTGGCATTTTAATGGGACCCTTTGACCACACAAAATATGACTCAATTAAGCTGCCCACTCGTGACACCTTAGGCCTTTTAATGCGTAAGGACAGCCCCTTAGCGAAGCTGGAATATATAAAGCCCGAGGATTTATACGACCTCCCTCTTATTATCTCACGCCAAAGCATGGCCTTGGAAACTCAGCTTGAATGGCTGGGAAAATCCACTGACGAGCTTAATATTGTCGGTACTTATAACTTAATTTACAACGCCTCCCTTTTAGTTGAGGAGGGCTTAGGCTATGCCATTGGTCTTGACAAGACCTTATATTCCGCTTCGGAAGGCTCACTATGCTTTCGCCCTCTTTATCCAAAGCAGGAGGTATCAATGGATCTTGTGTGGAAAAAATATCAGGTCTTTTCCAGAACCTCTGAAAAGCTTTTAGAGCAGGTGCAAAAAATTATCGGGACTGCCGAGGATTAAGCCATAAAAAAGTGAAAGCCCTTTTGTCACATCTCAAGTGGCATTAGGGCTTTTTGTACTGTTAAAAAGCTACTGATATACACCATGGTTATTAAAAATCAAAAATCATCACAAGCTTTTTGTGGATATTTTTTATTGCAATTTTCGTAAAAATATGCTATCTTTATTTCATAAGGCAAGGTGTGTTTAATATATAAGGAAAGTGAAAAATAAGGACGGTGTTTAAGTTGAAAAGAAGCAGCAATATTAAAAAGGCTTTTTCCTATAAATTACTATGGTGCTGTAGTATTTTATGAAAAGACCTCTTTTTACCGTCGGCTGCACCTTTCTTATATGCCTTACCGTCTTAACATATATTGACTCACAAGCTTTTCCTTTGCTTCTCTGTATAATTTCATATATATTTTTCTGTGTAGGAATCCTCATTAAGCCCTTACGCAAAAGTCTTTTTGTGCCTGCGGTGTGTCTTAGTGTGTGCATTTCTTCACTTTTATTTTTTATTTCACAAAGTAACTATCTCGTTTTAAGGAACTCCACCGGACTTAAAAAGCAAATTGTCGCCGTAGTAAAGCAAGAGCCAAAGTATTATGAGGAATATGGCAGATATTATTGTAAATGTGAGCTCGTGTCATTAAACGATGCAAAGTGCAAGGGCAACATACGCTTATCCTTTAGCACGGCATATGAGGATATAGATTTATCCTGCTTTGTTATTGGCAATGTTATAAGCTTTGAGGGTCAGCTATATAAGGTTGGCAGTGACAACAAGAGCATAGCGGATTATTTTAAGAGCCAAAAAATCTATACGGGAGCTAATAATATCGAAAAGCTTACCGTTACTCGGCAGGGTACAAGACCTCTGACAAAGCTGGGAAATGATATGAGAAATAAAATATCTATGTGCCTTAGAAAATATTTTAGTGATGACACAGCCGGTGTGCTCTTAGCCCTCATAACGGGAAATAAAGACAACCTAAATGATGATATTTACGACTACTTTAAGCTTATAGGCATTGCCCACCTCATGGCGGTGTCCGGTATGCACCTATCTATATTGACTATGCTCGTGGAGCTTTTAACGAAAAAGCTTCGCCACAAAAAGCTGAGGAACACCTTTATTGCCATATTTATATTTTTTATTATGTTCTTAGCGGATTTTAGCCCCTCGGTCATGAGAGCCGGCATTATGCGTCTAATGCACCTGACAGGCGACAGCATTAACAGGAAAAATGATAGCCTTAATTCATTAGGTCTTGCGATGATAGTTGTTTTAAGTCTTAATCCCTTCTCGTGTAAAAGCATAGGCTTTCTTCTGTCCGTACTGTCAACGCTGTCAATATTAACAGTGTCGCTGCCTATGAGTGAGATTATCAGTACGCGCTTGGGAGATATAATGAGGGTAAAAAGCGTCCGCCTGTTTTCCCTATTAAAGACCGTGGTCTTTTCCCTTGTGACAAGTGTGAGCATCATGGTTTTCACTGTGCCGATTTTAGTCGATGCCTTTGGCAATTTTTCTCTTATGTCACCGATTGCAAACCTCGCTTTTCTTCCCTTGTCGCCAATGCTTATTACTGCCTCTGCCATTGCTTCTCTTTTGAGCAGCTTAGGCTTTATGCCAAAGCCTTTAGCCGACATAATTGAAGCTTTAACCGAACTTTGCGTTTTCATAGCTAAAAAGCTATCGGAAAGCCAATGGTACATAGTGGAAATTAAAAGCCGTGAAGGTGTTTTAGTTGTCTTTGTTTTATGTGTTTTAATTATTGCTTTTGGTTATTTATTTCAAAAGCTTATTAATAAAAGAAGACGAAATAAATATTAAGCTTCGGGCGTGAAATTACACTTTTTAGGTAATTCCACGCTCAATTTATCCTTATTAAAGGTCATCTACATCCTGCACAGGCATTTCATGGGGGTCTTCAGGCACACCGGTATATGAGCCTTGAACATCGGATTTAATAGCCTTCTCCCCTGTTGCCTTGACGGATTTCACTGTCTTTTTTTGCTTTTGGTTTTTCTCTTTATCCATTTTTATATCACCTTTCTCAGTTTTGATTTACCTTGATTATTAACCTAAATAGCTTCTTCTAAACGTTACCCATTGTAACTTAATAAAAATTATTGTAAAATTAATGCAACAAACCTCTTATTATTTTCATCTAATGGAGTGAACGGATGTGATAAATATGAGCTCAAAAATTACCGATCTGGTCAAGGCTGCCAAAAATGGCAATGCCGACTCCTTTGGCGAGCTATATGAGTTATACGCTAAGGATATGTACAGATTTGCCTATTACTATTTAGGCTCGGAGCAATATGCCCAGGATGCTGTAAGTGAGTGTGTAATAATAGCCTATGAAAAAATCAGCTCACTTAAAAGAAATGACAGCTTTAAGTCATGGCTATTTAAGATATTACATAACTGCTGCAATAAGCTTCTCAGGGAAAAAATAGTCAATATGGGGAATGTGGAATACTCATCCTTAATTGAGCTTAGGGCAAACGAGAGAGACGAAAGTGAAATAATCAGCCTTAAAAATGCACTTTCACGACTAAGTGACGAGGAAAGAGAAATAATTATCCTTTATTATTGTGCAGGCTATTCCAGTAAGGAAATAGGCAAAATTATGAAGCTTAGCGACTCCACTGTGCGCTCAAAGGTCATGCGTACAAATGAAAAGCTGCGTAAATATTTAGAGATTTAAGAGGTGACAAAAATGAATGATAAGGATATGCTTTACAGTGAAATAAGCTCAAAATTTAACAATTGCCCCGAATTGCCTGACAAATTAAAAAAAGAAAATGTTGTCTCAATGCTAAAGGGCACTTCACAGGAAAAGACAACCAAAATAACCTTTAAAAGAATTGGCTCTGTTGCAGCAATTTTCGCTATTGTGCTTATTAGTGTACTCTCGGTGGTTTTACTTTCAAATGGCAAAATCATATTAAATGAGCCTGATACCACCGGTTCACTTACCTCGGCGGGAGAAAGCACTACCACCGCAGCAGGTGTCAACGCGTCCTCAGCAGACAAAGCAGTGGGAAGTCTAAAAAAAGCTCAAAGCCGTGAAGAAATAGAGAAAATCATATTAAAAAATTACAATGACAATGCTGAGTATTACGATGTCTATAACAAAGGCTTTGATTTTATTTATGGTGACAATTATAATGGTGCTTCATCAGATGCGCTCTCCCAAGCCTTTAAAGGCTTAGGCTTTAGCCAGACTAATGCACAAACCTTAGGCATTGATGAAGGCGACATAATTAAAAACGACGGCAGATATCTTTATGTTATAAGCTTTAACAGAAAAAACAGCGAATACAAGCTTAAAATTATTGACACCGGTACTATGACACTTGTCTGTGATACTTATTTTTACAATGACAATGAGGAAACAATTACGCTTCGTGAATTATATCTCATTGGAGATAAGCTTATTGTCGTTGCAACCTATGGTGACAATTACTACGGCTGCTGTGTTGCAAGAGCTGTAGGAAGTGAGGGTGCTAAAACTATTACCTTAGTAGTAGATGTAACAGACAAAAGTGATCCTAAGGTGCTTCGCAGGGCTGTGCAGGACGGTGATTATATATCCTCTCGTATGTCAGACGGTGTTCTTTATGTTGCCACTGAATATTATGTTTTTGGCGAAGACGAGAAAGATGCTAAGGAAAACAGTGTACCCAAAATAAACGGCCACGACTTTGCTTATGATTGTATATATATTACGGACGAGGGCACACTTAGCTATATTTGCCTTAGCGCATATGACACAAGTGACATTGACAGTGATGTATCCACTCTTGCAATCCTTGGCGACGGCTATAATGTGTATTGCTCAGAAAGCACATTTTATGTTGTTGGCAGCAAAAAGTCAAAAGACAGTGACGACAGCCTTTGCTTTATAAATGCTTTTTCACTTGACGGCACAAAAATAGCCTTAAAAGCTCAAGGTGAGGTAAAAGGCTTTGCGCCGGAACAATATAACATGGACGAATATAATGGCACCTTTAGAATTGCCGTAAATTCCTATGACAACAAAAGTCAAAAAGACCTGTGCTCTCTTTACATTCTTGACAATGAGCTGAAGGTCATAGGCAAATTGGAAAACATAGCTGACAACGAGATAATTCAAAGTGTCCGCTATATGGGCGACAAGGCTTATATAGTCACATATAAAAACACTGACCCATTATTTGCAATCGACCTAAAAGACCCCACTAAGCCAAAAATTATAGGCGAAATTAAGCTTCCCGGCTACAGTGGATATCTTCACCCAATAAGCGAAAATATTATCCTTGGCATAGGCTATAACGGCAATGATGAGAGTGCAGATTTCACCTCAATGAAGGTCTCTTTATTTGATGTGAGTGATATGTCAAATCCAAAGGAAATAAGCACATTTACAGACAACAAAACCACCTGCTGTGTTACAGATGACCCTAAGGCATTTGTTTATAATGTGCAGGAAAATTATATTGCCCTCCCCGTTGAAAAATTCGGCCCTTATGGTTTAGTGGGCTACGGCTGCTATATAATAAGCCTCAAGGATAATAAGGTCACATTAAAGTATAAGTTTGACCACCCGGTAAATGATGTTTATGCTGATTTATCCTTTATTAGAGGAGCATATATTGACAGTAGCTTTTTCACTGTTAGTGATAATTTAGTTATAAAATATAGCCTGGTTGACGGTACAAAGCAAGGAGAGTTAAAGAGCTGATGGTTAGTGGCTTTGTACCCGATTGAGTAAGGCGGATAAAGTGAGTGATTCCCCGGCGATATGTCGGGGAATTGATATTTTAATACTAACAGCTAAATCTTATAATGTAAATATCTACAAATTTTAAAAATAGGTTGCATTTGTCCTATATTTTGAGTATAATAACAGTAGAGGTGATAAAAATGATGGTTAATACCGATTATTTGATTTCTATGACTGAGGCAAATCAAAACTTCTCAAAGGTTGTTCACACTGTTGACAAAAGTGGTTTAGCAGTTATTTTAAAGAACAACAAGCCGAAATATGTCATTGTAGATTTTGATGAATATGACATGATTTCAGCTGCGATGCAAATGCGCAAAGCAAAAATTGACAGCACAGCAGATAAGCTTATTGATGAAAATTTAGAAGCGTTGGTGGAGTTGGCTAAATAATGATACTTTTGACGGTTGATGAAATAATAATTCTTCATGATAAGCTAATCCAGAGAACAGGTGGAAGTTATGGGATTCGAGACAAAAACTTATTAGAATCTGCAATCTATAGTGCTATGTCAAGCTTTGGAGATAATGAAGTATACCCTTCTATTGAGGAAAAGGCAGCAAGATTGATGTTTAGTCTTACAAATAATCATGCTTTTGTAGATGGCAACAAACGAATTGGCGTATTTACTATGTTAATGACTTTACAACTTAATAATATTAAAATCCAGTATACACAATCGGAACTAATTTCCCTTTCACTTTCAGTTGCAGCTGGCAAAATCGGTTATGAAAGAATACTCTTTTGGATAAAAGAACACTTAGCATAAAACCCATTCTTAAAAACAAACTTTAATAATGGGTTATTTGTGATATTAATTTTTTGAAAAGCAAAAGCGTATACAACAAATATTATCTTGAGATTCGTCAAACTACCATAAATTCGTCAATACCGGTCAAGAATTTCAAAAAACTTCAAAAAAACTCTTGACAATCAATTTAAAAAATGGTATAGTATACGAGCACTCGAAAGAGTGAAGTAAATATGCGAGAGTGGCGGAATCGGCAGACGCGCACGTTTGAGGGGCGTGTGGGGCAGCTCGTACGGGTTCAAGTCCCGTCTCTCGCACCAAGAGACAGCAACTTAGGTTGCTGTTTTTGTTTTTTGTAGGAATCGGCAGCATTGAGCACGACCGCCGCCTGTGGCGGATAAAGGGAGTGCGAAATGGCGCAGCGGTCAAAATTTCTGTGCCGCCCCAAGGCACAAAGAAATTTTGGGAACCGCAAGAGTAGCACGTTTGAGGGGCGTGTGGGGCAGCTCGTACGGTGGGGGTCCCGTCTCTCGCACCAAGAGACAGCAACTTAGGTTGCTGTTTTTGTTTTTGTAGCAGCAACGCACAATCCGTCAAATGAATAATCGCATTTGTGCCTTACAACAAAAACTCCTTAATCATTGTAGCTTATGTACACAATTAAGGAGTTATTTTATTTAATATATAAAGTTAAAAATCTATTTCATATTCCAGATATCTTCTTGATTCATTTTTTGCTTCGCTGACTACACTAGCTTTTCCGGTTACTTTTAAGCCTTTAAGTACCGCATCGATTTTAATTGCGTCACTTTCTTTAATACCGGAAGAATTACTCATTTTAAGCATAAATTTTTGATGAGATAACGGAGAAGTTTCATCCATTCTCATGGCAACCAAAGTATTTATGCTTGGATCTTTCTGCATATATTTGAGTTGAGGCATAATAGGTTTGTGACCCGGATAATCGCTTTCAGCTGCTATTTCAAATGTTGAATATCTTTCCTCTGAATATGAATGTTCAGCTTCAACACTTGCAAGTCCTTTGCTACTCACATTGCCTTTTAATTTCTTTTGCGTGGAAGCAGATTTTTCTTCTTTATATGTAACCTTGAAATGTTTAGCTCCAAGCGATTGGGCTATCATTTGCAATTCGTTGATTCGCTCTTCTTTAAGATATCCAAAGTATTCATCTAGAGCTATATATCGATCTTTATTTGTAGGGTCTACATAATAAAACTCGCTTCCTTTATCCGGATAGAATGATAACGCAAAATGTTCTATACTGTCACTGAAAATATTGACCATTTTAAAATCTTTGTAAGTAGAAAAATATCCTATAGAGCCTTGACAAACCTCACTTGTAGAATGTTTCTTATCTCGTTGCGTTACTCTGATAAATTTTGACAAACAAAAGTCAGCAGTATCAAGTATTTCTGAAAATATAGGCTGTAAACGCTTTAATTCAAGCTGACGGGATTTTTCTTCAGCACTATCTTTTAAAGCTTGTGCGCTACTCTTTACAGAGTCACTCACGGAATTAACAATCACGGAAATATCTTCTTTGTCAAATTTGCCGTCATCGTTTTGATCTGTTGAACGCACAATATTATCCTTTGTTTTACCAAAAAAATCAGATGCATTTTTTCCTGCAACTTGAACAGCTGATTTAAAATTAAACTTTTTTTCTGACATAACTTTTCTCCTTTGGTTTATTTCGCAACATAACTTGTAATTTTCGCGAACACAAAACTGCATCGATTATACCATACCTTATACTTAAATGCAATAAATTTCCATAAAACAATCTCCTTGAAATATCTATGGATCTATGAGGTTTTTTATCTAAGCACTATCCCACTCCCCCACATCTAAAATTTCATTCCAAAGCCCTTATATTTACACGAGAATATGTACTCCGGTTGATTTAATTGCAAGTATATGGTACAATTAATCTACCCACTATTTAAGGAGGTCACTGTTATGTATAAGTATGACTATGAATCTGTAAGCTGCGATTTTGACGGTTGGGGCTTTGGCTCAGGCAATGTTTATTCTATCGAAGATTATCGTTCCATTATAGACGAACGCGCTGAACAAGGCTGGCGTTATGTAGGCTATGTACCCACAAAGCAGCGTGGTACAGGTCATGTGCAGGAGCTTGACTTGATTTTTGAAAAAGAGATTTAAAGTTGCAAGAATAAATCCTTCAATGAATTTCTAACCACTAATGATTTTAATAAGGTACGCTCAAAAGTACCATCAATATAATTGCAAAACGCTTTTGTAATGTATACTGCCCTTGCACTCGTGAGGGCAGTTTTTTATTCACGCTTTTGCAAATAAAAATCACTCGTATATTGACAATAGGTCGGCATAACGATATAATATATTTGAGGTGATAAAGTATGGATTTACAATCAGCTTTAAGAGAAAAAAATATGACAATGTACCAATTGTCAAAAATAAGCGGCGTTCCTAAAACAACTGTTATAGATATCTGTGCCGGAAGAAGCTCACTTGAAAAATGCTCCGCAAAAACGGTTATGCTTTTGGCTAAGGCTTTAAACTGTACAATGGAGGAGCTACTCGAGGCTGATTATGGTACTAATGGAAAGCCTGTTAATATGGGTTATTTGGAATGTAATCTTCCCGAATTTCTTGAAAACTCTCTATCCATGTATAAGGATGCTTTGAAAAAGCAGGAGAAGGGAGTAGTTGTAACTCTGATGGACTGCTATTATTGCGAACTTCAAAGTGATATTAATTCCGCAGAGGTTAATAATATTATTTCTTCTGAGCAAGCTTGGTATTTAAGAGAAAAGTATTTAGGATTGCAGAGGTGAGAACAAATGATAGATTTTTCCACATTGCCAAGAAAGAATAAGGCTTATGCCGGTGCTAATGGAAGTAAGATTTCCGTTGTTTACAATGATGAACAATATATGTTAAAATTTCCGTCTGTACCGAGAAAAAACACAGATATGAGCTATACAAACAGCTGTATATCAGAATATATCGGCTCTCATATTCTAAATATACTTGATATTAAGACGCAAGAAACCTTATTAGGTAAGTTTACTATTAGGGATAAAGAAAAAATTGTTGTTGCTTGTAAAGATTTTACCTCACTCGGTATAACACTACAAGACTTTGCTTCTTTAAAAAATCAAATGATAGATTCTGCTCATAACGGTTATGGAACGGAATTGAAGGACATTATATATACCATCGAAAATCAACAGGCAATAGACCCAAAGAGGCTTACAGAGCATTTTTGGAATTTATTTATTGCTGATGCGTTTATTGGTAACTTTGACCGACACAACGGCAACTGGGGGTTTTTATATAATGAGCAAACTGATGAAATTAATATAGCTCCTGTATATGACTGCGGAAGCTGTCTTTATCCTCAGGCAAGTGAAGAAACTATGTCTGCTATTCTTTCAAGCAAGGAAGAAATGGACGCTCGTATTTTTGTTTTCCCTACCTCCGCAATACAATACGAAGGGAAAAAAATCAACTATTTTGACTTTATTTCTTCTCTACAGAACAACGATTGTAACAGCGCCTTAATGCGTATAGCTCCAAAAATTAATATGTCTGCTATTGAAAAAATGATAAATGACATTTCTTGTATATCAGACCTCCAAAAGAAGTTTTATATAACAATGCTCAGACACAGAAAAGCTCATATAATTGATTATCCTTTTGATATGCTTAAAAATAAAGAGTAAAGAAGTAATTAAACATTCCCCCATGCTTTCACCCATATAAGAGCAGTTTTCCCTAAACACCCACAAACAACATTCTTTCAAAATCGCACACTCTCCCCACCTCGGCAGAGTACCAAAACACCACTCACCCATCAAAAAGGCAGGTATGCTCATCACACACCTGCCTTTTATTTTTTTACGCTTTTGCCTCGCAATACATACATCTATATATCTTCTTGCCCTTGTCAGTGAGCACAAAAACCTGCTCTAACTCCTGCTCACAGGATGTTATACATCTGGGGTTTTTGCACCTTAATACACCGTGGAGAGTCTCAGGCAAATCTACGCTTCTCTTATCGACGAGAGAGCCGTCTCTTATTATATCAATGGTAACTCCCGGGTCAATGTAGCCGAGAGCTTCAAGGTTTATATCAATGTTGCTGTCAATTTTGATAATGTCCTTCTTGCCCATTTTTTTGCTGGAAACATTTTTTATAATGGCAATGCTACACTCTAATTTGTCAAAACCTAAAAGGCCGTAAATAGTCATAGCATTTCCGGCGGTTATATGGTCAATAACTATGCCGTCTTTGATTGAGTCTATATTCATTTCGCTCCTCCTTAATTTTAATCCAAATGTATATCGAGAAGCTCCATAATAAGAGCCATCCTGACATATTTGCCGCAAAGTGCCTGCTCAAAATAACACGCTCTTGGGTCGTCGTCAACATCAACAGATATCTCATTAACTCTTGGTAATGGGTGAAGTATGGTAAGACTCTCTTTAGCGTCCTTGAGCTTTTCACGAGTGAGGATATAGCTGTCACGCAATCTGATGTACTCCTCCTCCGAGAGGAATCTTTCACGCTGAACTCTTGTCATATAAAGCACATCAAGCTCGGGAAGTACACTTTCAAGATCTGTTGTTTGCTTATATTCAACACCGTTTTTTCTAAGCACATCATGCTTAATATATGATGGTACCTTAAGCTCATTGGGAGAAATGAGCACCACCTTTATATTTTCATAGCGTGAAAGTGCTTGAAGAAGTGAATGTACAGTCCTGCCAAACTTCAAGTCGCCGCAAAAGCCTATGGTAAAATTACTGAGCTTGCCCATTTTTCTTCTGATTGTGAGAAGGTCAGTAAGTGTCTGTGTTGGGTGGTTGTGTCCTCCGTCACCGGCATTTATTATCGGTACGCCGGAGTGCATGGAAGCCACAAGTGGTGCGCCCTCCTTTGGGTGACGCATAGCAATAATATCCGCATAGCAGCTAACTGTCCTTGTGGTGTCAGCGACACTCTCGCCCTTAGCGGCTGATGAGGAGTTTGCCTCAGAGAAGCCAAGAACATTGCCTCCAAGCTCATACATAGCAGCTTCAAAGCTGAGTCTTGTTCTTGTTGACGGCTCAAAGAAAAGAGTCGCTAATTTTTTGCCGTGACAAACCTCTGAATACTTTTTGGGATTTGCGATAATATCGTCAGCTACATCGAGTAATTTATCAATCTCCTGAGTTGTCAGGTCGAGAATATTGATAAGACTTCTCATGCGTTGCCTCCTATCCAGCTTTCATCTGAGGGGTTAGCTCTGAATTTAAGCAAGCGTTCAATGTCACCTTTTTCAATATAGCCTTCCTCAGCTGCAACTTCTGCGACAGCGTCAAGGTTTGAAAGTGAGCGATTGATTACATTAGCTGCAGCCATTCTGTCAATGCCCTTTTGCATACCGTAGGTGAAAATTGAAGCGATGCCAAGCACCTGAGCGCCTGCTTCTCTTAATACCTCTACTACCTCCAGTACACTGCCGCCTGTTGAGATGAGATCCTCAACAACAACAACCTTCTGACCCTTTTCAAGCTTACCCTCGATTTGGTTTCCTCTGCCATGATCCTTATGACCGCTTCTGACATAACCCATGGGAAGGCCTAAAATGTGGCCGACAATAGCTGCGTGAGCGATACCGGCAGTTGAAGTGCCCATAATAACCTCACAGTCGGGATAATATTTAAGTATTGTTTTTGCAAGACCTGTCTCCACATCATTTCTAACCTGAGGTGAAGTAAGTGTAAGTCTGTTGTCACAGTAAATAGGGCTTTTTATTCCGCTTGCCCATGTGAAAGGCTGCTGTGGGCGAAGGAAAACAGCTCCAATTGAAAGTAAGTCTTTTGCGATAATTTTTTCCATTATATATCAATCCTTTCGATTTAATTTACATTTTTATTTTAGCCGATAAACTCAGCTAAGCATCTCTCATATGCTGCAACAGGGTCAGCGGCAGCGGTAATTGGTCTTCCCACAACAATATAGTCTGAGCCGATTTCCTTTGCCTGAGCGGGAGTCATAACTCTCTTTTGGTCGCCTACATCACCGTCAGCGAAGCGTACACCGGGAGTAACGGTTAAGAATTTATCTCCACAGGTTTCGTGTACCTTGCCTGCCTCAAGAGGTGAGCAAACAACACCGTCAAGACCTGCATCGGCAGCGTTCTTAGCATAGTGCATAACCACCTTGTCAATAGGCTCTTTAATGAGAAGGTCATTTTCCATACTCTCTTGGTCAGTTGAGGTGAGCTGTGTTACGGCAATAAGAAGCGGTCTTGTGCCGTCTTCTCTTGTAAGCCCCTCAAGAGCGGCTGTCATCATACCCTTTGTGCCTGCGGCATGAAGATTGCAAAGGTCAACATCAAGCCTTGAAAGTACACTCATAGACTTTTTAACAGTGTTAGGGATATCATGAAGCTTAAGGTCAAGGAAAATCTTATGACCTCTTTTCTTTATTTCTCTAACTATTTCAGGACCTTCCGCATAAAAAAGCTCCATACCTATTTTAACAAAAGGCTTTTTGCCCTCAAACTTGTCAAGGAAGGCGAAAACCTCCTCTTTACTGCTGAAATCGCAAGCAACAATTACATCTCTACCCATTAGTGAGCACCTCCGATAATTTCACTTAAATTTGTTATATTATATTTCTCCATGACTGCCGGAAGCTCATTGATAATATCACGGCAGGCATAGGGATTAACTAAGTTTGCGGCGCCGACTTGAACAGCCGTAGCACCTGCGAGCATCATCTCAATGACATCTTTTGCCGATGAAATACCGCCCATACCAACTATGGGGATATCCACCTTTTCATAAACCTGATATACGGCTCTGAGAGCTACGGGCAAAATTGCCGGGCCGGAAAAGCCGCCCATTTTATTTGCAATAACAGGCTTTTTAGTTTTAAGGTCTATTCTCATGCCTAAAAGAGTGTTTATCATACTAATGCCGTCTGCACCGGCCTGTTGGCAGGCAAGGGCAATTTCCGTTATATCTGTTACATTTGGTGTAAGCTTTGCTAAAACCGGCTTAGTTGTCACTTTTTTAACAGCCTCAATAACCTTAAAAGCTCCGTCGGCAGTAACGCCAAAGTTTTTGCCACCGGCATGAAGGTTGGGGCAGCTTATATTTATCTCTAAAATGCCAACCTGCTCCTGCTCGTCAAGAAGTGAGGCACACTTTTCATATTCCTCAACAGCAAAGCCGCCAACATTGGCAATGACTTTTTTGTTATATACCTTTTTAAGCTTTGGCAGCTCCTCGTTTATAACCTTTTCCACACCGGGGTTTTGCAAACCCACAGAGTTTATCATACCCATGGTACACTCTGCGATTCTCGGTGTCGGGTTGCCAAATCTGCTTTCTAAAGTAGTACCCTTAAAGGAAATTGAGCCAAGACAGTTTATATCGTAAAGCTCTGCATATTCATAGCCAAAGCCAAATGTACCCGAAGCGGGAATAACAGGATTATCTAACTCTAAGCCTAATAAATTAACCTTCGTGTTTACCATATTATTTCCTCCCTTTGCAGCACAGGTCCGTCCTTGCAAATTCTCTTGTTGCCATATTTTGTCTTGCAGCTACAGCCCATACAAGCACCAAAGCCGCAGCCCATTCTTTCCTCGAAGCTATATTCTCCACTGCCAACAGCAGTCTTTTCAATTGCTTTAAACATAGGCATAGGGCCACAGGTGTAAAAATATGAATAGGAAAGCTCCTTCATAGCGTCTGTAACAAAGCCCTTAACTCCGACTGAGCCGTCAACAGTGGCTACTATTGTTTTCGCTCCTATTTCTTCAAAGGCTTCCTTTGCGAAAATCTCCCTTTGCTCATTAAAGCCTAAAATAACTGTAGGCTTTTTGCCGTCTGATATAAGCCTTTTGCAAAGGCCGTAAAGAGGTGGTATGCCAACACCGCCGCCAATGAGCAGTGGTGTGTCACCGCTTCTTGACATATTAAAGCCATTGCCAAGGCCCACAAGGATATCACATTCATATCCCTTTTGCCACTTAGCCATTTTTTCTGTACCCTCACCTACGACCTTGTAGATAATTGTTATTGTGGTTTCGTCCCAGTCATAAACTGAAATGGGGCGTCTTAAAAAGCAACCGTCAACTGTTAAGTTAACGAACTGACCCGGTGCAGTGAGAGCTGATGTGTCACCTTGAAGCACCATTTTATAAACACTGTGAGTTAAAGCAATGTTGCTCATTACAGTGTAAATTCCCTGTGTCATAGAAGCCTCCTTTAAAATATCTCGTTTCCGTTTATATATGCGTGAAGAACCTTGCCATAAACCTTATAGCCGTCAAAGGGTGTTGCTCTGCCCATTGAGTAAAAGTCCTTACTGTTTATTGTATATTCCTCATCTAAATCCACAACGATAAAATCTGCCTTATCGCCCTCATTAGTGCCGCCGGGAAGTGAGAAGCGTTTTCTCGGGTTATCACTGAGAAGTGCAATAAGCTTTTCCAGGGAAATGATGCCCGTCTTAACTAAATAGGTGTAAAGTATAGGAAAAGCTGTTTCAATTCCGACTATGCCCATGAGACTCTTTTCAAGACCTCTGCCTTTTTCTTCGGCTGAGTGAGGCGCATGGTCGGTTGCAATCATATCAATTGTGCCGTCCTTTATGCCCTCGATTAAGGCAAGTCTATCTTCCTCACTACGAAGTGGGGGATTCATTTTAAATCTGCCTTCCTCTTTTAAGTCCTTGTCGCTGAGCACTAAATAGTGCGGTCCTGTCTCACAGGTGACATCAAGACCTTTTTTCTTAGCTTGTCTTATAAGCTCAACACTCTCTTTAGCTGAGATGTGACAGACATGATATTTGCACCCTGTCTTTTCAACAAGCTCTAAATCTCTTTTAATTTGACCCCATTCGCTTTGTGAGCAAATGCCTTTGTGCCCATGCTCTTTGGCATACTCTCCATCATGTATGTAGCCGCCTTTAAGTAAATCGTTTACTTCGCAATGAGCCACTATCATCTTGTCGAGACTCTTTGCCTTTATCATGGCTTTTTCCATGAGCTCGTCACTTTGCACTCCCCTGCCATCGTCTGAAAAAGCAACGACATTTTGCGCAATGTCATCCATATCACTTAATTTTTCGCCCATTTGCCCCACTGTTATTGCACCGTAGGGATAAACATCTATAACAGCATCTCTTTCAATTATTTGTAGCTGCTGACTTAGATTTTCTTTGCTGTCGGGTACGGGATTAAGGTTTGGCATACTGCATACGGCAGTGTACCCCCCATGAGCCGAAGCAAGTGTGCCGCTTTTAATCGTCTCCTTATAAGAAAAACCCGGCTCTCGCAAATGAACATGAACATCTGCAAAACCGGGAAAAATATACTTATCATTAAAAGAAATAACATCCCCATGGAAATCATCTCGGAGAACAATTATTCCGTTGTCAGTAAATAATGGGAAAGACGAAAAAGAGCCGTTACGGTATATTGCCTTCGCTTTAAACCCTGTCATAACTCTGCCTCCGTTTCGTAAAAAAAGAACCCCGATGCAAGGAGTTTACTACACTTTGCACACTGAGTTCATGCCGCAAGACTGCCTTGCTGTCTGTCTCTTTTGATTTTGTATATTCTATCACAAGGCGAAGAAAAAGTCAATGTTTTACGGCAACAAATTTTATTAAGATACCGTAAAGTTTCTTTTCATAGCTAATATAGTCCTATTTGTGGGAATTCCACTTGATTAATTTGTGCTTATCATTTATAATGAAAATGTAGTTTATATTTAGGCGGTGCTTTATGGAAAAAATAAATCTCGACGGAAAATGGTGCTTATATGACGCTTACACAAATAGGGAATATGAAGCAACTGTTCCCGGTCTTGACTTAAATGAGCTTATATTGGCCGGCGCACTCCCAAAGCTTAATGAGTGCGAGGGCGATGAAATATATTTTAAACTTAGCGATTATGACAAAAGCTATAAAAGAGTCTTCACTGTTACAAAGGAAATGCTCATGCAGGAAAAGGCTGTGCTTCACTTTGATAGACTTGACACCTTGAGTGAAATTTATATAAACAAAAGAAAAATTGGCGAAACTCACAATATACATTTGCAATATGATTTTGATATTAAGCCCTATATTACACTCGGCGAAAATGAAATAGAGGTAAGGTTTCTTTCCGTTCGTCAATATATTAAAGACAAACAAAGTGAATTAAAGCTCCCGTGGAACTCTAACGGCACTGTAGGACATCCCCACATTAGAAAATGCGCCTGTCACTTTGGCTGGGATTTTGCTCCGGAGCTTGATGCGCAGGGCATTAGCGGTCACTGTGATATTAGGTTTTACTCCCACGGTGTTATTGACACCTTTGAAATTAAGCAAACTCTAAAAAAGAACAAAGCAAAGGCCGAATGTAGATTAAAGCTTTTAAACCCACAGCCGGAGGAAAAGCTGTCTGTTATTTTAACTTCACCCGACGGCAAAAGTACCACTTACAAAGTACCACAAGGAGAAAACAGCCTTATAATCGAGGTTGAAAATCCGGAGCTTTGGTGGTGTAATGGATATGGTGAGCAGCCCCTTTATACCTTCACCGCAGTCGTTAAAAAGGGAAACAAAATCTTAGATAAAAAGTCAAAGCGAATAGGCTTTAGGACTATTACTCTTGACAGAAGACAAGACCAATACGGCAGTAATTTTGCCTTTACTTTAAACGGCACACCTATTTTCGCAAAGGGTGCAAATTACATTCCCATGGATGCCATTTACACCAACATAACTCATGATAGGCTTTATGAGCTTTTGTCTCAATGCAAAGACGCAAACATGAATATGCTTCGTATATGGGGCGGCGGCTTTTATGAAAGCGATGACTTTTATGATATTTGTGATGAATTAGGCATACTTTTATGGCAGGACTTCGCCTTTGCCTGCTGCGCTTATCCCTTTATGATAGATGAGTTTATGCAAAGCGTTAAGGATGAAGTGAGACAAAATGTTTTAAGGCTAAAGCATCATGCAAGCCTTGCTCTTTGGTGCGGCAATAATGAAATTGAAAGTATGTCAATGGCATGGCTCGTTATGAAGGATTTTATTGACTCAACAGGTAAGTTTTTCTATGAGCAGCTCCCCAATATGCTAAAGGAGCTTGACCCAATAACTCCATATCACCCCACAAGTCCAAGCTCAGGCGAGTATATGAAAAACATGAACAGCGACCGCCACGGTGACACTCATATATGGAATGTTTGGCACGGCTATGAGGACAAAGATTATTGGAAGAAACGCAAGACTCGTTTTTGCAGCGAATTTGGTATGCAGTCCTATCCTCACCCATCACTTCTGCCACATCAAAAATGCGACATGGGCGAAGAAAGATTATCCTACTATTTAACAAAGCACTTTGCTCAAAGTGGCAAGCAGGAGTATAAGGTGTATTTCACCCAGCTTTTGCAAATGGAATATATGAAGCAGGCTGTAGAGCATTTTAGAAGAATAGGCAATATTTGTCACGGTACTCTTTATTGGCAGCTAAATGACATTTGGCCCGGCGCATCATGGGCAGGCATTGATTACACTATGAATAAAAAGGCTCTAATGTATCACGCAAGGCATTTTTATGAAAAAGTCCACATAAGCGCCACCAAAGAAAAGGACAGAATCAATATATATGTCACCTCAGATTTAAGCACTGACTTTTACGGCACTGCCCTGATAAAGACAATTAATCTTATCACCAAAGAGGAAAAGGAAGCTATGCTTGAGCTTTATATGCAAGGGCAATCAACTAAGCTTATTTATAGCCCTCAAAGCAAGGAATTTGACAAAACAAGTGACGTGCTCATTATGACCCTTTATGATGAGATGGGCAATATTGTCAGCGAAAACAATATGATTTTCTGCGAGAATAAAGATTTAAGCTTAGTGCCATGCAATATAGGCTACACATGGGAAATTGAGGACAACACACTTGAAATAACTTTAAGCTCAGACAGCTATGCTCGATATATCTATCTCGACATAGACGGTGAAAGAAATAATTTCAGCGACAATTTTTTTGACCTTAGAGAAAACGAAAACAAGACAGTTTCCATTAAGCTGTCAAACACAGACAATATTAAAAAGCGGCTTCATATAATCACTCTAAATGAGGCCTTGCAGCATAAAAACGAAGCCATAGACGCCCTCTCCCACATTAGAGAGCTTACAAGACCTATGGCACTTGCCAACAGGGTTTCCCGTTGGTTTGAGGTATAACAGGAGGAAACATGAAAAAAACAATTAAAGCCTACGCTAAAATCAATCTTATGCTTGACATTCTCTCACGACTTGACAACGGCTATCATGATTTATTTATGATAATGCAGTCAGTGTCTCTTTATGATGAGGTAACAGTTGAGAAGGTCCAAAATAAAGCTATTGAAATCACCTGTAGCTCAAAGGATATTCCCACTGACGAGAGTAACATAGCATATAAGGCTGCTAAGGCCTTCTTTGACTATAATAATATTGAGAACGCGGGTATACACATTCACATTGATAAAAATATCCCCCACGCAGCAGGGCTTGCCGGTGGCAGCGCAGACGGTGCAGCGGTTATCGTGGCTCTTGACAAGGTTTTTGAAACACACCTTAAAGAAAAGAGCATAATAGAAATCGGCAAAAAAATCGGTGCAGATGTGCCCTTTTGTGCTCTTGGCGGCACTATGTTAGCTCAATATACGGGCACAGTTTTATCTCATTTGCCCGATTTGGATTTGCCATATATTATCATCGTAAAGCCTGAGCAGGATGTTTCCACGGCGGCGGCTTATTCGGCATTTGACTGCGCTGAGCGCGTTCGACACCTGGACAAAACAGCCATGCTAAGGGCAGTTATTGACGGTGACCTTAAAACCCTTTACAGCAAGGCGGACAATGTTTTTGAGCAGTTTATTGAAGTGGACGACAGAGTTGTCATAAAGAGCATAATGCGTCGCCACGGTGCAAAATGCGCCTGCATGAGCGGCAGCGGCCCCAGTGTGTTCGGCATTTTTGAAAGCGAAAAGGAAGCTAAAAGCTGTCTGAAGGAGCTGAAAAAAAGCTTTGAGCAAAGCTATTTATGCTGCGCTGTTGAGTGCGGCTGTGAAGAAAAGCAGGATTAATTAATTTTCATTATAAAAACGAATGACCGAGACGGAAAATCTCGGCCATTTTTTTATATTATTATACAAATAAGTCCGCTACAGCCCTCATTAATGACTCTTTCCAAGGTTTCCTGTAGCTTCATTCTCGCATCGTTTGGCATCTTATAAAGCTTATTATGAAGTCCCTCGTTAACGAGGCTGTCTAAGGTTTTGCCAAAAATATTTGACTGCCATATTTTTGACGGGTCTTCCTCAAACTCTTTGAGCAGATACATTATCAGCTCCTCAGACTGGCTCTCTGTGCCGACTATTGGTGCGACCTCAGTGTTAATATTGGCTCTTAGCATATGGATTGACGGCGCTGATGCCTTTAATCTTACACCGTAGCGACCGCCCTGCTTCATTATTTCCGGATCATCTAAGGTCAGCTCCTCCATTGTGGGCATTACGATTCCGTAGCCTGTAGCCTCAACCTCGTCTAAGGCAACCTTGAAGCGTTGAAAGTCCTTTTTGACCTTGCTAAGCTCAATTAGCTCGTGCATAAGCTGCTGCTCGTCATCTATTTTCAGCCCTGTTTTTTCACTGAGCACTTTATAAAAGAGCTCCTGAGAAACATCGAGACAAACTCTTACACTGCCAACAGACAAGTCTGCCTCCTCGATTTTACATGAGGCTACATTTTCATGACAAGCAATTAAAGAGATAAACTTATCCGTATCTCTAACCTTTTTCAATTCCTTTGCCGATTCAGCAATTTTAGAGTATAGCTCACTTCTAAGTGGGTGCTCCTTTTCCAGCTTGCATATCCATTTAGGGAAGTTAAGCTTTAGCTCCTTTATTGGGAACTCATATAGTAAATCAGTTAATATTTCGCCTATTTCCTCTTTGGTCATTTCAAGGCAATTTACAGGCACGACCTTTACCTCATATTTTTCACTTAGCTCCTTTGCAAGAGCCTTGCATTGATTTGAAGAAGGACTTTTAGAGTTTAACAGCACAATAAAGGGCTTGTTAATTGACTTTAGCTCTTTTATAACTCTTTCTTCTGCCTGCTCATAGTTTTCCCTTTCAATATCGCCAATTGTGCCGTCTGTTGTTATAACAAGGCCAATAGTCGAGTGCTCATCAATAACCTTTTTTGTGCCAATTTCAGCCGCCATATTAAAGGGAATCTCTTTATCAAACCAAGGAGTCTTTACCATGCGTGGCTTTTCGTTTTCTATGTATCCCAGGCTTCCCGGTACAATATAGCCAACGCAGTCAATAAGCCTTAGACTAAAGTGCATATTATCGCCCTGTGACAGCTCCACAGCGTTTTCAGGAATAAATTTTGGCTCAGTGGTCATAATAGTTCTGCCGGAGGATGACTGGGGAAGCTCATCATTTGCCCTCTCACGCTTTGCCTCGTCATCAATATTAGGCAAGACCAGCTCCTTCATAAATCTTTTTATAAAGGTGGATTTTCCTGTTCTCACAGGCCCGACAACGCCCACATAAATATCGCCGCCGGTGCGAGTAGCTATGGAAGAATAAATATCGGTGTTTGTCATATCGTGCGTCCTCTTTTCAAAAATTCTACACTCAATTCCTATGCTCACACAGGCGACTTTATTCTAAACAGACTAAAAAAAGAAACCGTCCGAAAAAAATCCGAACGGTCTCAATAAATCACTTCTTAATTAAAACATGCCGACTTTAATGAGCACAACACAAATGATAGCCATAAATATGCAAAGGCCAACCATGAGTGAGTTAAGAATTGAAACAGCCTTCTCCTCATAGCCTGCTTTCTTGGCATTCTTATACCAAATCCAGGGAATGAATTGAAGAATAAAGGTCAAAGCAAAAACAGCTGCAAAGAACTTCTTTGCCTTTGAGCAAACGCTCTTGTCTTTCTTTGACTTTTTAGCAGGAGCTGCCGGTGCTACTGTTTCAGGATTTTGCTGAACATATGCCTGCTGTGCATAAACCGGAGCCTGTTGTGCGTAAACAGGAGCCTGCTGTGCATAGATAGGCTGAGAAGCAACATCATCTGCTGTTGGAGCAACAACGGGAACCTCAACGGGCTTAGCCTGTGTGAAAACCTCAGGAGCTTCCTCTTTCACAACCTTGTTGCCGCAGATAAAGCAAAACTCTGATGAGTCCTCAATTGTATTTCCGCAAAACTTACAAACCATAATAATTCCTCCTTATGTTTATGGGTAAATTATAACATTAAATTTTTCCACTTGCAATAGGTAAATTGAAGAAATTGTAAGAAATTATACATATTTATTGGTTTTTCTGACCTTTTTCGACTCAAAGGAGGCTTATATGCACAAATTTAAAGCTTATATGTATGGCATCGCAGTGGGCTTAATCAATGCTTTGTTTGGCGCAGGCGGCGGTCTTGTTGCCGTGAGTGCCTTTAAAAGCATGGGGTACACCCAGAAAAAAGCCCAGGCATCAGCCATTGCTGTCATATTACCCCTGTGCGTCATTAGCTCATTGGTGTACTTATTTAAAGGGTACTATAATATAAGTGATGCCCTGCCCTATTTACCCTTTGGTCTTATAGGAGCCTTTCTCGGCACTCATTTTTTAAAGAAGCTCCCTGACAAAGCCTTGAAAAAAATATTTGCTCTGTTTTTAATTTACACAGGCATTAAAATGATAATGAGGTAAACTATGGATATAGCTGTTATTATTTCATCATTTCTCTCGGGGATATTAGGTGCAATGGGCTTTGGTGGCGGCAGTGTACTAATAATATATCTCACATCATTTTTATCCTTAGGACAAATGAAGGCTCAGGGAATAAATCTTCTTTTCTTTATACCTATTGCCCTTGTCAGTGTGATTATGTACCGTAAAGAGAAAATTATTGATTTTAAAGGGATTTTTCCCGTTATGCTACCTGCTGTTTTTGGAGCTGTCATTGGATATATTTTACTCAGGTTTATACCAAATGAAATTCTCGGCAAGCTTTTTGGTGCTCTGCTTATTTTAATGGGAATAAAGCAAATCTTCGCAAAACAGCCGCAAAATTAATTGCTCACTTGATGATTACAGTATTTTTTGAATATTATGGGAATGCAAATAGCAATTACGATTATAGCCACAAAGGGGAAAATATAGCGTAAATCTATAAAGCTCGAATTCCAATAAAAATATCTTGTGTTCGAGATAAAAGCGCCAAAAACCATGCTCACCGGCATAACATCAAAAAGCTGTGAAACATATATATTGTCAATATATATCCACTCAACGAAAAGCGGCAGAAGACAAACGAAGCAGGAAAACACAATGGATGTAATCTGCTTTTTGCAAAAGGATGACACAGCAAGGCTAATAAAGCAAATTAAATATGAGCCAAGTAAAATAAAAGGAATGACAGTAAGGAGTTTATCTAAATTGCTTTCTTCGCCACCCACATTTGCACCGTCTGAGCCAAGGAAAATAAAGCTAATAAGCAAGGCTAAAAGAGTATAAGACAAGAAACAAATCGTCGTGTAAATAAGTGAAGCTGTTATTTTACATAATGCGAGAGTACCTTTGCCGTTTTTCGACGAGAGAAGAAAGGCATCTGTTGACAAAACATATTCAGAGGTAAAAACGCTTTGCAAACCGAAAATCAGCACAATCACAAGTAAAATACCAATATCATTAGCTAAAATTGAGTAGAAATTCTCCCAACCATAATCATATCCAACAGTAAACCCCTTTTCCAGTTTTTCCTTTTCTTTCTCTTTTAAAAACTCACTGTACTGTTTATAATACCGACTTTTGGCAGATTCTTCGTCATAAATTTCATTACGGCGAACAGCAGCAACCTTATTATCATATTCATTCACCGGCTGATAATATTTAAAGTATTCGGGCAAATACTCCTTTTTTATTGCTGTAACACCACTAAAATCAGTTGCCTTTAAAAGCTCACTTTCAGTTATCTCTCCGACCTCATATTGTGAAAAATAATACTCAATGTCCACATCATTTCTACCATAATAAACTGAGCCACCGTCCTTGTAGTCTGCGAGTTCTTCATCTTTAGTTAAATAATATATTTCGTCTCGGCTTTCAAACTCATGAAGTTGCCGTCTTAAATGGTCAATATTATTATTTGACACAAATACCTCCGGCATCTTTTGAGATTTCATATATTCAACAGGGTAACTGCTTCCTCTTGTGCCTGACTTATATTGTACCACAGTGATTGCGGACATAACAAACATAGCTAAAGCACATAAAATCAGCGCTCCTATAAAAAGCTTATTTTGAAATATCTTTTTCAGTTCATATTTTATTATAGCCATCATTTTGTATCGCCTCCCCAAAAAAGCTTAAATAAACATCATTAAGGTCTGCCTTGACTATCTGTGCATCATCACATGGCTTCGTGTGGGATATTAATCTAAGTCTAACCTCATTGTCGCCTTCTGACACTACATCTCCCACAACATAATTTTGTGTTATGGTACTAAGACTCTCTTTATTGCAGCTTAACTGCCAAACCTTGCCATCAATGCTGTCTGTCAGTTCCTTTATAGTGCCGTTTGCCACTATGCTGCCCTTATAAGGTCTTTATCCTGCATCTTATCACTTCCTTACATATATATAACGTCTGAGCTAACTAAAAGGTTTCACAAATTTAAAATCGGCGGCAGAATATTTCTTTCCACCACCGATTTGCCCGCGTACAGGCGGGAAATATTTTTTATCTGAGCTTTTCAATCATTCTGTCGGGGAAGTTTCCTATAAGTGAGTCAACGCCCATTGCGCTAAGACGCTCAATGTCTTCATATTCGTTAACTGTCCATGTGTTTATCTCACGACCGGCAGCATGAATTTCGTCCACAACTTCCTGACTCAAAGTGATGTGCCATGGGTGGCAACATTGAACATTTCTTTCGGCAGTGTACTTGCCAAAATCAACGAGCCAATCACCTGTAAGAAAGCCTCTTTTAATTTCAGGGGCAAGCTCTTCGCAGCGTTTAACGCTGAAATGATTGAAGGATGAGAAGATAATCTTCTTTTCAAGTCCAAACTCTCTTATAAGGTCAATAACTCTTTTTTCGATTGTTGGGTACTCGAAAACGCCTGTTTTAAGCTCGATGTTTGTTATAACATCTGTGCATTTTATCATTTCAAAATACTCTCTTAAGGTAGGAATTTCGTTTTTGCCGTAAACGCCCTTAAAGGTCGCACTGGCATCAAACTTCTTAAGCTCCTCAAGAGTCATATCCTTAACAAGACCTTCGCCGTTACAGGTACGCTTAATGTCCTCGTCATGGATAATAACAATCTCGTTATCCTTTGTCAGGTGAACATCAAGCTCGATTCCGTCAACACCTATCTCCACCGCTTTTTTAAAAGCTAACATTGTGTTTTCCGGATACTTGCCGCTAAAACCTCTGTGTGCAAAAATTTTTGACATAGTTATCTCTTCTTTCTTTGAAGTATTTTATTATATCTTCTGCAAAAATGCAGCTTATCACATCTCAAAAAGGCTTATTTGCCTTGTTGCCGGCAGTGAGCCAAAGGCGCCTACCTGCTTTAACAGCTCAATAAGAGATGCACCTGCACCTGCTTTTTGAGCGAAGTCGTCAATTGACACAAATTCATCTACACCCTCTCGTGCTTTAGCCAGGGAAATTGCCGCATTTTCACCGACACCACTGAGTGCGCCAAAGGGCATACGGATTTTGCCGTCCTCTATTTTATAAACTGTCGCCTCAGATTTATAAATATCAACGGGCAAAAATTCTACTCCTCGTGCCATCATTTCATTGACAACCTGAAGCGTTGGATACATATTGATTTCCTTAGGCTGTGCTTCCTTGCCCTTGCGCTTAATCTCAGCCATAAGCTCTCTTACAGCGTTTCTGCCCTTTAAAACAGTTACAGCGTCAAGGTCATCACCTCGTACTGTCATAAAGGCAGCGTAATACTCCAAGGGATAGTATATTTTGTACCAGCCAAGTCGAAGTGCCGCACTAACATAGGCGGCAGCGTGAGCCTTCGGGAACATGTATTGAATCTTCATACAAGAGTCAATATACCACTGCTCAACACCGTTTTCCTTCATTATCTGCTTGTGCTCGTCGGTGAGCAATTTTGTTGCGTTACCCTTACGGACAATCTCCATTATCTTAAAGGCTATTGACGGCTCAACACCCTTATGCATGAGATAAACCATAATGTTGTCTCGAGTACCGATAACGCTGGAAATGGTGCAAGTGCCATCTTTAATAAGATCCTGTGCGTTGCCCAGCCACACTCCGGTACCGTGAGACAGACCTGAAACCTGCAAAAGGTCGGAGAAATTTTTAGGCTTAGCATCAAGGAGCATTTGTATAACAAAGGGTGTACCCATTTCGGGAATGGAAAGAGTACCCAAGGGGCAATCAATATCCTCTGCCGTAACACCTAAGGGCTCGGGGCTTTCAAGAAGCTGATAAACCTTAGGGTCACATATATCTGTGTCCATGACAGGTATGCCGGTTAAATCCTCTAAATGCTTATAAAGAGAGGGAACATCATGACCCAGATTATCAAGCTTAAGAATGGTATCATGTAGTGCGTGGAAGTCAAAGTGAGTGGTTCTCGTGTCGCTCTTGCTGTCATCGGCAGGGTGCTGGACAGGTGTAAAGTCAGACGCTTCAAATATGTCGGGCACAACAACCATGCCGCCCGGGTGCTGACCTGTTGTCCTTTTAACACCGGTGCAGCCGATAGTGAGTCTGTCTTCCTCGGCCTTGCTCACAACACAACCTCTTTCTGCGAGGTACTTTTTAACATAGCCGTAAGCCGTTTTGTCAGCGACACTTGCAATAGTACCCGCCTTAAAAACGTGACCGTCACCGAAAAGTGTCTCTGTGTATTTATGGGCTCTCGATTGATATTCGCCTGAAAAGTTAAGGTCAATATCAGGGCTTTTGTCTCCCTTAAAGCCAAGGAAGGTCTCAAAGGGAATATCGTGACCGTCTCTTGCCATTGGTGTGCCGCATTTGGGACAATTTTTAGGCGGCAGGTCATAGCCTGAGCCAACCTCACCGTTTAGGAAGAACTCATTATATCTACATTCGGGGCATCTGTAATGTGGCGCTAAGGGGTTAACCTCGGATATGCCCGAAGCGTTGGCAACATAAGATGAGCCAACGGAGCCTCTTGAGCCAACATGATAGCCATGCTCCTCTGAGTTTTGCACAAGCTTTTGGGCGATCATATAAAGTACGCCGAAGCCGTGCTTTATAATTGATGTCAGCTCCTTTTCAAGACGCTCGGCAACATATGTTGGAACAGGATCACCATAAAGTGCCTTTGCCTTGTCCCAGCAAAGCCTCGTCAGCTCCTCATCTGCGCCCTCTAAGCTCGGCGGGAAATTGCCATGGGGAATAGGTATGATAGTCTCGATCATATCCGCAATCTTGTTTGTGTTGGTTATAACTATTTCCTTTGCCGTCTCCTCACCGAGATATGAGAACTCAGAAAGCATTTCTTCTGTTGTGCGGAAATAAAGGGGTGCTTGATTATCCGCATCTGTAAAGCCTTGTCCCGCCATAAGTATTGCTCTGAATTTTGCATCACCCGGGTCAATAAAGTGTACGTCACAGGTTGCAACTACAGGTTTGCCTAAGGCATCGGCAATATGTATAACCTTGCGGTTGAAGCTTTGTATATCCGCAACGCTTTGAACATTGGGGAATTTTTCGCTTCTTATCATATACTCGTTATTGCCACAGGGCTGAATCTCAAGATAGTCATAAAATGAAGCTATCTCCATTATTTTTTCGTTGCTCTCCCCTGCGACAATAGCTCTGTAAAGCTCACCGGCTTCACAGGCTGAGCCAATAATCAGACCTTCTCTGTGCTTTATAAGCTCACTTTTCGGCACAATTGGTCTTCTGTGGAAATACTCAAGGTTTGACAAAGTTATGAGCTTATAAAGATTTTTAAGTCCTGTGGAGTTTCGAGCTAAAATTATTTGATGGTAGTATTTATTTTTTGATTTTTTCCAATCATCAAAGCTTTGCTCAGTGTCATCAACAAAGTAGCCTTCCATGCCATAGATTATTTTAATCTTGCCACCGGCTGCTTTGACCGCCTCGGGGTACGCCTGAACGACACCGTGGTCTGTAATGGCAATTGCCTTATGACCCCACTCAATAGCTCTTTTAACGAGAACTGCGGCATCTGTTACACCGTCCATCATAGACATCTTTGTATGAAGGTGCAGCTCAACTCTCTTTTCCTCGGCATTATCCATTTTAGGGATTTTCTCAACTAAAGATATAGCCCTTGGTGAGATAACATTTTCCCCGGAAAATTTATCAAAGCGAAGGTCGCCTCTGAGCATTACCGTTACACCGTTTTTAATGCGCTTCATAATAATTTCGCAGTCTTCTTTTCTTTCAAAGACCTTACAGGTGTAGGAATATGTGCCGTCGGTTATATTAAAGGTTATAATAAGGCTTCTGCCGTCTCTTGTCTCTCTGCTGTCAAAGCCGAAAACATCACCCCAAACAACACAGCTGCCTTCGTCGGGAGCAATCTCGTTTAACGGCTTAGGATTTTTTGTTATTTTAGTGCCATAAATCGGCTTTGCAGTCTCTAAATAAAGAGGTATGCCCTCGACTATTTTATGCTCCTTTGGCTTTGGCTGATTAACAGTTGCCGGGTCAATGCCCTTTGAGCGGAGATTTTCCTCCTCGGAGGTTTTAATCATATTTGTGACCTGCTCATCCTCAAGAGCAATTTCAGTTTTGCCGCAAAAATCAACATTGACTTCACGGGAAAACCTTTGAAGAATTATCCTTTGCATAAGCTCCTTTGCGCCTATGCTGTCAAGGACATCCTTGCCGCCGTGAGTCAGCTCAATTGAAAGATTTTTGCCGTCAAAGTGACAGGTACTTCCCTCAAAAAAGCCGTTTGTCGCAGCAAGCAGCTCATTGGTCTGCTTTATAAGAGAAGAAAAATACTCCTCGCTAAAGCTTTCCGGCGGCATTTTGCTCTCAATCTTAACACTGCCCACTAAAAGATTTTGGCAAAGTACACGCTGAGCCTCGTCTATATATCTATATGTCACCATATGTGGAAACAGAGCGTCTATCTCAACGCTCTTTTTTTCCATGGATATTCTTACATTTTCAATTTTACATTCGCTAAATGCCTCGTGGAGCTTTTCGTTTTCAAACACCCCAAAAAGGCTCTCAAAATTGCTGCTCATTATTCACCTATATTAAAGCTTTTCTATTTCTTTCATTAGCTCGTCAACTATTTCGTTTTCGCTTACCTTCCTTAAAACCTCGCCCTTTTTAAAGATAAGTCCGCTTTTGTCGCCGCCTGCAATGCCTATATCGGCTTCCTTGGCTTCGCCCGGGCCGTTGACGATGCAGCCCATAACAGCGACGGTTATGTTCTTTTTCACATCTCTGAGTCGGTTTTCCACCTCGTCGGCAAGGGAGATAAGGTCAATTTTAGTTCTGCCACAGGTCGGGCAGGACACAAGCCTCGGTGTAGAGTTATCTACGCCCACGGCCTTTAATATGTCAAATCCGGCATAAACCTCCTCAGTGGGGTCGGCTGTCAACGACACTCTTATTGTGTCACCTATGCCTCGTGTAATAAGTGAGCCTATGCCGACGCTGGACTTAATAAGCCCCATTCTTCTTGTACCGGCCTCGGTGACACCAAGGTGAAGTGGGTAATCGCAAATCTCAGCGACTCTCTCATAAGCTTCAATCATATTAGAGACATTTGATGACTTAATGGAGATAACAATATCATCAAAGTCAAATTTTTCCAAAAGCCTTACATGATACATTGCACTTTCTGCCATTGCCTCAGGTGTTGGGCCGCCGTACTTTGCCAAAATATCTTTTTCGACTGAGCCGGAATTTACGCCGATTCTTATTGGTACACCCTTATTTTTGCAAGCATTAGCCACAGCCTTAACATTTTCATCTGCGCCAATGTTGCCCGGGTTAATGCGGATTTTATCTACGCCCGCTTCAAGGGAAGCGAGAGCTAACTTATAGTCAAAATGTATGTCGGCTACAACGGGAATTTTAATATTCTCCTTTAGTGCCAAAATAGTGTTTACACTTTGCATATCGGGCACAGCAAGGCGGATAATTTCACAGCCTGCCTTTTCCAGCTTTAGTGCCTGCTTAACATTGCCATCACTATCCTGCGAGGGTATATTGAGCATTGACTGCACTGTGATTTTGCTGTCACCGCCAATATATATGTTGCCAACCTTTATTTTTTTTGATTTTCTCCTGTCAATCATAATTTTGTCAAACCCTTCCGAAAAGATTAGCTATCTTTTCTTTTTAATAAAAGCCTCTGCCTGAGATAAGCTTCCAAATGTCACTCGCTGAGATAATAGCCATAAAAATCAAAAGCAAAACAAGACCTGCGGTGTGAATGTAGCTTTCATATTTTGCCGGTATTTTTCTTCTGAAAATCAGCTCGAAGAACATGAAGAACAAATGACCGCCGTCAAGAGCCGGCACAGGGAGAAGATTAAATAAGCCTATATTTATAGTTATCATTGCCATAATCAAAAACATTGATGACCAGTCAAAGGTTGCTATGCTCTCTTGTGCCATATCCGTTATAACTGATATTGTACCAATAGGGCCTGCAAGGTCATTCATGCCATATTGACCTCTTAAAAGATCAAACAGGCTTAAATATACCAGCCTTCCAAGAGTGAAAGCATAACCGAAGGCATTTTTTGTAACATTTAAAACATTCCTTTTTTCACCTAAAATACTGAAGTCGAAAACTGTCACTGACATCATTTCCACTTTTTCAAGGGAAATTGTCTCACCGTCACGCTCAACAGTAAAGTCAAAAACGAAGTTATTTTCCCTGCCCTTGCCAATCTCGTTGACTAAATCAGTGGAGTTTGACACCTTTATGCCATTAATAGTGAGGATTTTGTCACCGTCCTTCATGCCGTAATCCTTCATGTTTGCGCTGACATTACTTAACACACAGTCCTCACTATAGCTAAAGTTGCCGCTTGTCCTTTTTGCAAAGCTGACCTTATCAAGGGTTATTTTTTCACCGTCACGCTCAACCACCATCTCATATGTGGCATCGGCATTTCTTTGCATTAAATAGGTTATATCATAGTCAGAAAAAACTCTCTTGCCGTCAATTTTAATTATACGGTCGCCGACCATAAGGCCGCCCTCATGATTGCTAACGGCAACGTCATAAAATTGCGCTACCTTTGTCGTACCAACAAGATCACCATTGCAAACAATAGCCACGCAGATAATTAAGCCTAAAATAAGATTAAAGACTGCGCCGGCGGCAATAATTATCATTCTTTTCCAAACCTTTTGATTGCAAAAGGCTCGATTGTCTTCGCTTGCTTCTTCCTCGCCTTCCATTGCAACAAAGCCACCTATAGGAAAAAGCCTCAAGGCATATACTGTTTCCTTGCCCTGCTTTTTTAATATAGTGGGGCCCATACCTAAAGCAAACTCATTGACCTTTACACCAAAGAGCTTTGCAAAAATAAAATGTCCAAACTCGTGAATAAATATAATTAAGCCAAAAAACAGTATTGCAATTATAAGTGGTAAAATTTTGCCTTTAAAAACATCGGCAACACAAAGAAGTAAATTTGCGTTCATAAGCTTCACCTGATCTATATTATTTATATGTTTTTTCAACAAAGCTTCTTGCCTGCTTATCAGCCTCAAGCACATCCTGTAATGTGTAGCTGTCGCACTTAGGTGCATTTTCAGTGGCACTTTCAACTAAGTCAGCAACATCCAAAAAGCCTATTTTGCCCTGTCGGAAAAGATAGTTTGCTATTTCGTTTGCACCGTTTGCCACACAAGGATAAAGTCCACCTTTTTTAATGGCATTGCGGCAAACATTTATGCACCTGAAGGTGTCATAATCCGGCTTGTAAAATGTAAGATTAGCATACTCCCAAAGATTGAGCTTTTTAACCGGTGACTCATATCTTTCAGGATAAGTCAAGGCGTACTGGATAGGTATTCTCATATCCGGTACCCCCAGCTGAGCGATAACCGAGTTATCCTTATACTCTATGAGGGAGTGAATAACACTCTCTCTGTGAACCACAATGTCAACCATATCAGGCTCAACATCAAAAAGCCACACCGCTTCAATAAGCTCAAGACCCTTATTCATCATTGTGGCACTGTCAACGGTTATCTTTGCACCCATTTCCCAATTAGGGTGCTTTAGAGCCTGCTGTGCAGTGACATCTTTAAGCTCCTGTCTTGTCTTGCCAAAAAACGGCCCACCTGAGGCTGTTAATATAATTGACTTTAATTCGTCCTTTTTATTCATACCCTCAAGGCATTGAAAAATTGCACTGTGCTCACTGTCAACAGGCAAAATTTTAACACCCTTTTCCTTAGCCTTATTCATAACAAGCTGACCGCCTGCAACGAGGGTTTCCTTATTTGCTAAAGCAATAGTTTTTTTGCAATCAATTGCCGTAAGGGTTGGCACAAGACCGGCAATGCCAACTATAGCATTTATAACTGTGTCAGCCTGCTCTGCCGCCGCACATTCACAAACACCCTTTATGCCGGACAAAACCTTTGTGTCTGTGTCCTTAACGGCTATTTTAAGGCTTTCGGCAGCCTTTTCGTCAGCCAATGCAGCGAGCTTAGGCTTATATTTTCTTATTTGTTCTTCAAGAAGCTTCGCATTGCTGCCGGCGGTGAGTGCTATAACTTCATAATTTCGTTTTTCGGCAACATCAAGGCTTTGAGTACCAATAGACCCTGTTGAGCCTAAGATGGAAAGTTTTTGTGCCATGGTTTTTCCTCTTTCATCAAGTTTTAAGCTGTATACTCTGCAATGAGCTTAAGTATGCAATAAAGTGTGGGCAGTACGAAAACGCAGCTGTCAAAACGATCCATAATTCCTCCGTGACCGGGAAGGAGCTGACTATAATCCTTAATGCCGAAGTTTCTCTTTATAACACTTGCAGCAAGGTCGCCCACCATGCTAACGCATGACAATGCCATTGATATGGGAATTATAAACAGAATGTGCATCTTGCTTTCGCCAAAAAGGTTGTAATCATAAAGATATCTACAGCCGATTATGAAAAGATAAAGATAGAGCATATTAAGTGCGGCAGCACAAACTACGCCACCAACTGCGCCTTCAATGGACTTTTTAGGGCTAATGACAGGTGCCATTTTATGCTTGCCAAATTTTTTGCCAACAAGATATGCGAAGGAATCTGTAAGCCATGAGCAGGCAAAGCCAAGACCAACGAAGAAAATGCCCTCTTGATGTGTGTAGCCCTCAAACCAGCTGTTAATATTATTGAGCCTTAAAAAGCACAAAAATGCAAAGGGCAATGCCATAGATGCGAAAAATGCTGTGGCACAATGTGTAAATTTAATATCCTTATTGAAGAAGACCATTATGCTCATTAGAACTAAGGCATATAAACAGTATATCACCGAAGAACTCGGCAATGGTACCGAAAAGCCCTCAAAGACAACTGTGAGAGCACTCACAGCACAGGCAATGACAAACAAAAGCTTACTTTTAGTGCCAACAGCTCTGACCACCTCAAAGGTTGCCGTCGCCGCAAGCGCTGCAAGCACCAGTGTCACCGCAGGGGTAATATCAAATATAATAAGCAGCAAAAAAACAATAAGCGCCAAAATAATAATTATTGTTGATGCGGTTCTTTCGCCCTTAAACAGCTTCTTTTTCTCTTTCGTTTCACTCATAACTCTCACCTGTATTATATATATTTATTTTGTCACAGATTTTTCCAATTCTTTTATGTTACACTCCGCCAAAGCGTCTGTTTCTTTTTGCGTACGCCTCGAGCGCCTTGTCTAAATCCTCTTTTTTATAATCCGGCCACAGCACGTCATCAATATAAATCTCCGAATACGCCGATTGCCAAAGAAGAAAATTAGAAAGTCTATATTCTCCGCTGGGTCTTATAATTAAATCAGGGTCAGGCTGACCTGCGGTGTAAATCCCATCAGAGATAGTGTCCTCGGTTATATCGTCTATTTTAAGTGTGCCGTCCTTGACCTTTTGGGCAATTTTCTTCACACTCTCGACTATCTCAGCTCTGCCGCCATAGTTAATGGCAAGGTTAACATAGGTGTTGCTTTTGTCCTTTGAGCGTTCCTCAACAGTGTCCATAAGCTTGACTATGTCCTTTGGCATACCCTTTCTTGAGCCGATAAAGCGAATATTATAGCCTGCTTCTTCATTTTCCTCGGCTCTGCGCTGCATCTCATCGAGATACTTTCTAAAAAGGTTCATTATTGCCGCAACCTCAGTTTTTGAGCGCTTCCAGTTTTCTGTGGAGAAAGCATAAAATGTGACATGCTTTATGCCAAGATCGCTGCAATATTTTGCAATGTCTCTGAAAACCTCTGCACCGACCTTATGTCCTTCGGTGCGTTTAAGTCCTCTTTGCTTAGCCCAACGGCCGTTGCCGTCCATAATAATTGCAACATGCTGCGGTAAATTTTCCTTTGATATTGCCATGATACACCTACCCTAAAAAATGATTATACAGTGGCTACCTCTGAGATAGCCACTGTTTGTTGTTCACTTAGATTTCCATGATTTCCTTTTGCTTTACATTGGAGATATCGTCAACTTCCTTAATAAAGCCGTCAGTGATCTTCTGGATTTCCTTTTCGCCGTCTTTAAGGTCATCCTCTGTAATTTCAGATGCCTTCTTCATTGCCTTGAGCTTTTCTAAACAGTCACGACGAATGGAGCGAATTGCAACCTTTGAGTTTTCACCAATTTTTTGGATATCCTTAACAAGCTCTTTTCTTCTGTCCTCTGTTAACGGTGGGAAGGTAAGTCTGATAACTGAGCCGTCGTTTTGAGGGTTAATGCCTATATCTGAGGTCTGAATAGCCTTCTCAATTGCTTTGAGAACTGACTTGTCCCATGGCTGGATAACAAGTATCCTTGCCTCAGCGACGGAAATTGAGCCAAGCTGATTTACGGGAGTTGGTGTGCCGTAATAATCAACTGTAAGCTTGTCGAGAATTTGTGGGTTTGCTCTGCCTGCACGAATTGCAGCGTATTCACTTTTAAGGGCGTTTATTGACTTGCCCATTTTTGTCTTAGCGGTTTCAAATACTGTTTTCATAATAAATTCCTCTCTTATTTAAAAGTTTAAGCTATTTTAAATGCCATTAGCATTATTTTACTGTTGTGCCTATTTTTTCGCCTTGAAGTGCTCTAACGATGTTTTCAGGGTCGTTAAGATTAAACACAAGGATGTTAATATCATTGTCTCTGCAAAGTGAAGCTGCTGTAGCGTCCATAACCTTGAGACCCTTTGCGAGAACCTCGGAGTGTGTAAGCTCGTCATATTTAATTGCGTCACTGAATTTATTGGGGTCTTTGTCATAAACACCGTCAACATTAGTTGCCTTAAATATAACCTCTGCCTCTATTTCAGCGGCACGAAGAGCTGCTGTTGTGTCAGTTGAGAAGAATGGAAGACCTGTTCCGCAGCCGAAAATCACAACCTCACCCTTTTCAAGGTGCTCAACTGCTGCTCTTTTTGAGAAGGTCTCAGCAACCTGTGGCATTGAAAAGGCTGTGAGCACACTTGCCTTAACGCCTAACTGCTCAAGAGTGTCACAAAGAGCTAAAGCGTTTATACAGGTCGCAAGCATACCCATTTGATCGGCTCTGCTTCTGTCCATTTTGCCCGAGCTTCTTCCGCGCCAGAAGTTGCCGCCACCGACAACAAGACCCACCTGAGTGCCAAGGTCAACACACTTTTTTATTACAGTGCAAATTTCATTTGCAACATCAAAATTTATACCCTTACCTTCTTCACCGGCTAAAACCTCGCCGCTTATTTTAAGGAGTATTCTCTTATATTTAACTGCCATGGTAAAATACCTCCATACCTTCTTTTACACCATTTTACTAAATATAACCTTAACTGTAAAGGCTTTTTCAGTTTTTTCTTAAATAATTTTTATGCTTTCGTATTCCTCTGCTGCACTTTCGCATTTAAAGCGTATCATATCAAGACCCTTGACATTTTCCGCATATAGGCCATAAGCATAGTCACTACAGGTGTTTTCGTACCCTGCCGTAGTCTTTTCAATTGTTACATCAACGGCATTTTTAATATAAATGCAGGAGTTTTTGCTGTCCTTTAAGCCATAATCTATTGCCGGACGCAAATCGTAAAGTCCGCAATCCCATTTTGAGGTTTTGTTTAAAGTGACCTGCACATTTTCAAAATGCACATTTTCAATTGGGTTATCCTTTGTGCCGTGAATGAGCACACCGTTTTCGCCCTTGCAGATAATGTTACTAAAGCGTATATTTTTAACATGACCGCAGACGGTGTTTTCGTCTCGTCTAAAGGCAGTCACAGCAATAGGCTCGGCACTGCCCCACCAGTCAGGACAAAAGCGTCTTGTCTCAATAATTATATTATTAAAGGAGACATTCTCCACATTGCCGCCATCTCTTATTTGAATGGAAATGCCCCTGTTTGATTTGGAGATGGTGCAATTTGAGACGATTACATTTCTAAAGTCACCCACACCCTCAGTACCAATCTTAATAGCAGCTGAGGTTGATGTGAGAGTGCAATCGCTTATAATTACATTCTCCGTTGGGCCATATTCGCTATTGCCCTTTGAGGCTTTAAGGCAAATGCAGTCATCGGCGCAGACCACATGACAGCCTATAATTCTCACATTTGAACAATGGTCAGGGTCAATGCCATCACTGTTGGCAACATCTATAGGGTTGAGTATCCTGATATTGCTTATGAGCACATCGTCACAGCCGGCAGGGTGAAGTGTCCAAAAGGGTGCATCCTTAATTGTGACATCCTTAACTGTTATGTGATTTGAGTTTTCAATATAAATCACTGTGGGTCTGGGATAAAAATTGCCTGTGACATAATATTTGCTTTTTCTTTCAACAAAGGCATAGCAGTTAGCGTCAATAGTGCCCTCACCGCTTATAACAGCACCGTGAGCACCATAGCCGTAAATAAAGGCAAAGGAGGGCTTTCCTGTGACAGGGTTGCCAACGAGGGCTGTTTTAGGGTCGTTAATTGTCTCGCAGGGTCTTATGTATGAGTCAATATCGCTGCTGGCTTTAAGCACAGCGCCCTTTTGCAAATGAAGCTCAACATTTTCCTTTAAGGCTATAGAGCGGCTATAATATTTGCCGCTTTCTATTAGTACCCTGCCGCCACCGTTTTCGTAGCAGGCATCAATTGCCTTTTGTATGGCTTCACCGTCATCGGTGCTGCCGTCTGCCAATGCGCCAAAATCTTTAACATTATATAATTTCATAGTAAATTCCTCTCATTATCAAAAGCCTAAAAGTGCCTTGATATTTATATAAATACCTCTAAAAATTTCCACAAGGCGAATGAAGAAATATGGCTTGCCGCTTGTTATATCGGGCTTTATCTCGCTGCCGGTAAGGCTTGTCAGCTTCTTTGTCACCTTGTTGTAGGAGGTGAACTGTGGGAATGCCTCATTTGAGTGGACATTTACATATTCTTCACTTGTGACAAGATAGGTCATAAGCTTTTGGCAATCGGAATTACAAGGCATACCAACATGCTTATTATACTTAATAAACCATGTGTTTTCAGGGAAGGAGCAGGTTGATGCGTCAATTACTCCGTCAACTGAAACATGATTGTGGCTCTTTTCGCTGCATTTTGTGCCAATAGGCTCATAATCCTCGCCAAAGCTCTCGCCCCATGGAGCTGTTGTTGCCCAAAGGCTTTGATTTGCTGTCTCAACAAGACAGTCGGACTGATTGGTTGCAACCTTTGTATAAGGGCCACCAACATAGCCGTAAGAGGAAAGGACATAAACCTTAACTCCACTGTTTGCTGCCTTATGCATAATTTCCTCGGCTTTTGCCTGAACATTGCAATGATAGTTGTCTATAATCTTTTCAAAATCCTTGTCAATATTGCCACGGAAAAAGATTTCCTTTGCGTCCTCATAATAGCTGTCGGGTACAAATGACCAGAAGCCCGGCATAGTACCAAAAGCGGTAATGAAAAGCTCATCATAAACTCTGTCGTTAAGCTCGGCTAAGGATTTATCTATAAAGTCGTCGAGCCACTTTGTAATAGCCGGTGTTATCTCTGTGAATGTGCCTAAGGCAGACATGAGTATTTGCATAGCAAGCTCATCTCTTTGCATTGTGAAAAGGTATGCCATGAGCACATCAACATCAACATCTATTTTCCTTTGGAAAATCTCGCCCACTGCGTCAAGACCTTGAATAGCTGTCATAGCATAAATGATTTTATCGCAGCTGTCACTGCCATATTTATAAAGATATGAGTTAGTTATAACACCGCCCATACTACAGGGAATGAGAATAACCTTGTCGCTGTGCTTTTCCTTCTTTACATTTTCGATATAGTCATTAAGGTCGTCTGCGTGCTTCATTGGGTCAAGACGCCAATCATAATTAAAGAAGTATACATTCTCGCCGCCAACATCCTCTATAAGGCCTTTTACTATTCCTATTTCGTCTTCAATATCCTCGCTTTGCTGAAAGGTCTCAGGATAATTGTCAACGCTTTTCGGGAAAAGAGCTGTTTCAATTTCATACAGTGAATTGCCAAGCTTATCACAGGATATCTCCTTGAAAAGATCCTCATAGACATCGTAGATTATCTCGTCACCAAATTTTTGCCAGTCGCCGCTGAGAGCAAAGTCTAAAATTGGCTTTATATTGTCCTTGACAAGACCTAATATTTTATCACCCGAGGGAGGATAAACAGTGTTGCCTTGAGCGTCAGTTAAAGGAAATGAATTCATGCCGCTCACAACAATCACGGGAGTTACAGTGTCCTTAGCGAATATTGGTAAAGTAGTACCAATAGCAAGGATAAAAACGAGTAGAAGTGAAATTGCCGATTTGATAAATTTTTTCATAATAGTCTCTCCTTATGAAATTTATTTCTTTTCAAGCTTGGCATAATTTGCCATGAGCTTTTTAGTTCCTGATTTTTCAAAGGCTATCTCAAGCATAGAGTCGTTACCCATAGGCTTTGAGGAAAGTATAACGCCTTGACCGAAAACCTTGTGAACAACAGTATCTCCCACACTGTAGGAAACCTTTGCCACCTCGGGCTGCTTAGGCTGAGCCTGCTGCTTGATTTTTGACAGGTAGCCGGTACCCATATATCGTGAGTAGCCGTTGGAACGCTCAAAGTCCACATCTGCCGCAGTTTGCTGAGCGTAGTTATTCATTTGTGATGTATCTCGTCTGCCTGTTCTCTCAATGAGGGACTCGGGAATCTCAACTAAAAATCTTGATGGCAGGTTTCTTGAGGTTGTACCAAACAGCATACGAAGATTTGCGTGGGAAATATAAAGATTACGCTTTGCTCTTGTTATGCCAACATAGGCAAGTCGTCTCTCCTCCTCAATATCGTCGGGGCTATACATACTTTGTATGCCGGGGAATATGCCCTCCTCCATGCCGGGAAGAAAGACAACGGGGAACTCAAGACCCTTTGCCGAGTGAATCGTCATAAGCACAACGGCATCGTTTTGGTCGTTATAGTTGTCAATATCCGACATGAGAGCGACTTCCTCAAGGAAGCCGGAAAGAGTCGCTTCCTCGTTTTCCTGCTCATAGGTTTTAAGGTTAGAGATAAGCTCGTATATGTTTTCCTCTCTCTCCTCGCCCTTTTCCTTATCAAGTCTTAAATGACCGAGATATTGAGTCTTTTGGATAATCTTAGTAAACAGCTCGTCTATGGGTATCTTATCTAAATCCTCACGAAGCTCATCTATCATATCGCAAAAAGCTATAAGCTTCTTTGAGCTTCTTTTTAATGCGTCAAACTCCTCTGACTGCCTGAAGACCTCAAACATACTTATGCCGAGACCTGTTGAGATTTCGGCCGCCTTATTAAGAGTTGCCTCACCTATACCTCTTTTCGGTACATTGACAATGCGGCGAAGTCTAATATTATCACTGGGGTTATTAACAATAGTCAAGTATGCTATTGCATCTCTGATTTCCTGTCTTTCATAGAAGCGGTGACCGCCTATGATTCTATAGGGAATACCTGCTCTGACAAGGACTCTTTCTATAAAGTTTGACTGTGCATTCATTCTGTAAAGCACTGCGTGGTCACTAAAGTTAAACTTGCCCGAAGCCACATTTTCCTCTATGGTTTCAGCTATAAATTTAGCCTCGTCACTCTCGTCATATGCGGTGTTGACCACAACCTTGTCGCCACCCGGGTTAGATGTCCAAAGGCTTTTGCCCTTACGCTTGTGGTTATTGGATATAACCTCGTTAGCCACATCAAGTATAGTCTGAGTTGAACGGTAGTTTTGCTCAAGGCGGATTATCTGGCTCTCGGCATATCTATGCTCAAAGGACAAAATATTCTCAATTGTTGCGCCTCTAAAGCGATAAATACTCTGGTCATCGTCACCCACAACGCAAATATTTCTATGCTCAGCTGCAAGAAGCTCTGTGAGCCTATATTGAGCGTGGTTAGTGTCCTGGTACTCGTCAACCATGATGTACTTAAACTTTCTTTGATAATACTCTCTCACATCGGCGTGATTTTCCAAAAGATTAACTGTGTTGACAATAATATCATCAAAGTCCATTGCATCAGCCTTTTTAAGCTCTGACTGATACATCTTATAGCATGAGGCTATTTTCATCATTCTTGAGTCTTTTTCATTGGCTGCCTTTTTTTCGTACTCTGCCGGTGAAATAAGGTTGTCCTTTGCACGGCTGATTTCGCCTATAATAGCCTTGTATGAAATAGTGGTGTCGGAGATATTGAGCTGTCTTTGACACTCCTTAATAAGACGCTTAGTGTCATCGGTGTCATAAATAGTGAAATGCTTAGTGTAGCCTAAAACCTCACCGTCACGACGAAGTATTCTAACACAGGAGGAGTGGAAGGTTGATGCCCATATATCCTTAGCTTCCTCGCCAAGCATTTTTTCCAGTCTCTCTTTAAGCTCGTTTGCTGCCTTATTTGTGAAGGTGATAGCAAGAATCTGCCAAGGTCTTGCAGGCTCAACGCTTAATAAATCCTCAATGTCAAACAGTACACTCTCGTCACCGTCAAGATATGCTCTCATGCTGCGAAGGTCAGCATTTGATGGCTCAAAGGCACATTCCTTGCTGTTATATGCGTCGCCGTATTTTACTATATTTGCGATTCTGTTAACGATAACCGTTGTTTTTCCGCTGCCTGCGCCTGCCAAAATCAGCACAGGACCTTTAACCTGAAAGATAGCCTGCTTTTGTCTATCATTCATGTGCTGAAAGTCTTTTTCGATTATCTTTTGTCTTAGTTCTAAAAATTCCTTGTTAACCATTATTTACCTCAATTTTACATAGTCATACATCTTAGATTTTACTATAAACAAAGAAAAAAAACAATAGTTTAGGTGAAAATTGATTTAATATTACTCTCCCCTTGTAAAAACGATAAAACAATGAAAATGTCGCAAAAAGCAGATATATTTCTAAAATGCTATAAATTTGTTAACAATGGGAATTTGTCAAATAAATTAGTGAATAAAAGATTGACTTTTTATGAAAAATGTGTAGAATATAATTGTGGATTGAAATTCACAAAATTTTTAAATTTGGAGGATACAAAAATGGATTTCATTATCGGTTTACTTAACAACATCTTCAACATGATTAGAAGTATTCTTGCATCAGCTGGTATTGACATCGGCTATGAAGGCGATCTCATTCCCACAGAGCCAAAAGCTGAATAATTAATCAAAAAGATTAGCTCCGTTTCAAGCGGAGCTTCTTTTTTACCTCTATTTTATTTCCTGTCGATTTTGTGGTAGTTTTATAAAATGTTCGTGTAAATATGCGTGAATTATTTTGAATTTTGCCTTGATTTTTACACGAATACTTGTTATACTGTATTTAGAAAAGAAGGGAGGTCTTAATCATGTATAGAAAGGTCATGAGCTTTTTAGAGAGTTGGAAGGAAAGCGAGCACCGCAAGCCTCTTATTTTGCAAGGTGCAAGACAGGTTGGAAAGACCTACTCTGTTTTAGAGTTTGGTCACAAAGCATATGAAAATGTGGCATATTTTAATTTTGAAACCAACCCGAAGCTAAATGAAACCTTTGAAGAAAATATTAGCCCGGATTATTTGATACCAATATTATCTCGCATTGCTTCTCAAAGCATTATAAAAGAGAAAACCTTGATTGTTTTTGACGAGGTTCAGCTTTGCGAAAGAGCCTTAACATCTCTTAAATATTTTTGCGAAAGTGCTCCCGACTATCATATCATAGCTCTGGGCAGTCTTCTTGGAGTAGCGGTCAACAGAGCAAGATTTTCTTTTCCTGTTGGCAAGGTGGATATAAAGACCTTATACCCTATGGATATAGAGGAATTTATGCTCGCCATGGGAGAAGACACCCTTATTGAAAAAATCAAAGAAGCCTTTGAAACAAACGTCCCAATGCCATGGGCACTTCATGATGCGGCGATGCAGCTTTATAGGCAATATCTTGTTGTGGGTGGTATGCCCGAATGTGTAGAGCAATTTTGTAAAACTAAGGATTATATCCTTGTTCGTCACATTCAAGACACTATCCTCACAAGCTATCTTAATGATATGAGCAAATATAACAACTTAAACGAGATAAAGAAAACAAGACTTGCTTATGATAATATCACTGTTCAACTGTCAAAGAAAAATACTCGTTTTCAATATAAGCTGATTAAAAAAGGTGCAAGGGCGCAGGAATTTGAAAACGCCATTGAATGGCTATGCTTATCCGGAATTGTGTCACAGGTTTATAAGGTGGAGCAAATTAAAAAGCCCCTTGAAAACTATCGTGATATAGATTCCTTTAAAATTTATGTCTCAGACCCGGGCTTACTGTGTGCCAAAAAGGACTTAGTGGCAGACGATGTTCTTTATATGGTTGAGGAGCTTAATGATTTTAAGGGTGGAATGGCTGAAAACTATGTCAATTTACAGCTCACAATTAGTGGCTACAACACTTATTATTGGGAATCGGAGCGTGGAGCAGAGGTTGATTTTATTATTCAGCGTGAGGGGCAGCTTATCCCCATAGAGGTAAAGTCTGCTGACAACACCAGAGCAAAAAGTCTAAGACTTTATATGGATACTTACAAACCGGCCTATGCTATTAAAGTCTCAGCTAAAAACTTCGCATTTCAGGACAATAAAAAGATTGTTCCGCTATATGCGGCATTTTGCATCTAAGCTCACAAAATATTATAACAATTCATATTTTTCGTTAAAATTTCTTATTTTTCTCAATTACTGTTGACTTTTCCTTCATTTAATCGTAAAATAAAATAAACAGTTAACACTGTAAAATATCAACACGAAGGAAGTATGTACTATGTTTTACCTCATAATTAAAAGCCTCGTTAACAACATCTACAGACTTGTTGTTGCTATTCTCAAAAATGAAGGCGAAAACACAAACGGTTGGCCCACAGAACTCATCTAAGTAAATATTTAAAGCTCACTCATTGGTGAAAGCCTTTGAGTGAGCTTTTTTGTTTTTATTTTACAACGCTACAGCTATTTATGTCATAGTATGAAAAAGCTGAAATATCCTCTTTCGTGATTCTTTCTCCGCACATGACAATCGGCACTGCCGGTGGACAGGCGATGTTGCCGTAGGATAGGACTCTGCGATCGCTATTTTCGGCTTCAATCATTTCACACTCACTGAAAATAGCTTCTCTTATGCTCATTGCTTTTTCATGTATATAGCTTTTTGGCGGCAAAAGCTCTATAGAGGGCTTTTTTTCTATGGATAAAAGCATAGCTTCCAAGGTGTCCAGATCATTTATTTGCGCCACTGAGAGCATTATAACAGCATAATCAGGGTCAGCAAATTCCACTTCACCGCCTCTTTGTCTTAGCTGTGAGGCAAAGTCTTTGCCTAAATAGCCAAATGCCTTAGTGCATATGGTTATTTTCATTTTCTCATCGCCATAAAGAGTATAGCCGTAAGACTCCATAGCCTTTTTAAGCTCCCCTACTCTTTTAACCATTTTTTCAATTTCGGCTCTGAAAGAGGCTGAGAGATATTCATTTGCCTTATCAAGAGATTGCAAGATAAGATATGACGGACTCGTCGAGCCAAAAAGAGCCAGTGCCTTTTTAGCGTTTGACTCAAAGATTTTTGGCAAAGTACCACTAAGATGAAGATAAGCCCCACCGGTTAAAACACCCAAAGTCTTGTGCGCCGAGTCGCAGCACATATCAGCACCTAAGTCTATTGGGTGCTCACTTTCAGGCAAAAACTTAAGATATGCGCCATGGGCGTTATCAACTATAAGCAGCACCCCATGTCTGTGACAAACTCGGCTCAAAGCTTTTATATCAGCGATTTTCCCAAGATAATCAGGTGATGTCAGGTACACTGCCGTAACCTCGCCCTCGTGCTTTGTAAGATGCTTTTCCAAGGCTTCCTCGCTGACGGTGCATGACAGATAAGTCTCGTCCTCACCGTAAAGCCAATTGACCTCACAGTCAGTCATTGCAGCGGCAAAAAGGAATGTTTTATGCACATTTCTAAAGGCAGATATACACGGCCTTTGCCCCTTAGCTTTGGCATAAATAGTGCAAAGATAAACCATGGCTCTTATACATTGAGATGAGCCTTCGGTGCTATAATAGGTTTTGCACCCAAAAATCTTAGAAGCGTTTTCCTCGCTTTCCTTTATGATTCCATTGGCTTCATAAAGAGAGTCAGCACCTTCTATTTCCGTTATATCCCTTTCCTCAAAGCCGAGATAGCTTTTTCCCTTGTGGCCGGGCATATGAAGTCTCAGCACATCCTCGCCCGCATACCGTGACACAAAGTCGATTATGGGTGTTGTCATATTACTCACCTATTTCACGAGCGACGGCAACCATGATTGCACATTCCATACGCTTTTTAAACAGCTCACAGCCGTATTTATAAACACCTGTCACGCTGCCTGTTGAGTGGTAGGCATTAGCGGCACAGCCACCTGAGCAGTATAACTTTGCCCAGCAGTCATGACAATCCTCTCGTGCATAAACATTACATGAGCCAAACTCCTCTTGAATGGCAGTATTGGTAACTCCATGCCAAATATCACCTAAGCGGAATTTTTCATCACCGACAAATTGGTGACATGGATAAAGATCACCCCAGGGTGTAACTGCCATGTACTCAGTACCTGAGCCGCAGCCGGATATACGCTTATATATACACGGGCCACCTTTAAGGTCTATCATATAATGATAAAAGGTGAAGGGCTCACCTTCCTTGTCCTTTTGCAGCATAAGCTCAGCTAACTTTTCATATTGCTCGAAGACAATCTCCTTATCCTGCTCAGTAAGCTCTGATGGGTCACCGGCAGCACAGACCACAGGCTCCATACTAAGCTCGTTAAAGCCTAAGGAAAGCATTTGCTTAATATCCTCTAAAAAGTCAGGGTTAGCGTGAGTGAAGGTACCCCTCATATAATAGTTCTTGCCGCCACGCTCTTTGACAAACCTTTGGAACTTAGGCACAATAATATCCCAGCTGCCCTTGCCCTTATAGTCAACTCTATAGCGGTCGTGAACCTCTTTTCTGCCGTCAAGACTTAAAACAACATTGCTCATTTCACGGTTGGAAAACTCGATAACATCGTCGTCAATATTAAGTCCGTTAGTTGTGAGGGTGAATCGGAAATTTTTGCCCTTTTCCTTTTCTATGCTTCTTGCGTACTCCACAAGCTTTTTAACTACATCCCAGTTCATAAGCGGCTCGCCACCAAAAAAGTCAACCTCAAGGTTGCGTCGTGTGCCTGAGCTTTCCACAAGGAAGTCTAAAGCTCTCTTGCCTGTCTCAAAGCTCATGAGTGCTCTTTCACCTTGATATTTGCCCTGTGATGCAAAGCAGTAGGCGCAGTTAAGATTACAGGTGTGTGCCACATGAAGACATAAGGCCTTAATGACACCTGAGGTTTTCCTTTTAAGCTCCCCTGCCATAGGCTTAAAGCGGTCGGGGGTAAAAAGACTGCCGGCATTTTTAAGTGAGAGCACTTGATCGTAGCACTCGATAATATCCTTTTTTGTAATGCTCTCGCCATCCTTATATTTTAAGGTGAGCTTGTCTATAATTTCTTCTTTACCTATATTTTCAAAGTCAGCTATAATATCATAGGCAACATCGTCAACCACATGCACAGCACCCGAGCAAATGTCAAGCACTATGTTATAGCCGCCAAGCTTATATTGATGAATCATAACTTAATCTCCAATCATAAGAATTGCCGCCTTTTTTGGGCGGCATCTTATATAAATTATTTGCTTTGCTTGTTTTCGCACTCCTGGTTAGCAATACCACAGCTTGTCTTGCAAGCGCTCTGGCATGATGTCTGACATTCGCCGCAGCCACCGTTCTTTGCGCTTTCGCAAAGGTTGCGAGTTTCAATTGTTTTGATGTGCTTCATTTAGTTAGCCTCCCTTCACACTTCAAAATAGCTTTGTCTTATTATATACGCTTTTAAAATTAAAATCAATAGCATTAAAGAAGATTTTTGCTTTTATTTACAAACATCGACCCACTTATCATATTGTGAATACTTTTCAAGCTCCTCAATTGTAAGCTCGATTGCGCTGTTTGAGCTGCCGCAGGCCGGAAAAACTGTTTCAAAGCCCTTTAAGCTCTCGTCAAGATAAACCTTTACACCCTCATTGACAGCAAAGGGGCATACACCACCCACAGCGTGACCTATCATCTGTGCAGCCTGCTCATGAGTTAGCATTTTAGCCTTAGCGGAAAACTCGGCCTTATATTTTTTGTTATCCACTCGTGCGTCTCCTGCTGTGACAATTAATATAGGCTCATCATGCAAAAGAAAGGACAAGGTCTTCGCTATTCTTGCACCCTCAACGCCAACGGCCACCGCAGCGAGCTCCACAGTTGCACTGGAGACATCAAACTCCATTATTCTATCTTCAATGCCCAAGCTTTTAAAGTAGCTTCTTACCTTTTCAATTGACATATTTTCCTCCAGAGAATCAATAAATATCGGCAAGCTCGTAAATAAGCTTTTCTGTTTTCTCCCAGCCTATGCATGGGTCTGTGATGCTCTTGCCATAGCAGCCCTCGCCTATTTTTTGTGCACCGTCTTCAATATAGCTTTCAATCATAAAGCCCTTAACAAGCTTATCAATGTCCTTATTGTGTCGGCATGAGTGGAGTACCTCTTTTGCAATTCTCGGCTGCTCAAGATATTTTTTACCTGAGTTTGCATGGTTCGTGTCAACTATAACGGCAGGGTTCTTTAAGCCTCTGTCGCTATAAAGCTGGTTGAGCTTTAAAAGATCCTCATAGTGATAATTAGGGTAGCTCACACCAAGCTCGTCAACATAGCCTCTGAGAATAGCATGAGTAAGCTCATTGCCGTGGCTCTTAACCTCCCAGCCTCTATAAATAAAATCGTGGCTGTGCTGACCTGCTGTAATAGAGTTCATCATAACACCTAAATCGCCGCCGGTTGGGTTTTTCATACCAACGGGGATATTAAGTCCGCTTGCGGTGAGTCTATGCTGCTGATCCTCTGTGCTTCTTGCGCCAACGGCAACATATGAAAGAATGTCCGAAAGATAACGGTGATTTTCAGGATAGAGCATCTCATCGGCGCAGCTAAAGCCTGTCTCGTTAATTGCTCTCATATGAAGCTTTCTTATGGCAACTATGCCCTTAATAAGGTCTGCTGCCGCATTTGGGTCAGGCTGATGAAGCATACCCTTATAGCCGTCACCTGTTGTTCTCGGCTTGTTGGTGTAAATTCTCGGAATAATAAGGATTTTATCCTTGACCTTTTCCTGCACGGGAACAAGGCGTGAGATATAATCCATAACACTGTCTTCATTATCGGCTGAGCATGGGCCTATAACAAGTATAAGCTTTCTCTCCTCGCCACGGAAAATCCTTTGAATTTCCTCGTCTCTTTTTTTCTTGATTTCAACTGCCTGTTGTGTTAATGGGTACTCCTGCTTAATCTGTTTAGGTATAGGCAGCTTGCAAACGAAATCCATATTCATAATATTTTACCTCCAAAGCTTATAGCTCTCATTTATCAAATAATTTTCTGCGCTGCGTAGAAATACGCATCATTTCCTTTATGCCCTCGGCATCGTCATTTTTAAGGTACTCGTGAAGCTGTGAGAATTTGCTCTCAAAAAGGTCTATTTGCTCAAGCAATGCCTTTTTATTAAGCAGGAAAAGCTCGCTCCACATAGTTTCGTTAATATTGGCAATTCTTGTCAAATCTCTAAATGAGTCGGCAGTGTACCTCTCAAGTCTCTCATGCTCATAGCAGTTCATAAGGCTGACAGCAATAAAGTGTGTCAGCTGAGACACAAAGCCTATCATTTCATCGTGACCCTCAGGTGTTATCTCGCTGATTCTGCCAAAGCCTAAAATTTCACCTATTCTCTTACAGGCCTCTATGCCCTCCTCGGTGTTCCTTTTAGTCGGAACAACAAGATAGTTTGCGCCGTAAAAGATTCTCTCGTCGCTGTTTTTAACACCGTAAACCTCACGGCCTGCCATTGGGTGTGCAGATATAAACTCAACTAATGGCGGCAGCATATTTTGTATCTTGTCAACTATACACTCCTTAACGCCTGTAACATCGGTGATAAGTGTTCCCGGCTTTATTTTTTCGCCGTGCTGCTCTATCCAGCTTATAAATGTGTCGGGATAAAGGGCGAAAACAATAACATCCGCTTTCTTTATCATTTCTTCGTCAACCTCAGTGGTTGCATTCTTTACTATTTCATGCTCAATAGCAAAGTCGCAATCCTCCTGCTTTTTGGTTATGGCCTCAACATAATAGCCTTTTTCCGTAAGACCCCTTGCATATGAGCCGCCTAAAAGACCAAGACCTACTATTAAAAATTTTGTGTTTTTATTAATCACCATAAACTTCTACCTCCATTCCAAGAGCTTTTACTTTATCAAAAAAGTCGGGATAGCTTTTTTTCACCCCTTGAGCGCCCTCAATAACACCGCCATAAACGCTTGAAAGCACAGAAAGGGACATGACGACTCTGTGGTCATTGTGAGCCGAAAGAGTCTCGTTGGGCATATGAAGCTCCCTTTTATTTACAACAATTTCGTTTTCATAAACCTTAACATCTGCGCCGAACTTTGAAAGCTCCTGAGCCATTGCGCTGCCTCGGTCGCTCTCTTTGATTTTAAGCCTTGCGGTGTTTATTAGCTTGCAGCCGTGAAGCGCCGCAGCAAGGCTCATCAATATCGGTGCTAAGTCCGGACAATTTTTTATGTCCAGCGTGGGTGTACCCTGCCGAAGAAGGAAAAAATAGTCTTTATATATCATGTCACCTTGTAGGGTGTCTTCACGCAGACCCATTAGCTTAACATCACTGCCCAAAAGATTAAATGCGTCTAAAAATGCTCCGTTTGAGCAGTCGCCCTCTACAGTGAGATTTTGAGCCTTATATTGCTGATTGCCCTTTATATAAACTGTGGTGCTGTCTTGCCACTTAGCGTCTACACCAAAGCTTTTCATAGCGGCAATTGTCATATCAATATAGCTTTTGCTCTCAATTGTGCCTGTTAATATTATTGTGCTGTCGCCATTGCACAGTGGCAAAGCAAATAAAAGACCCGATATAAACTGACTGCTTACATTTGCCGGTACTATATAAGAGCCTGCTGTAAGCTTCCCTCCTACTCTAATGCCGTCGTCGTCCTTTTTATAAAAAAGAGACTTTTCTTTTGCTATATTTTCATAGACGCTCATGGGTCTTTCCATTAGTCTGCCATAGCCTGTGAAAAGGCTCTCACCTTCTCTTAGCATTGCAATGGGAATAAAAAACCTTAGGGTGCTTCCGCTCTCTCGGCAATTATAAACCCTTTTGTCAGCGGAGTTGACATTTGCGCCCACAACCGAGACAAAGTCCTTGCCCTTTTTAATTTTTGCGCCCATAGCGCTTAGGCAATCGAGGGTGGCTAATATATCTTCGCTGAAAAGCACATTTGAAATAAGGCTCTCGCCTTCACTGAGACCTGCACAAATAAGCAGCCTATGGCACATACTTTTTGATGAGGGAGCGTCTATTGTACCGATTAATTTTGATGGTGTGATTTTAACTTTCATGCTATCACTTCCCATAGTTTTCCTTTAAAAAGTCAATTGCCTCAATGTAGCCGTCTGTGCCGTGACCTGTTATTGTCTTAACTGCGGCAAGCCTAATATAGCTTATTTGGCGGAAGTCTTCCCTTTCCTCAACCTTTGAAATATGAACCTCAACTGTGGGAATTGAAACACTTTTCACCGCATCTAAAATAGCCACACTTGTGTGAGTATAAGCACCCGGGTTTATGACAATGCCGTCAAAGACACCATATGCCTGCTGAATCTTATCCACAAGACAGCCCTCATGATTTGACTGGTAGCACTCACAATCTATGCCTTCTTTAGTGCAATAGCTTTCAATTTTTTCCACTAAATCAGCATAGGTTTCTTTGCCGTAATGCTTTGGCTCTCTTATGCCAAGCATATTGAGATTTGGACCGTTTATTACAAGAATTTTCATTTCATTATCTCCATGATTTTTTCTGCTGAATGTTTCGGGTCACCGTCAACAAATATTTCATAATCACTAAAGGCAACATATTTGTCGTAACGCTCCTCAAAGCGTTTTTTCAATGCCTCATAATCTCTGGACAAGGGTCGATCAGCTGTGGGGATTATATCCTCAATAGGTCTATTTAAAAAGAAAATTACACCGTTTTGCTTTAAATAGTCAATGTTTTCCCTTTTTAAAATCACACCGCCACCTGTGGCTATTATATAGCCGCTGTTTTTTCCTGCCTGCTTTACAGCTTCACTTTCAATTTTGCGGAAATATTCTTCCCCATGCTCCTCAAAAATCTTACTAATATCACCGTGTTTTTCTTTTATAATCTCGTCTGTATCAATAAAGCTTTTGCCGGTCATTTCACAAAGGACTTTGCCAATTGTGCTTTTACCTGAGCCGGGCATACCAATGAGGACAATGTTTTGCTTTTCTTTTAAGATTTTATCATAGACCTCATTTGTGATTTTTTTTGTATTGAGGTCTTTTCCCGTGAAAATCTCCGAAGCTAAAACTGCTTGAGAAACGAGCATATAAAGACCTGTGACACCCTCAATGCCGGCTTTTTTACCCTTTTGCACCAATGTGGTTTCAAGAGGGTTATATACTACATCAACTATACCTTTAAGGCTTTTAAAGGCCTCAGGCTCAATTGCAAAGGTGTCATTGTTGGGGTACATTCCGCAGGGTGTAGTATTAATTATGTAATCGCAATCACCGTGCAAAAGCGGTGCATTTTCGTAGTTCACTTCTCCGCTTCTGCTAAGGATAATAATATCCCTTGCACCTAAGCTTTCACAAACAGCTAAGGCAGTTTTCGATGTTCCGCCGGAGCCTAAAATCAAAACCTTTTTGCCGCTAAAATCAAAGCCTGCCTTTTCAATCAAGGCCTTCATGCCGCCAAAATCTGTGTTATAGCCGTAAAGCTTGCCTTGGCGGTTGACAACTGTATTGACAGCACCTATTTTTCTCGCGTTCTCAGAAACATAATCTAAATAAGGGATAACCGCCGCCTTGTATGGAATGGTGACATTTATTCCCAAAAAGCTTTTTTCCTTCATAAAAGAGTCAAGCTCATCTTTTCCTATTTCCTTGATTTCATAGGTGTAGTCAGCGATGCTCTCGTGTATGGGCTTTGAAAAGCTGTGAGATAATTTTTCGCCAATAAGACCATATTTCATTTTAAGCACCTAACCAATCTGTTCCAAAATGTGTTGACAGCAAGTCACAAAGAACTATAGCGGCAACGCTGTCAACGACAACTCTCGCCCTGTGGATAATCGCAGGGTCATGTCTGCCCTTTATTTCTATTTCAGCGTTTTCGTTTGTCTTAAAATTCACCGTTTCCTGCTTTTTATATATAGACGGTGTGGGCTTCACAGCGCAGGAAAAAACTATGGGCATACCATTTGTTATGCCGCCGTTAATGCCGCCGTTATTGTTTGTTTTAGTTTGTACTCTGCCGTCCCTAATAAGGAATGGGTCATTGGCAGCGCTGCCCTTTTTATCGCAAAAATCAAAGCCAATACCAAATTCAACACCCTTGACAGCAGGAATCGAAAACAAAGCGTGAGACAAAAGACTTTCTACGCTGTCAAACCATGGCTCACCAAAGCCCTCGGGAACACCGCAAATGGCCGTTGTCAATTTGCCGCCGACACTGTCACCCTCATCTCTCGCTTTTTCAATGGCAGCTATCATTTTTTTCGAGGCATTTTCGTCAAGGACAGGCATTTCCATTTTGTTAACTGCCTCGATGTCCTCGGCTAAGTCAATAAAGTCTCTATCCTTAATGCCGCCACAGGAAGCTATATGAGTGCCGATTGTTATGCCCTTTTTATTTAGTGCCTTAAGGCAAATTGCACCTGCGGCAACTATAGGCGCAGTTAATCTGCCTGAAAAGTGGCCACCACCTCTATAATCCTGAAAGCCGTGATACTTACACTCAGCGGTAAAATCAGCGTGACCCGGACGAGAAAGATCCTTTGTTAAGGAGTAGTCCTTACTGTGCTGACTTTCATTTTCAATCATAAGAGCAATTGGTGTGCCTGTGGTTTTGCCTTCAAAGACACCGCTTAATATTTTAACCTTGTCTCCTTCTCTCCTGGGAGTGGAAATTGAGTTTATGCCCTTTCGCTTTTCCATTTGTGAAGAAATAAAGTCCTCGTCCACCTCTATGCCCGGTGCTATGCCGTCAAGAACACAGCCAATAGCGGCACCGTGACTTTCGCCAAAGAGAGTAATACTAACATTGTTTCCCAATGTGTTTTTCATTTTTATCACCTCAAAGAAGCTCTAAGAGCTCCTCATTTGTCATATCTTTAAATCTATATGTGCCTATCTCGTCGCACCAAACTGTGGTTATGCTGCCTAAAGCAGACTTTTTATCGTGGCACAAAGCCTCAAAGACCTTATCCCTGTCATATGGATATTTTGTGGGCAAGCCGACATTATTTAAGGCTTTTAGTATTTGCTCTTTCGCTGAATTTTTACACATAAAGGTCATGCCGAGAGCTACACACTCACCGTGATAAAGCTCACCAAAGGGCAAGGATGCCTCTATGCCGTGACCTATTGTGTGGCCAAAGTTTAAAGCCTTGCGAAGACCCTGCTCCTTTTCGTCCTGCTGAACAACATATCTTTTAACCTTGAGTGAGCCTTCTATAATCTGCTCAATATGACTCATATAGTCGTCCTTTAAAAACAGGCTGAAAAGCTCCTTGTCAAAGTTTGCACCCATTTTAATGCTTTCGGCAAGACCGTTTTTAATTTGTCTGTCGGGCAAGGTCGAAAGCACATTAGGGTCGATTATAACCTTTTTAGGCTGGTAAAAAGCTCCGATGATATTTTTGATTTTGCCAAGGTCAATTGCCGTCTTGCCACCTATTGAGGAGTCCACCTGAGAGAGAAGTGTTGTGGGTACATTATAAAAGGCAATGCCCCTCATATAGGTCGCTGCCGCAAAGCCTGCCATATCACCGACTACTCCACCGCCAACGGCTATAATAGCGTCCTTTCTTGTGAAGGAATAATCTAAAAGAGCTTGACAGATTTCCTTATAGGTGTCAAAATTTTTACTCTTTTCCCCCTGCTCAAAGGTGAAAATAAAGCTATTACTATATTTAGCTGCAATTTTTTTGCTATAGCTTTCGGGCACTCCGGTGTCGGTCACAATTAACACCTTAGTGTCTTTTGCGAGAGGGATATACTCATCTATTTTATTTATAGCCCCTCTTTCAAGGACTATGTCATAGGAGTCTTTGCCTAATGATACGGGAATAATCATATTAATCAACCTCAGATTTTACTGTTTTCGTTAAAAGTACCAATCATTTTAAGCTTGTCACAGCACTCAGCCAATTCTTCCATCATATATTTGCCTCTGCGTGAGGACTGTAAATCACCCTTAAGCTCAACATAAAAATAATATGTCCAGATAAGATCCTTCATAGCTCGGCTTTTAATATGTCGCATAGAGTAGCCGTGGTGTCCGATAATATTAATTGCGTGGGCTAATGCACCTGCTTCGTCCGGTACTGTAAAGACGATAATTGAGTGATCCTTTTTCTCTTTTGATAAGGTGCGGGAAACCACCACAAAGCGTGTTGTGTTGTCACTTGCCTCGTTAATATTCTCTCTAATAACCTCTAAGCCGTAAAGCTTCGCTGTTTCTCTGGAGGCTATTGCAGCCTTTGTTATGTCACCTGCCTGAGCTACAGCCTGAGCCGCCTTAGCTGTGTTGACACATGAGGTTGCCTTATAGCCCTGCGCTCTTATATATGAGCTGCACTGGTCAAGTGCCTGCTGGTGTGAGATAACCTCCTTAATGTCGCTTTCCTTTGCACCTTTAAGAGCAATAAGATTGTGCCTGACATCAAGGGAATAAACACCGTTGACAAAAAGTGAGCCTGAAAATAAAAGATCCATAACCTGACCCACTTCGCCTGCCTTGCTGTTTTCTATGGGGATAACGGCACACTCACACTCCCCCTTTTCCACAGCCTCATATGCACTCTTAAAATCGGGATATGATATTCTGTTGCCGTCCGGAAAAATCCTGCCGGCTGCTATGTGTGCGAAAGCACCCTCTATGCCGCTATAGGCAATGTTTGCACCCTCTGATATGCGATGCTGATAGCGCTTCGATATATCCATAGTGCTTTTAATAAAGGGCACATAATACTCCTTGACTTCCTCGTTTTCAACATTGTCAAGGTTGCTTCTAATAAGCTCTGCCTCTCTTGACGGGTCAAATATAGGCAGGCCTCTTTCAATTTTATACTCGGCAATAGCTTTAACGGCTTCCATTCTCTTTTCAAAAAGCTTTGCCATTTCCTTATCCGCTTCGTTTATTATTTTTCTCGCTTCCAGTAATTTGTCCATTATCTTTTCCTCAAATTAAACCGTATTCTTCCGCAAGCTTTTTAAATGCCGGCAGTGAGCGTTTTATCATGTCCTCGGCAACGCAATAGGATATTCTTACATATCCCGGGAAGCCAAAGGAATCACTGGGCACTAAAAGCAGGTTGTATTTTTTTGCACTCTCGCAAAAATCCACTGCGCTGTCAATTGGTGAGCGCATAAACAGATAAAATGCTCCGTCAGGCTTAGCTGTCTTAAAGCCGTACTCATTAAAGGCATCAAGGAGAATATCTCTGTTTCTCTTATAAGCGTTAACATCACCTGTTTTGCCAACACATTTTCTTATAACAAACTGGAGCATTGATGGGGCACAAACATAGCCAAGGCTTCTGCCTGCACCGCAAACTGCCTTATATATTTTTTCAAAGTCTGATACCTCAGACGGCACTAATATATAGCCGATTCTTTCACCGGGAAGAGAAAGAGACTTACTAAAGGAGTAGCAGACAATTGTGTTGTCATAATATTTTGTAAGATAAGGCACCTTAACATCATCATAAACAAGCTCACGATAAGGCTCATCACTAATGAGGAAAATGCTCTTGCCATACTCTTTTTGCTTTTTGTTTAAGATTTCGCACATACCCTTGATAATATCCTCACTTGCCACAACACCGCTGGGGTTATTAGGTGAGTTAAGAACAACTGCCTTTGTGTTGGGTGTAATTGCCTTTTCAAAAGCGTCAAGGTCAATAGTTAAATCCTCGCTCTTACATTTGACCTCAACAGGCTTTGCGCCTTGTGAAGATATAAACACCTTATACTCCGGAAAATATGGTGCGAAAATAATAATCTCATCGTCCTTTTCGCTTAAAGCTCTAAAGGTTATGCAAAGTGAAGCTGCGGCACCGCAGGTCATGTATAAGTTATTCATTGTAAAATTAGTGCCAAAGCGCTCATTGAGATTGTCGGCAATAGCCTGTCTTGTGCCATTGTCACCAACAGCTGATGTGTAGCCGTGAAGCTCACAGGAGAACATTTCCTGAGTTAGCTCTCTTATTGTTTCGTTGACTATTTCCGGCGCAGGAACACTGGGATTGCCAAGGCTGAAGTCATAGACATTTTCTTTTCCTATTTCAGCCGCTCTTTTTTTGCCGAACTCAAAAATCTCTCTTATAACAGAGCTTTTTGCACCAAGCTCATACATTTCATTTGATACCATGATATTCACCGTCTTTTTCGTTTTTATAGTAATAAAGGTTATTATACACCGTTTTATCTTTAGGTGTCAATTAAATTAAGATTTTTTTCTTGCTTTTGCTGTACTATGCCTAAGATTTGCACAGATTCACTTTAATTATTTAAAGCTTTAAACTCATAAACTGATTATGATTATAGCACAGGCATTTACAAAAAGCAACCCTTTTTTCATTCTTTCTTTAGAAAAAAGAGCCTCCTTTGGCTTTGCGGCCTAAAGAAGCTCTTTAATTCTAACTTAGCTTATTTTGCTTCGTCCGTTGCGTTAAGCTCCATGCTCAATCTTTCGGCAGAGTACGAAACACCAATGGACTTTTTAAACAGCATATAATCATATTGAGGTCTCCATGAGTCGCCAAGCTCAACACTCTTAAATGACTCCTCATCTCTTTGTGCATAAACCTCGGTTATACCTTTAAGCTCGCCACCCTCTTTATAAATGGTGTCCCAGAAAGCGTGGTGTCCAATATGTGTTACACTCTCGGGAATATAAAGGTATGAAAGCTCTTGATTATAGCTAAAGGCATCTGAGCCAATATATTCGAGTCCGTCAGGAAGTGAAAGGTAAACCTTGCCAAGTGCTGACTGTGAAGTGAAATGTGAATCCGTCACAGGCTCATTTGGCTTATAGGAATAAACATTGTCAAGTGACGGTGTGTTACTCCATTGATCCTTTGGCTCGTGAATCTTAAACACGCCTAATGTCTCTATGCTCTTTAAGCCCTCAGGCAAATAAATCTCACGAAGGTTTGCATATGCAAAGCAAAGCTCGCCTATTGTCTCAACTGTTGATGGTACAACATAGGTCTGAACATCATTTATGTACTGCTCTGTTGAGTCGCTTCTGTAGCTTTCACTTTCATAGCCGTACTTCTGTCTTAAATATTCGTCATGGTTGCAAGGATAGTAAATGACTGTTTTCATATCCTTTGAGTAAAGTACACCGTCAACATCGCAGTAATTTGGGTTGTTTTCGTCAACCTCGATTCTCTCCACTGCCCAGCAGGAATAGAAAGCCTTTGGGTCAATATCAAGAACCTCTGCGCCGATATTTATAACCTTAACAACGCTGTCGCAGTTAAGAGCATATTCGCCAACGGCAACTATTTTTGCACTCTCGTCCTTAACTATTTCAAAGTTAGTCCATGCATCGGAGTTTTCCTTGTCATATTTAACGCTCGAGCAATAGTCAATGTCAAGAGTTGTAATATAGCCTGTGTTGCTAAAGCCTGTGAGCTTATAGCCTGAGTCCAAAGAGCTATATTCAAAGGTGTCGCTTTTTACAGTTCTGACGCTAAAATAGCATGACAGAGAAACTGCAACGATAATAACTAAAGCGAAGATAACCTTTTTAATGTTATAATTTTTATAGGGCTTATTTACATGAGGAGGCGCAAGTCCTTCAACCTGATAAGTCCAGATTTCGTCCTCGGGTATGTCAATATGCACCGGTTCTTCCACATTATTAATGTGCTTCTTTTCTTTCTTGCTCATGTCAAACCCTCCTTAACCTAAATATCCGCCTGACACTGAAACGCCTTCTTCCTCGGCTTTCTTTTCAGTGACCTCTGCACGACGCTTAAGAACTTCCATAACCATGTTTTGCTTTTTGCTGTCATAGTCCCAGAAGAAATAAGGAATGGTCATAAGCACATATCCCACAACATCAATAATAATCGGGATAACGATAATATATCGTCTCGCTGAGTCAATAAACAGAACCTCCCAGTTACTATTAAAGCCGTATTTAAGCAAGAGAACGGGAATAATAAGACCGACAAATGATACTATTGGGCCAGTAAACCAGCTGAATACACTTGCGAAGTTTTCAAGACGCTCACCTGAGAGATACATTTGATAGTCACCAATACGCACATTCATATCGTGCTGTGCTGTTGTCGGTACTGTTTTAGTCATCTCAAGAAGGAAGAGAACTACTACACATATAGTACCGCAAAGATTGAGATTTTCGCCGCAGAACCAAATTGCAGCAGCGATAGCAGCGTTACCCACGGCACGAGTGAGCTGATAGAAAATCATAATCTGCTTATATGAGAATCTCTTAAGGAAATAGGGTGAGAACAAATCGGGTGGTGTACCTGCGAAAGAAATAAGTGCAACAATAAGGCTATATGGCAGACCGCTCAAACGGAAGGTGTAAAGATAAAGCACCGTTACAAATGGCAGCATACCGTTGCCCAAAGAGTCGATAAGACCGACTATGTTATTAATAAGCAAATATTTGTTATGAAGAACACCGAACATACCGTCCCAGAACTTAATCTGAACCTTCTTTTCAACAGGTGGTTGAGGTATTCTTTCCTTGATTCTGCCGGCAAAAAGCATTGTAAGAGAAGCGAAAACAATAAATGTTATGGGGATAACATATCTGTAAACATTTATGTCTGCCCACTCATATCTTAATGCGCCTATAATGGCAGGGATAATAATAGCTAAAATAGAGTTGAAAATATGGGAAATCTTAACGGGATAGCTTCTAACATAGATTCTTTCCTGCAAATTGGGGCTAATGCTCTTTGTGCAGGTCTCAAGGTTATTTGCAAAGCCGAAAACATTATAGGTTGCAAATAAAAGGTTTGCCACCCATACTCTTGTGGGTACATCGGCAATGTTATAAACAGGAAGCCAGCCAATGAGTACGACCATTATGCACTTAGGCACAACATCGCAGTAAAGGGAATATTTGTATCGTCCGTATTTGGGAAGGAGCTTTTTTCGCCAGAAAATATTTCTCGCTCCCACCCAGCCTGTATATAGGAAGTGAGTACCAAAGGTCTTAAAGCAGGCCGTGGCACTCATGCCCTCAAGTCCGTTTAAATATGTAATAAATGCACCGGACTGATTAAACAGCTGTGAATAGTCAAACAATATGGTTGATATACCGAAAAGCATCATTGCCACATAAGCACCGTAAAATTTCTTTTCGGTTTTCTTTGGCAAAAAGCCTAAGTTATCGCACACAAACCACCACATCAAAGCCGAAATATAGCCAAGGGGCATATTTAAAAGGCTGATAACAGAGAATGTGAGATAAGGCAGCTTATAGTGGTGCATAATAAGATAGCACGCTGTTGAAAAGCCTATGTATTCCAAAATTTTTGAACCGGCATAGTTACTGCCCACGGCAACAACTACATCCTTATACTCCTTATAAGGCACATATTTGCCCTCAGCCGGAGTATCCCAGTGAGTTTTGATTTCAGTGAAAAACGATTTCACTTTACCGACAAGATTGCCGGATTTGTTTTCTTCCATAAATAATCCTCCTTTTATGCCTTACTATTTTATCACATTCGCTTTAAAAGGTCAACTGAAAATTAGCATTTTTAACAAAATCCATTTTTCTGTCCTTGACGCATATATATAATTTTAACAGTGTGCTACATTGCCTTAAACTGTAAAATCAACTATTTCGTTTCGATAGTGTTAAAAATATTTCAGCTCCTTGATTTTTAAAATAGTAAGTGCTATAATTGTCCAGTCAACTAAAGTCAACTGAAAGGAGAAATATCCATGGTAAACAGTTTTGTAATTTCTCACAGAGGCGCAAATAAATATGCCCCTCAGAATACACTACCCGCTTTTGAAAGAGCATATGAAATAGGTTGTGACGGTTTTGAGACAGATGTTCACATAACTAAAGACGGCAAAATTGTCCTTTGTCATAATTACACAATTGACGAGACCTCTAACGGCACCGGCTTAATCGCAGATAAAACTCTGGACGAGCTTAAAAGCTATGACTTTGGCTCATATTTTAACAAGAGATTTGCCGGCACTGAGATTCCCACCATTGATGAGTTCCTTTCCTTCGTTGAAACTACGGATATTTCCGTACTCAATATTGAAATCAAAAGTCCAAAGGAAAACGAAACCGCTATTGTAAGAGAAACAATTAAAGCGGTAAAGGAGCACGGTCTTTTTGATAAGCTTCTCATTTCATCCTTTGACCCAAAGCTTTTAGTTGAAGCTAAGCAAATAGATAAAAGCTGTAAGACAGGCTTTCTCTATGCACCAAACAGACTTATAACCTACACAATGCTTTTGTGGCCGATTAAGTTTGCAAAGTCTATAGGCTGCGATGCACTTCACCCACAATATTTTTATGTGAATCCGGCTTATACTAAGGCCGCTCACAAGGCAGGGCTTTTAGTCAACCCATGGACAGTTGACATGGAGCTTGCCATAAACACTATGATTGACTTTGGCGCAGACGGCATTATTACAAACTATCCTGATATGACAAGTGGTCTTATTCAGGCGAGAAAATAATTTTTAACATAAAACTAAGGCGAGGATTTTTCCCCGCCTTTTATTTTATCTCTCGTCCTCAAGCACTGCGTGAGCACATTTAATTCCGTCAACACCTGCCGAGACAATTCCGCCGGCATAGCCTGCACCCTCACCACAGGGATAAAGCCCTCTGATATTAGTTTGATACACCTCGTCTCTGAGTATTCTCACAGGTGATGAGCTTCTCGTCTCCGGTGCTGTTAGCACAGCGTCACTAAGTGCAAAGCCTTTGAGCTTTTTATCCATTTTGACTATTGCGTCTGCCATGGTGTCTGTCACCTTTTTGGGGAGGACAGCTCTAATATCAGACGGTGTTACACCTGTTGGGCAGCTGGGTTTAACAAAGGAAAGCTTCCTTGACTTTTCACCATTTAAAAAGTCACCCACAAGCTGACAGGGTGCAGCATAATCACCACCACCTAAAATAAAGGCCTTTTGCTCCATTTCCCTTTGCAAGTCGAAGCCCGACAGCACATGCTCTGTAGGGAAGTCCTCAGGATAAATATTGACAAGAAGCGCTGAGTTTGAGTTTTCACCATCTCTTGCCCATTCGCTCATACCGTTGACAACTACTCCGCCCTTTTCACTTGTCGCTGCAACAACAGTACCGCCGGGGCACATGCAAAATGTATACGCTCCCCTTTCGTGTTCGCCATGACAGGCCAGCTTATAGTCCGCAGCACCCAGTGCCTTATGTCCGGCAAAGTCGCCATATTGCGCCTTATCTATAAGCTCTCGTGGGTGCTCAATTCTTGCGCCAACGGAGAAGGGCTTTTGCATCATTTTAACGCCCTTAGTGTAGACCATTTTAACAGTGTCACGAGCGGAGTGACCTATTGCCAAAATAACAGTGTCCGTCTCCATGTCCATTTGCTTGCCCTTTTCCATATATGATATGCCTTGCACACAGCCGTTATATACTATAAGGTCAGTGAGCTTCGCTTCAAATTTTACAGTACCGCCAAGGCTGATTATTTCTTCACGCATACTTTTCACTGTTGCAGCAAGCTTATCCGTACCAATATGAGGCTTGCCTGAGTATAAAATCTCCTCAGGGGCTCCGTGAGACGCAAACTCAAGGAAAATCTTGCGGCACAAGGGGCTTTTAATGCCTGTTGTGAGCTTTCCGTCGGAAAATGTGCCGGCACCACCCTCGCCAAATTGCACATTAGATGTTTCGTCAAGGATTTTTTGAGTGAAAAATGTGTTTACATCCTTAGTTCTTTTTTCAACATCTCTACCTCTTTCAAGCACTAAGGGCTTGAGTCCGGCTCTGGCAAGAGTTAAGGCGGCAAATATTCCCGCCGGACCAAAGCCGACGACCACAGGGGTATATTTGCTGTTGCGTTTATTTTCGGGCATTTCATAGCTAAAGGGCTTAATATACATGACCTTATTAGAGCTGCATCTTTTGATTATCTTGTCCTCATCGCCATAGACCTCCACATCAACGCTGTAAACAAAGAAGACATCCTCCTTGTTTCTGCTGTCAACACTTTGTCTTGCAATTGCTATTGATTTTATTTGCTCAGAGTCTATACGCAATATTTTTTTACACTTGTTATATAAATCCTCTTTTGTACTGTCGAGGCTTTGCTTAACTTCATTTATTCTTATCATTACTTATCTGCCTTCCTACAACTATGCCGCTTGCAAATGCCCATAGCAGATTATATCCACCGCAAGGGCCGTCAACATCTAAAATTTCACCGCAAGCATATAAGCCGTCATATTTTAATGATTCAAGGGTATATTTATTAAACTCCTTTGTTGCAGCACCACCACAGGCTATCTGTGCATCCTCAAAGGGACGAAGTGCGCTGATTTCAAAGTCAAAGGCCTTTGCTTTTTGGGTTATTGCTTTTATTTCTTCGTCCTTTAATTTGCCTATTTCTTTTCCTGTTGGTACTCCCGCACACTTGATAACCCCTTCGCCTAATTTCCTTGGCATAAAGCCGGTTAAAAGGTTTTCGCTTTTCATGGTTTTATTATGAGAGATTATTTTTTTAATTGCTTTATACAGCTCATCAAAAGACATATCGGGCACAAAATCACAGCTGATAACAGGTGTAGCTTTCTTTCCGGATAGAAAACACCTTGCAATAATAGATGACAGCTGCATTATGGCTATTCCCGAAAGGCCGTAATCTGCAAATAAAAGCTCCCCTTTTTCTTCGCCGCACTTTTTGCCGTCGATATAAAGAGTAAGCACTGCCTTGTGTCTTATGCCCTTTAATTGCCTTGTGTATGTGTTATCCTTAACTGTAAGCTTTGTAAGACCGGGCATTGGTTTTATCGTGGTGTGACCAATGCTTTTTAATATGTCATATCCGTTAAATGCCTTGACCGCCGCCTTACTGCCACAGGAAAGCACCACCTTATCATAGCTTTCATTGCAAATGATAAAGCCTTTACCCTTAGGCTTAATTTGCGTGACAGGGTTATCACAAAGGACTCTAACGCCTAATCTGTCACACTCAAAGCGAAGAACATCAAGGACACTTGCGGCTTGATTGCTTAAAGGGTAGGCTCTGCCCTCCTCGTCCTCACGAGTGTAAAGACCTAAGCCCTCAAAAAAATGGCGGACTGCACTTACATCACAGCTACTAAATACCCCGCGTACAAAATCAGGCGAAGAATAGTCATCAGCCTTTGCGAAGGCATTAAACATATTGCACCTGCCATTGCCCGTGGCAAGTATTTTTTTGCCCACACGCTCCTTGGCTTCGTAAACAGTGACCTGATTTTTGCCCTTTGCTGCCTCTATAGCACAGCAAAGCCCTGACGCACCGCCACCTATAATTGCGACCTTCATCTCCTCGCCTCCTTTTTACATTCTAACTATTTTAGCATAAGACGAAAAATATCTCAACTGTTATGCCGAAAAAAATGCTCCCAGCTTTCCACTGAGAGCAATTTGTTTTTAAAACAGCTTATCAAAGGGATCTCTTTCACCTAAGATGATTCTTACGAAGTTGTCAAGAGCATCGACAATCTTTTTAAGTAAGCTTGCGATTGATGTCTTAAGTGAGTTCATAAGGTCGTTGCCGATTTGGTCTGTATTAGATGTTGTGACACCGTCGAGCATATCATAAAGGAAGCTCTTCATTGTCACTCCTCCTTGAACATAATCGGTATAGAAGGACTTAATTGTTGTCATTTCCTCATTTGTTAATGTGCCCTTAGTACCGTTTTCAAAGTTAGTCCAAAGTCTTTGCAAAACAGCCTTATTATCCTTATAGATTCTGTTAATGTCAAGATAGCAAAGTGTCATTAAGAAGACCTCGTCATGGTCAACGGCAAGACCAAGTCTGCGAACAGGAAGCTTAGCAAAGCTAAGATTGTCACCCTTAGGGCTGCCATACATCTTATTGAGTACGCTGTCAGTTGCATCGGAAAGGAAGTTGAGAACACCTGTTAAGGTCGCAAAGCTCTCCTCACTATAAGTGCCTGACTCAGCCTCTTGTGAGCGTCTGATTGTGAAAAGTGCCTTAAATGCGTCAACATATGAAACGGAGTATTCCTTTGAGAACTTCCATAAAATATTGAGCACATATGCAAGTGGTGATGAGAAGAACTCGGAGAACATATCTGTAAGCATACGTCTGCCAACATAATAGCCGTCCTCTCTTTCACCTGTGAGAAGATACTCCGTCTTAACTCCCAAAGCGTCCATCAAGGGTAAGAAATCAATGCTGCTTTGCTTACACCAGTTGGCATCAATAATAGCACCTAAGCCTGAAAGCTCAACTATCTTACCATAGAAGTCATATGCGTCCATCTTTACATTATCTGTAACAGGGCTATTAACTAAAAGGATAAAGTTTGGGTTAATGAGAGTACCGATAAAGTTTGTCAATGTGACAAGGTTTTTGCTGGTGTAGAACTTGCTGCCACCCCAATAGTTGCTGACGACTCTCTTTAAATAGAGATTGATATTAGCTCTGGCCAAGGAAAGCTCAGTCTTATTTAAAACAAAATAGTAGTTATAGTGACCTGCGTTTTGACCAACAGTGAGCTTAACCTCTTTTATGTACTCGAATAATGCCTTATCCTGAGCCTTGCCCTCATACTCATATAAGTTTCCGTTGAGAACCTGGGCACAAGCGTCATAAGCTTTTTTGTAGCTGCAAGCTGTACTTGAGTCATGCTTATCAACCATGGCAACTCTGAAATTTGACCATGAGAAGGATGTGTTTCCATTAGTATAAAGATCTGAGAAGGTCAAGCCAAACATACTATCTGTGCTGTCAGCTGAGCTTAAGAAAGCATCAAAATCTCCGATGCTGCCACCCTTTTTGTCAATAGCGTCAACGCTATCGTAGCCAACTTGATTAATACTATTTGAAAAGGTGGTATTAATCTCATTAATAATAGGGTCAATAACATCTGCAACACAGTCGGGACGATGGTCATACTCATCTTCCTCAGTGCCGGCAAAGCCCACAACACTAAAGCAAGACATTGCAAGTGAAAGAGCTAATAGTAAGCTTAAAAACTTTTTCATTTTTCAGTAACTCCTTTAATAAAGTTATAATTAGCCAATTTTTACTCTTATAGTTTACCACTAACTTGCAATTAAGTCAATAAAAATATTATTCAAAAATTTTCCAAATTTTCGTGATATTTGACTTTTTTGCCCGTTTTGTCTCGAAATTTATAATTGACTTCCATAAATGCCTGTGCTATAATATGCTTATCTTAATAAAAAAATATGGAGGAAACAAAAAATGTCAGACAAACTTAACAAAAAATACGGTCTGCCCACCGCTATATGCATGGTTGTTGGTATAGTAATTGGCAGTGGCGTATTCTTCAAAGCAGAAAAAATCTTAACTGAAACCGGCGGCAATCTACCTTTGGGCATCTTAGCGTGGATTATCGGCGGTATTGTTATGATAAGCTGTGCTTATGCATTTTCCATTCTCGCTACAAGGCATGAAAAGATAAACGGCATCCTTGACTATGCCGAAGCTCTTGTGGGAAAGAAATACAGCTTCATGACAGGTTGGTTCCTTGCTTTACTTTATTATCCAACTCTTACCTCTGTTCTCGCCTGGGTCAGCGCAAGATATATTTGCGTGCTCTTTGGCTGGAGCATAAGCGGCGGTCAATGCCTTGCTCTTTCGGGCTTTTTGCTTATTGCATCCTTTGCCCTTAACTCCTTGGCTCCCGTTATTTCCGGTAAGTTCCAGGTTTCCACAACAATCATCAAGCTCATTCCCCTTTTCCTTATGGCTATCGGCGGCACAATAAAGGGTCTTTCAGATGGCATGTTAGTTCAAAACTTCACAACTGTTGTCACCGAGGATATTAACTCCACAGGTGCACTTTTCAAGGCAGTTGTTGCTACTTGCTTCGCTTATGAGGGCTGGATAGTTGCAACCTCAATTAACTCAGAGCTTAGAGATGCTAAAAAGAATCTTCCTAAGGCTCTTATTATCGGTACTGTTGCCGTTGTTACAATTTATATCATTTACTACATCGGTCTTGCAGGCGGCATTACAAACGCTGAAATGATGGCAGGCGGCGAAGCCGGTGCAAAGATAGCTTTCTCAGCTGTTTTCTCTAAGTACGCAGGCACACTGTTATTTGTCTTTGTTGTTATCTCCTGCATGGGCACACTTAACGGACTTATGCTCGGCTGCACAAGAGCTATGTATTCATGCACAATGCACGGTGATTATAAATCAATCAGCATGTTTAAGCATGTTGACCCATCAACTAATATGCCCGCTAACTCAAGTATATTCGGTCTTTTGATTTGCGGCGTATGGCTGCTGTTCTTCTACGGCTCAGTTATAACAACAATCGACGGAAACGCTCCTTGGTTTGGCAAGTTCTCCTTTGACTCATCAGAGCTTCCCATTGTTACAACCTACGCTATGTACCTTCCCATTTTCTTCTCAATGATCAAAAAAGAAAAGGGCCTTAGCTTCTTCAAGGGCAAGGTTGCTCCGGTGCTCGCTATAATCAGCTCACTTGTTATGGTTGGCTCAGCAATTTATGCTCACGGCATAGCTCCTTATCTTGCAGCAAAGGCAAATGGCACCTTTGACGCTCCCGTCGTCTTCTACCTCATTGTCTATGCAGTTATAATGCTCATGGGCTTTATGGTTATTAAATTAGACGGTAAAAGCAAGAAAAAGAGCAAATAATTATTAAATATTTTAGGCGGTGTAAGCATAATTTACACCGCCTGATTTTTTACTGTTTAAACTACAATTATGTAGCACCGTCATTAAGGCCGAAGCTCACAGAGAGTGCCTTATCAATTTTATACATTTCTGCCTTGTCTAATATCCCCATTTTTTCACGAAGCCGCTTTTTATCTAAAGTCCTCACCTGCTCGAGTAAAACCACAGAATCTCTTGCAAGGCCACAATCATGGGCATTGACCTTTATGTGAGTCGGCAGGTTAGTCTTAAATCTCTGACTCGTTATAGCGGCAGCAATAACCGTAGGGCTAAATTTATTTCCCACATCATTTTGCACTATTAACACAGGTCTTATGCCGCCTTGCTCAGAGCCAACAACAGGACTTAAATCGGCGTAATATATTTCACCTCGTTTAACTGACATAGCATTTCCTCCACTCAAAGCAGACTTAGCTGCAAAAAATAGTAAGCTTACAACAATAGTTTAACCGGGACAATCCCCTTTTAAACAAGTGGAGTTATAATTTTTATATAATGAGCATATAAAACGCACATTGATTTTTTACTTTCAATGTGCGTTTTATCATTCAAATATATAGCTGAAGGACTCTGATTCAGCAGACAACAGCTTTTTATTTTCGCAGTCTATTGTTACACTATACTGCTCATCCCCATGGTTTAATATGACCTCGTTTTCACCCTTTAAGGGTATGGCTATATCACTTTTTGCCAAAGTGTTTATAATATCAAGAAGGACATATATGGGGCTTTCCTTTTTTGTCTCGTCACAAAAAGTAATTTCACCTAAGGCAACCTTCATTTCTTCGCCATCATAATTAAACTCAATATCCTTAATATTCTCCGGCTCCTTAATTTTTAAGCTGATATTTTCCGGTGAAAGATATGTAATTTCACCTGTAAAATCAGTTCCGGCGCTTTGAAATGACACATCACCTGTAAAATCCTGCACCTTAAAGGGAACCTTCATATTTGAGCAGGCACAAAGCCCTATGACCAAACAAAAAGACAATATTAGAGATATTAGTCTGCGAAGCATTAAGAAGCCTCCTTTGATTATTTTTCAAAGGCTCTCATGGAATATGCAAGCTCAGACACCACATCGCTTGGCAGCATACCGGACAAGGAGGTCTTTTCCGACACTCCCTCGGCGGTGTAGCCGTGAATATAAACCGCAGCTGTAGCCGCGTTCAAGGTAGGCAAGCCTTGGGCTAAAAAGCCGCCCATAAGACCGGAGAGCACATCACCGCTGCCACCCTTGGCAAGGCCGGAGTTGCCGGATGAGTTGACATATGCCTTTTTAGACCCAGGCTGTGCCACAATAGTGTTAGCACCCTTGAGAACAACATAGACCTTATTTTGTGCGGCAAAGTCTCTTGCAGTGCCCACTCTGTCAGTCTCAATAAGCTCAGTTGCCTTGCCGCAAAGGCGTGACATCTCCTTGGGATGAGGTGTTAAAATCACATCACATGAGGCGTTTCTTAATATATCTATGTCTTCGGCTATAATATTTATGCCATCGGCGTCAACTAAGACGGGAACTCTTGAATTACTCAGCACTGCTTTAAGCACTGCCTTAGTGCCATCACTAATGCCCATGCCGCAGCCAATAACAATGGCGCTGTATTTATGAAGGCTGCTTAAAAGCTTATCCGCTGCCTCACATGACAATTTGCCCTCACTATCCTCAGGCAAGGGCATCATAAGCGCCTCGGTGAGCTTTGATGCCACAGGCAAATATGCGCTCTCAGGGAAGGCCATAGTCACAAGACCGGCACCGCTGCGAAGGGCGGCTGAGCCTGCGAGTACGGGCGCGCCTACCATTGTTTTGCTGCCGCAAATGCAAAGAAGATGACCAAAAGTGCCCTTATGGGAAACGCTTGAACGAGCAGGGAAAAGATTGCTCACCTCAACTCTGTTATGTGTGTAAAGTGAATCGCTGACAAGCTTATAGCTTTCCTCGGGTATGCCGATATTAGCTATAATAATGTCACCACAGCACTCAGAGGCAGGGTGCATTATATGAGCCGGCTTAAGAGAAGAAATCGCAATAGTATAATCAGCCTTAAAGCAGCTCGGGTCATTAAAGCCGCTGTCACAATAAACGCCGCTTGGCACATCTATAGCAAACTTAACACCCTTGGCATTAGACATCTCCTCAAAAAGGAAGCGAAGCTCCCCACCGACATTGCCATAAAAGCTAAAGCCAAAAACAGCGTCAACTATAACATCTGCGTTTCTTATGGTTTGTATTGCCTTTGCTTTGTCGGCATCGTACCACACAGTTGGGATAGCCATATCAATAATAAGCTTATACATATAGGTTGCCTCTTGGCTTGTCGGGTACCCTGCCGCCATAATAACGCAGACATTATATCCGTTTTCGCTGAGCTTTCTTGCAACCACAAAGCCGTCACCGCCATTATTGCCTTTGCCGCAAACGACAGCAACATTTCTTTTTAAGCTCTTTTCTTTTTCAATTTCATTTCTTATGTTTCTTGCACAGGCAGCACCGGCGTTTTCCATCATTCTTTGATATGACAAGCCGTATTTTGCAGTGTACTGTTCTACCTGTTTCATTTCATCGGAACTGAGCAGTCTCATTTAAATTACCACCTTTTTACAAAATTACTATATGAGTGTATTTTACCATATTATTCAAAAATTTCAAATAGCTGAAATGAATTAAATTTAATATCTTTTTTAATTGATGGGGAAATTTGGAAAAATTAAGGGGAATTTCACCTTTTTCACACTATAATGTAACAAAATCTTTATAAAAATTTTCGTTTTTCCATTGTTTTATAAGCGAGAATGTTATATAATAGTCTATGTATTCAAAATAAGTTTCTGTATTGGAGGGTCGTTAATATGATCGATGAAACAATTAGATTTAAAATTCAAAAAGGTTCCCCTGAGGAAATGAAAGAAATCCTTACCCAAGTCTATTCTTCTTTAAAGGAGAAGGGCTATAACCCCATCAACCAGATAGTCGGTTATATTCTCTCAGAGGACCCGACTTACATCACCACGCACAACAATGCGCGCAGTCTTATTAGAAAGATAGACAGAGATGAACTTTTACAGGAGCTTGTAAAAAACTATCTGCAAGACTGATTAACACGGGAGGTACACAATGGCAGTAAAAAAGAAAAGTGAATTTCTCACATACAAAAACAAGCCCCTCGTTCGCAAGGGCAACACTATTTACTATGGCAGCATGAGTGACAAGTTTGTTGTTATGTTCCAGATACTTTCAACTAAGGAGGTTGACGGACTTACTATGGCTGATAGGGTTTCTGTTCAGCTTATTAACACTGACCCAAATATTAGACCTCATGACAGGATCGCTCAAAAGACTGAGAAAAAGGGTCTTTACGCAGCAATGGACATAGGCAAGATTTGGCTTGAAAGAGCTTTAGCCGAGTAATAACGGGGCTGTTGTCCATTGGCAGCAGCCTTTTTAAATTTACACCCGCATGTGGCGCAGCCGGATAACGCAGCAGATTCCGATTCTGAAGGGCAGGGGTTCGAATCCCTTCATGCGGGCCACAACTGAGCACGCTTCGGCGTGCTTTTTTATTTAAGGCTTTTCGTAAAATAAATTTTTGTTTTTCTTGCAATATTCTTTTATTTTTGCGGTGTATATAGGTGAAAGGAGGATGAAAATGAAGGATATCCACATCATTGAGCTTTACTTTGCTCGCTCAGAAAGTGCCATAAAGGAGACTCACAAAAAATATGGCAGCTATTGCACCTATATAGCCGACAACATACTCCATAATCGCCAGGACAGTGAGGAGTGTGTTAACGACACCTACCTTCGTGCTTGGGGGTCTATCCCACCTAAAAGCCCTCAAAACCTTCGTACATACTTAGGTAAAATCACACGAGGTCTTGCAATAAACCGCTATAATTTGTACTCTGCCGAAAAAAGAGCCGGCAGCTCAATGGATTTAATTTTATCTGAGCTTGAGTGCTGTGTACCGGATAAGACATCAGTTGACGATGCTATAAATGAGGCTCTGATTATAAAGTCAATTGAAGCTTTCCTAAAACGGCAGAGTACACAAAACAGAAATGTCTTCCTTAGACGCTATTGGTACTGCGATGCGATATCACAAATAGCAAAGGATCTCTCTATGAGCGAAAGCAAGGTAACATCCATACTTTTCAGACAGCGTATAAAGCTAAAAGAATATTTGGAGAAAGAAGGTATATTATGAAAGGTGAAGATTTATTTTTAGCCTTAGGCAAAATCAGTGACGATTTAATAGAGGAGGCCGCACCCAAAAAGGCTCCTATTTACAAAAAGAGCGGCTTTAAATGGGTGACAGCTCTCGCCGCCTGCCTTTGTGTTGTTATCATGGGCATAGCCTTTAATAGCACAAAAGACACTACCCTGCCCCATATAACCGACTCCGGCTTGCACTTTAGTGATATGGGCTATGAGGGTACTGACGAGCTATCCTTAAAAGAAACCGATGACATTAACCCTTGGAATGAAGAGCTTACAATAAAAGCCTTGCCTGTATATAAAAATTTATGCTATAACTTCGGGGAGCTTACTCAAGGATATTTCACAGAAAGTGACTTAAAAAAGCAAGTGGAAGATTTTTGCGAAGCACTAAAGCTCACTTATGAGCCAAAGGAAAAGGAAGAAGGAAATATAGACGGCGTATATAATTTCACTTTAAACACTAATGCCGGCACAGTCACAACAAACGGAAAGGGCAGCAATTTAATAATCACAAATGGTGATGACTCCTTAGTGAAGGCGCATAGGAAGCTATTTTTTGGCGAAAGCAATGATAAGAAAATAATCTCAGGTGACTACTATACTTACTCCCTTGACGGTGAGCTTTTAGACAAGACAACACGCTCATATCTTAAAGGCAAGGATATAGTCGAGGATATAGTAAATTTCAACTTTAGCTCTCACTATTTACAGCAGATAGATTCTGAGATAATCAGCCGTGGCGAAAGCACCTTAAAAGGAAGCGAATACCTTGGCGAGTACCCCATAAAAAGCCTCGAAAAAGCGAAGGAAAGCTTATTGTCAGAAAAGTATTCCTCCTCTGCATATTTAGAGCAGGTGGAAGGTGGAGCACTCACAGAAGCTGTAATAGCTAAGGTGGATTTAATATATTACACTGACGGCAATCCTGAGCATTATTTGCCATATTATCGCTTTTATGTTAAGTGTACGGGCGGCGAAAGCATGCAATCCTATGCCTACTTTTATGTTTGCGCTATTGAGGACGAGTATATCACCTTTAGCATCTTTGACGGAGAATATCAATAAGCCCCGATTAATCGGCAAATAAAAATTAACAGAGCCAAAACAACCGCAGTTGCGACCTTGCCACTGCGGTTGTATTTGTTTATTTAAAAGATATCACTAAAGGAAAACTCACCTGAAATAAGCTTTGAGAAGAAGTTAAATATAGCTGTGAAGAAGCGTATTATTATTGAAAATCTTTGCTCATTAGTGCCCTCAACCGGTCTTGCAGGGTCAAGGCCTGTAACAGGGCTAAGTGTCTCTGTTTCAGCGTCATAAGCCAAATATTGAGGATAAGTCTCATTATCGAAGACTGTAAGCTCACCCTTTGAGTCAACGATTGTGCCAATAAGATAGTTTGCACAGTCAGGGAAGGTTGTATGGAAAACGCCTTTAAGGAACCAAGTCTTCTCAGGATAAAGGCAAGTTGAGGCATCAACCTTTTTGTCAGGTGACACAAAGCGTTTATCAGCGAGAGAGTCTATATAGCTATCGGGAAGAACCTCGTCAATTTTTGCACAGGTTGCGCCAAAGGATATGTCAACTGTCTCGGAGACAAAATCACCTTGAGAATTTGCACCCTCGTAAACCGGTACAAGAGGAATATTATATTTTGCTATAACGGATATGGGAAGTCCATTTGCTACAAGTCTATTCATTACATCCTCATAAGTGAGCTGAACTTCGTTATAATATTTATCAAGCTTTGCAATCATGCCGGCATATTCGTCCTCGACACCTGCGAAGACATTATCTCTTGCCTTGACATAATACTCTGCCGGTACCATTGCCCAATATGATGGGAATGTGCCGAAGGAAGCAAGAGCAAGTCTTGGCACAAGGTCATCCTTAACATTGTCAACGATATATTGCAATGCATCTGTGCCCAAGCCCAGCACCTTAACATAATTTAAAAGGTCAACTAAAGCAACGATAAGTGATTGAAGCATTGGGTCTTCTATCATATCCATATCGTTCATGACATATTCCACAAAGCGGTCAACATCCTTTGAGTTAAGCTTTATCTCGCCTGCAAAGAGAGCACCGACAAGGTCGATACCCTGTGTTGATGGAATGTACATAACAACGCTTTCTACATTTTCGAGAGCATGGTCTTCATATTTGGCAAGGTACGCGGAAATGAGGTTGCCGCCATAGCAGCGACCTACAAGGGAAACCTTTTTGCCTGTGGCGCGTCTGACCATGTCAATATAGGTTTTAAGGTCGTCGATAACATCGAGAGGTGACAGTCTCATATCGTAGCTAAAGTCATAGTTCCACAGACCGAAGTTTGAGGTTTTGACAGGGCACTTAAAGTTTTCCACCTTTTTGCCGTCGCCTGATCCGTCAGAAGCTTCACCGTTTTTGTCAAGTATAATCTTTTCAAAAAGAGGTGCAACGGTGTTATAAAGCTCGTCGCAATAAGCGTCATAGTCGCCTGTGGCAAGGCCGGCAGCAAGGCTCTCAAGACCCGGCTTAGCGAAGTCTAAGAGAATATCACCGATATCCACTTCAAAAGGATAGATAACAGTTGACTCATCGTCGCTGTCATCGCTTTCATAAACTTTTCTTGATGCGCCTCTAATGAAAACAACAGGGGTATTTGTTGTGACATCTGTCGCATAAACCATAATAGGTGCGGCGACAGACATAAGCATGAGCACGCAAAGAACGATTGAAATTAGTTTCTTCATTTGTTTTTCCTCCAAAAAAACATTTATTTTCTTTATAATATCATATTTTTTTCGTTTTGGGAAGTGATTTTTAATGCAGAATTAATTTATTTAAAGTTTTTTAAATTATATTAAGAAAACTTGTCAAATGGTGCGAAAATATGAATTTTTTTCGCAAAAGATATCAATGCTGTGTTGTTTGATAGACAGGCGCAGGCGGCAGATTAGTCTTTTTTGGTACTAATCTACCGCCTGCAAATAATTAGGTGAGAACTATTAAATTAGGATATGTTAATGGATAGCACCGCAAGCACAAACCTTGTTATTGCCAAAGAGCTTCTCGAAGAAGTTGATGATTGTGAAGAAGAATTTGGTAATGCCTGTTTTGTGGCAATCACAGGTGCAATGTGCTTGTGGGTTGAGGTCTAAGCCGCAGAAGTCACAATATGAGTCGGAGTTGGAGTCGATGTGACCGGTTGCGGGGATAGTGCTTGTTCGTCTTTCGTCACAGATTGTGCAAGCATGATCTAAATATCCGGCTTCAGTGCAGGTAGGATCCTTTGAGTCTTTGCCCTTAACCCAGTTGTGACCTGTTGCTTTAATTATAGTGGCTTCCTTAATGATAGCGTTACAAACTGAGCATTTAATGCCTGCTTCGTTACCGTCCTTGGTGCAAGTGTTATGCTTTGCAGGAATTTTAACCTCTGTGTGAGGAAGCTTTTCAGTCTTTTCTGTTACAGACTTTGTACACTTTGTACATTTATACTTAATTGTACCTTCTTCTATACAGGTTGCTTCCTTTACGACCTCAGCCTTAGTCTTATCATAGGTGTGACCGGCAGGGATAACTTCCTGTGCTTTGATTTCATAAGCGCAATAATAGCAGCTTATACCGTCAGTGAGACCCGGCATTTCACAGGTTGCTTCTTTACCGGCAACCTTAACTTCTTTGTGTCCTGTTGCAGGAAGAATCTCTGAAATATCCTTCTTACAAACTGAGCATATACCTCCACGAGAACCTGCTTCTGTGCAAGTTGGTGCTTTCATATCGATTAAGCCTTTATGTGAAGCCTTAATTACTTCTGTCTTAGTGTAAGTACAACCTGTATACTTACACTTGTAAACTGCCTTGCCATCAACTGTGCAAGTTGGAGCAACAGTTTCGCAGATTGCATATGTGTGCTCTTTTGTCTTTTCAATAGGCTCTGTGAGAACATCACCACAAATTTTGCAAGCTTTGGTTTTAAGACCGTCCTCGGTGTGGGTAGGCTCTTTTGACACTGACCAATCACCATAGGCGTGTTCGTGCTCGTCTATTGTGTCTTTTACATTTGAACCGCAATCATCGCAAAGCTTATCCTTGTTTTTATCAATGTGGTCGGTCTTATCCATTGTCTCGGCTAAGACACCATGGCAAGCGAAGCAGATTTTAATCTTAACGCCCTTGTCAGTGCAGGTCGGCTCTATGATGGTACTCCAAGCGTTGGGGTAAGAGTGACCTGTTGCAGGTGCTTTTTCAATTCTACTTTCACTACAA
>CAZDEL010000004.1:83523-86000 GCA_964504475.1 uncultured Faecalibacterium sp. | reverse complement strand
AATTGTTATGATTATAGCAGTCGCTATGGTTCCTGCTGCTGCAAAGGACTATTCACAGCCCTTTGATAAGGGTACTCTTGGCGTTAATGCTTATCGTATACCTGCCTTATACACCTTGGCAGATGGTTCTGTTCTTGCTGTTGCAGATATGCGTTATGACCACGGCTCAGACTCACCTCACAATATCGATATTGCTGTCGCAAAATCAAATGATGGCTACACCGATTGGTCATATCAGGTCATTAACCGCTTTGACGATTATGCTGACGGTCAAACAGGCAAGGATAGTGCATCTTTCATTGACTCGGCAATTGTTCAGTCATCAACAGGCAGAGTTTTCATTGTAAGTGACGCTTTCCCATCAGGTGGCGGCTATCCTACAGCAAAGACAGGCACAGGCTTTGATGCAAACGGACATCTTCTTCTTACAACAGGTAACACATCAGATAGCCTTGACACCTTCGCTTATTATGTAGGCGACTTTAGCGGTGACTTCGCTAAGATTTACGCAAAGGATGGTGCTGAAACCGATTGCAGCGTTGATAAAGAGTATAATCTTTATAAGAACGGTGCAGCTGTTTACATGAACCAAAAAGGTTCAGATGGCGTTAAGGTTCAGCAAAATGTCTTCTATACAGATGCAGACTTCTGCTGCTATATGACAACCTATCTTTGGATGAGATATTCCGATGATAACGGTGAGACATGGAGCGCACCTTCAATTCTTTCCTCTCAGGTTAAAAGCTCAGACGAGTCCTTCCTTGGAATTGGACCCGGCAGAGGTGCAAGCGTTAAAATGCCCAATGGTAAGGAAAGAATCATTTTCGCAGTCTATGACAATGTTGGTGGTCTTATTTCATCAAATAGCGAAAATGTAAGCACTATTTATTCAGACGATAATGGTCTTACATGGCACAGAGGTGCTGAAACTGAGTGCAGATTTATTGTAGGCAAAACAAGTGAAGCTCAAATCGTTGACCTTGGTGGCGGAACACTTCGTATGTTCGCTCGCAATAACTACAACTATGTTTCCTATGCCGACAGCACCGATTACGGCATTAGCTGGACAAAGTTCCGCTCAGATGAGGAGCTTAGCGCAAACGGAAATTGTATGGTTAGCTTTATTAACACAGACAAGGTCATTGACGGCAAGAAGGTTATCCTTGGCTCATATGCTTCAAACTCATCTGAGAGAGCTGACGGTGTAATTAGAACAGGACTTCTCAACGCTGACAACTCAATTAGCTGGGTGTCCACATATCACCTTACTGACGGCTTCTATGCATACTCATGCCTCACACAGCTTAGCGATGGCAACTTTGCTATCCTTTATGAGGACGGGGCTTCTCATATTCAATACATGGTGCTTTCAATGGACGCTGACGGAAAGTTAACTGAAATTAACAACGACAATCCTGCGTTCAGCGGTAAGCTTTCATTCCTTGACAAGCTTCGCAATTTCTTCTATAAGATTTTTGATGCTATCTTCGGAGCTTTAGGAATTTTATAATCAATTAAAACCAAAAGCGGTGTAAGGCAGATAAGCTTTACACCGCTTTGAATATTGATTTTTGTTGGTTATTTTCGGTTTACTAATCTAAAAGCTCCTTTTCTACGATTCATAGGTTGATTATTTTATTGCAATGTGCTATGTTTTTCTTGAGGTGATATAAATGGATATAGTTAAAATAGGGGAGTTCATCAAAGAAAAGAGAAAGGAACTAAGTATTACTCAAAAGGAGCTTGCTCAAAAATTAGGCTGCACCGATAAAGCTATCTCCCGTTGGGAGACTGGAAAGGGTTTGCCGGATTCATCTTTTTTAATTCCGCTATCAAATATATTGGGCGTAACAGTAAATGAGCTTCTCAGCGGTGAAAAAGTACCGGCAGAAACACTTAAAGAAAAAGCTGACGACAACTTAGTCAGTGCCGTCAAAGAAAATGAAAAAGTTAAAAAAGATAACAAGCTTACGAAGGTGCTTTTAGCTGTGGCAGTGATATTTTGCATCACTTCAATATCGGTACTAATGGGAACTATAATTAAATCACAAAACACCGCCACATATGTTGGCTCGTTTAACACTAAAAATAGAGTCGCAGTCATGGAAATGCTACTAAAAACTGAAGATGTAGATTACTATTTTTCTCAAGATGCCGTTTGCACCGATTATACAATTGAACTCGACTCTAAAGGTGACATTAAAAAAGCGGAGATAAAGCTGAACGATGAATTTAAGCACGAATATATTGATATTTTCTTATTTACACCCAGTGAGCAGCCTGAAAAATTATCATACCGCATTTTGCTGGAAAGAAATTATATCTCATCAGAAGACGGTATTTTGTTTAAGGATTTAATAGATTTATTGGAAAACACCGACATTGTGGGTGAGTGTAAAAAGCACAGCAAGCTCAAAGAGTTTGACACAATTACTTTAAGTGGTATGTCAACTTTATATCATAATTTCGACTCTCAA
>CAZDEL010000004.1:0-83423 GCA_964504475.1 uncultured Faecalibacterium sp. | reverse complement strand
ATTTTTATGTTGCTTGCAGCGCCATTTACCATGTGAACATCATATCCTTTAATGGTGTAGATTTTGCAAGCGTCGGTGAGGGCTTCCTTTTCCGTGACACTAAGGCTCATATAAAGCTCTCTTAATTTTTTCGCCTTAAAGCATTGGGGAGTTTGTGCTTGATAAAGCATACTTCTGTCGGGTACTGTTGACACGACTTCTCCGTCGGCACTTTGAAATATTGTGTCAACGGCTTTAATAGCTGTACCTGTTGCACCGTATTTTAAGACAGAGTTAATGTTGTTTTCGATTATTTCTTCAGTGACAAAGGGTCTTACAGCGTCATGGGTTATAAGTACCGTGTCATCATCTAAGCCATCTGTTTTTTCAATATAATCAATGGCTTTCATTAAGGTTTCGTTTCTTGTGTCACCGCCGCTTATAACTGTGACTTTGTCATCATCAATTAAATCTCTTGTGTAGCTTACCCAGCTTTCAGGGCAAAGAATGATAACCTTGTTAATTCTTTCGACTAAGCTAAATTTTTCGGCAGTGTACCTAATAATCTCTTTGCCGCAAATCTTAATATATTGCTTTGGCATTTCACTGCCCATTCTGCTGCCAATACCCCCGGCGGCAATAACTGCGTAAATCATATCTTCACCTCATTAACATTATAGTTAGATTATACATAATCAGACCTTGTTGTCAAGTTAATATTTTTTTTACAAATTTCCTATTGACTTTTTGCCGCTAAAGTGTTATCATCTTCGCATATCACAAATGCGTTGACGAAATTATGAATTTCCGTCTTAAGCTTTCAGAGAGTCGGCGGCTGGTGTGAGCCGATACTAAGAGTTAATTCAGTCTCATTTCTGAGCAGAGTTGCTGAACACTTTTTATGTTGCGTAGGTGGCTCCGGATGCCCCGTTATCATGGCTAAAAGCTTGTTTGAGCTTTGAAGAGTGACTGCTTATAGCAGTAATCAAGGTGGTACCGCGAATTTTATTCGTCCTTGAGGTTACTAAGTAACTTCAAGGGCTTTTTTTATGTAGCAGTGCCATGTTATATTCTCGATGCAAAAGTGATAAATTGTCTAAAAGGAGCAAGTAAAATGCAAAAATTAACAGTTTCAGACATTACCCTTAAGCAATCCGCTAAATCGGGTGATTACACCCTCAGTTTCAGAGAGAAAATCGAAATCGCAAAGCTACTCAATAAAATCCATGTCAGTGTAATTGAGCTGCCCGCAATAGTTAAAGAAAGCGCAGATATGCTTTTAATCAAATCCATTGCTTCATGTGTTACACATAGCATTATTGCTGTACCGGTTAACCTTCAGCAATGTGATGTCCAGAGAGTTGCACAGGCACTTAAAAGCGCACAAAAGCCTCGTATTCAGGTTCAGGTTCCCACATCAACAGTACAAATGGAATATATTTGCGGCAAGAAGCCAAACGCTGTTATTGAAATGATAAAGGATTTAGTTTCACAGGCTAAGGCACTTTGCGACGATGTTGAGTTTATCGCAGATGACGCAACAAGAAGCGATTTAGACTTCCTTTATAAGGCAGTTGAATGTGCTATTGAAAATGGTGCTACAACAGTTACTATTTGTGACACTGCCGGCACAATGTTCCCCGATGAGATATCAAACTTTGTCTCCGACTTAATTAAAAATGTTCCGGCCTGCGAGGATATCGCTTTAGGCGTACAATGCAGCAATGAAATTGAAATGGCTTGTGCAGGCTCAATTTCAGCTATAAAGGCCGGCGCATCAGTAGTTAAGGTGTCATCAGTTCAATCAAAGGACACAGCTTCAATGGAGTCTATTTGCCAAATTATTCGTACTCATGGCGATGGCTTCGGCTTTACAACAGGTGTAAGAACCACTGAGTTCCACAAGGTTGCAAAGCAAATTGACTGGATCGTAAATGCAAAGCGCAGCAAAAATGCACCCTTCGACCATGCTTTTTCCGATGCCGGTGAAGATTTCGTTCTCAACGAGCATGACGATATCACAGAGGTTAGCAAGGCAATTGCCATTCTCGGATATGACCTGTCTCAGGAGGATATCGCAAATGTATATAACGAGTTTAAGCGCATTAGCGTAAGAAAGACAGTCACAGCTAAGGAGCTGGATGTCATTGTTGCCTCAGCAGCACTTCAAGTGCCAATGACATATACTCTCGAAAGCTATGTTATCAATAGCGGCAACATCATTAGCGCAACAGCTAATATCACTCTTAAAAAGAACGGTGAGACAATCAGAGGTCTTGCAAACGGCGACGGCCCAATTGATGCAGCCTTCCTTGCAGTTGAGCAGATAATCGGTCATCGCTATGAGCTTGACGATTTCCAAATCCAGTCAGTAACCGAGGGTCAAGAGGCAATGGGCTCAGCAATTGTTAAGCTTCGCTCAAACGGTAAGCTTTACTCAGGTAAAGGCCTTTCAACAGATATAATCGGTGCAAGCATTAGAGCTTATATTAACGCTATCAACAAGATAGTTTATGAGGAGGTATAATCACAATGATGAAACTTTCTTTTTCAGTAAAGGGTTGGGAAGATTATTCTTGGCAGGAGCTTATGCAGCTCGCCTCAGAAAATAACTTTAAGGGCATTGATCTTTGCCCCGACACAAGCAAAGCTTTATTTACAAAAAACGGTGACTTTGACAAATATAACAGCGGAGCTACAATTCGCTCAATGAAGGATAAGGGTCTGGCAGTACCATGCGTATGCTATGACGAGGATATCGCAATAGACAATGTTAGCGAAACAGCCGAGAAGGTTAAAGGCTATATTGATTTTGCTTCAAGTGTAAGAGTGGCATATATTGCACTTTACGCTTCAGAAAAAAACGAAAAGGCAAAAGAAAATGTAATTTCACTCATTAGTGAAATTAATGACTACGCTGAGCAAAAGGATGTAACTGTTCTTTTCAAAACTCAGGGAATTTTTGCCGACACAAGCGTTTTGCGTGATGTTATTATGGAGTTTTCATGTGACACTATTGGTGCTATGTGGGATATGTACAGCACTTATTTTGTCAAGGGTGAAGACCCTGAGACAACTATCACAAACCTTGGCGCATATATTAAGCATGTTCATATTAAGGACTTCGCTGACGGTGAATATCGTCTTTTAGGTGAGGGCGAGATTCCAACGGAGATTATGGTCAATGCACTTGCTTCAATTAACTACAGAGGCTATATCGCTTTAGATTGGGATAAGGACTGGATGAGTGATCTTGATGAGCTTGATGTTATACTGGCACACTTTAGCGAGTACATGAAGCAATTTAAGTCAACCTCCAGAAAGAAAAATCACCTTTATTATAACAACCGCCATACAGGTAAATATGTATGGAAAAAGGAAGCTCTTATTGAAAAAACTTTCCCACAGGTGCTCGATAAAATGGTTGAGGAGTTCCCTGACCAATATGCTTTTAAATATACTACTCTTGATTATACAAGGACATATTCCGAGTTTAGAGATGATGTTGACGAGTGTTGTCGTGCCTTCCTTGCAATGGGCATTAAGCCCGGCAGCCACGTTTCAGTTTGGGCAACAAACATTCCCCAGTGGTATATCGCATTCTGGGCTGCAACAAAAATCGGTGCTGTGCTTGTAACAGTTAACACCGCATATAAGATTCACGAGGCTGAGTACCTGCTCAAGCAGTCAGACACACATACTCTTGTTCTTATTGAAAGCTACAGAGATTCACACTATTCAGATATTATCAGTGAGCTTTGCCCTGAGCTTGAAAACACAAAGCCCGGCGAGCCACTTCACTGTAAGCGTCTTCCCTTCCTTCGTAATGTTATTACAGTTGGCTTTAGAAAGAAAGGCTGTCTTACATGGGAAGAAGCAATGGAAAGAAGTGAAAATGTACCTTTAGAGGAGGTTTACAGAATCGCTGCTAATGTTGACCCCAACGATGTTTGCAATATGCAATACACCTCCGGTACAACAGGCTTCCCCAAGGGCGTTATGCTCACACACTATAATGTTGTTAATAACGGTAAGTGCATTGGTGACAGAATGGATCTTTCCACAGAAGACCGTATGATGATTCAAGTTCCAATGTTCCACTGCTTTGGCATGGTGCTTGCTATGACTGCCTCAATGACTCATGGCGCAACACTTTGCCCAATACCATATTTTACTCCCAAGCCATCACTTGCTTGCATTAACCAGGAAAAAATTACTGCTTTCCATGGTGTACCAACAATGTTTATTGCTATGCTTGAGCATCCCGATTTTGAGAAAACTGATTTCTCATATATGAGAACCGGCATTATGGCAGGCTCACCTTGTCCAATTGCAACAATGAAGGACGTTGTTGAAAAAATGCACATGAGTGAAATTACAATAGTTTACGGTCAAACTGAGGCTTCCCCCGGCTGTACCATGAGCTCAACAGATGATCCTTTAGAGGTTCGTGTTGCAACTGTAGGTAGAGCGTTGCCTGAGATTGAGTGTAAGATAGTTGACCCTGAAACAGGTGAGGATCTTCCTGTAGGTCAAATTGGCGAGTTCGTGGCAAGAGGCTACAATATAATGAAGGGCTATTACAAGATGCCAAAGGCAACCGCAAGTGCAATTGATAAGGACGGTTGGCTTCACACAGGTGACCTTGCTTGCAAGACTGAGGAGGGCAACTATAAGATAACAGGCCGACTTAAGGATATGATTATTCGTGGCGGTGAAAACATTTATCCTAAGGAGATAGAGGAGTTTATTTACACTCATCCGAAGGTCAGTGATGTTCAGGTTATCGGTGTACCCGACGAGCAATATGGTGAGGAAATCGCTGCTTGCATCGTGCTCAAAGAGGGCGAGGAGATGACAGTCGAGGAGATGAAGCAATTTGTCCGTGACCATATGGCAAAGCATAAGGTTCCAAAGTATGTTGACTTTGTTGACTCATTCCCAATGAATGCAGCAGGTAAGATTTTGAAATACAAGATGAGAGAGGACGCTATTGAGAAGTACGGACTTCAAAAGGCTAACTCAGTTGAGACTGCATAAGAAGGCGAAGGTTTATGAACTATCCAATAATTGACTGTCACTGCCATATTTATCCGGAAAAAATTGCTGAGAAAGCAGTTAACGGAATACACACATTTTACAATATAAATATGGGCTACAATGGCAGATATTCGGACCTTGTTGAAAACGGAGAAAAGAATGGAATTAAGCATTATGTGATTTTCTCCGTTGCGACAACTCCCCATCAGGTACATTCAATTAATACCTTTATAGCAAAGTGTGCCGAGGAAAGCCGTGGCTTGATGACAGGCCTTGGCACACTACATCCCGATAGCGAAGACATTGAGGGTGATATTGCCGAGATTAAAGCCTTAGGCTTAAAGGGTGTCAAGCTTCATCCTGATTTTCAAAAGTTTAAGGCCGACGACCCACGGTGCGATAAGATTTACTCTCTTTGTGAGGGTACTCTGCCGATTTTACTCCACACAGGTGATGTAAGATACGACTTTTCCAACCCCGAAAGAGTTAAGTCGGTGCTGCAAAGGCATCCCAATTTAACTGTTATCGGAGCGCATTTTGGTGGCTGGTCATGCTGGAAAAAGGCGGCGGAAATGTTAAGCGGCTTTGACAATTTTTATGTTGACTGCTCATCAACCTTTCATTGGCTGTCACCTGAGGAATGTAAAATATTAGTTGAAGCCTATGGAAGTGACAGAGTTCTTTTTGGTTCGGATTTTCCTATGTGGGAATATCACGAGGAAATTAAAAGCTTTTTTGAGATGAACCTAAGCGACGAAGATAATAAAAAGATTCTTTATGAAAACGCTATTAAGCTTTTTGATTTGGATAATAGTACGGTGACACTTTAAATTACTGAAATTTCCTTGTCAATTTTTGACAAAAATAAAAAAATCTTCCGAAACTATTGACAGGGGAGTTTTAAAGTGCTAAAATAAGTAAAATTAATAGTAAAGGCTATGACGAAGACGGACGAAGGAAAGTTTTCACAGAGAGTCGGCGGTGGTGTAATGTCGGCATAACGGAACTTCAATATCCTATCACTTCCGAGCTGAGGGTCCGAAAATCTTATTGATTAGTAGACGCCCTTCGTGTATGCTGCGTTAATGCATAGAGCTTGTCAGAGCTTGAAGGTGGCGGTTTTTATAATCGCAATTTGAGTGGTACCGCGGGTATTATTTAGTTAATCGCTCGTCTCAAAGGATTATCTTTGAGACGAGTTTTTATTTTTATATCGGAGGAAAAAACGATGGAAATGAACAACCAACTTTTAGAAGTCGCTTCTCGTATAAAGGAAATGCGTGAGGTTTGCTCCTTTACTGTGGAAGAAATGGCACTAAAGACCGACTGCACACCTGAGCAGTACATGGAATATGAAGCAGGTAAAATTGACTTTCCTTTTTCATTTATACATAAGTGTGCTAAGGCTTTCGGAATCGGCAAAACAGACCTTCTTGAGGGTAAGAGCAGTAACCTTTCCTCATACACTGTAACAAGAAAGGGTCAAGGAAAGATTACATCTAAAGAGGACGGCATTCAAATTAACAACCTTGCACCTCTTTTCAGAAATAAGCTTGGTGAGCCTTATCTTGCAAAATACGAATATAGAGCCGAGCTTCAGGATAAGCCAATTCATACTATTACACACCCCGGTCAAGAGTTTGACTTTGTTCTTTCCGGCAAGCTTAAGGTGCGTGTTGGCAATCACACTGAGGTGCTCGAGGTTGGCGACAGCATTTATTATAAAAGCTCCACACCTCACGGTATGATAGCTGTTGACGGCGAGGATTGCACATTTATCGCTGTGGTTATTACGGACGAGAGTGCAACTGAGCAGGAGATTCAACAGACCTTTGTCACCGCCAAATCATCACACAATCTTGTTATTAAAAAGTTTATTGATACACAAGAGGATGAAAACGGTATACTTCAAAAGTTAGATTATAAAAACGAAGAAAAGTTTAATTTTGCCTTTGATGTTGTTGATGCCGTTGCAGATAAATATCCCGATAAGCTTGCTATGCTTCACATTTCAGGTGATAAGACTGAGAGAAGATTTACATATCAGGATATGAAAAAGGAGTCAGCTCGTGCAGCTAACTATCTTCTTTCCCTTGGCATTGAAAAGGGCGACAGAGTTATGGTTGTACTAAAAAGACATTATCAATTCTGGATTGCGGCTCTTGCGCTTCACAAAATCGGTGCTATTATGATTCCGGCAACTAATCAGCTTGTGGAGCACGATTTTGACTACCGCTTTAAGGCTGCCGGTGTCAGTGCAATACTTTGCACAGGTGACGGCGATGTGGCAAACCACATTGATAAGGCTGCGGCAAATTATGACGGACTCAAAAATAAGATAATCGTCGGTCACGACAGAGAGGGCTGGCATAACTTTGACACTGAGTATAAGCGCTTTAGAAGCATTTACACTCGCACCGAAGACACTGCCTGCGGTGATGATACAATGCTTATGTTCTTCACCTCCGGTACTACAGGCTATCCTAAGATTGCGGCTCACTCATATAAATACGCCTTAGGTCACTTTATCACCGCTAAATATTGGCACTCAATCCAGCCTAACGATTTACACCTTACAATATCCGACACCGGTTGGGGTAAGGCTCTTTGGGGCAAGTTCTACGGTCAATGGATGTGCGAGGGTGCGGTGTTCACATATGACTTTGACAGATTTGATGCTGCGGATATTCTTCCCATGTTCTCAAAGTATCATATTACAACCTTCTGTGCTCCTCCAACAATGTATAGAATGCTTATTAAGGAAGACCTTTCAAAGTACGACCTTTCATCTATTAGATATGCTACCACTGCCGGTGAAGCACTGAATCCCGAGGTATTTTATCAATTTGAAAAGGCAACAGGCATTGTTATTATGGAGGGCTTCGGTCAAACTGAGACTACTCTTACAATTGCCAATCTTGTTGGTACTAAACCTAAGCCCGGCGCAATGGGTAAGCCGGTACCTTGCTATGACATTGCGATTGTTGACCCGGACGGCAATGAATGTGCTGTAGGTGAGACAGGTGAAATCGTCGTTCGTACAGATAAAAAAGTGCCATGTGGTCTGTTTAAGGGCTATTATGGTGACGAGGAAAAGACTAAAGAGGCTTGGCACGACGGTATGTATCACACAGGTGACACTGCTTGGTGTGACGAGGACGGCTATTATTGGTATGTCAGCCGTATTGATGATGTTATTAAGTCATCGGGCTACCGTATAGGACCATTTGAAATTGAAAATGTAATCATGGAGCTTCCCTATGTCCTTGAGTGTGGTGTATCAGCTGCACCTGATGAGATCAGAGGTCAGGTCGTTAAGGCAAGCATTGTCCTTACTAAGGGTACTGAGCCGACAGACGAGCTTAAAAAGGAAATCCAAAATTATGTTAAGAAAAACACAGCTCCTTATAAGTATCCGAGAATAGTTGTTTTCTGCGACGAGCTTCCTAAGACAATAAGCGGCAAAATTCAAAGAAATAAACTTTAATATTTTTCATATAAATCATTGAAAATAAAAGGAATTTGTCATATAATGAAAGATATGGATTTTACAAAAAAGCGTGTGACCTTATTTGCCGGTCATTATGGCAGCGGCAAGACTAATATTGCTGTTAATTATGCTATTAAGCTAAGTGATATGTCATTGCCTGTTGTCATTGCGGACTTAGATATAGTTAACCCTTATTTTCGCACAAAGGACAGCGAAAAGGAGCTTAAAGAAAAAGGCATAGAGCTTCTTTGCTCTGAGTATGCCGGCTCAAATCTTGATATACCGGCTTTGCCACAGACCATGTATAGAGCAGTGCAGGACAAAAACACCTATGCTGTTATGGATATTGGTGGCGACGATGTGGGTGCTGTTGCCCTTGGCAGATTCGCACCGTATATCAAAGAGGAAAACAATTATGAAATGATTTTCGTTGCAAATTTCTTCAGACCCTTAACAAGAAATGCAAATGAGGCTTTGGAGATAATGAGAGAGATTGAGGCAGCTTCTCACCTTAATTTTACTGCTATAGCCAATAACTCAAATTTAGGTGAGGACACCGCACCTCAGGATGTGCTTTCAACAAAAGCGGAAATCGAAAAACTTAGCAGCCTTTCTTCATTGCCGGTTGTTATGACCGCCGCAAAGGAAAGCTTGTGTTCACAATTAAAGGGTGAGGTTGATAATCTTTTCCCTTTGAAATTACAAAGTAAAATAATTTAATCGGAGGTATAAAGAATGCCTAAAGTAACATTCAAAACAGATTTATGTAAAGGTTGCGGTCTTTGCGTCAATGCTTGTCCAAAGCAGATTCTTGTAATCGCTAAGGATAAAATAAACGCTAAAGGTCATTCACCTGCCGAAATGACAGATGAAAGTAAGTGCATAGGCTGTGCTTTTTGTGCAACCATGTGTCCCGACTGTATAATCAAAGTTGAAAAGTGAGGTAAAGAAAATGGCTGAAAAAGTTCTTATGAAGGGTAATGAAGCTATAGCTGAGGCTGCAATTCTCGCCGGCTGTCGCCATTACTTCGGTTATCCTATCACTCCTCAGACTGAAATTGCCGCATATATGGCTAAGAAAATGCCTAAAATTGGCGGTTGCTTCCTTCAGGCTGAAAGTGAAGTTGCAGCAATTAATATGGTTTACGGTGTTGCAGGCACCGGTAAAAGAGTTATGACATCATCATCAAGCCCCGGAATATCTCTTAAGGCTGAAGGTCTTTCATATCTTGCAGGCGCAGACCTTCCTGCACTTGTTATTAATGTTCAAAGAGGCGGCCCCGGTCTTGGCGGTATTCAGCCCTCACAGTCTGACTATTTTCAGGCTACAAAGGGTGGCGGACATGGCGACTACAGAATGATAGTTCTTGCTCCAGCTTCAGTTCAGGAAATGGCATCACTCACTGTTAAAGGCTTTGATTTAGCTGATAAATACAGAATGACATCAATGATTTTAGCTGACGGTACTATGGGTCAAATGATGGAGCCTGTTGTTCTTGATGAGGTTAAGAGCAATGATTATGACAAGTCATGGGCTGTCACAGGCACAAAGTGTGAGAGAAAGCATAACATTATTAACTCTCTTTCACTTGTACCCGAGGAGCTTGAGAAGTTTAACTTTGAAAGATATGAAAAATATAAGACAATAGAGGAAAACGAAGTCATGTATGAGGAATACATGATGGATGATGCCGAGATTTGTGTCAGTGCCTTTGGTATTGCAGCTCGTGTAGCTAAAAACGCAATCGCAATGGCAAGAGAGCAGGGCATTAAGGTTGGTATGATAAGACCTATTACTCTTTGGCCCTTCCCCAAAAAGGCATTTATGGACGCTGCCGGAAAGGTTAACAGCTTTATCAGCGTTGAGCTTTCAATGGGTCAGATGATCGAGGATATCAAGGCAGCTATTGAGTATAAAAAGCCTGTTACCCTTTGCAATAGAGCAGGCGGTATGATTCCTTCACCTGAGCAGGTTTTGGAAGCAATTAAAAAAGCAAATGAAGGAGGCAACCAATAATGGTAGTATTTGATAAACCTAAATCACTCGCTGATGTACCGTTTCACTATTGCCCGGGCTGCACACACGGCATTATCCACCGCCTTGTTGCTGAGGCTATAGATGAGCTTGGTATTGAGGGAAAGACAATCGGTGTAGCTCCTGTTGGCTGCTCGGTTTTAGCTTATAATTATTTTAACTGTGATATGGTTGAGGCTGCTCACGGCAGAGCACCTGCTGTTGCTACAGGTCTCAAGCGTTCAGACCCGGACAATCACATTGTTTTCACCTATCAAGGTGACGGTGACCTTGCTTCAATCGGTATGGCTGAAACAGTACATGCCGCAGCAAGAAACGAAAATATAACAATCATCTTTGTTAACAACGCAATTTACGGCATGACAGGCGGTCAGATGGCTCCCACATCACTTCCCGGTCAGGTGACACAGACATCACCCTACGGCAGAGACACAAGTCATTGCGGTTTCCCTGTTAAGGTAAGTGAAATGCTCTCAACTCTTGACGGTGCCGGATATGTTGAAAGAGTAACCGTTAACAATGTCAAGAATGTTAGAAATGCTAAGAAGGCAATTAAAAAGGCTTTCCAAAACCAAATTGATAAAAAAGGCTTCTCACTTATTGAGGTTGTGTCAACCTGTCCTACAAACTGGGGTATGACTCCTATTGACGCTCTTAAGTGGCTTGAGGACAATATGCTTCCTTATTATCCCTTAGGTGTATATAAGGACAGAGATGCCGAAACAAAGGCTGAATAAGGAGGTAGAAAGTTATGAGCACAACACAGATTTTGATTGCGGGCTTTGGCGGTCAAGGCGTACTTTTTGCAGGCAAGTTCCTCGCGTACAAAGGACTTATCGCTGACAAGCAGGTTTCATGGCTTCCTTCATACGGCCCTGAGATGAGAGGTGGCACAGCCAACTGTAGCGTTATTATTAGCGATACACCTGTAGGCTCACCTATTGTTGGTACACCCGATGTCCTTGTTGCAATGAACCTTCCATCACTTAAAAAGTATGAAAATGATGTTAAAAAGGGCGGTATTATTATTATCGACAGCACTCTCATTGACGAGAAGGTTGAAAGAGATGATGTAACTACATACTATGTTCCTGCAACAAAGATGGCAAATGACGAGGGCTTCTCAACTCTCGCTAACATGATTCTTATGGGTAAGCTTATGCAGGTTTGCCCTGAGATAGGCTTTGACGGCACAGATAAGGCAGTTAATAAGGTTGTTCCACCTAAAAAGGCAAATCTTATTGATGTTAACCTCAAGGCTCTGAAAACAGGTTATGAATTTTAATTATTTAAAGAGGTGTTTTTAATGGATATCAAAATTACAAAAACAACTTCACCTAAGGCTAAGCCTCAAAAGGGTGACAAGCTGGGCTTTGGTCACATTTTCACAGACCATATGTTTATGATGAATTACACAGAAGGTAAGGGCTGGCATGATGCAAGAATAGTACCTTACGGCAACATTTCCCTTGACCCAAGTGCAATGGTTTTCCATTACGGTCAGGAGATGTTTGAGGGTCTTAAGGCATATAGAGGTGCAGATGACACAATTTACCTTTTCCGTCCCGATATGAATGCAAAGAGAGCTAACGCTTCAAATGAAAGACTTTGTATTCCTGAGATTCCCGAGGATATGTTTGTTGACGCTGTTAAGGCATTAGTTGATGTTGACAGAGATTGGGTTCCCTCAGACGAAGGTACATCACTTTATATTAGACCCTTTGTTATTGCTACAGACGAGTTCCTTGGTGTAGCACCATCAAAGACATATTTATTTATAGTTATCCTTTCACCCTCAGGTGCTTATTATGAGAGCGGCCTTGCTCCCGTTGGCATTTGGATTGAGGACGAGTATGTTCGTGCTGTTAAGGGCGGTATGGGCTTTGCTAAGACAGGCGGTAACTACGCTGCTTCTCTTATTGCACAGGTTAAGGCACATGACAGCGGATATTCACAGGTTCTTTGGCTCGACGGCGTTGAGAGAAAGTATATCGAAGAAGTTGGCGCAATGAACATTATGTTCAAAATTAACGGCAAGGTTGTTACACCTATGCTCAACGGCAGCATTCTTCCAGGTATTACTCGTAACTCAATTCTTCATGTTTGCAGAGCATGGGGCTATGAGGTTGAGGAAAGACGCATTAGCGTTGAGGAGCTTGTTGCAGCAGCTAAGGATGGCTCACTTGAGGAAGTTTGGGGCACAGGTACAGCAGCAGTTGTATCGCCTGTTGGCAAGCTTCGTTACATGGACGATGTTATGACAATCGGTGACGGCGGTATTGGCGAGCTGACTCAAAAGCTTTATGACGAGCTTACAGGCATCCAGTGGGGCAAGAGAGAAGATCCCTATGGCTGGAGAGTCGAAGTTAAATAATTTTAAGTTTAAGGGCATCCGCAAGGGTGCCTTTTAACTTTGAGTGACTTTATTTGTACTCTGCCGAGAAAATGAGCCATGGTCTATTGATTATTCTTCTGTTTTATTGTAAAATATCCGTGTTATATAAAAAGAAAAATCACCATAAAATATATGGGTGATTAATATGAAAAAAGGTTTATATCTCTCTTTAAGCTTAAAGGGTATGAGTGTCATTTTCTTTTGTGCGGTGTTAATAGTATCCTCAATTGGTGTGGTGCACTATATGAGCATGTCAGTTGCGACGGCAAATATCAAATGTGCCGAGCGGGTGATAGTCGTTGACCCGGGGCATGGTGGCATTGACGGTGGAACACAGTCTTCAGCAGGGATAAACGAAAAGGACATTAATATAGCACTATCCAAAAAGATTGGCAATTTACTTTCCGTAATGGGCTACAGTGTGATTTACACAAGAGACAGTGATGATATAAGCTATCCGAATATGTGTAAAACCACAAGGCAAAAGAAGGTCTGGGATATACATAGACGAATGGAAATTATGAATGAAAACCCTAATTGCATATTTTTAAGTATACATCAAAATTATTTTACTCAAAGCAAATATAGTGGTGCACAGGTTTTTTATTCTCACACAATGCCGCAAAGCAAAGCTTTAGCCGAGTGCATACAAAAGACCATTGTCAAAAACATTCAAAAGGACAACACTCGTCAAGTTAAGGAATCGGGCACAGAAATATATTTGCTTTACAATGCAACTTCTCCGGCTGTTATGGTTGAGTGCGGCTTTTTATCCAATAGCGGCGAAGCTCTGCTTTTAAATGACGAAAGCTATCAAATGCAGATGGCGCTTTCTATTGTCGAAGGGCTTACACAGTACATGAAAAATGAAGTATAACAATAAATGAAAGGTTATGAAAATATGGCACAAAAGTCTAAAAAGGTTTATGTTTGCAGCAATTGCGGCTATGAGACAGCTAAATGGCTTGGCAAATGCCCTGATTGCGGCGAATGGGCAACTCTCGAGGAAGAAATAAGAGTGGTTGACTCCGCTTTAAAGAGCAAGGCTGCCGTGGGAGCGGCGGCTGCAAAGAGCGTTAAGTCTCTGCCACTTTGCGAAATCCAGCCTGACAATGAGCTTAGATATAAAACCGGCATGGGTGAGCTTGATAGGGTGCTTGGCGGAGGAATAGTCAAAGGCTCACTTGTGCTTTTAAGCGGTGACCCGGGCATAGGCAAGTCCACAATCTTATTGCAAATTTGTCAATGCCTTGGCAAAAAGCTAAAGATACTTTATGTCTCAGGTGAGGAATCCTACTCACAAATTAAGCTTCGTGCTGACAGACTCAAGGTTAAAACTGAAAACTTATTCGTTTTGTGTGAGACTGATGTTCAGGCAGTGAGTGAGCATATTAGAAGCACTGAGCCTGACCTTGTTATAATCGACTCAATTCAAACCATGAATTTCACTGAGCTTAATTCTTCACCGGGGTGTGTAACACAGGTTAGAGAGTGCTCTAACCTTTTAATGCGAACAGCTAAATCTTTGTCTATTCCCATAATTATGGTGGGTCACGTCAATAAAGACGGCAACATAGCCGGACCTAAGGTGCTGGAGCATATTGTGGACGCTGTGCTATATTTTGAGGGAGAAAGGAATCTTTCCTTTAGAATATTGAGAGCGGTTAAAAATCGTTTTGGTTCAACGAATGAAATAGGTGTATTTGAGATGTTTGACACAGGTCTTAAAGAGGTGGAAAACCCCTCTGAAATGCTCATATCCGGCAGACCGAAGAACACCCCCGGCTCATGTGTAGCCTGCGTTATGGAAGGCACAAGACCCATTCTTGCTGAGATTCAAGGTCTTGTTACCTCAACAGGCTTTGGCAATCCCAGAAGAATAAGCAATGGATTTGATTTTAATAGACTTGCCATGCTTATAGCTGTCCTTGAAAAAAGGGGAGGGTATTACTTCTCCAATATGGACGCATATATTAATATCGTTGGCGGCATGAAGCTTGACGAGCCTGCACTCGATTTAACTATTGCCATGGCGCTCGTTTCATCTTTAAAGGACTACGCCCTTAGAGACGATGTTTTAGCCTTTGGAGAAATCGGTCTTGCAGGTGAAATAAGAGGTGTGTCACACTGTGAGCAAAGAATTAAAGAGGCTTCAAGGCTTGGATTTTCAAAGTGCATTATCCCGAAAAGTAATATGAAAAATCTTTCCGCATCAATCAAAAACGAAATTGAAATTGTTGGCGTAAGAACCATTAGACAGGCATTTGAGGCGATTATCTTATGACGAGATTTATCGACGAGGCAAATTTGCCAACGGGCAATGTTAAGTCAGTTGTTTGCGGGGTACTCTGCCGAGAGCTTGAAGACTATCTTGACAGCAAAGGCATAGTGCGATATTATGTGACGCCAAACCCCAATATTGATAAGGCAGTGGCAAATCATCCTGATATGCTTTTAATCCACCTTGGAGAAAATAAATTTGTGGCCGATAGCAGTCAAGATTCTTTAATTCGTCGGCTTAATAATATTGGCGCAAGGGTTATACCATCATTTAAGCCTATTAGCGGAAGCTATCCCAATGATATTGCCTTAAATTTTACCTTAGTGGGAGAGTGTGCTTTTGGAAAATTTGACTGCTGTGATGAAAATTTACTAAGTGAGCTAAAGGAGTATAAAAAATATCCTTGCAAGCAGGGATATTGTAAATGCTCCACATTGATTATAAACCATAATGCAATTATAACCGATGACAGCTCTGTTTATAAAACAGCTCTAAAAAGTGGCATAGACGCTCTTTTTATCTCTAAAGGTGATGTTTCATTGCCCGGGCATGACTATGGTTTTATTGGTGGCGCATCGGCGAAAATATCAAAGGATGAGATTTTGTTCTTCGGCGATATAACAAAGCACGCTGATTATAAAAAAATAGCCGACTTTATTAATAAGCACGGATGTAAAATTATATCACTTGACTTTCCTTTAACTGATTACGGTGGTTTAGTTTTACTCACACAGGACTAAAATTTAATAAAAAATTACCCCAATGTTAGACACTGTATGTGCTCATAACATTGGGGCTTTTAATTAAAAATTATTTAAGGTTATATCTTTTGATATAATCGTTGATTTTTTGAATAGGATTAAGGAAAGGGCTAACTGAGCGGTCATGATTAAGTGTGTCAATGATAAGTGCCATATATTTTGACATATCAACTGAATAGTACCACTCTCTATTAAGAAGCTCAGGTGTTTGATAAATAAGATTTGTTGTAAAAATCTTATCGAAAAGACCCTTTTCATAAGCTTCGTCAAAGCGCTCAAGACCTGAGGTGAAAAGACCAAAGGAGGAGAAAACGAAAATACGCTTTGCTTTAAGTGATTTAAGCTGCTTGCAAACATCAATCATTGAGTCACCGCTGGAAATCATATCGTCAACTACGATAACATCCTTGCCCTCAACATTGTCACCGAGGAACTCATGTGAAACAATAGGGTTTCTGCCGTCAACAACTGTTGCAAAATCTCTTCTCTTGTAGAACATACCAAGCTCAATTCCGAGAACCTGTGCATAGTAAACGCATCTGCCCATACCGCCCTCATCGGGTGAAATCATCATCGTTGTTTCAGGGGTAAACTTAATGTCGTTATCAAGAGCCTTAGCAATGGCCTTGATCATTTGATATGTGGGTGATACGCTTTCAAAACCGATTCTTATTGCGTTTTGAACTCGTGGGTCGTGTGCATCAAAGGTAATGATGTTGCTAACGCCCATGTTTTCAAGCTCCTGCAAAGCGAGTGCACAGTCAAGTGACTCTCTTGCGGATCTTCTATGCTGTCTGCCTTCATAAAGCATAGGCATAACAACTGTTATACGCTTTGCTTTACCGGCACAAGCTGAAATAACTCTCTTAAGGTCGGCAAAATGCTCATCAGGGCTCATGGGAACCTGAAGCGGCTCACCGTTGGAATCCTTAAGATTATACATTTTATAAGTTACATTGTAGTTAAAGCAGTCTGCAATTATAAAAAGGTCGTAGCCTCTAATTGTTTCTGTGATTACTGCCTTGCCTTCACCTGTTGCAAAACGAGGAAAGTTTGCCTTAACAATATAGGACTCTCTGTGATAGCCCTTGAGATGAAGGTTGTTATCCGTTGCGTTTTCAAATTGAGCACGGCACTCGAAAATCTGATCACTTACCTTTTGGGCAAGCTCCTCACAGCCTCTCATAGCAATAATGCCAAGACGCCCCTGAGGAATGGTGTCAAGATATTCTGTTAGTGATGTTGACATAATAAATTTACCCCCTGAATTTAACTTCTTTCTATGCTGTGCATTATGCATCAATTATATTTTACAATATTCTGCAAAGTTTTCAAGCCATTTTAGGTAAATCACCCCATAGAATTATAAGACACATTTATAGCTTATTTTGTGCATTATAACAAATAGATTACTAAATATAGGAATGATCTACGGTTATGACGGGAAAATAGCTGTTATTTATTTGATGAATCAGCTCAGTTATCTCATTCATAAGCTCTTTGTCCGTCAGCTTATACCTATATGGTACAACAATATCAAAAATTAGGTTAGTGTGTGTCGGACCCTCAACGATTCTGAAATCGTGTATACTCAGCTTGTCATCATAGTCCTTAACTGTCTTATGGATAAGCTCATAATATTTTTCCGTAGTCTCATCATTTGTGACAATGGGGTCCATGTGAATTACAAGCTCAATGCCAAATTTTTCTTTTACATGACGCTCAATTGAGTCGATAGTGTCGTGAGCCTTGAGAAGATCACCGTCAGCTGAGATTTCCGTGTGAACACTGGCAAAGGTTCTTGTAGCTCCATAGGAGTGAATGACCAAGTCATGTATTCCTAAAATTTCCTCGTGAGACATAATATAATCAACAAGCTCGTCAACAAGCTCCTTGTCGGGCGGAGTGCCAAGGATTATGCCAATAGACTCCTTTAAGATGCCAAAGCCTGAGTACAAAATAAACAGCGAGACAACAATGCCCATATATCCGTCAATAGGCAAATCTGTAAAAATGGAAACAATAAGAGAAATTAAAGTTACTGTTGTTGCTGTGGTGTCACTTATGCTGTCGGTGACAACAGCCGACATGGCGGCAGAGTCTATTCTTTTGCCAAGGTAGCCGTTAAATAAGGCGAGCCAAATTTTGCCGCCAATGGATATTAATAGCACAACGAGTGCCGGTACCGAAAAAACAACGGCCTCAGGATGCTTAATCTTATCAATAGATGACTTTATAAGCTCATAGCCCATTAATTCCACAATAAAGCCGACTATGAGAGCAGCCACATATTCTATTCTGCCATGACCAAAGGGATGCTCCTTATCGGGCTTCATATTAGCCATTTTAAAGCTGACGAGGGTTATAACGCATGAGACGCTATCACTCAAGTTGTTAACTGCGTCGGCGGTTATGGCTATACTGTTTGACGCTGCACCTATTAGGTACTTTGCCACTGCCAGCAGCACATTAACTATAATTCCCGTAATGCTGCCAAGATAACCGTATTTTTCTCTGACAGATGGATTTTTTGTATCATCATAATTTTTTATGAAAAGCTTTACTAATAATTTTGACATATATATCACCGATTATTTATTAATAATGTGAACATCAAGCTGGTTAAAGGGAATGTTAATACCATTTTTGTCCATAGCGAGCTTGACGCTTTCTTGCAATGCAAAGTAAACATCCCAATATTTATCTACGGCGCACCAAACTCTTGCGCTGAGATTTATACTGCTTGCTTCGTGAGAGGCAACATAAACCTCCGGTACAGGGTCTTTTGCCACAAACTCATTTTCTAAGGCGGTTCTGATTATAACAGATTTTGCCTTTGCAATATCGTCGGAGTAGCTAATTGAAAATGTCAAATCAACTCGTCTCGTACTCTCAGCGGAATAATTAATAATGTGATTATTTGTTATGTGTGAATTGGGAATTGTGATTCTTTTGTTGTCAGCGGTTATAATGACTGTGTGCATAAAGCGTATATCGGCGACGCTTCCCGATACACCGTTAAGCTCAACGAAATCACCTGTTTTAAAGGGCCTGTTCATTAAAATCTGTATACCGCTTGCAAATTGAGCGACAGTAGCCTGAAGACCAAGGCCTGCTGTAACACCGGCTGCACCAATGGCTGTGATAAGTGATGTGACATTAATAAACATAGACAAAGCCGTCATTATAGATATAAAGTTTATACCCGCAGATACCATTCTCTTGATAAAGTTATAAACTGACGGGTCAACATTTTTCGCCTTCATAGCCTTTACAACGAGCTTCTTCGCAAGCTTTGCGATAAAATATCCTGCCACAATTATAATCACCGCAAGAATAATAGTGGGCAGCTTCGTCATAAGAGTACCAAGGATATCCATATCCTCAAGCCACTTCGTGATATTATTTAAAGCTGTTGGAACATCCTCAAATTGACCGTTTTCATCAAGCAGGGGATTGCTTGTGGTGGTTGCGTCTATAATTGAGGCAATAGTGGTGTCTGTGGTGTCGCTTGTAAGTAAAAAGCTTGATAGTCTAAGCATCAAATTCCTCCAATATAAATTTATTCTACTTATATTAACATATTCAGTGCTTTTTTGCAACGAATGAGGATAAATATCTTGACAAAAAAAAGAAATGGATTATAATTTGAAATTGAAATTCAGTTTCATTTTGAGGTAGAACTATGGCAAAAGCAGTTTACAACACAAAGCAAAAGCAAATTATTTACGACTTCTTGCTTCAAAATAAAGATAGACTTTTAACCTGTGACGAAATCGACGACTCACTTAAAAGCTCCGGCACTCCTGTGGGAAAGGCAACCTTATATCGATACTTAGACTCTCTCGTTGCCTCAGAGGACGCGAGGAAAATCCTTGATGGAGATAAAAAAAGCGCCGCCTATCAGCTAATTAATCATGAGCTTAACTGTAAGCATCATATGCACTTAAAATGTGTCATGTGCGGTGAGTTAGAGCATTTAGGCTGTGAGTTTATGGACGCAGTGGGTGAGCATATTTTAAGCCACCACAACTTTAAAATTGACAACTCAAAGACTGTGATTTATGGTCTTTGCGGAAAATGCAGTGAAAAGGAGCAAGGAAAAGATGTCGCTGATAAGCTGTAAAAATGTATATCTTAAATATGACAATATATCCGTTGTGGAGGATTTGAGCTTCACTGTTAATGAGGGTGACTATCTTTGCATCGTCGGTGAAAACGGAAGTGGTAAAAGCACCTTGGTTAAGTCGATTTTAGGCCTTAAAGAGACTGCAAGTGGACATTTACACATGGGTGACGGTTTAACCTCAAAGGAAATAGGATATCTTCCTCAGCAAACCACTGCACAAAGAGATTTTCCTGCAAGTGTTTGGGAGGTTGTTTTGTCAGGCTGTGTTGCGGGAAAAAGTGGCAGGATATTTTTTACTAAGGAGCAAAAACGCTTAGCCGAAGAAAACATGGAAAAGCTGGACATCATGCCGCTAAAAAATAAATGCTATCGTGAGCTTTCAGGCGGACAGCAGCAAAGAGTTTTACTCGCAAGAGCACTTTGTGCAACAGGTAAGCTCCTTTTACTCGACGAGCCTGTAACAGGACTTGACCCAATTGTTACGGCAGAGTTCTATGCCCTCATATATAAAATCAATAAAAGCTTTGGCATAACCATTATAATGGTCTCACACGACCTGCTCAGTGCTGTTAATAGCGCAAGCCACATTCTTCATGTCAGAAAAAACGGCAGCTTTTTTGGCACAACTGAGCAGTACCTTGAAAGTGATTTGTATAAAAGATTTTCGGGAGGTGACATAGTATGATTGAAGCGGTAACTATTTTACTTTCTCAGACCTTTCTTATTAGAGCACTTATTGTTGGTGTGTTTATTTCCCTTTGCTGTGCCTTGCTGGGCGTGAGCCTCGTATTAAAGAGATTTTCCATGATAGGTGACGGCCTGTCTCATGTTGGCTTTGGCGCAATGGCAATTGGTGCCGCAGCGGGCTTTGCACCACTTTATTTTGCTTTGCCAATAGTTGTGGTGGCGGCATTTTTGCTGCTTAAAATGAGCGAAAAAGGCAAAATAAAGGGCGATGCGGCTATTGCTCTGATTTCTACCGGCGCTCTCGCTGTGGGTGTTATGGTCACATCTATGACAACAGGCATGAATGTTGACTTATATAACTATATGTTTGGCAGCATTTTAACCATGAGCGAAGGTGATGTTGTAATAGCAAGTGTACTCTCATGTGTGGTTATACTCCTTTTTGGAATATTTTATAATGAGATATTTGCTGTTACCTTTGACGAGAGCTTTGCCAAGGCAACGGGAACAAAGGTCTCACTTTATAATATGCTTATATCCGCCCTTACGGCAGTTACAATTGTTATAGGCATGAAAATGATGGGTGCGCTGCTTATATCTTCACTTATAATTTTCCCAAGTGTCACCTCTATGCGTCTGTGCAAAAGCTTTAAAAGAGTGGTTGTAACAAGCTCACTAATATCTGTTTTTTGCTTTTTAACAGGGCTTATTTTATCAATTAAATATGAAGCTCCCACAGGTGCAAGTGTTGTCTGTGTCAATATATTTGCCTTCTTCCTTTTCTCGGCAATTAGGGGAGTAAACGGGTTAAATAAATCCCATAGCTTTAAACGCTGTCTTACAGCGGTAGTGTGTCTTTTGGGTGCAGGTATTTTCGCCTTTCTCATGTTCTTTGGCGATGGTGAAGCGTACAAAAAGGAGAAAACCACTGTCGTTACCACAGCCTTCGCACAATATGATTTTGCAAGGCAAATAGTCGGTGACAAGGCACAGGTCATTATGCTTTTAGCTCCCGGTGAAGAAAGTCACACCTATGAGCCGACACCGGAGGATATAATGAAAATCAATCAATGTGATGTCTTCGTCTATGGTGGCGGTGAAAATGACGCATGGGTGGATAATATTTTATCCTCTGTTGACGAAGATGTAAAAATCGTCAAAATGATGAATGTAACAGCTCTTTGCTATGAGGATCACGACCACGATGAAGACAGTGAGCACTCACATGACCACGAGGAAAATGAGTATGATGAGCATGTTTGGACTTCTCCTTTAAATGCCGTGGAGATAGTAAAAGCAATCTCAAACGCTTTAATACAGTGTGACAGTGAAAACAAAGAGACATATGAAAAAAATACGGAAAATTATATTAATGAGTTAGTGGCTCTTGACAGTGATTTTCAAAGTCTTTTTAACGAAAATAAAGATAAATATATAGTTGTCGGTGACAGATTCCCATTTAAATATTTTGCCACAAGGTATAACTTAAATTATTTTGCGGCCTTCCCCGGCTGCTCAGCTCAAACACAGGCTAACCCTAAAACTATTGCGAGCCTCATTGATAAGGCAAAGCAGGGGAATGTTCATGTGATTTTTAAGGTGGATTTGTCAGCGGGCAATGTAGCTGAAACTATTGCCGAGGGCTGTAATGGAGCTGTTGACACACTTTATTCCTGTCATGTTATATCAGCCGATGACTTTAAAAATGGTGAGACCTATATTAGTCTTATGAGAAGAAACCTTAATGCAATTAAGGCATCCTTCGAGTCATAATGCCAACATTTTGCTGAAAAATTCTTCACTTGAAATGCCGGAAGGTCTGTTATATCTGCCAAGGTTATATAGGCAGCTCGTGTCACCCGATTTGATTTTATTGACTCGTCCTTCGCAGGTAAAGCTCACCTTAAAGCCTAAGGATTTTACTACATTCACCGTTTCTTTGTCATATGCACCAAAGGGATATGCTATTGCCTTTGGTACCGGCAAGGAATACTCTTTAAAACGCTCTTGAAGCCGCCCTAAATCATCGCTGATAGCTTTATGATAGCTGTCATTGCTTTCGTTTTTAAGGCGGCTCATGCCTTTTCTTTCCCCATAGCTGTTGTGGTGCATATCATATGTGTGTGAGTGAACCTCGCAATAGGGCGACTCACTCAGCTCCCTTACTGCCTGCCAATTAAGATTGGAGTAGCTTATATGGTGGTCATCAATTTTCGTGTATTCGTCTGTAGTAGTACCGATAACAAAAACAGTGCTTTTCATTTCATATTTTTCAAATAAGGGCATTGCCAAGACCTTATAGCTTTCAAAGCCGTCGTCAAAGGTAATCGCAATTGATTTTTCACTCAAAGCCTTGCCCTCGTAAACATAGTCAATTAAATCGCTTATTGATACGGCAGTGTACCCATGAGACTTGAGATAGTTTAAGTCTCTTTCCAGCTCTTTGGTTGTAACGGTGTAGCTGCCGGCTTTTTTAGGACTTTCAGTCACATGATGATACATGATAACAGGCAGATTAATTTCGTTTTCTTTTAAGACTGCTTTTGTGTTTTCTTTTTTGTACTCTGCCGACAACAAAAGGCTTATTGATAAAATCAACGCAGCGAATATAAAAAAGTAGGCTTTCTTTATTCTTATGACCAAGAAAAACATCTCCTATAGTTTATTGCTAAATTATATGTTAGATTTTCTCTAATATTTACCCGTGAAAAATTCAGCCGTATAGTTGATTTTAAGGTTCATTTTGTAGTATAATAGCCTGAATAAATATAACTTACTGAATTTAAAGGATGAAAAATAAATGACATCAGGTTTAAGCTATAAATCAATACCCGTAATTCCATTGAGAGGAATTGTTGTTTTCCCACAGCTGCGTTTTCATTTTGAGGTGGGCAGGGAAAAGTCCATTGCCGCAGTTGACAGGGCAATGAATGATGACCAAAGAGTGCTTTTAATAACACAGGTGGATATAAATCAAGACGAGCCAAAAATTGAAGATCTATATAATATTGGCGTCGTCGCACTTATTAAGCAAATTAATAAGGACAAAGAATCAGGTAGCTATAAGGTTATTGTCGAAACAGAGCAAAGAGCAGTTATCACTAAGGTTATATCTGAGGATGAGTGCTTTATTTGTGATGCTAAGACAGTGGATTGCTTTAGGGGCAATTGCAGCGATTATGAGCTTGACGCAGCAATGAGAGCTGTTAAAGACAGCTTTGAGGATTATGTCAGCAACGCTCCAACGGATATACTTGAGCACGCAAGAAAGCTCTTTATTATTGAGGATCCTCATGAGCTTGCAGACGAGATAGCAAACGCAGTGCTGTCAAGATATGCAGACAGGCAGGAAATATTAAGTGAGCTTGAGGCTTTATCCAAGTTAGAAAAGCTCAATGTGCTTTTAAGGCGTGAGCTTGAGATATTACATTGCGAAATTGAAATTGAGGCAAGAACTCAGGCTCAAATGGATAAAAACCAAAGAGAGTATTATCTTAGAGAAAAAATGCGCTCAATATCAGTGGAGCTCGGTGGCGAGGAAGACCCTGATTTTGAAACGCAAAATTATAAGGAAAAAATCGAAAAGCTCCCATGTCCGGAGGTTGTCAAGGAAAAGCTCCTTTATGAGTGCTCTAAAATAGCTAAAATGCAATTTGGCGGTGCAGATGCCTCTGTAGTCAGAGTATATCTTGACACAGCCTTATCCTTGCCCTTTGGCAAATATTCAAAGGATAACTTTGATATTTTTTCAGCTAAAAAGCAGCTGGATAAGGATCATTTTGGTATGGAAAAAATTAAGGAACGCTTCATTGAGATGCTCGCCGTTGCAGGCAGAACCGACAGCGTAAAGGGTCAAATCATCTGTCTTGTCGGCCCTCCCGGTGTGGGCAAAACCTCAATAGTACGCAGCATTGCTGAGGCTATGGGCAGAAAGTATGTGCGCCTTGCCTTAGGCGGTGTAAATGATGAGGCTGAAATCAGAGGACACAGAAAAACCTATATCGGCTCTATGCCAGGCAGAGTTATTAATGCGCTTATTAACGCAAAGACCATGAACCCGATTATCTTACTCGATGAGATAGATAAGCTTGGCACAAGCTATAAGGGCGACCCTGCTTCTGCGCTTTTAGAGGTGCTTGACCCTGAGCAAAATAACACATTTAAGGATAACTATTTAGAGTTCCCTGTGGATTTAAGCAAGGTCTTGTTTATCACCACAGCAAATGATATATCAAATATACCGACACCGTTATATGACAGAATGGAAATCATTGAGCTTTCAAGCTATACCCCTGAGGAAAAGCTCATGATAGCCAAAAACCACCTTATTAAAAAGCAAATGAAAATATATGCTCTTAGCGGAAACAATGTGCGCTTTAGCGACAATGCCATAAGGTTTTTAATTGACGGTTACACGAGAGAGGCAGGTGTCAGAAGGCTCGACCAGGTTATTGCCTCCCTTCTTCGCAAGTGTGTGGTAAAGCTTAATCAAGGTGACACTAAGCGTATAAGCATTACGCCACAGGTTATCGAGGAGCTTTTAGGCCCACAAAAATATATGCCGGAGCTTATTGAAGAAGAAAATCTTGTAGGTGTTGTCAATGGTCTTGCTTACACCAGCGTGGGCGGCACCATAACTCAAATCGAGGTGCTCACTGTTCCCGGTACCGGAAAAATAGAGCTGACGGGAAGTCTCGGTGATGTAATGAAGGAGTCGGCAAAAACTGCCTTAACTTATGTTCACAGTGTCGCTGAGGAATACGGCATTGAGCCGGATATCTTTAGCAAAAAGGATATACACATTCATGCCCCTGAGGGTGCTGTGCCAAAGGACGGCCCATCAGCCGGTGTTACAATGGCAACAGCTATTTTATCTGCTATTGGCAAATTTAAGGTTGACCGTTTTGTTACTATGACAGGTGAAATCACCTTAACAGGCAGAGTTATGAAAATAGGCGGCTTAAAGGAAAAAAGCATGGCCGCATATAAGTCCGGCGCTAAAAAGGTGATTATACCAAGAGATAATATGTCTGACCTTTGGGAAATCGATGAAAAGGTAAGAGAAAGCCTTGAATTTATCCCTGTTACAAATGTGTCACAGGTGTTCTCTTTGGCTCTAAAGGGCATAAAAGCTCACACCCAAACAGAAAAGACAACAGTTAATTTTTCTCATAGAGCCTCGGTAATTAATCCGCCCATACAAAGCAAAAGGAGGAAAACAGATGAGATTTGACAATGCGTTTTTTGAGACCTCATTTGGTACTGCCAAGCAGCTAAAGGAATCAGATTTGCCTGAGATCGCTTTTTCAGGCAGGTCTAATGTAGGAAAAAGCTCACTTCTTAATAAGCTTATGAACAGAAAAAGCCTTGCAAGAGTAAGCTCAATGCCCGGAAAAACAGTGACGATAAACTTTTTTAAGCTGCCCGAATGTCGTCTCGTTGACCTGCCCGGCTATGGATATGCCAAGGTTTCTCACGATGAAAAAATCCGCTGGAGTGAGCTAATGGAAAGCTATTTTTCCTCTGACAGAGATATTAGGCTCGTTGTCCAGCTAATTGATATGAGGCATATGCCAACAGAGCAGGATATAGATATGATTGAGTATATGACCGAGCGTGGTATTCCCTTTGCTGTGGCTTTGACAAAATGCGATAAGCTTAATAAAGCTCAAAGAATGTCGCAGCTTGAAGAAATATGCTCTATTCTCGCAAAATATGGCAATATCCCTGTTGTGCCATTTTCCGCAACCAAGGGTGACGGTGCAGAGGAACTAAGAGGAATAATAGAAAGAGCGTTGAAAGGAGAAAGCTAAAATGAGAAGTGCTTTTGCTGATAAGATGAAAAAGAATCCCATAATTGCTGCTGTCAAGGACTTAAATAACCTTGATGCGGCACTTGAGTCAAATTGCAATATTATTTTCCTTTTGTGCGGCAGTATCTTTAATGTTAAAGAGGTTGTCGAGAAGGCTAAGGCAAAGGATAAGATGATTTTTATTCATGTTGACTTGCTTGACGGCTTTTCAAAGGATGCGGTGGCATTAAAATATATCAGTGAGGAAATTAAGCCCGACGGCATTGTGTCAACTAAAAACAGTCAGCTTAAGGCCGCAAAAAATTTAGGCCTTCTCACTGTGCAAAGGATATTTATAATTGACTCTTTATCTATTGACACAGCGATTAAGACATCACAGATGATTGACCCTGATGCCATTGAGATTATGCCGGGAATTATGCCAAGGATAACGAAGCAGCTTAGCTCTACTTTATCGGTACCCGTAATAGTCGGTGGACTTATCAGCGAAGATATTGAAGTTGAAAACGCAATAAACAGTGGGGCACTGGGTGTTTCCACATCATCAAAGCTTTTATGGGGGATGAAATAATGATAAGCATAAGAAAGTATGAAAAGAAGGATAAGGAAAACCTTAGAAAAATTTGTATTGAAACCTCAAAGCTTCCAACTGAAACTAAAAAGCAAAGAGATTTTCTTACAGTCATGTATAACGATTACTACACCGAAAATGAGCCGGACAATATTTTTATTGCCGTAGACGAAAATGATGAAGCTGTGGGATATATTCTTTGTGCCGAAAGCTTCTATAACTTCTATTATGTTATGAAGAAGTTTTATTTGCCTGAGATTAAGGAAATGGGTCTTAATTATTATGCTTCGGCAATGGGAGAGCTTCTTTTACATAAGGCATTTTCTAAGAAATATCCGGCACACCTTCACATTGATATTTTAGATGTGTGTCAAGGTCAGGGTGTTGGTACTCGTCTCATGAATGAGCTTAAAGCTCACCTTAAAAAGAAGAAGATAAACAATGTTATGCTTTCATGTGGCATGAGCAATAAGGGAGCAATCAAGTTTTATTTAAAGAATGATTTTGAAATTATAAAAAATGTTCTCGGCTCAGCTATTATGGCAAGCGAATTTTGATTTATTGAATAAAGATGTAAATTCTGCTCATAATACTTTCAAAAGGAGTTGAATTTATATGCTTGACAAAATTGCATTAGTTCTTACAATTATTGGCGGTATTAACTGGGGGCTTATCGGCATTTTTCAGTTCGACCTTGTAGCTTGGATTTTCAGCGGACAAAATGCCATTATAAGCAGAATAATTTATACTGTTATTGCCTTAGCTGCCATTTGGTGCATTTCATTGCTTTTTAGCACGAGAGTTGACGAAACACCGAAAGCTAAAGAATAATGTTAAACTTAAATCGTAAGCGGTTTGTCAAGAGACGACCGCTTATTTTTTTAACAGGATAAGTGAACTTGCCAATTCAGAAAAGATGATTTACTCACTAAGAGCCGGTATATGAACTATCTCAGAGAAAAAGGATTTATAAAGGAAGAAATGTAAAATGAAAAATGAAAAAAATCAAAGCGTTACAATTGAACCGCTGAAAATAGAAGAATATCACAAATGTCAAAATATTTGGAACATGAAGGCTCAAAAGCTTACCGACACTTGGCGAGAAGAAATCGAAGCAGGCAATCGTCTGGCTTTCGTCTATAAAATAAACGGTGAGTTTATTGCAGAAGGTGCGCTGGTTCTTGACACAGGAGATGCTGATTATACTATAAAGGATAGGAGAGTTTATGTGTCGAGAATGATTGTCAAAAAAGAGTATCGAAATCGTGGTATCGGCAGCGAAGTTTTGTCTTTTCTCATTGAAAAAGCTAAGAGCATGAATTTTCAGGAAATGACAATTGGCGTCGATAAAGACAATGTGGGAGCTTTACATCTATATAGGAAATTCGGCTTTAATGAGGTACTGTTTGACGGTGCAGATGAATATGGAGAGTATTATAAGCTAATGAAAAGAATTTAAAAGTGTGGCGGTTTAGTACCGTCTCATTTTTATTTTAAGGCAAAAATCAAGGCTAAACAACCGGCCGCAATAACCTTAAATTTAATTGTTGATTTTTATAAACAAACAGAGTATAATATTTACGATTATAATGTTTTAAAGAAGGAATTAGTTATGAACTTAAAACAGCTTTGTTTTTCACTTGCCGAAAAGAACGGCTCATCAGGTGACGAAAGAGAAGTGGCAGAATTTGCCTGCGAGCTTCTCAGCGAATATATGGACGTAAAAATTGACCGCCTCGGCAGTGTACGAGGAACAATGGGTGACAAGGGAACACACATCCTCCTTGATGCACATATTGACCAAATTGGCATGGTAGTAAGACATATTGACGAGAAAGGCTTTTTGCTTATTGATAAGGTGGGCGGCACTGATTTGCGTGTTCTTACAGGCGCAGAGGTTATTGTCCACGGCAAAGAAGAGCTTTTCGGCGTTATTTGCTCTGTACCGCCACATCTTCAAAAAGGCGACTCGTCGAAAGATAATCTTGATATAAAAACTATGGCAGTTGATATTGGATACGATAAAGCTGCTGCCGAATCTTTAGTTGAAATTGGTGACAGAGTAACAATCCGCTCAACACAGCATGAGCTTCTCGGTGATAAAATTGCCTCACCTGCATTTGATGACAGATGCTGTATGGCGGCTATAATTCGTGCCCTCGAAATGACAAAGGGTCAGCTTAATAATATTCGTGTCAGTGTGCTGTTTTCCACTCAGGAGGAAACCAGTGGCAGCGGAGCTAAGACAGGCGCATTTGCTCTTATGCCCGACTATGCCATTGCCGTTGATGTTGGCTTCGGCGATGATGCTTATACAGATAAAACTCAAACAATAAATCTTGGCGGCGGTGCATCAATCGGCATAAGCCCAACACTTGACAGAGACTTAACACAGGAGCTTGTTTCAATATGTAAAGAGAAAGACATTCCCTATCAGCATGATGTTATGGGTGGCAGAACAGGCACTAATGCGGATTCCATTAATACTACAGGCTGTGGAGTTAAGACAGCTCTTTTGTCTGTACCCCTTCGCTATATGCACACAGGCAACGAAATAATATCAGTTAGCGATGTGGAATGTACCGCAAAAATTATTGCAGAATATTTACTCAAAAAGGAGGCTGAGTGTAATGCTTGAAACACTTAAAGAACTGTGCCTTTTAAACGGAATTTCAGGTGACGAAAAAAATGTCAGGGATTATATTATCAGCCGAATTGAAGGCAAATGCGAATATAAAATTGACCCAATGGGCAATCTTTTAGCCTTTAAAAAGGGTAAAAGCACACCTAAAAATAAGGTTATGATGTCCGCTCATATGGACGAAGTAGGCTTTATTGTGACCTATATTTGCGACAACGGCTGTCTTAAATTCACAAATGTTGGCGGTGTTGACCCGAAGGTAGCCGTTGGCAGAGCTGTTAAAGTCGGTGACACTGTTGGCATAATCGGCAACAAGGCACTTCATCTCACACAAGGTGACGAAGAAAAAACTGTGCCAAAGCTCGACAAATTATATATAGACATTGGTGCAAAAAATAAAGAGGAAGCCGAAAAGCACGTTTCACTTGGTGACCCTGTTTATTTTGTGTCAGATTTTGTGTCCTTCGGTCAGGATAAAATTAAGGCTAAGGCTATTGATGACCGTTTCGGTTGTGCAATTATGTTAAAGCTCATTGAAAGCGACTTGGAATATGATTGCAACTTTGCTTTTCTCGTTCAAGAGGAAGTCGGCTGCAGAGGTGCTGCACCTGCTGTATTTAGCATAAGACCCGATTATGCAATTGTCCTCGAGTCAACGACTGCCTCCGATATATCCGGTGTCAGCGAAGAAAATGCTGTCTGCGTTCAGGGTAAGGGCGCCGTTGTCTCCTTTATGGATAGATCCACAATTTATAATCGTGACCTTTTCAAGGGAGCTTTCGCCTTAGCTAAGAAGAAGGGTATACCCGTACAAACAAAAACAACTGTAGCCGGTGGCAATGATGCCGGTGCAATTCACAAAGCCTGTGAGGGCGTTTATACTACAGCTGTGTCACTGCCGTGCAGATATATTCATTCCGGTACTTCTGTAGGTGATACGAAGGATATGACTGCCTGCTTCAATCTTGCCAAGGCACTTTACGAGGAATATGCCAATGCTTAAGGCGGCAAATGACAATGACCTTGCGCTGCTTTTAGAGTTTTGCGACAAGGACTTAATCGGTACGAGAATAGCCTGCTACTGCCTTTGCTACGGCTTTGATAAAGATTTTTTTACGCTGTGGATAAATTTAGACCACGATAAAATCAAAGCGGTTGTAGCTAAGTTTTACGATAGCGTCACTGTAAAATGCGAAAATAGCTGTGACTTTGATGAAATAGGACAGTTTATATCCATGATAGGCTACAAAGAAATTATGTGCAGTGAGCAGTGCTGTAGACTTTTGTCTTTTAGTAATTATGAAACTAAAAAGTCTTATGTTTTCCGTGGAAATGCAGAGGAGTACCTTAGTGAAAACTTAGGTGAAGAATATTATAAACAGCTCTATAGTCTCATTAGCGAGGCTATTCCCGGCTCATTTTCAAGTGACAAAGAAGCCTATCTTTCATGGCTGTCCGATTTTTCCTACAGAAAAAGACGAGGCTTCGTCAGGAGCAAGGGCTTAATTCAAGACGGAGAGCTGCTTTCCTGCGTTATGACAAGCAGCGAGACAAATACCGCAGCTATTCTCAGCGGAGTCGCTTGTAAAAGCACTGTGAGGAAATCGGGTCTTGGTAAAACGACAGTTTTGTCGGCTGTAAATGAGCTAATACGTGAAAATAAAATCAGCTATGTCATTGCTCTTAATGAGTCCGCTCAAGGCTTTTATGAGCATATAGGCTTTGAAAAGCTATATAATATTTGCTTAATTAAAGATAAATGAGAAAGGTAAAATAATAGTGTTCAGTTTTGATAAAAGAGTTGAGGAGCTTTCAGTTAAAGCTCTCGAAAAAGCAAAAACAGAATTTCAATTAATAGATGAAATTACAGAATATAACCAGAAAAAAATGCTTAAGGCTTTTATAGACAATCATGTCAGCGAGTCCATGTTTGCCGAGAGCACAGGCTACGGCTATAACGACAGAGGCAGGGAAACCATTGACCTTGTTTTCTCACAGGCTGTGGGCGCAGAGGATGCCCTTGTAAGGCACAACTTCACCTGCGGTACTCACACACTGACTGTCGCACTTTTCGGTGTGCTTCGCCCGGGTGACACCATGCTTAGCGTAACCGGTACACCATATGACACTATCCAGCCGGTTATAGGCATTTCCCAAGATGGGGAAAACATGGGCTCACTAAAGGATTATGGTGTAAAATATGACGAGGTTGCCCTTTGTGATGATGGCACAGTGGATTTTGATGCAATAGAAAAGAGGCTTTTAAAGGGCGATATCAAAATGGTTTACATTCAGCGTTCAAGGGGATACAGCCTGCGAGCCAGTCTTAGCGTTGCGCAGATTAAAAAAATAGTTGACATAACTAAAAAGTGCAGCAATGCCATGGTTATGGTGGATAACTGTTATGGCGAGTTCACAGAAAAAATAGAGCCGACTGATGTTGGTGCTGACCTCATGGCAGGCTCACTTATTAAAAATCCCGGTGGCGGCATTGCAAAAACAGGCGGCTATATTGCCGGCAAAAAGGAATATGTGGAAAAGTGTGCTTACAGGCTCACAACGCCCGGTCTTGGCAGGGAGGTTGGTGCAACCTTAGGTCACTCACGAGAGCTGTTTATGGGCATTTTCTCAGCCCCTCATGTTGTTGGTGAGGCACTTAAAACTGCCGCATTTACATCGGCGCTGTTCACTCTTATGGGCTTTGACCCGACACCCGAAAGCGGAGAAGTCAGACATGACATTATCCAGGCTGTAAGGCTTAGAAACAGCGACAACCTTATTGCCTTTTGTCAGGGCATACAAAAGGGCTCACCTGTTGACTCCTTTGTTACCCCCGAGCCTTGGGAGATGCCGGGCTATGACAGCAAGGTTATTATGGCGGCAGGTGCATTTACACTTGGCTCGTCAATTGAGCTGTCAGCTGATGCGCCCCTTAGAGAGCCATACGCTGTTTGGCTTCAAGGCGGTTTAAACTTTCATTCGGCTAAGGTTGCTGTTATGTACGCTGCCGAAAATGTAATGAAGGTACTCGACAGAGAGGTTAATTGATATGGGTGAGTTTAAGGGCTTTGACCAAAACGGCTTCATGCTGCTGGAAATGAATAAGTTTAATGACTCTAAGGACTTTTATGAAGGTGTCAAAGAGGATATTAAGAGAATGTCCATAGTACCAATGAGACAGCTTTGCTCCGATTTAAGTGATGAGCTATATAAAATAGACTCTAAGATGCAGCTTATTCCAACTAAAATGGTGTCAAGAATCAGACGAGACACACGCTACTCAAAAAACAAGGAGCTATATAGAAGTAACATTTGGTGTATGTTTATGCGTGATAAGCACCAATGGAATAATTTCCCTTGTATGTGGTTTGAAATTTATCCTGACGGATATGACTATGGTGTTGCCATGTTCCGCTTTGACTCTACGGGACTTGCTGCATTTAGAGATAAGCTTATTTCAAAGGGTGCAAAATTTAAAAAGGCTCTCAAAGGTGTTGAAATAACGGGAGCGCAGCTTTATATTGATTCCTTTAAAAAGGATAAACCTGATATTGATAAGGTGAGTGATGAGCTTAAGCTTTATTTTAACGCAAAAAATTTTGGCTTCATTTATCACTCAAACGATGTGTCAAAGCTTATTGATGGCTCAATTAAGCAGGAGCTTATTTACGCCATTAGAGCATACACACCAATGTATAAATTTCTAAGTGAAATAACTGACGAGCTTGTCAGAAAAGGAGAATAAATTATTATGGAGAACATTTACAAAAAACTTAAAAGTGGTTCAGACATTAGAGGTACTGCTGCCGAAGGAGTAAAGGGCGAGGAAGTAGAGTTGACTGATAAAGCCATATTTGACTTAACTGTCGGCTTTTGCAAATGGCTCAAGGAAAACGGCTATGAGGGCAAAAAAGTTGCTGTTGGTCATGATTCAAGAATATCAGCCCTTCGCATTAAAAAGCAGGTAATTGCAGCTTTAGGCGAGTTCGGCTATGAAATATATGACTGTGGCTACGCCTCAACACCGGCTATGTTTATGACAACAGTTTATCTTGACTGCATTGCCAGTGTTCAAATCACAGCAAGCCATCACCCCTTTAACAAAAACGGCCTTAAATTCTTTACAAAGGACAGTGGCCTTGGCGCAAAGGATATTGAAAGAATAACCTATCTTGCCTGTGAAGACTTTGATGCAAAGCACTCTGAGGCAAATGTCACAGAAATCGACTATATGAAAATTTATGCCGAGGGTCTTCGCAAAATGATTTGCAATGAGCTTGGTGTAAAGGAAAATGATAAGCCTCTTTCAGGCTATAAAATTGTTGTTGATGCAGGTAACGGTGTAGGCGGCTTTTATGCTACAGATGTCCTTGCGCCTTTAGGTGCTGATGTGTCAGGCAGCCAGTTCCTTTATATGGACGGTATGTTCCCAAATCATGCGCCAAACCCTGAAAACAAAGAGGCTATGGCTTCAATTTGCAAGGCTGTTTTAAATAACAAGGCTGACCTTGGCATAATATTTGACACAGATGTTGACAGAGCCGGCTGTGTTGACGCAAAGGGCATGGAAATTAACCGTAACCGCCTTGTTGCATTGGCATCAATAATAGCTCTGGAAAATAATAAGGGTGGCACTATAGTTACTGACAGCGTTACCTCAACAGGTCTTACTCAGTTTATTAATCAAGACCTTGGTGGTGTACACTACCGCTTTAAGCGTGGCTACAGAAATGTTATTGATGAGCAGCTTCGTCTTGAAAGCGAGGGCATAAACTGTCCTCTTGCTATGGAAACCTCAGGTCATGCAGCCTTTAGAGATAATTATTATCTTGATGACGGTGCTTATCTTATGACTAAGGTTGTCATTAAAATGGCGCAAATGGGCAAGGAAGGCAAAACACTTGACAGCCTTATTTCTTCCCTTCGTGACCCTAAAGAGGAAACTGAGCTTCGCTTTAAAATTAAAGAGAGTGACTTTAGAGCATATGGCAATCAGGTTATAGATGAGCTTTTGGCGTACGCTGAAAACAAGGACAGCTGGAGAGTTGCCGACGACAACAGAGAGGGCGTCAGAGTTTATTTTGACTCAGAGGATAAAATGGGCTGGCTTCTTCTTCGCCTTAGTGTCCATGACCCAATAATGCCATTAAACATTGAAAGTGATGTTCTTGGTGGTGTCAAGAAAATAGCTGAAGAATTTTTAGAGTTTATATCTAAATTCAGTGAGCTTGATATTGCTCCGCTTACAGCTTTTTTAAATAAATAAAATCTAACTTAAAATAAAATTTAAACTGGGTTAAAGTGAGGATAGTATAATTATGAAAAAATATTCTGCTGCACTTGTTGTGGCATCTATAGTTTTGGCGATTATGCTTGCGGTACTTGTCTCAGCATTTAAGCCTATTAACTCACTTATTAAGCCGCCTAAGGTTGAGGGCGAAAACTTTGAAATTCAAACAGCCTTTGAAAAGTACACAGGAAATAATTATCTTTTAAAGCAGCCAATAAGCGGTGATTACCGTTCGGCATATACCTTTATTGACCTTGACAGTGACGGCGATGACGAGGTTATTGTGTTTTATTCCGGCAGAGATGCAATTGACATTGTCAGAATGAATGTTTTAGATAAGACTGATGACCGGTGGCAAAGTATTGCCGACTTTCAAAGCCTTCACAACCAGATAATGGAGATTGAGTTCGCTGACCTTGACGGTGACAGCTTTAAGGAGATAATTGTCGGCTGGGCAACTTATCAAGACGATTATTCGAAGCTCATGAGCATTTACAAAATCACTGAGGACGCTAATGGCGTTTCCATTAAATCTGTTTTTGATGACTCCTACTCACAGTTTAGAGTTGTTGACATTGACTGTGACGGCAATAGCGACATCTTAAATTTAAAATATATTGCGACGGGTAATGCGGCGGAGTACAAGGCATCATTTTTATCATACGGTGACGAGGGTATATTTGAAAAGGGCAACACAATACTTGACAAGTCAATATCCTCCGTGACATCTGTGACAAGTGACTTCGATGATGAAAATGAAATAAGGCGAATATATGTTGACGGCTATAAGGTTGACAGCGGCATGGCAACAGACTGCTTTAGCTGGAATAGTGAAACAAACGACTTTCAAAGATATATGATTGATAACATGACTATTAGTGCCTTATCTTCAAGAACAAGTAGTGCTTTGTGCAGTGATATTGACTATGACGGTGTTGTTGAGGTACCGGTTGAGGAGTTCCTTCCGGCGAGTGTAGTTGTCTCAGTGGAAAAATCCCTTAACCTATCTCAAAGCCTTATTAAGTGGGTCAAGCTCACTGAAAATACAGCTTCAACTGTGGAGTACCAAATCATGAACCCAGCTATGGGCTACAACTTTGTTTTTGACGAGGAATGGATTGGTAAATTTACAGTTAAAAACGATTTAGAAAATGGCATTTTAACCTTTTATATCCTTGACGATGTTGACGGTGAGCTGACTATGACTGAAAGCTGCTTTGCGATTAAATCAGTGCAGCAGGACGAGGCAGTGTCATATTTTACCTCAAATTATGACTACCTTTTCAGCAGTGATAGTGGCAGAGATTTTTATGTCAGGATTTTTGACATCGGCAAAGAAATGGGTATAACAAATAAAATTATCAAATCATCAATTGCAACGGGGTGAAGTAATGAAGACAATTTTGATCGCTGAGGACGAAAGTGCAATTAGAGAGTTTATCACAATTAATCTAAAGCTTTTAGGCTATGAAACTATTGAAGCTGAAGACGGCGAGGACGCTATAAATAAATTTGACACATTTTCTGAGGATATTGACATAGCCCTGCTTGATATTATGATGCCGAAATTCAGCGGCATTGAGGTTTGCAATCATATTAGAAGCAAGGATGCGAGTACGGGAATTATATTTTTGACTGCTAAAACTCAAGAGCAGGATAAAATTCAAGGTCTTGTCAGCGGTGCCGATGACTATATTACTAAGCCCTTTTCCACTACGGAGCTTGCCGCAAGAGTAGAGGCGCTTTATAGGCGTGTGAGCTACAGCAAGCAAATAATTAAGGATGCGCCTAAGGACACTATAGTTTTGGGAGACTTTTCTCTTGATTTAAAAAAGCACATTTTATTAAAAAAGGATAAGGAAATCGAGCTGACTCAAATTGAGTATCAAATCCTTGAAATTTTCTTCAAGCAGCCGGGCATCACCTTGCCGAGAAATGTTTTCCTCGAGGGTGTCTGGGGCAGTGAACGCTCCAATGACGATAAGGTCGTTGATGTTAATATCAGACGATTAAGATTAAAAATTGAGGATGACTCATCAACTCCGACTCACCTTCTTACAGTTTGGGGCAGAGGATACAGATGGGTTATATAAAGTGGGAGGATTGCCATGAAAAGCTCAATTAAGAGCCGATGGATAAAGCATGTACTTTTAGTTATAATTGCAATTTTATTTGTCTTTTCATGCATTATAATTTACTCTGCCTCAACGAGATATTTTAATGCCGCAGAGCTTGCCATAAGAGCGAGAAATTCCAAATCTGTTGACACATTTTTCTCTACATATAACACAGGTAGCGATGATTATTTCACCTTAGGTGCTTATAAATTTGTAGAAAATTTTATTTACCGTGACACAATGGAGGTCTGGGTCATTGACAAAAACGGCAAAATGATTGTCTCGTCAAGTGGCTTTAACGCTTCCTCGTCAACTCATTGGGAGGATTATGAGTTGGCTTTGACAGCCGATGATAATATTGGTGTCAAACGTCTAAGATTAGACTCAGGTGAGCCTGTGACGGCAATGACATATATTTTGCGTGATGACTATGGCAAAAACTACGGAGCGGTGAGATATCTCGTCTCAATGCAGGAAATGTATTCTCAGCTATTTATAATATATCTGATTGTTATGGTGGCTTTTGTTATTATTGTGCTGCTTATCACTGCGTCGGGTATGTATTTTGTCTCATCAATCGTAAACCCTGTAACGGTAATAAGAAAAACCACAGGTGAAATTGCCAAGGGCAACTTTAGTGTTAGGATAAATTATGACTATTACAATGATGAAATAGGCGAATTATGCGACTCCATAAATAATATGGCATTACAATTAAGTGAAATCGACAAAATGAAAAACGATTTTATTTCAACTGTTTCTCATGAAATCAGAACTCCTTTGACTGCAATAAAGGGCTGGGGCGAAACCTTAAAAAATGTAAAATACGATGAGGCAATCCTCGATAAAGGCCTTGATATTATTGTTGAGGAAACAACAAGATTGTCTTCAATGGTTGAGGAGCTTCTCGATTTTTCTCGTATGCAAAACTCCGGCATGAAGATTATTAGCACACGCTTTGATTTAAGTGAGCTGATAAACAAGGTTTACAGCTTTTATAAGTCCAAGACCGAGGAGGAGGGTATACTTCTCACATTATGTGATATGACCAATGAGAATATTTTTATCAGTGGTGATAAGGATAAAATAAGACAGGTTTTTATTAATATACTCGACAACGCTATCAAGTACACCGATAAAGGTGGAAAAGTCGAAATAAGAATTGAAACAGAAAGAAAGTATGTTAAAATAACCTTCTGCGATACGGGCTGCGGAATCTCACAAAAGGATTTGCCTCATATCAAGGAAAAATTTTATAAAGCAAACAACACTGTCAGGGGTACAGGCATAGGCCTTGCCGTTGCAGATGAAATAATAAAAAAGCATTTAGGTGAGATAAATATTTCGAGTGAGCTATCAAAGGGCACAAATGTCGAGGTTATTTTGCCTGTTGACTTATCATAGGAGGATTGACAATGGCTGAAACAAAAAACAAGCCACAGCATAAAACATCTGTGGGTGGTCAAGCACTTATCGAGGGTGTTATGATGCAAGGGCCAAAGGGTGCGGCAGTGTCCGTAAGAACACCGGACGGCTCTATTGACACGGAAATGGTAGAATTTAAGCATGCGAAGGATAAGGTTAAGTTCTTAGGCTATCCTTTAATCAGAGGTGTAGTCGCATATATTGAGTCCATGATTTTTGGCTATAAGTGCCTTATGATGTCCGCTGAAAAAAGTGGCCTCGAGGACTTAGAGGACTCGCCGGAAAATATGTCAAAGCTTGACAGGTGGCTAAACGACCACCTTAATAAAAAGGTTATGGGCGTACTCACAGGTGTTGCGAGTGTCTTAGGTGTGCTCTTGGCATTTGGCTTGTTCTTTTATTTGCCGACGATTGCCGTTAACTTTATAAACAAGCTTTCCGGTGAGGCTTTAACTAATTACAGAGCACTTTTTGAGGGCATTATCAGAATGATAATCTTCGTTGTGTATATCGCTCTCGTGTCGCTGATGAAGGACATTAAGCGTACCTTTATGTATCATGGAGCTGAGCACAAGACTATTTTCTGCTATGAAAACGGCTTTGAGCTTACTGTTGAAAATGTAAAAAAGCAATCGAGATTTCACCCTCGTTGCGGCACCAGCTTTATTTTTGTTATAATAATTATCAGCGTTATAATTTCGTCAATTATTTCCGTTGCGGCACCGGAGCTTCGCAATCAGACCATTGTTTGGATGGCAATTAAAATACTCATTTTACCAATTGTCACCGGTCTTAGCTATGAGTTTATTAAGTACGCAGGTAGACATGACAACATTTTGGTTAAGATTCTCTCTGCCCCGGGACTTTGGATGCAAAGATTGACAACTAAGGAGCCGGACGACGATATGATAGAGGTCGCATTGGCATCCTTTAAGGCGGTTATAACAGATAACCCTGAGGACGATAAGATATGACAGTTTTATCACTTTATAAGTCGCTGTGTCAGCTGCTTAATGACAACCGAATTGAAGACAGTGCTCTTGAAGCTCGATATATCATTGAGCATATTCTCGGCATATCCTACAGCGATTTTCTCTTAAATGGCAACACTGAAATTTCCGCAGAAAACAGTGAAGCGGCAGAGATGATGGCTTTGCACCGCATTACAGGAGTACCCCTGCAATATATTATCGGCGAGTGGGATTTTATGGGCTTTACCTTCAAAGTGGGCGAGGGCGTTTTGATTCCAAGACCGGAGACTGAAATACTTTGTGAGTATGTTGTCCAAAGCATAAAAGATATTCCTTCACCTGTTGTTTATGATTTGTGCTCCGGTACGGGTTGCATAGGTATAGCAATTAAAAAGCTTTGCCCCAATGCACAGGTGACTTTAATTGAAAAGTCTCATGAGGCTTTAAAATATCTTAGGGAAAACTGCAAGAATTTATGTCAAGGCAATGAGCCTTCCATAATTCAAGGGGATATAACTCGCTATAATGATTTTGATTTTTTAGGCGCTGCCGATGTTATTGTCAGCAATCCGCCTTATATAAAAAGTCGAGAATTGCCCTTTTTACAAAAAGAGGTTCAGCACGAGCCTGCTATGGCACTTGACGGCGGTGAGGATGGATTAATATTTTACCGCTGCCTTGTAAACAGCTGGAGCAATAAGCTTAAAGATAGCGGTTTAATGACTTTTGAGTGTGCTGAGGAGCAAAGTGGAGATATAGTTGATTTGTTTAAAAAAATAAACTTTGACACCACAGTGATAAATGATTATAATAATATACAGAGAATCGTGACAGGAAGGAGAAAAAGCAATGCTTTTTGATTTAATTAGAAATGGGCTGTCAATGGAGTTGGTTATTAGCCTATGCGCTCGTGTGTTTATTATCTTTTGCGTTTTGCCTATTCACGAGTTTGCACACGGCTTTGTCGCCAATAAATTAGGTGACCCAACTGCGAGACTTTCAGGCAGACTTACACTAAATCCATTGGCGCATATTGATCCCCTTGGCTCATTGATGATAATACTTGTGGGCTTCGGCTACGCAAAGCCTGTGCCTGTCAACATGGCAAACTTTAAAAGGACTAAAAGAAAGCAATATATGGCCTTGACCGCTCTTGCAGGTCCTGTGTCAAATGTAATTATGGCATTTATTTTTACCTTCCTTTATTGCCTGATTTATTATAAATTTGCCGTAAACGATATGATGGCTTATGTTGCAATGTTTTTCATGTACGCTGCAACAGTAAATGTGACTCTTGCCGTGTTTAACTTAGTGCCTATACCGCCTCTTGACGGTTCACGCATTTTAAATGCAATTTTGCCCGATAAGGTTTATTATAAGATGATGCAATATGAAAGATATATTGTTTTAGGTGTCTTTCTTTTAATACTTTTAGGTGTCCTTGACACTCCCATATCAGTGGCATCAAGCTTTCTTGAGCAATTCATTTTTAATGCTTGCAGCGCACTGTTTGTGTAATATAAAACAAATTCGGAGTTTAAAATGGAAGTTATTCAATATAAGTTAGATGTCTTTGAAGGGCCTATGGATCTTCTGCTGCATCTAATAAATAAGCATAAGCTTAATATTAACGATATTCCTATTTTCACCCTTGTGGAGCAATATATAGACTATGTCAGGCAAATGAAGGAAGCCGATATGGAGATTGCAAGTGACTTTCTCGATATGGCTGCAAGACTTGTTTATATAAAGACAGTGTCGCTTTTGCCTGTTTACGAGGAAGCTGAGCAGCTTAAAAAAGAGCTTACAGGTGAAATATTAGAGTATCGTGACTGTAAAATTCTCGCAGAAAAGATTGCCGAGAATGCAGACGGCTTTGACTATTTTTATCGTGACACAATGAAAATTGAAACGAAAAAATCCTATGACAGGCTTCATGAAAGCGAGGAGCTTTTTAAAAGCTATATTGCCGCTGTGGGTCGAGGCAAGCGTAAGCTTCCACCGCCACTTGAAGCGTTTACAGCCATTGTTTCAAAGAAAATTGTATCTGTGTCTTCAATGGTATCGGGTATATTTAATAAGCTGAAAAAAGGCGGCAAAAGACGGTTTTCCGACTTTTTCAGCGATGCATCATCACGCTCTGAGATGGTCGCAACCTTCCTTGCCGTGCTTGAACTTATTAAGGCTAACAAAATCAAGGCTAATGGTGATGGAGATAAAATGGAGTTAGAGGAAAGCGAAGGCGCAAGTGAGCTTGACTTAGCTTTACTTGACAGTGAATATGAAAAGATGGGGGTAACGAATAATGAGTGACAATGAGCTTATGCCTTTAATTGAGGCTGTGCTTTTTGCAATGGGTGAGCCTATTGAAATAGAGCGACTTTGTGTTGCCCTTGAGCTTGACGAGATAGTCCTACGTGATATATTGGAAAAGTTAGAAAAAAAATATGAGGACGACAGTAGCGGCATTTGTCTTTTAAGGCTGGAAAATAAATATCAGCTTTGCACAAAAAAGCAATATGCAGATAAAATCAGAGCTGTCATTGAGGTTAAGAAAAACGCCCCCTTATCCCAAGCTGCCTTTGAGGTGCTGGCGATTATCGCATATAATCAGCCGGTAACCAAGTCGTATATTGAAAAAGTAAGAGGTGTTGACTGCTCCGCAGTTATATCTAACCTTTGCGGCAAATCACTAATTGAGGAAAAGGGCAGACTTGACTTGCCCGGACGACCTCTTATTTATGGTACTACACCTGAGTTTTTACGCTGCTTTTGTATATCATCTCTTGATGAATTGCCTGAGCTTCCCCATTCGGCAGAGTACAAAGATGGCGAAAACGAAGAAAATGACCAAGAAAAAGTAAAAAAAGTGGAAACTGAGTAAACAGATTTTGAATAAACGGTTGACGAAAAGAGATTTTTAAGGTAACATATATAAAGACAGTTTGAAAGGGGTGATAGGGTGACAGGATTTCAAATATTTCTGTGCGTTGTTGCAGGAATAATATTATTCTTTATCCTTGTGCTTTCAATACCCTTTAAGGTCTCATTGGCTTATGAGGACAAAATTCATCTGTCGCTTAAATATTTATTTATTAAGCTTGACATTTTGCCCATAGACCCTAATAAACCTAAAAAGGAAAAGAAAGCAAAAGAGAAAAAGCCTAAACCCGAAAAGCCTAAACAGGAAAAACCTCAGGGGGAAAAGAAGCCCAGTCCAATATTGGAAATGGTCAAGGCAAATGGATATGACGGCATGATGGCCGTTATTGGTAATCTATTTAAGATTTTAGGCATTTATGGCGGAAAGATTTTTAAGAGCATTAAATTTAATGAAATTGATCTTTACATAAGCGTCGGTACCGGCGATGCCGCCTCAACAGCCATAAAATATGGTGAGACCTGCCAAAAGGTTTATCCGGTTTTTGGCTTTATATGCAACAACAATGTTGTAAAAAAGTATGATGTGAGCGTTGAGCCTGACTTTTTGGCTAACACATCACAGGGTGAGTTTTATATGGATATGGACATCACCTTGAGAAAAATAATCAACGCAACTCTTGCAATGGTATTTAGACTTATTTTTAAAGTCGCAGTTAAATTTTTCATTGGCGGCAGTAAAAAGAAGTCCGACAAAGATACACAAAAAACTACTGTAGAGCCTACAGCAGCAAATAATAAGTCAGTTAATTAATGAAAGGATGATATAATATGGCAGAAAAATCAGCAGGTGCAATTCTCTCCTCAACAATTGAAAAAATCCGTGACCTTGTTGACACAAGCACAATAATCGGTGAGGCAATTTACGCAGAGGGCGGCACAACAATTATCCCTGTTTCTAAGGTTACATACGGCTTCGCTTCAGGCGGCGCTGACTTCCCCTCAAAGGGCAACCAAGAGCTTTTTGGCGGTGGCGGCGGTGCAGGTGTCACAATCACACCTGTAGCTTTCCTTGTTGTTAACGGTGGCGAGGTAACTCTCAAGCACATCACCGCATATGACAACGCAGCTGAAAGAGTTGTTAACCTTGTTCCCGAGATGTTTGATAAGGTAACAGGTCTTATGAATAAGACTAAGAAGGACACTGTTGTTACCGACGCTCCTATTGAGGAAGTAAAATAATCAAAAAGACTAATTTTAAAGTAGCCGCCTGCATATTCATAAAATTGGCAGGTGGTTGCTTTGTTGCTTAAAAAAACAGTTTTAATTTTAGCATTTATCTTATTATTTTCCTTTTCGGTGTACTCTGCCGAAAAACCGTCCCTTAGTGCTGAAAGCGCAGTGCTCATTAATGGCGACACCTTAGAGGTGATTTATGAAAAGAATGCCCATGAGCGTCATTCCATGGCGAGCACAACAAAAATCATGACAGCACTTTTAGCTATTGAGAGCGGCAAAATGAGTCAGGTTGTGACTGCGGATAATATCACGACCGAGGGTACAGCAATAGGAATAAAAAAGGGCTATAAAATGACCCTTGACACCCTCGTTTGGGGTATGCTCCTTGAAAGCGGAAATGATGCGGCAAAGCTTGCAGCTGAGTTTCTTTCCGGCTCTGAGGAAAGCTTTTCAGTTCTAATGAATAAAAAAGCTGAAGAAATTGGAATGATGTCAACTCATTTTGTCACTGCTTCCGGTCTTGATAGCCAGGAGCATTATTCCACGGCATATGATATGGCAATTCTTGGTGCTAAGGCAGTAAAGAATCCTGTTTTCAGGGAAATATGCTCATCAAAGACTAAGACGGTGCAGTTTATTGAGCCTGAGATTTCCATGACCTTTTCCAATCACAACAGGCTGCTTTATTCCTGCGAGGGAGTCTTTGGCATTAAGACGGGCTTCACTAAAAAGAGTGGCAGATGCCTTGTGTCATCGTGTGTCAGAAACGGTGTAACACTTATTTGTGTTACCTTAAACGCAGGCGACGACTGGAATGACCATATTAAGCTATATGATTACGGCTTTGATTGCATTAACTATTCAAAGGTTGTTTTTCGTCTGCCCGAGGAAGTAAAGGTTTATGGCGCGGAAAAGTTAGCTCTTGGCATTAACTGTGAGGATTATAACAGTGTGGTTGCCTTTTGCGGCAAAGAGGAGCAATTAACTCAAAAGGTTTATTTGCCGTCCTTTTTATATGCGCCAATAAAGGCCGGTGAGGTCATTGGCAGGGTCGAATTATATAAGGACTCGACTTTGATTTATTCACGGGATATACTTGCTGCGCAAAGCATTAACGCTATAAAGCCCACTCAAAGAAAAGGATTTTTCATAAAAATAAAAGATAAATTATTAGATATATTTCATTAAAGGAAAGGAATTACTCAATGGCAGACTCAACAGTCAGACTACAAAAATTCCTTGCCGAAAGCGGTGTAGCATCAAGAAGAAAAAGCGAGCAGCTCATTGCAGATGGCAAGGTACGAGTCAACGGCAAGGTGGCACAAATTGGCGATAAAGTCAACCCTAAAAAGGACACTGTCACCGTAAGCGGAAAAAAGATAGTTAAAACAAAGGAATTTACATATATATTACTTCATAAGCCCAGAGGCTTTATCACCACCATGAGTGACGAAATGGATAGAAAATGTGTGGCTGAGCTAATTAAGGATGTGCCGGCTCGCGTCTATCCGGTTGGCCGTCTTGACAGAGACAGTGAGGGTATGCTCCTGTTTACTAATGACGGCGAATTTGCTAATGCAATGACACATCCTACAAAGCATGTGCCAAAGACATATAGAGTTACTGTAAGGCCTTCTATTTCAGATGAGCAAATCACTCAGCTGACAACGGGCATTGTCATTGACGACAGAAAAACCGCACCGGCACAGGTAAGAGTCGTGACAAAGGAAGAAGGCAGGGTAGTGCTTGAAATTATCCTTTATGAAGGAAGAAATAGACAAATAAGAAAAATGTGCGAGGCTGTAGGTCTTGAGGTTGCAAGACTTAAAAGGACTGCAATAGGCTCAATTAAGCTTGGAATGTTAAAGCAGGGCGCTTGGCGTGAGCTTAGTGACGATGAGGTTAGAAAGCTCATGATTGCAGCTGATATGGACAGAAAGAAGAAATAAAATGATATTTTTTAAACACACCTGCTTTGGCGAGGATAAGGTAGAATTTGAGGCTATTGAAAACGAAAGCTCAATTGGCAGCTGCACATTGATTTTAAGTGGCAATGCCGCTAATGTGACAAAGCTCGAATATAATGATGATACACCCTATGTCGTTGAGGGGCTTTTAAAAAGCGCATATAATTATGCGGGACTCAGAAATTACTATATCGCTAAGTGTACAGCAAAAAATATTGACTCATATCTTTTAAAAATGAGCTTTGAAAAAGCCGGAGAAGAATTTGTCAGCGATATTCCCACTATTTTGACCGGCTCGTGCTGCAAATAAGGTGCATAATAATTGACAAATTAGGCAAAACAATATATAATTAAAAGGATATAAAGTGAGGAATTCTCAAACGGAGGAGCAGCTATGATAAAAAGTATGACAGGCTTCGGTAGAGCCCAGGAAATTATAGACGGAATGAGCATTTCCGTTGAGATAAAAAGTGTAAATCACAGATATTTTGATTTTTCTTCAAGAGTACCGAGAACCTATGGTTTCCTTGACGAAAAATTAAAATCATATATCCAGTCTAAGGTTTCAAGAGGCAAAATCGAGTGTGCTGTCAGCATAGAGGCGCTTGAAATGGACGACTGTATCGTTATGGTCAACCACTCTCTTGCAGCAGGTTACATTGCAGCCTTAAAGGAAATTGGCGAAAGATATGACCTGAAAGATGATATTACCGTCAGTAGCGTTGCTAAATATCACGATATTTTCTCTGTACACAAAAGTGAAGCTGACGAGGAAAGAATCTGGACTGCCGTTAAAAGCGTAGCAGACAAGGCTCTTGACTCCTTCGTCTCAATGAGAGAAAAAGAGGGCGAAAAGCTCAAAGATGACATTCTTTCAAGATGTGATACTATTCTTTCTCTTGTGTCATTTATTGAGGAGCGCTCACCGCAAACCGTTAAAGAGTATAATGCAAAGCTTCTCGAGAGAATGAAAACCGTCTTAGATGAGGTTCAGGTTGACGAGCAAAGAATACTCACCGAAGCTGCAATTTATGCCGATAAAATTGCCGTTGCCGAGGAGACTGTAAGACTTCGCAGTCACATCTCACAAATGCATGAGTTTATGGATAGCGAAGTGGCAATAGGCAGAAAAATGGATTTTCTTGTTCAGGAGTTTAACCGTGAAGCTAACACAATTGGCTCTAAGGCTCAGGACACGGAAATTGCCAAGCGTGTTATTGATATAAAGGCAGAGATTGAAAAAATAAGAGAGCAAGTTCAAAATATCGAATAAGGTGAGAAATAATGAAGCTAATTAACATAGGTTTTGGCAATATGATAAACGCTCAGCGTCTTGTTGCCATTGTCAGCCCTGATTCGTCACCCATAAAGAGACTTATACAGGAATGTAAAGAAAGAGGAACACTTATTGATGCCACTCAGGGCAGACGAACAAGAGCTGTCATCATTATGGACAGTGATCATGTTATATTAACCTATCTCCAGTGTGAGACCGTAGCCAACCGCTTTAACAGCGAAGCTGATATTGACGAGGAGGATTGCGGCGATGAGTAAGGGGAGCTTAATTGTTGTGTCTGCACCCTCAGGTTGCGGAAAGGACACCATAGTCAAGGAAGTCCTGCAAAAAATGCAAAATCAGGTTTGCCTTTCAGTGTCTATGACCACAAGGGCAATGCGTGACGGAGAAATAGACGGTGTCAATTATTATTTTGTGTCAACCGATGAGTTTAAATCAAAAATCGAAAACGGTGAAATTTTAGAGTATACTGTTTACAGTGGCAATTATTATGGTACTCCTGCCGAGCCGGTTAGAAAGCAGCTGGAAAACGGCAAGACTGTCATATTGATAATCGAGGTTGAAGGCGGCGAAAATGTAAAAAAGCTTTTTCCCGATGCACTTAAAATATTTATTATTCCACCCTCATTTAGTGTCCTTGAGTCTCGTCTTCGTGGCAGAGGTACCGATGATGAGGAAATGATAAGCAAACGACTTGAGATTGCTATGCAGGAGCTTGAAAGAGCGAATGAATATGATTATATCATTGAAAATGATGTGCTCGAAGACGCTGTAGATGAATTAATGTGTATTATCAGAGCCGAAAGGTTCAAAACAAAATATATGATAAATAAAGTTAGAGAGGTAATTGACAATGCTTAATCCCGATTTAAGAGAATTATTAAAGAATAATACAAGCAGATATTCACTTGTTATTGCTGTTGCAAAAAGAGCAAGAGAGATAGCTGAGGATCCTATTCTCGCTGAAAAATGCGGCACTGATAAGCCTGTTTCCTATGCTCTTGATGAGTTTATATCAGGCAAGCTTGAAATCCGTGAGCCTGACGAAATTAAAAACATATAAGATTAGATTGGAAGTGAAATGATATGGAGCATAAAGTTGCATTAGTTGCAATTGAAAATGTTGCATATCATTTTGACATTTTTTACAGCTATTCGATTCCGGATAATTGCTCAAAAAAAATTACAGCCGGCTCTCGTGTCCTCGTGCCCTTTGGCAGAGGTGAAAGCGCAAAAAGACAGGGCGTAGTTTTTTCTTTTGGCGAAATGGAAGACGATGCCACGTATAAGAGCATTATTACTGTCCTCGATGACGGTGAGCCGCTTTTAACAGATGAGAACCTGAAAATAGCCGAGTTTTTAAAGGATAGAACCTTTTGCACATATTATGAGGCTATAAAGATTCAGCTTCCGGCGGGTATTAGCTATAAGACCACAGTTAAATATTTTGCAGTCGCAACCGGTGATAAGCATAGGCTGACCCAAGACGAGCAGCAGGTTTATGACTATATGATGACCCTTGACACAAGCGTAGATAAAAAGCAAATCTATACTCACTTCGCATTAAAGGATGACTGCGGAATAATAGAAAAGCTCATAAATAAAAAGCTTGTTTTAAAAAATTATGAAGCTATAAAAAATATGAGTGATGCCGGTGTTAAGACTGCAAGGCTTATTAAAAGCGAAGACGAAATAGAAAGCATTAAGCTCACAGATAAGCAAAAAAGCGTTGTTAAGACACTAATGGATGTTGGCTCTGCCGGAGTTAAGGACATTTGTTATTTTACCGGTGTTACGACGGCTGTAATAAACGCATTAGAAAAAAAAGGCATAATTGAGATTTGCGATGTACCCGTTTACAGAGTACCAAAAGCATTAACTCAAAATAAAAATAGCGATGATAAAATCATATTGACTAAGTCGCAAAATATTGCATATGAAAATTTACTGAATAAATTTAACAGCGGTGGTGGAGTGAGCCTTCTTTATGGCATCACCGGCAGTGGCAAAACCTCTGTCTTTCTTGCGTTAATAGACGAGGTCATAAAAAAAGACAGACAGGTTATTGTTATGGTGCCTGAAATATCATTGACACCGCAAATGATGTCAGTTTTTAAGGGCAGGTACGGCGACGAGGTAGCTATTTTTCACAGTGCCCTTTCCACAGGAGAGCGTCGTGACGAATATAAAAGAGTGCGTGACGGTGTGGTTAAAATTGCCGTTGGTACTCGCTCCGCAGTTTTTGCGCCATTTAATAATTTAGGCTTAATAGTCATTGACGAGGAGCAGGAGCACACTTATAAATCTGAGTCTTCGCCACGGTACCAAACAAGAGATGTTGCAAAATTGCGCGCGGCAAATCATAATGCACTGTTGCTGCTTTCCTCTGCGACACCGAGCGTTGAGAGCTACGCTAACGCTGTGAGAGGCAAATACTCCCTTGAAAAGCTCACAGAACGCTATGGCGATGCTGTCTTGCCTGAGGTCACGACTGTTGACATGAAAAAAGAAAGGCAAGCCGGCAACAAATATAATTTAAGCTCCGAGCTACTCCAAAGATTAGAAAATAATTTAAAATATAAAAAGCAGTCTATTTTGCTAATAAATAGGCGTGGATATAATACCTTCGTTGCCTGTGATAGCTGCGGCAGTGTTGTCACCTGCCCATCGTGCAGCATATCTCTAACATATCACAGTGCAAATAACAGGCTCATGTGTCATTATTGCGGCTACTCTGTGCCTATGACAAAAACCTGTCCGGAGTGTGGCAAAGACGATGTTAGATATGCCGGTTACGGTACACAAAGAATAGAAAATGAATTGCAAACTCTTTTGCCTGAGGCAAGGGTATTGCGTATGGATGCTGATTGCACATCCTCACGATATGCCTTTGAAAAAAATCTCATTGATTTTGGCGACGGAAAGTACGATATAATGCTGGGCACACAAATGGTTGCCAAGGGTCTTAACTTTGAAAATGTGACCTTAGTTGGCGTTATTAACGCTGACCAGCAGCTAAATAATGACGATTTTAGAAGCCAGGAGAGGACATTCGATCTTCTCACTCAGGTTGTGGGAAGAAGCGGCAGAGGCAAAAACAAGGGCACGGCTGTCATACAAACATTGACACCTGAAAATAATATAATAAGACTCGCTCAGGCTCAGGATTATGATAGCTTTTTTGAAAATGAAATGATAATCAGAAAAGCAATGGTTTATCCGCCATATTGCGATATATGCTCTGTTTGCTTTGTCAGTGAGGATGAAATAAAGGCGCTACAAGGTGCAAAGCAGTTTTTGCTTGAATTAAAGGAAAAGGTGTCAAATGACTTCAAAGAGCAAAAAATTATTGTTCTGGGGCCAATGCCGCCGAGAATTTCAAAAGTTAACAATAAATATAGATTTAGATTGATTATAAAATGTAAAAATTCCAAGCGTTTTCGCTGTCTTATCTCACAGCTGCTTATATCCTTTGGCAAAAACAAGGACTATAGCAATGTTAAGGCTGTTGCAGATATAAATCCGGAAAGCCTGGTATAGGAGGCAAATTATGGCAATTAGAAAGATTGTTGTTTTAGGTGACGAGGTGCTTAGAAAAAAGAGCAGACCTGTCGTAAAATTTGATGAGAAGCTTTGGCAGCTTCTTGACGATATGCGTGAGACTATGGAAAAGGCTGACGGTGTCGGTCTTGCCGCAGTTCAGGTTGGTGTTTTAAGGCGTGCGATAGTTATAAATGTTGGTGACGGCTTAATTGAGCTTATTAACCCTGAGATTATTGAGACAAGCGGCGAGCAAGAGGGCAGTGAAGGCTGTCTTTCCCTCCCGGGTCAATATGGCATTGTAAGAAGACCAAACTATGTAAAGCTCAGAGCACAAAACCGCAAGGGTCAATGGAGACTTTATGAAGGCACAGAGCTTAAAGCAAGGTGCTTTTGTCATGAGATAGACCACCTTGACGGAATAGTATATAAGGACAAGGAAATTAGAGATGTGACCGCTGAGGAAGTGCTTTCTGAGAGAAAACAGGGAAAGGATTGATAAATTATGCGTATAGCTTTTATGGGTACTCCCGACTTTTCAGTTGATTGTCTAAAGGCACTCGCTGAGTCAAAGCATGAGGTTGTGGGCGTTTTTTGTCAGCCGGATAAGCCTGTTGGCAGAAAGCAGATTATGACACCGCCTGATGTTAAGGTTGAGGCCTTAAAGCATGACTATAAAATATTTCAGCCCACCTCACTCAAAAATGGCACGGGTCTTGAAATATTAAAGGAAATCGAACCCGACTTAGTTGTTGTTGTGGCATATGGCAAAATATTGCCCGACGACTGTCTTAATTATCCAAAATATGGCTGTATAAATGTCCATGCATCTATTTTGCCAAAGTATAGGGGAGCGTCACCTATACATTTCGCTGTTCTAAATGGTGACGAAGAAACAGGCGTGACTGTGCAGCAAATGGACAGCGGCATTGACACAGGCGACATTTTAAATATAATCAAATGCCCCATTGGTGAAAATGACACAACAGAAAAAATGTATGAGGTTTTAGCTCCACTTGGTGCTAAAGCAATGCTCGAAACCATTGACATGATTGAAAGCGGCACTCTTAAGCCTCTTAAGCAGGATGAAGCTTTAGCGAGCAAGGTTGGCCTTTTATCAAGAGATATGGGTGTTATTGACTGGAATTGCAGTGCGAAGCAGATACATAATAAAATTCGTGGTCTTTATTCATGGCCGGGTGCTTCTACCACTCTTGCAGGAAAAACTTTAAAGCTCCACTCCTCGGTTTTAAGCGACAAAAAAGGAAATAATATTCCCGGCGAGGTTGTTGAAAGCAGTGGCAAATTTATAGTTTGCTGTGGCGATAACAGCTGTATCGAGCTAAAGACAGTCCAGCTCGAGGGTAAAAAAAGAATGGACGCACAGTCCTTCCTAAATGGCTATAAGCTCCAAAAGGGGACTGTTTTAGGTGAATAAAAGAGGTTGTTTATATGATTTGGTATGATTATTATTATTTAATATTAGTTGTGCCCGCAATTATTGTTTCCCTTATAGCTCAGGCTAATGTTAAAAGCACCTATGCACAAATGGCTAAGGTACAAAATAAAAAAAGACTCACAGGAGCTATGGCCGCATATAATGTTTTGCAGCACTATGGCATAACAAATGTTAAGGTTGAGCCGACTCAGGGCAAGCTGACTGACCATTATGACCCAAAAAGCAATGTTATCAGGCTATCTCCTGAGGTGTACTCGGGCACGTCTGTGGCATCTGTAGGTATCGCTTGCCACGAAGCCGGTCACGCAGCACAGCACGCACAAAATTATGTGCCGATTAAAGTAAGAAATGCGATTTTACCCTTCGCTAATTTTGGCTCATCCTTTGGAGTTATACTTGCTGTTTTCGGCTATGCTTTAGGCTTTGGTGTGTTAGTCGATGTAGGTATTATTCTTTTTGCGGCAGTTGTTGTTTTTCAGCTTGTGACCTTACCCATAGAGTTTAATGCCAGCACAAGGGCAATTAGGGTTATTGAAAGCACAAATATGCTCTACGACGACGAAGTACCAAAAGCAAAAAAGGTGCTCTTTGCCGCCGCAATGACATATGTGGCATCACTGCTCGTTAGCATAATGTCACTTATTAGATTGATATTAAGAACAAATAACAGAAGAAGATAATATAAAGGAAGATATATGGCAAATCCAAGACAAATTGCTTATCAAGCACTGCTTAAAATTGAGAAGGACGCAGCGTTTTCTAACCTCGCCCTTGACGCAGTGTTGTCTAAATCACAGCTTGACACAAGAGATAAATCTTTTGTGTCTAATTTGTTTTATGGTGTCATTGAAAGACAGATAACTCTGGACTATAATTTGTCACTGTATTTGTCAAAACCAATCAAAAAACTTAAAAGCGATGTGCTCACTATAATGCGAATGGGAGCTTATCAGATTTTGTTTATGGACAAGGTACCAAACAGTGCCGCCGTAAACGAAAGCATTAAGCTCGCCAAAAAAGGCTCTGCGTCATATTCTGCCGGCCTTATTAATGCGGTACTCAGGAAGGTTTGCGACAATGGCTTAGCTTTGCCCTCAGAGGATAACCTTGATGAATTTGTCAGCGTTAAATATTCCTGCCCCCTTTGGCTCACAAAAAAGCTCATAAATGAATACGGCAAAGAGGATGCCATTGCTTTTTTAGAGGCATCACTTAGCCCGTCAAAGGTGTTTATAAAGGTAAACAATACAAAAATTGATGAAGGAGCTTTAATTGAAAAGCTCAAAAGCGAAGGAGTTATGGCAGAAAAAACCTACAACGAAAACACCCTTGTTATCCACCTTCAAGGCAAGGATGTGTCGCAGCTAAATTCCTTTAAGATGGGGCTTTTCCATGTGCAGGATATGGCATCTCAGCTTTGTGCAAGGGCAGTTGACCCGAAGGAAAATGATGTGGTGTTTGACCTTTGCTCTGCCCCCGGCGGCAAAGCCTACTCCATATGCGAGATGATGAATAATAAAGGTAGAGTGCTATGCTTCGACATATATGAAAACAGAGTATCACTTATAATGAATGGTGCAAAAAGGTTGGGGCTTACATCTATTGAGGGTGCTGTGTCCGATGCCACTGTCTTTAACGGTACTATTGGCTTAGCGGATAAAGTTTTGTGTGATGTGCCATGCTCCGGCCTTGGCATAATAACGAGAAAGCCTGAAATAAAATATAAAAAAGAGCAGGAGCTTTTAGATTTACCTGATATACAGCTGTCGATTATTAATAACGGCGCAAGATATTTAAAAATAGGCGGCAGACTCGTTTATTCTACCTGTACTCTATCGAAAGCTGAAAACGAAAATGTATGCGAAAAATTTTTAAAAGCACATACGAATTTTAAGGCAGTTGGTGTGTTTTCAGATGATGATGAGTGCATGAAAACTCTTATGCCACATAAAAATGAAAGTGACGGATTTTTTATAGCCTGCTTTAAAAGAGAGGAATAATAATGACTGATATAAAATCAATGACTCTTTCACAATTAAAGGACGAAATGGCAGCCATGGGCGAAAAAAGCTTTAAGGCAGGTCAAATTTATTCATGGCTTCATAAGCATGGAGCAGAGTCCTTTAATGAGATGACAAATATTTCTAAAGAATTTAGGTCAAAACTGGAAAAAAATTATGACATTTACACTTGTACTATTGAAAAAAAATTAGTTTCAGTGTATGATAGTACAGTTAAATATCTTTTTAAGCTACATGATGGGGAATTAATCGAAAGTGTAGTTATGAAATATAAGTACGGCTACACCATTTGCGTGTCAAGTCAGGTTGGCTGCAAAATGGGCTGCAAGTTTTGTGCCTCAGGCATTGCCGGCTTTGTGAGAAATTTAACCCCGTCGGAAATTCTTTCACAGGTTTATGTGGCTCAAAAGGATCTTAACATTAGGATTTCACATATAGTCATGATGGGTGTTGGTGAGCCTCTTGACAACTTTGATAATGTTATGAGATTTTTGCTCCTTGTCAGTGACGAAAATGGACTTAACATCTCCATGAGAAATATATCTCTTTCCACCTGCGGAGTTGTCACCGGTATTGAAAAGCTAATGGAAAAGAAGCTTCAGCTAACTCTTTCCATTTCACTTCATGCACCTAATGATGAAATAAGAAACAAAACCATGCCAGTCAACTCAAAATGGAATATTGACACATTATTGAAGACCTGCCGTGAATATACTAAGGTGACCTCCAGGCGCATCTCCTTCGAGTACGCAATGATAAGCGGTGTCAATGACAGCGACGAGTGTGCAAGGGAATTGGCAAAAAGACTAAAAGGTATGCTTTGCCATGTTAATCTTATTCCCGTTAACTCTGTTAAGGAAAGAGATTACAAAAAAAGCAGCGATAACCGCATTGCTGAGTTTATTAAAATACTTGAAAAATATGGCATAAATGTAACTGTCAGACGAACATTGGGCAGTGATATTAACGCCTCCTGCGGACAGCTCAGACGAGGCGAGGGACCAAAGTAAGGGAGTGATAATATGAATATTGTCGGTGCAACAGATAAGGGCAAAATCAGAAGCGTCAATGAAGATGGCTTTGATTACGGTATTTTTGACGATGGCGCAGCTTGGGCTATAGTGTGCGACGGCATGGGCGGCGTTAGAGGCGGCCACATTGCCAGCAGGATCGTCTTAGATATGGTCAGCGAAAAGATAAAAAAGTGTTATAATAAGCATATGCCATCTCACTGCTTTGAAAACGTATTTTTGTCCACTATTACAACAGCAAATGTAATTGTTCACGACAGAAGCTTCATAGATGAGGACTTAAAAGGCATGGGTACCACTATAGCAGCGGTTATTGTCAAAGAGGGCAATGCCTGCATAGCTCATGTTGGTGACAGCCGTGTATATAAAATATCAGGTGATTCTATTCAGCAAATAACAAAGGATCACTCCTTAGCTCAGGAAATGCTTGACAGCGGTCAGTTAACTAAGGAAGAATTTGACAACTATCCCAAAAAGAATATTATTACAAGAGCCTTAGGCGTTGATGAAAATATCGATATAGATTTTGATTTCACAACAATATATGACAACGAGGCTTTGGTCTTGTGCTCAGACGGTCTTAGCGGACTTATAAAGGATGAGGACATTTTACGAATTTACAAGGAAAACACATTAGACGAGGTTTGTCAAAAATACATAGAGGAAGCAAATAACAACGGCGGTCACGACAACATCACCGTTGTAGTATTGAAAGGGTAAGGTGATTAGCATTGGAAAATTATGTTGGTAAAAGACTTGACGGTAGATATGAAATAATGGAAGTTATCGGTGTAGGCGGTATGGCAGTTGTATACAAGGCCTTTGATAACATAGATCATAGAATAGTTGCTGTAAAAATATTAAAGCAGGAATATCTCACAAATGAAGATTTCAAGCGCAGATTCAGAAACGAATCTAAAGCAATTGCAGTTTTATCTCACCCAAATATTGTTAAGGTTTACGATGTGAGCTTCGGTGACGCTATTCAGTACATTGTCATGGAGTATATCGAGGGTATAACTCTCAAGGAATATATTACTCAGCAGGGTGCTGTAAATCCAAGAGAGGCTATTTACTTTATCACTCAAATTCTTCGTGCCTTAAAGCATGCACATGACAAGGGTATAGTTCATCGTGATATAAAGCCTCAAAACATTTTGCTTATTTCCGACGGTACTATTAAGGTTACTGACTTTGGTATCGCAAGAATGAGCGAAAATGCCACAAGAACCATGACTGACGGTGCAATCGGTTCTGTTCATTACATTAGCCCGGAGCAGGCTAAGGGCAGCATTACTGACTCGAGAACAGACCTTTATTCCGCCGGTGTTATACTTTATGAGATGCTCACAGGCAAGCTGCCCTTTCAGTCGGATAACGCTGTTTCAGTGGCACTTATGCAGCTTCAAAATGACCCGGTGAAGCCTCGTGAAATTAATCCTTCTATCCCCGAGGGACTTGAGGAAATAATTATCCGTGCCATGCAAAAAAATCAATCAGACCGCTATCAATCAGCCAGCGAAATGCTTTCTGACATAATGGCCTATAAGAGCAACCCTTCAATTACCTTCGGCTACACCTATGACGATGAAAACGCTTCAATGAAGGTCTCAGCTCCAATACCCGATATTCCTGATGAGGGTGTCATTCGTGAGCCTAAAGCTATTGAACCAATAGATGATAATGACTATGATGATACAGACTTTACTGACGAAAAGAGCAAAACCAAGACCATAGCTGTTTTATCAGGTGTCCTTGCTGCACTTATTATTTTTGCTATTGCTTTAGTTGTCCTTTTCGTACCCTCAGCAGATAAAGTTGATGTTCCAAATCTTGTTGGTATGGACTTTTATAACGAGGTTATGAATAAGGCAGCCTATGCAGACTTTTCCTTTAATCCCATTATTGATGAAGAAAGTGACGAGCCTGCCGGTACCATTGTTAAGCAAGACCCTCACTCAGGTAAAATTAAAAAGGGCGGCGTAATTTCAGTTTATATTTCAGGTTCAGTATCAAAAAGCACTGTCCCCGATGTATATGGCTATGAATCCTCATCGGCAATTAATATTCTTAAAAGCAAGGGCTTTGAGACTACCATTGTCAAGGAGTATAGCAACAAGGAAATCGGTACAGTTATAAAGACCTCACCGGCACGAAACGAAGAAGTTGAGTCAGGTACACTTATTACAGTTTATGTTGCAACAAATGAGGAGGTCGAGCCTGTTGATGTGCCTACTCTTGTTGGTCTTACAATAGCTCAGGCAAAGGAAAAGCTGGAAGAAGCAGGCCTTGTTCTTGACTCAGCCGGTACCGAGTATAGACCGAGTGCTGAGCCGGCAGGTAAAATCATAGGTCACCAGCATATTGGTGAGCAGGTCACTCCCGGTACGAGTATAGCAGTATATGTAAGTACAGGTAAGCTTCCCGAGGAAGATACTACCGAGGAGAAGACAACGGAGGATGTGACAACCACAACTAAGGCCACAACCACCCAAAAGCCAACTGAGACAACTACAACACGAGCTACAACTGACCCCACCACTACAGCGCCGTCAACAAGTGAGCCTATAACCACTACTACTGCGCCAACTACTACCACCGAGCCTCCCACAAGCCAAACAGAGCAGCCGAGTGTGGATGTTGATGCTACAGGCAGCGTAGGCGAAGATAATGAATAACACCGGAATTATATTAAAGGGCATAGGCGGCTTCTATTATGTTGAGACAGACGAGGGAATTTTTGAATGTAAGGCGAAAGGCAAGTTTCGCTCAAAAAAGATAACCCCCTTAGCCGGAGATCGTGTTGAGGTCACTATCACAAATGATAAAGACAACACTATTGATGAGATTTATCCGCGAAAAAACTGTCTTATTAGACCGCCTGTTGCAAATATTGATAAGCTCTTTATTGTAGTGTCAACGGTTAAACCAAAAGCAAATACTCTCATTATAGATAAAATGACTGTCCTTGCGGAAAAGAATAAAATCGAGCCTGTTATAGTCATAACGAAAACGGACTTATGTCATGGCGATGAATTAATTGATATTTATCGCAGCGCAGGCTATAGAGTTTATAGCTTTTCTCCTGAAAGCATGGAGGCTTTGCCACAAATTAAAGATGAGCTTAAAGGGTGCCTGTGCGCCTTTACAGGCAACTCAGGTGTTGGTAAATCAACTCTAATTAACGCTCTAAGCGGCAACCTCAGCCTTGAAACAGGTGAAATCAGTGATAAGCTTGGCAGAGGCAGACACACCACAAGACAAGCGGAGATTTTCCATGTGGGTGATGGATTAGTCATTGACACAGCCGGTTTTTCGAGCATAGACTTTACATCGGACAATATCCTTTATTCAGACGAGCTTCAATATTATTTTAAGGAGTTTTCCGATAAAATAGGGGAGTGCCGCTTTACAGGTTGCAGCCATATTGCCGATAAGGGCTGTAAAATCTGTGAGCTTGTGTCTGAGGGTACTATTAGCAAAAGCAGACACGAAAGCTATATTTCCATGTTTAATGAGACAAAAGACAACAAAAAATGGAAGGTTTAATTAAATTATCACCAAAAATCATTTTTTTCGTATAATGTTAATGAGCTTGCACATAGCTTAATAAAACTTACGGGGATGATGGCATGTCACACCAAAGAGGCTGCCCAAAGGGGCTTGTCTTCACGGCTTTTGGTGCGGGAATATTACTTGCACTTTGCTTTCCAGTTAAGATAATGCTGTTTATCCTTGCGGTGATGCTTGTTATCTTAGGCATAGCTTCATGCCAAAGATGAGCTTGAACGGAGGTAATTTATGAAAGTTGTTGTTGTCAGAAGTCCTAAGGCACTTAGAGGCATTTTGAAAGCCATATTTAAAATCAAAGATAAAGACAACTGAAAAGAAAAGCAGGTGGTCTTCCATCTGCTTTTTTAAAGGAGTATTATGGAAAAATATATTGAGGTTGAGCGTAGTATTTATAAAAAGTACCGCAAGGAAATATGGAAAAGATTTATCGCCGGCATAAATGAGTACGAAATGATAAAGCCCGGTGACAGTATTGCCGTTTGCATTTCAGGCGGCAAAGATTCCATGCTCCTTGCTAAGTGTATGCAGCACCTTCAAAGGCACAGTGATTTTCCCTTCGAGGCAAAATATCTCGTCCTTGACCCAGGCTATTCACCTGAAAACAGGCAGAAAATCATTGATAATGCAGCTCTTTTAAATGTACCGATAGAAATATTCGACGCAGGAATATTTGACTATGTGGTTGATATTGACAGCTCACCTTGCTATATGTGCGCGCGCATGAGACGAGGTCATTTATATAAGAACGCGCAAAAGCTTGGCTGCAATAAAATAGCCTTAGGCCACCACTTTGACGATGTTGTAGAAACTATACTTATGAGTATGCTCTATGGTGCGGAGGTAAAGACAATGATGCCAAAGCTTCACAGCACAAATTTTGAGGGCATGGAGCTTATAAGACCCCTTTATATGGTCAGAGAGAGTGATATTAAAGCCTGGGTACGATATAACGATCTGGAATTTCTCAATTGTGCTTGCAAATTTACGGCACAAAATCAAATGAAAGAGAATATGGAGCTTGTATCAAAGCGAAAGGAAATGAAAGAGCTGATTTCTCATTTTAGAAAAGTCAGCCCATATATTGATATGAATATTTTTAAAAGCGTTCACAATGTGAATCTTGAGACACTCATAGGCTATCACAAGGGTGATAAGGTCTATAGCTTTCTTGACCATTACGACAGAATACCGCAAAAAGATAATGAGACATAATTTACGGCACAGGAGATTTTTTTCCTGTGCCGTTGTAGTTTTACTGGTTATATTTTTTTATATATGTTTCGCAAAGCTCGTCAACTCTCGCCTCAAGGAAGCTGTACATCTCCTCAAGAGGATATTCAGCACCGTTAGATGCGTACCATTTAACTATGCCTATAAATGCACTCGAATAAAAGCTTGCAAAAAGCTGTGCTCTTTCATCGCTTGCCTCAGGGAGGACTATTCTTATTTTCTCGTAGCAATAGGCATTGACTGCGCCTGTAAAGGATGCGCCAAGAGAAAAGGCATATTGGTCTGAGCATATAACTGAAAAGATTGTTCTGTTCTTCTTTACAAACTCAAATATCTCGGCTATAAAGCTCATAAAGGAATCCTTGATGTTTTCAACTGTAGGTGCTTGCTTTTCGGCTGCCTTAAATTTTATTTGAGACAGATTGCTGACAAAGCAGAATTTAAAGAACTCGTTTTTATCTTTAAAGTGTTTATAAAATGTTGCTCTGTGTACTCCCGAGCGGTTGCATATTTCTGATACGGTTATGCTTTCAAAGGATTTTTCTCCCATGAGCTGCATGAGTGCATCAATGAGACTTTTATATGTTTTTTGTACTCTTAAATCAATTTTTTTCATTATTTTTTCTCTCCTAAATTTTATTGTTTATCTCCATTTTCAAAAATGTCAGCTTTAAAGCTGTCAATTAAATCTGTGAGCTTTTTATATTTATTTTTTGTCACCCTTTCAAGGAACGGGTTATTATTAATAAAGCGGCTTTTATTTTTCTTTTCCTTGTCCTTGCCGGTGATATGTCTGTCAAAGTCTATTATAACATCTTCGATTTGCAATTTAATTTCGTTAAACTTTTCGCCTTGCTTTTCGAGCATGGTTTGTATGGACTCATACTTTTCCGTGACTGAATCCTTAAAGGATGTCAGCTCACTACCCAGTACCTCAATAAGACTGTTGAGCTTTTGGTGAAGCTTTCTAATATCCGATGCCTTAATAACCGCATGAATAACATCGAAAACAAAGATAATAAGCACTGCGGCAAGGATATAGTAAATATAGTTGCCGCTGATTTTGCCATAAAGATTTTCTACCGATGGGTGAATGACCTTGACGAAAATAATAGAAATTACGCCCCAATAAAGTGAGTGCTTAAGGCAAATTCTTCCCTTTATATTAAGCAGCTCATATGTGTAATCCCACCATCTTGCGGCAAATAGCTTTTCCATGAGATAGCTGGTTAAATACTCGACTATATCGCAAAGGATAATACCTAAAGTAAAGACGGCAAGGGGATTATCCTTAAAGGGATTGTAAATCAGCACTATAAGCACAAGTGAGGCCGTACCGTAAATCGGGCACAAAGGGCCTGTGAGAAAGCCTCTGTTTATAAAACGCTTCTCGCCAATGGAGCAATAAAGTGACTCTAAGCACCAGCCGGCGAAGCTGTAAAAGAAAAACATGAGAATGTATTTAATAATATTATCCATTTTAAACCCTTTCGATATCATTAATAAATCTTTTTTTGTACCCTGCCATAAGAGAATACATTAGCTCTCTTGTGGCACAGTATTTATCACAGAAGGTGACAACCATGCCCTCCTTATATCTCGGTGGCACAACAGTGAGAGGCCACATATGCTTTTTTATTATATCCGACTCTTTTTTTGTCAAATCCTTACAAAGCTCTCGTGCATTCATTTCTGCCCTTGCAGGGTGATAATAGCCATGAAGCTTATGCCAGCCGCCGGTCTCGCCGTCACGCCAATCATAATAGACAAGGTCGTGCATAACTGCGCCTCGTGAAGCTGCCTTATAATCCCATTTAAGCTTTTTGCATATTTTATATGATAAAAAGGCAACGCTAAGAATATGCTGCAAACGGTCTATATCAAGGTGCTGCTCATATTGCTTAAGGCTTTGCACCTGCCAGGTGTTTATAAGTGTACCGGCAACATCATAAAAGCCATCTGAGTTATCTGAGCTTAGCTTATAGCTTTTCAAATATGCAATGTATAATTTACCCATTATTGTTCTCCTCATTAAATTTTTCTAAAATAAACCGTGGCACAGCGTCCTCATCATTTGAGCCTATAATGCCCGTTGCAATCTCCTTAAGCTTTTCATCGGCATTTGACACAGCATAGCACTCGTCAGCTACTTCAAATAGGGGAATGTCATTTAAATTATCCCCAAAGGCTATTATTTTATCAGCCTTAACTAAGTCCTTAACTAACAATGCACCTGTAGCTTTAGAGACAGTGTCCGATATTATCTCAAGAAAATAGCAATCGGAATATGTATCTCGATAAAACATACAGTGTGCACCTTTGATTTTTGACACCTCATCATAAATTGGCTTTAGTCTGTCATAAAAATCAAGAGAAACAATATAGACAAGACTTTTGCCGTGAATTTCAATTGGTGAGTCGCTTTTTATAAATCGCTTTGTTTTGCAATCTTTTCTGTGCTCCACATAATCTTTTTGATATGAGTTTGTCAGCTCACAATAATATATATCGAGGATTTCTTCGTTTTGAAAGTAAAGCATAGGCTCTATGCCATTTGACCTAAAGGCTATTAAGATTTTTTGCGCCAAATCCTCGGATATGGGATTGCTCTTAATAATCTTATTCTTTGTTGGGTCAAATATTGTCACACCGTTCATAAGCACCAAAGGGCAGGGAAGATAAATCCCGCTAAACATATCCATTACAGTGGCATATGTTCGTGCTGTTGCAACTGTGAAAAGTGCGCCTTTATTTGTCAGCTCATTTATCATCCTCGAGGAAGTCTCAGAGATTTTAGCTTCACTTGTTAAAAAAGTACCGTCTAAGTCTGTAATATATAGGTTTTTCATATGTGCTCCCAAAAATTTAGTAAACACATTATACTACATTGTACAATAAAAGACAACTGTTTATTTAAAAATTATTTCTCAACTTAGGCGAAGTTTACATTTAATCAACAAAGTCAATTTTTTAATGGAAAGCTATTGAAAAAAAGAGGCAAAAGAAGTATAATACATTCATATATTCTGTGTGACTTTATAGGGGGCTACCCCTGTATGATAATTTAGAGTCACATTTTGTTAAAGGGGACAAAAAATGTTAGGTAAATTTGTCAAGGTGCGTGTTACATCCCCGATGCACTCTTTTAACACTCGTTTTGGCTTTAAGTATAAGCTGAATTACGGCATCATTGAAGGTGGCAAGACGAGAAAAAACACTGCCCAATATGCATATATTATGGGCATTAACCATCCTGTTAGAAATTTTGACGGCCGAGTTATAGCCGTTATTAGACGACGCGGTGGCAAGGGTGTAGTTTGGGTTGTTGCGCCAAAAAGCACAAGATTCATCATTAACGATATAAAATCGGCAATTGATTTCGCCGAAGGTAAAAATGGCTATAGCTTAGATTGCCTTTATGAAAGCTCCTGCGGTGCGGTCGTTTTTAGATACGACAACAATGTTAGAAAGTATCTGCTTATCAGAAACAAACGCAGTGCACATTGGGGCTTCCCGAAAGGGCATATCGAGCCGGGCGAAACCGATGAAGAAACAGCATTGAGAGAGGTATTAGAGGAAACGGGTCTTCATATAGAGATTGTTCCAGGCTTTGTTAAAAAGTCCGATTACACCATTCAAGGCAAAATTGAAAAGAGTGTATCGATTTTCTTAGCAAAGACAAAGGACACAAGATATAAGCTTCAGGTTGAGGAAATAGAGGAGTGCGGCTGGTTTGACTTTAACAGCGCTCAACGAACACTCAATTATGAAAACGATAAGTTTATATTAAATGAAGCAAAAGCCTTCCTCGACAAAAATGCCATGTAAGGAGACGCACTATGTCGGAAACAATTGCTCAATTTATAGTTGACAATTTAGCTGGAAAGCTCTCTGAGGAGCTAATCGCTTTTATAGTATCACTGCTGCCTGTGCTTGAACTCAGAGGCGGCTTAATTGCGGCAAAAATTATGGATATTGATTTTGTTAAGGCTTTCATAATCTGCTATATAGGCAATATGCTTCCTATACCATTTATCCTGCTTTTCATTAGGAAAATTTTTTCATGGCTGAAAAAGATTCCCTCGGTGGAGAAAATCATAACAAAGCTTGAAGCGAGGTCAATCAGAAAAGCCGATGGGGTTAAAAAATACCGTCTTTGGGGACTTTTCATATTTGTTGCAATTCCTTTGCCCGGTACCGGAGCGTGGACAGGCGCACTTATAGCGGATTTACTTGACATTAGGATGAAACATTCTTTACCTGCAATTGCAGCCGGAGTGCTTGTAGCGGGAATTATAATCTCAGCACTATCCTATGGACTATTTGGGCTTTTAGGCTTTTAATAAAAAAATTTGGCACAGAAAGAGTGAAGTCTTCCTGTGCCTTGTTTTTTACATTTCGTTTTCTGCTGCAATTTCTTCCCACTTCGCCATAGCTTCCTCTAAAAGTGAGGAAACCTCTGCTATTTCATTTTGCAGCTGTGCGAGCTTAATATAGTCACTTTGTATGCTTTCGTCAACTAACTGTTCATTTAGCTCATCTAATTTTCCTTCTAATTTTTCCACTGCTTCTTCAGCTTTTTTGAGAGCTTTTTCACGGCGTGCCTTTTCCTTTAAAGGTGTTGTAAAGCTCTTTTTAGGGGCTTTTTCGGCATCTTTAGCTATGGGCGTGGCCTCATTTTTAGATGATAATTGATTTGCCATATATTCGTCATAGCCAAATTTATAAAGCTGTGTGCCGCCGTTTTCAAAAGAAAGAATTTTATGAGCGACCTTCTTTATAAAATATCTGTCGTGGGAGACAAAGAGCACAGTACCATCAAAATCATTTAGGATATTTTCGAGAGTCTCCTTACTTAAAATATCCATGTGGTTTGTCGGCTCGTCGAGTACGAGAAAATTGGGATTCCTTTTAAATATTTTGCAAAGTGCCAGTCTTACCTTTTCTCCGCCTGAGAGCATATCAACGGTTTTAAATACATCTTCACCTGAGAAGAGAAATGCACCAAGAGCACTGCGAGCTTGAAAATCACTTAAATTTGGGAACTCATTTAGAAAGTCGGACAGCACTGTTTCACTGCTGGTATATTGTGCCATTTGCTGGTCGAAATATCCAATTTTAACAGCTCCGCCCACAATAAATGTGCCGCCAAGAGGCTCAATGATTCCGACGAGGGTTTTTAAAAGAGTTGATTTTCCAAGACCGTTGCCGCCGACAATGCCAATATGTTCTCCACGCTTTATATCGAAGGTGACCTTTGAGAGCACTTTGTCATAGCCTATAGCAAGCTCTCTTACAGTCAGCACATCATTTACGCTGCGTATAGTTGGCTGAAATTGTGCATGAAAGACCTTATTGTCATAGGTTTCAGGTGGCTCAATTAGCTCCATCTTTTCTAATTGCTTTAGCTTAGACTGCGCCATAGCAGCCTTAGTGGGTTTATATCTAAAGCGCTCAATCAGCTCACGCAGTCTTGCAATTTCACTTTGCTGCTGCTCATACTGCTTAGCTTGCTGCTGACGAAGAAGCTGCTTTTTCACCACAAACTCTGAGTAATTGCCTTGATATTTATATGTTTTACCGTGCTCGATTTCATATATAGTTGTCACAGTTTTATCAAGGAACATACGGTCGTGAGATACAATTACTACGGCTTTTTTATAGCTCGAGAGATATTCCTCAATCCATGCCACAGCATCAACATCTAAATGGTTAGTCGGCTCGTCAAGGAGAAGGATATCCGGCTTTGAAAGAAGAAGCTTCAAAAAAGCAATTTTAGTTCTTTGACCACCGGAAAAATCAGACAATGGTTTGCTCTTATCTTTATCACTAAAGCCAAAGCGTTTAATTGCCGCCTCATATTCCTTCTCAAAATAAAAGCCACCCTCATTTGTAAAAATATCAAGAGTTGTGGTATATTTTGCTATATTTTCCTGAGTCGGGTCACTGTCCATAACACTATGCAGTCTGTCAAGCTCTGATTTCATTTCTATGATATAGCTATAGGCACCTCTTATTTCCTCTAACAGGGTCTTAGAGTTGTCCTTAAAGGCCATTTGGTTTAGGGTACCAATAACGGGCTTGCCTGAAATAATAAAGTGACTGTCAGAAGCGTCATTGTCCTTTGACAGCTTAATTTCACCTGCAATGAGTCTCAAAAGGGTAGTCTTACCACAGCCGTTTCTTCCCACAATGCCGATTTTGCTTTCGGTGTTAATTTCTATATTTACTTTTTTTAAAATCGGCTCACCCGATAAATCAACAACACCGTTTTGAATTTTAATTTGCATTTGCGTCTGTCCTTAAATTTAATTTGTTATATTTTAACACTTAAAATAAGAAAATGCAATAGACAAAGACCCATTGCATTTAATAATGGGCACATTTTACTTATCATAAAATGTGCCGGGATTAACTTTTAGTTTGCGCTGTCTTTGGCGGGTACTATTGACAGCTCTAAAGGAGAAAGCATGATTTTATGCAATTAACACATCTAATATGAGCATGACAGCAAAGCCTATTAAAAGAGCATAGGTCACCTTGTCTTCACCGCCGTGTGAGTGAGTCTCTGGTATCATCTCGTCGCTGATAACATATAGCATTGTGCCGCCTGCAAAGGCAAGGGAAAAGGGGAGTATTGCCTTTGAAAGGCTGACGGCAAAATAGCCCGTTAGAGTACCCAAAACCTCAATAAGCCCTGTAGCCAAGGCACAAATAAAGGTTCTTTTTTTACTAACTCCCGCTGAAAGCATTGGTGAAATTATCACCATGCCCTCAGGGATATTTTGTAAAGCAATGCCACCTGCAATAAAAAGCGCCTGAGAAGTGTCATTTGAGCCAAAGCCGACACCGGCGGCAACACCCTCGGGAAAATTATGAATTGCAATGGCTGTGACAAAAAGCAAAACCCTTGACAGCTCCTCATTTGAGCTGACTGTGGAGTCAACGCCTGCAAGACGGTGAAGGTGCGGAACAAATCTGTCAATTAAATTAAGGCACACAGCTCCGATAAAAATTCCGGCAACGCAGGTCAAAAGCCGAAACCTGCCGCCAAGCTCCAATGATGGCATAATGAGCCCCTGCACGGCAGCGTACAGCATAACACCTGCGGCAAAGGACACAACAATATCCTTTGAGCGTCTTGATATATTTTTAAAGATAAAGCCAATAATTGAGCCGATTACAGTTGCACCGCCAACACCTATGGCAGTAATAAAAACAAGCTTCATATATTCTCCCGTCTGAGCGGCAAAATATTAGTCGCCGCGTACTATTCTGTATGTTTGTCTAAAGTCCTGTTTACCCCAGCCTCTTTCGACACCCTTTTCAATTGCGGCCTTTGCGGCATACATTCCGGGCATATTAAAGCCTATTTTTTCACTCATGTTAGCGCAGATATTAATGTCCTTGCAAACATTTTCAAGGGAAAAGGCTGTTGACCAATCCTCGTTTTTGAGCTTTTCACGCTGAGCTTGAAGATAAAAGTTTTGTGCACCACCGGCAGCCACAGCGTCGGCAAAGTTATCAATTGACACACCATACTTCTGAGCCAAAATGAGAGTCTCGTTAACGGCGTTTTGAATTTGTGCAACAAGAGTATTGTGACAAATCTTAGCCGTAAGACCCATGCCGTTTTTGCCCATGTATATTACCTTTTGACCCATATAATAAAGTATTGGCTCAATTACCTTAAATAATTCCTCATCACAGCCTGCAAGTACACCGAGAGTGCCTGCAATTGCATCAGCCTTTGAGCGTACCACAGGGCAATCTGCAAATTGTGCGCCCTTAGCCTTGACCTTTTCACTGACGGCAACTGATACATCGGGGTCAATTGTGCTCATGTCTATGCAGATTTTTCCTTCCTTTAAATAGGGGAGCATCTCCTCATAGCAGTCCATAACATGCTTTGAGGTGGGAATCATAGTGATAATAACATCTGCTTTTTGTGCAATTTCAATGTTGTCCTTACAGCCTATTGCTCCAAGGCTTACTAATTTTTCAATTTGACTTTCCTTGTGGTCATTGGCATAAACAGTGTCGTTGTGCTTTTTGACAATATTTTCACACATGGATTCGCCCATAATTCCAAGACCAATAAAACCTATTTTCATAATTAAATTACTCCTTTAAATTTGATGAATTAATTATATACCATAAAAATTTGTTGTCAAGAAATCTTGATACAATTGCCTTACTGTGATAAAATTAAATTGAAATCAAAGCAAAGGACAGATTAAAATTTAATATGAATTTGAATACAAAAAGAAAAAGCGGATTTTCAATGGATATGTGCAGTGGCAGCATTGCTAAAAAGATGATAGTTTTTGCTGTGCCGTTAATGCTATCGGGCTTGTTGCAGCTGCTGTTTAATGCTGCGGACATTATTGTTGTAGGCAACTTCGCAGGTGATGAGTCTCTTGCCGCCGTCGGCTCAACATCAACTCTTATTAATCTTATGACTAACCTGTTTATCGGCATTAGCGTCGGTGCAAATGTTTTAAGCGCAAACTATTTTGCAGCCGGTCGTGATGAGGAGCTTAGTAAAACAGTACACACCGCCATGACTGTCAGCATAATCAGCGGTCTTTTTTTAACGGTACTCGGCTTCGTGTTTGCCCCATCTGTGCTAAAGCTTATGCAAACTCCCGATGATGTAATCGGTCTTGCCTCAATTTATCTTCGCACATATTTTTGCGGCATGACAGCAGTTATGGTTTATAACTTTGGCAGTGCTATACTTCGTGCCATAGGTGACACACAAAGATCCCTTTATTTTTTATTCTTAGCCGGAATAGTAAATATTGTCCTCAATCTCATTTTTGTAATTGTATTTCATTGGGGCGTTTTTGGCGTTGGTCTTGCAACAGTTATATCTCAGGTTATTTCCGCTACTCTCGTTTTTATTTGCCTTATAAAGGAAAAAAGCGCAATTAAGATAGATGTTAAAAAGCTGCGTATTGACACACACAAAATGCTCAGGATGCTGCAAATCGGTCTTCCGGCCGGTATTCAGGGTATGCTCTTTTCTCTTTCAAATATGGTCATTCAGTCATCTGTCAACTCTTTTGGCACAACAATTATTGCCGGTAACACCGCTTCATCTAATGTTGAGGGCTTCGCTTTTACATCTATGAATGCATTTCATCAATCGGCAGTGTCCTTTACCAGCCAAAATGCAGGTGCGAGAAAAACACAAAGGATAAACAAAATATTATCCACTGCCTTAGCTTATGTGTTTTTTGTCGGTGTGGCTTTTGGTGCTATATATCTTCTTTTTGACAGAGAGCTAATTTCCCTTTATACAAACAGTGAAGCCGTTGTAGATGCCGGAGTCAGACGACTGACTATTATTGCCTGCTCATATATGCTTTGCGGTATGATGGATGTTGTTGTCGGCTCACTTAGAGGTCTCGGCTATTCCTTTATGCCAATGCTCGTATCATTAATTGGTGTGTGCGCTTTGAGGATAGTCTGGATTGCAACTGTGTTTAAGCTTCCACAGTATCACACAATTGAAACTATATATTACTCCTATCCCATTAGCTGGATTATAACTCTTTGCGCTCACCTGATTTGCTACGCCTTCGTTAGAAAGCGTGTGGGCAAAAAATGGGCTGAAGAAAAGACGAGTTAACGAAATCTTCACACTGTTACCATAATAGTGCAAAGAAATAATCTTGCATAAACGGCTGAAATATGATATAATGTGGAAAGTAGGTATGGATATAATTGCCTTAAGAGCTATAAATTAAACATAGCTCTTTTTTAATTAATTGGCTTTGAGCTTAGAAATTAATCCAAAAAGAGGAATGAAATACATGATAAACAAAGCTTATGATGAAAGAATTACAGCTTGGATTGAAAAAAATAAAGACAAAATACTTGATTATTGGTGCGAGCTTATAAGAGTACCATCAATAAAATCTGAAAAGAAAGACAGTGCTCCCTTTGGAGAAAGCTGTGCAAAGGCTCTGTCTCTTGCCAATAGCATTTTTGTTAAAGAGGGCTTTAAGGGCGACCTTTATGAGGAATCGGGCTATGCCATCACTCACTTTGGTGACGGCGAAAAGAAAATAGGCCTTTTCTCTCACAGCGATGTTGTGCCCGTTGGTGGTGATTGGCTTTACACAAAACCCTTTGAGCCTATTATAAAAGACGGCTCACTCATTGGCAGAGGTGCTGAGGATAATAAATCCGGCATCATGGCTGCACTTTGTCTTTATGAAATATTAAGGGATTGCGATATTCCCTTAAATTCACGACTGGAGACCTTTATTGGCTCAGACGAAGAATGTGATATGAATGACTTAAAGGCCTATCTTTCACAGCAAACTCAGCCTGATGTCTCTCTTGTGCCTGACGCAGACTTCCCGTGCAGCGTTGGCGAAAAGGGTATATATCATTTTTGGTGCGAGAGCGAAAAGAAGCTCAGTGATATTATAGATTTTTGCGGCGGTGAGGCATTTAACATTGTCCTCGATAAAGCTACAGTCACATTAAAGCTCACAGATGAGCTGCTTAATGAGCTGACTTACTTTACACAGGATAAGGATGAGTTTTCTCTTTTCAGTGATGGCAAGACTATCAGCCTTGTTGCTAAGGGTGTCGCAAAGCATGCAAGTATTCCCGACGGCTCAGTTAATGCGGCTTATCTTTGCACAAAGCTCTTATCTCAATGCAAGGCTATTTGTGACAGCGACAAAGAGATTTTATCTAATGCCGCTGAAATATTAAGTGACAGCTACGGCGGTGGAATAGGCGTAGTTCACGATGATGTCAACTTCGGCAAGCTCACGAGCGTTAACGGCATTGTCAAAATGAGTGAGGGTAAACTAAATCTCAGCTTTGATTGCCGATACGGTGACACTCTCGACGCTGAGTATCTTGAAAGCGAAAGTGAAAAGGTACTAAAGGAAAAGGGCTTTAATGTAACTTATAAAAATAACAGTGCAGGCTTTTCCATTGATAAAAGCAGTAAAATCCCTGATGTGTTAGAGGACATTTATGCTGAGATATCCGGTGAGAGACTCGGCAGGGTACTAATGTCAGGCGGCACTTATGCCAGAAAAATCAAAAACGCTTTTTCTGTGGGTACTTTTGTTATAAAAAAAGACAGGACAAGCCCTGTACTTACCATGCCCGACGGTCATGGTGGACCTCACCAATGTGACGAAAAAATTGATATTGAGGGCTTCTTTGAGGCTGTGCGAATTATCACACATTATGTAATTGCCCTCGACAAAATAATTAACGAGTAAAGAATAGGTGGTATTAACTTGAATACAAAAACATTGTTTTATATTTTAAAGCGAATAGGTCTTGCACTGCTTTCAGTGTGGATAGTAATAACCGTAACCTTCTTTGTTATGCGTGCTGTGCCAGGCGGCCCTTTTGTTGGTGAAAAGGCTACTACACCGGCTGCACAGGCAGCACTTGAAGCGAAATACGGTCTTGATAAGCCGGTAATGACACAGTATTTCACTTATCTTAAGGATATAGTCACTGATTTTAACTTTGGCCCATCACTTAAGCAGCGTGGAAGAAATGTCATTGACATAATCGCCGACGGCTTAAAGGTGTCGGCAAAATTAGGCGTTACGGCAGCTCTTTTAGCTCTTGTTATTGGTGTTGTCTTAGGCTCAATAGCGGCACTTAGAAGGAACAAGCTCATTGACAAAATCATTATGGTTGTGACAACAGCCTTTGTTTCCATGCCATCATTTATTATGGGTACTTTTTTACTGCTGCTGTTTACTGTTACCTGGCGTGTTTTCCCCGCTAACGGCTCGACAACTCAAGGTCTTGTTTTGCCTGTAATTACCCTGTCTCTTTATCCAATGGCTTATATTACAAGACTCACACGCTCATCAATGCTCGATGTTTTAGGTCAGGATTATATCCGCACCGCAAGAGCTAAGGGCGTCTCACAAAAGAATATTATTTTTAAGCATGCACTTAAAAATTCACTTATCCCCGTTGTCACATACTTCGGACCAATGCTCGCTTACATCGTCACCGGCTCCCTCGTTGTTGAGCAGATTTTTGCCGTCTCAGGCATAGGACGCTCCTTCGTTAACAGCATTATTAACCGTGACTACACACTTATTATGGGTACAACAATAGTCCTTGCGGCTCTTATTGTTATAATGAACCTTGTAACAGACATACTTTATAAGGTTATCGACCCGAGAATCACTTTGGAATAAGGAGGTAAAAAAGTTATGAAAATGAATAAATTGCCTTTTAGCCTTCATGTCAATGTTGATTCCTTTATGCCGGCATCTGAAAAGGATAAGGAATATCTTGTTCAAATGAGACCGTCTACCACCTTTTTTAAGGACGGTGTAAAAAGACTGCTCAAAAATAAGGTTGCAACAGCTTCGCTTGTTGTTGTTATAATTATAACTCTCGCTTCAATTTTCCTGCCAATGTTTTGGCCATATGCTTATGATGCACAGCTTGGTGTTGTACCGGGTAAGCCTGTTGATTCATCATACTCAAATCTTTCCCCCTTTGAGTATGGCGCAACGGAGCAGGATAAAATTGCAGCCGGAGAAAAGGTTTTCCCTCATGTTTTCGGCACTGACTCATCAGGTCGTGACTATTTTATCCGTGTTATTTACGGCACAAGAATATCTCTCGCCGTAGGCTTTTTCGCAAGTATTATTGTGCTTATAATCGGTCTTACAATCGGCTCTGTTGCAGGCTACTTTGGCGGCAAGGTGGATTTGATAATAATGAGAATAGTTGATATTATTTATTCACTGCCTGATATGCTCATGGTTATTTTGCTCGCTTCCGTTCTTAACACTGCCTTAGAGCCTGTAATTAAAGGCACTATGCTTGAAGATGTGGGTGCGAATATTATAAGCCTTTTCCTCGTTTTTGCCGTTTTATATTGGGTATCAATGGCAAGACTTATAAGAGGTCAAATTTTGTCCTTGCGTGAGCAGGAATATGTTTTAGCCGCAAAAGCAGCAGGTGCAAAGGGCGGCCGCATTATTAAAAAGCACCTTATACCAAACTGCATAAGTGTTGTTATTATATCAACAGCACTTCAAATTCCAAATGCTATTTTCACTGAAAGCTATTTGTCCTTCTTAGGTCTTGGTGTTAATGCTCCCATGCCATCCTTAGGCTCTTTGGCAAGTGAGGCACTTAACGGCATTAACTCATACGCATACAGGCTTATTATCCCTGCCATAGTAATTTCACTTATAGTTTTATCTCTTAATCTTTTGGGTGATGGTCTTCGTGACGCATTTGACCCGAAGCTTAATAATTAAGAAAGGGGGAGTATAATATATGGCACTTTTAGAAGTTAATGATCTTCACACCTCCTTTTTTACTGATTCCGGTGAGGTTAAAGCTGTCAACGGTGTAAGCTTTAACCTTGATAAAGGTAAAGTTTTAGGCATAGTTGGTGAGTCAGGCTCAGGAAAGTCTGTAACAGCTTACTCAATTATGCAAATATTAGCACCAACAGGAAAAATCGTCAGCGGCTCAATTAAGCTCGACTCACAGGAATTAGTCGGCTGCGACGAAAAAACCATGAAGGATGTTAGAGGTAACAAGGTCTCAATTATTTTCCAGGACCCAATGACATCTCTTAACCCAACCTATACTATTGGCAATCAGCTTGTTGAAGCAATACTCCTTCACACAAACCGTGATAAAAAGCAGGCTAAGCAAAGAGCTGTGGAAATGCTAAAGCTCGTAAATGTCAATGAGCCTGAAAAAAGAATGAAGCAATATCCCTTTGAGCTTTCAGGCGGTATGCGTCAGCGTGTTATGATAGCTATGGCACTCGCTTGTGAGCCGGATATACTCATTGCAGATGAGCCAACAACGGCGCTTGATGTTACAATTCAGGCGCAGATATTAGAGCTGATGAAGTCCTTACAGCAGGAGCTCGGAATGGCTATTATTATGATAACTCACGACCTTGGTGTTGTAGCTCAAATGTGTGACGAGATAATAGTTATGTATGCCGGTTCAATTTGTGAGCAGGGCACTGCCGATGAGATTTTTTACAATCCTCAGCACGAGTATACTAAGGGTCTTCTTCGCTCAATTCCTTCCGCAACATCTGCCGGAACTAAGCTTCAGCCCATAACAGGCACACCTATTGATTTATTAAATATGCCAAAGGGCTGTGCCTTTGCGCCACGCTGTGACGCAGCAATGAAAATCTGTATCACTGATAAGCCTCAAAGAGTACAAATAAATGAAAATCACGCATCGTCATGCTGGATGTGCATTAAAAATATGATTGACAGCGGTGAAATAACAATTGAATCGAAAGGCGGTGACGCCAATGAGTGATAATATTAAGCCCTTAATTGAGGTCAAGCACTTAAAAAAGTATTTTGATATTAATGTCGCTCCCTTTAAAACTAAGCCATTAAAAGCTGTTGATGATGTCTCATTTGCAATTAATAAGGGTGAGACTCTCGGCCTTGTAGGTGAGTCGGGCTGCGGCAAAACCACTGTGGGCAGGACTATTTTAAACCTTTATAAGCCCACTGCCGGTGAAATATATTACGATGGAAAGCTTATAAAAACTGCCTCGGATATTAAGCAGTTCAGGAAAAAGGCATCAATGGTTTTCCAAGACCCATATTCATCTCTTAACCCCAGAATGACAGTGTCCGATATTATCGGTGAGCCACTTGATATTCACAAGCTTTATAAGGATAAAAAAGAGCGTGAAGAAAGAATATTGGAGCTTATGGGTCATGTTGGCTTAAATTCTGAGCACGCTTCAAGATATGCCCATGAGTTTTCAGGCGGTCAAAGACAGAGAATAGGCATTGCTCGAAGCCTTGCCGTTAACCCTGACTTTATCGTTTGTGATGAGCCTGTGTCCGCACTTGATGTGTCTATTCAGGCGCAGGTTATAAATATGTTCGGTGAGCTACAGGAAAAATTAGGCCTTACCTATCTATTTATTGCCCATGACCTTCTCGTTGTGCGCCATATAAGCGACAGAATAGGCGTAATGTATCTTGGAAGACTCGTTGAGCTTGCACCGGCAGGTGAAATTTACGACAGACCATTGCACCCTTACTCAAAGTCACTTCTTTCTGCGGTACCGGTGCCTGACCCTAAAATTGCAAGAGCGAATAAACGAATCGTTCTCTCCGGTGATATACCGAGTCCCTTAAATGCCCCATCGGGCTGTCCCTTCCGTACTCGCTGCCCTTATGCTGACGGCGGCTGCTCCGAGTCAATGCCTGAGCTGAAGGAAGTGGAAAAAGGACATTTTGTTGCCTGCCATAAGGTGCAGGAAATAGGTTGATTTTAAGTGCTTCGGCATTTAAAAAATATAAAAAAAAGAAAGGAAAGCTGAGAAATGAAAAAGATTCTTGCTTTAATCCTGGCTGCTGTAATGTTATTTACATTAGCCGCTTGTGGCGGAAACGGCACAAAGAACACCAATTCACTCGCAGTATGTCTCGCATCTGAACCTGAGACAATCGACCCTGCTCTGAACACAACTGTTGACGGTGCAACTATGGTAACTCATCTGTTCTCCGGTCTTGCCAAGTGGGCAAAGGACGAGGACGGTAAGCTTGTTATTGTTGCTGATGCCGCTAAGGAACTCACTGAGGGTGTTGTCAATGAGGACGGTACGGTGACATACACCTACACACTTAAGGACGGCATGACATGGTCAAACGGCGAAGCTGTAACAGCTGAGGACTTTGTTTACTCATGGAACCGTGCTGCATCACCCGCACTCGCAGGCGACTATAACTATATGTTTGATGTAATCGTTGGTTATGACGAGATGTGGGAAAGCAAAGATACTGACGAAAAAGATGAGGACGGCAATCCTGTTATTGAGTATGTCAATCCCGATGCTAAGCTTGCAGTTGAGGCAACTGATGACAAAACTATAGTTGTAACTCTTAAAAACACTGTTAACTACTGGAATGAGCTTTTAGCATTCCCGACTTATTTCCCGGTTTATGCTGATGCAGTCTCTGACGAGAGCTGGGCAACAAGCCCCGAAACCTATGTTTCAAACGGTGCATACACACTTGAATCATGGGATCACAACAGTGTTATCACTCTTAAAAAGAGCGAAACCTACTTTAACGCTGACAGCGTAACAATGCCTGAGATTAAGTTCTATCTTTCAGATGATGCAAACAATATGCTCACAAACTTTAAAAACGGTGACTGGCTCCTTATTGATACTGTACCAACAAATGAGATAGCATCACTTAAGGAAAACTATCCCGATAACTTTAAGGTTGAGGGTCAGCTTGGAACATATTATATTTGCTGGAACATCAACGAGGATATTCTCCCCGAGGGCAGTGACCTTGAGGGTGCTCAAGCTGAAAGTGCAAAGGCTGAAATCAGAAAGGCAGTTAGCCTTCTTATCGACCGTAACTATATCGTTGAAAAGGTATCACAAGGCGGTGAGGTTCCTGCTTCATCCTTTGTTGCTATGGGTCTTACTAACCCCGACGGTACTCAGTTCTACGAGACAGCAGGTCATAACGATGGCTTTAACGGCTATTATAATGTTGCCGATGATGAAAATGTTTTCGCTGAAAACTATGAGTCAGCTTTAAATGTACTCAAGAAGTATTATGACTTTGATGAGGCTACAGGCAAGTTTACTAACTTCCCGAAGATGACTTATATTTACAACACTGACGACAACCATCAGGCTATTGCTGAGTATGTACAGGGCGCACTTGGTGCTATTGGCATTGGTGTTAACCTTACAAACCAAGAGTGGAACACCTTCATTAACACTCGTAAGGAAGGCGACTACACTGTAGCTCGTAACGGCTGGCTTGCTGACTACAATGATCCAATTTCATTCCTTGATATGTGGACTACTGTTTCAGGTAACAACGATGTTCAGTTTGGTAAGGGCGCACACAAGCAGCTTAAGATGTATGACCTTGACCTTACACCTTATGGTATTGATGTTAAGGTTGAAAACGGCACATGGGCTCAAACCTATGACTTCCTTGTAAGCGAGATTAAGACTTGCAGCGACACTCAAACACGCTACGACCTTATGCACCTTGCTGAGGATATGCTTATGGAAACCGGATGTCTCACTCCGATTTACTACTACACAGATATTTATATGATAGACAGCAGCGTTAGCGGCTTCTATTCAAATCCTCTCGGTTACAAATACTTTATGAATTGCACAATTGCCGAGTAATTAAAAATTTGGCTGATACTCTCTCGATTGAGGGTATCAGCCTTAATTTATATTAATATCTCATTTTTTAGCTTGTCGCTGTGCTTTTTCAGTACCGCGATAAGCCTTTCTCTTTTCTCGGGCGTCATGCCGCATAGAGGGCCTCGAAGATAACCTGTGTCTAATGAGAGATACTTCATCGCTTCCTTGACCGGTATTGGGTTAACATCGCTGAAAAGCGCCTCAACTAAATCGATGGTGTCTCTTTGCATTTCGTTTGCTTTTTCATATTCGTGGTTTATGGCCTTTGTGGTCATTTCGTGAGTAAACTTAGGTAAAATGTTTGAAAGCACTGAAATGACACCTTTACAGCCGAGATAAGCAGATGCGGTTATTAAATCGTCGTTGCCTATGTAAAAGGTCAATTTATCATCACATAAGGCAAGGGATTTAACCAGCTTTGACACATTTGGATCTGCTTCCTTGACACCGATAATGTTCTCATGTCGGCAGAGTACCCCATAGGTCTCAGGGGCAATATTAAGACCGGTTCTTGATGGGACATTATAAATTAAAATGGGCTTTGTGAGATTGTCAGCCAGAAAAGTGTAATGCTTTATAATTCCCTGCTGAGAGGTTTTATTGTAATAGGGAGTCACCATTAAATGTGCGTCAATTCCGCATTTTTCAGCTTGCTTTGCCAAATCCAAAGTAAAAAAGGTGCTATTACTGCCTGTGCCGCCAAGCAGGGGAACACGTCCGTTGATCCTGTGCTTGGCGAAGGAGAACAGCCTTAAACGCTCATCAACACTGAGAGTTGAGCCTTCGCCTGTCGTCCCACAAACAATAATAGCATCTGTACCGTTTGCAATTTGAAATTCTATAAGCTTTGCAAATCCCTCAAAATCTATTTGACCTTCCTCGTCAAAGGGTGTTATTAAAGCAACACCACTGCCGGTGAAGATGGGATTCATCTAAAGCCTCCTTAGTCCATATAGCCCTCAGCTGCAAGAAGCTCTGCAAGAAGAACTGCGCCGCCTGCTGCACCTCTGAGAGTATTGTGTGAAAGACATACAAACTTGTAGTCGTATTGAGTATCCTCACGGAGTCTGCCTATGGAAACTGCCATGCCCTTTTCAAGAGTACGGTTAAGCTTAGTTTGAGGCATATTGTCCTCGGTGAAGTAGTGAAGGAACTGCTTTGGAGCAGAGGGGAGATTTAACTGCTGAGCTCTGCCTGAATAGTTTTCCCAAACCTTTATGATTTCTTCCTTAGAGGGCTTTACACCATCCTTAAAACGCATAAACACAGCACCCATGTGACCGTCGGAAACAGGAACTCTAATGCACTGAGCGGTGAAAGCAGGGGAGGTTGCGTTTTTGATTACGCCATTTTCAATAGTACCCCAAAGCTTTAATGGCTCTTGCTCACTCTTTTCTTCCTCGCCGCCAATGAAGGGGATAACATTATCTACCATCTCAGGCCAGCTTTCAAAGGTCTTACCTGCACCGGAAATAGCCTGATATGTGCAAACGAGAACCTCTTTAATGCCATATTCCTTGTCAAGGGGATAAATAGCAGGCACATAGCTTTGAAGTGAGCAATTTGACTTAACTGCAATAAAGCCTCTCTTTGTGCCAAGACGCTTTCTTTGATCCTCAATAACCTTAATGTGATCTGCGTTGATCTCAGGCACAACCATTGGCACATCGGGAGTTCCTCTATGTGCGCTGTTGTTTGATACAACGGGACACTCTGCCTTAGCATATGCTTCCTCAAGAGCTTTGATCTCATCCTTTTTCATATCAACTGCGCAGAAAACAAAATCAACTGCCGCTGCGATTTCGTTAATGTCTGCTGTTGCATCCTTAATAATAAGGTCTGCGAGCTTTTCGGGCATTGCATCGGCAATTCTCCATCTTTCGCCTACAGCTTCCTTATATGTTTTACCGGCTGAGCGGCCACTTGCTGCGAGCACAGTAACCTCAAACCAGGGGTGGTCTGCAAGGATAGTTGCAAATCTTTGACCTACCATACCTGTTGCGCCGATAATACCTACCTTATACTTTTTCATTTCAAACACCTCTTTTTTACTGATTAATCTCATTATTTTGCATAAAACAGTTGATAAATTCAGCATTATGCACTATAATATGATATAACTTTTATATAATATCACTTATTTCGTGATTAGTCAATTTATTTCGGAGATTTTTTTGACAGATTAACCGGATTTGAAAGGATAATACAAAAATAATATGAATAAGTCAGATTTTTATTACGATTTGCCCGAAGAACTTATAGCGCAGCATCCTGTTGAGCCTCGTGACAGCTCAAGGCTTATGTGCGTTGATAAGATTAGCGGTGAAATCCAGCATAAGCATTTTTATGATATTTTAGATGAGCTTCACGAGGGTGACTGTCTTATCTTAAATGATACGAGAGTTCTCCCGGCACGACTTTTTGGTGTGAAGAAATCTACCGGTGCAAAGGTAGAATTTTTGCTGCTTACAAATAAAGGTGACGACACCTGGGAGTGCATTGTAGGCCCGGGAAAAAGAGCAAAGCCCGGCAGTGAGTTTACCTTCGCAGATGGTTTATTAAGCTGTGAGGTTTTAGAGGTTTTAGACGGTGGCAACAGATTAGTCAAGTTTTATTACGAGGGCAATTTTTATAATGTCCTTGATGAAATCGGTCAAATGCCCCTGCCGCCATATATCACTGAAAGACTGGAAAACGGTGAAAGGTACCAAACTGTATATTCAAAGGAGCTCGGCTCTGCTGCCGCACCGACAGCAGGCTTACACTTTACTCGTGAGCTTATTGAAAAGATTGAAGCTAAGGGTGTTAAAATCGGTTATGTTACCCTTCATGTTGGTCTTGGAACATTCAGACCTGTTAAAGAGGATGATATTTCACTTCATCTTATGCACTCTGAGCACTATTCGTTACCACAGAACACTGCCGATTTAATTAACGAGACAAAGAAAAACGGCGGCAGAGTTATTTGTGTTGGTACTACAAGCTGTCGTACTGTCGAGTCGGTTGCCACATTTAAGGGCAAGATAGAGGAAAGCGAAGGCTGGACAAATATATTTATATATCCCGGATATGAGTTTAAGTGCATGGACGCTTTGATTACAAACTTCCATTTACCCGAAAGCACCTTGATTATGCTTGTGAGTGCTTTTTGCGGATATGAAAACACAATGAATTTTTATAAAACGGCTGTTGAGGAAAAATACAGATTTTTCTCTTTTGGTGATGCCGTATTTTTGAGGTAAATATGAAATCTAAATTAACACTATTAAAAAACGAAGGCACAGCAAGACGCTGTGAGTTTGAGACTGTGCACGGTACTGTGCAAACACCTGCCTTTATGAATGTTGCAACCTGCGGCGCAATCAAGGGCGCATTATCTGCCCATGACTTAAAGGATATTAAATGCCAAATAATGCTATCTAACACTTATCATCTTCATGTAAGACCGGGTGATGAGCTTGTGAAGGAAATGGGCGGTCTTCATGAATTTACACGCTGGCAGGGGCCTATTTTAACTGACAGTGGCGGCTTTCAGGTGTTTTCTCTTGCAAAGCTTCGTAAAATCAAAGAGGAAGGCGTAACCTTTAACTCTCATATTGACGGACGAAAAATTTTTATGGGGCCTGAGGAGAGTATGCGTATTCAGTCAAATTTAGGCTCAACAATAGCTATGGCATTTGATGAGTGCGTCGAAAACCCTGCAAAGTACGAATATGCTAAGCAGTCATGTGAGCGTACAGTCAGATGGCTTGAACGCTGTAAAAAAGAAATGGACAGACTTAACTCCTTGCCTGACACTATTAATAAAAAGCAAATGCTTTTTGGCATAAATCAAGGCTGCACCTTTGATGAGCTTCGCATAGAGCATATGAAAAAAATAGCTGAATTAGACCTTGACGGCTATGCTATTGGCGGCCTTGCTGTGGGTGAGCCTAAGGAGGATATGTATAGAATCATATCTGCCGTTGAGCCTTATATGCCAAAGGACAAAATTCGCTATCTTATGGGTGTTGGCACACCGGGAAATATTATTGAAGGTGTTTATAGAGGCGTGGATATATTTGACTGTGTTATGCCCTCAAGAAATGCTCGTCACGGTCATCTTAACACCTGGAGCGGCATTATTAATATAAACAACGCAAAATATGAAAAAGACCCATTGCCCATTGACCCACAGTGTGATTGCCCAACCTGCAAGAGCTTTTCACGCTCATATATAAGGCATCTGTTTAAAGCTAAGGAAATGCTCGCTATGCGTCTTTGCGTTATCCACAATCTTTATTTTTACAATAATCTTATGGAAGTTATAAGAGACAACCTTGATAATGGCACATATACGCAGTTCCATGATAAATATGTGGAGCTTCTCGACACTCGTATATGAAAAATATGTAAAGTTTTCTTATAACACTTGATATTGTTTGGCATAATCTGCTATAATATTTATTATTATTTTAATAATCCGGGAGGAAAGAAAAATGTATTTATTAACCACAACTGCGGCAAACGGCAGCACCGGATCATCATGGACTATGCTTCTTATGATGGTTGCAATTTTTGCTGTTATGTATTTTGTAACAATTCGTCCTCAAAAGAAGAGACAAAAAGAAGAACAGGAAATGCGTAACGCTGTTGAAGTTGGTGACGAGATCACAACAATTGGCGGTATCTGCGGCAGAGTTGTAACTGTTAAGGAAAATCACCTTATCATTGAAACCGGCGCTGACAGAAACAGAATGCAAATTACTCGTTGGGCTATGCAACAAAATAACACTGCAAATGAAAGACTTCAAGCTGAAAGAGAAGCTGCAAGAGCTGCTGCTGAGAAGGCAAAGGCTGAAAAGAAAGCTAATAAAGGCAAGAAGAACGAAGACTAATTAAAAAGGTCATATTGTAAAATCGTCTCTCATATTCATTTAACAGATGAATTATGGGAGGCTTTTTTTATGCCGAAAACAAAAAATATAGCACCAACTAAAAGCAGTACCAAAAAAGGAACGAACTTAGTGGTAATAGACTTTATAAAAAGTCAGGTTTTGTGCCTATTAATATATTTATGCCTATTTTTAATTGGTTCGATTGCTTGTCTAATATTCGATTTGGATTATAAATTTGACTATTATCTCAGCCTTTTTGTTTTCGCATTGAGCTCATTTTTTGCCGGCTTTTTAGGTGGCATAAAGCAAAGACAAAAGGGCATAGTAAGCGGAATTATTTATGCCTTGCCGGGAAATATCATATTTATATTGTTGTCCGTTATATTAAATGGCTTTTCTGTAGGATATAGCCTTGCAATAAGCTTATTAGCTTTAGTTTTATTGTCGGCTGCCGGCGGAGTTGTTGCCGTAAATAAAAGGCGCAGAAGGTGAGGGGAGTACCAATGAAGGTCAGTGCTGTAATTAACACTAAAAGGATTCATCCGGGGCAATTACATTCAAAATTGCCAACGGTTTTTATCTCTTTTATTCCCATTGCTTTAGGTTTAATTTTCGGCAGCTTAATGTTTAGTTTTAGTGACGAAGGTATTTTTGACAACTTAAAAAATTGCTTTTTGTCTTTTTCAACTGATTTTACTAACAAAAACACCCCCGAAATAATTTCAGGGATGCTTCTTACATATTTGGCATATTTTTTTATGATGGTGATTTTCGGCATGTGCGCCCTTGGCACAGTGCCCGTGTTTATTTTAAGCTTTTTTAAAAGTGCCGGCATTGGCATGACTGCCGCATATATTTACAGCGGGTACGCACTAAAGGGAGTGGAATATTGTTTACTTGTGTTCTACCCGGGGAAAATATTGGCTATGCTTGCCATGCTCATGCTGACACACAGTTGCTATTATATGAGTGGCAATATTAGAAAGCTCATTAAAGGCAGTCACGATACAACGATTGAAATAGAAAAGTATGTTCTTCGTTCTGCTTTAATTGGCTCGATATTTATATTGTCAAGCTTAGTTGATTTTTTGATGCTAAGATGTTTTTCATCTCTTTTCGCTTTTGGCTGATTTGTTGCTTAATGGTGTGCTGTTGGCTGCTTGTCTGAGCTGCTTATTTTCGAGATGAGTATAAATCTCAGTTGTTGCGAGATTTTCGTGTCCTAACACTTCTTTTATAACAAGTGTGTCCACATCGCCATGCTGATACATTAAGGTTGCGGCGGTGTGTCTAAGCTTATGAACTGAATAATGTTGACCGTCAAGACCGATTTTTTCAAGCTGCTTATAAACCATTAGCTGAACAGCCTGTCTTCCGATTCTTTTATTAAGCCTGCTGACAAAAAGAGCTTTTTTTGCGTCAGGGTCTTTGATTTTATCATGAGGACGAACACTTAAATA
>CAZDEL010000003.1:34517-86474 GCA_964504475.1 uncultured Faecalibacterium sp. | reverse complement strand
GATTTATAAAAAGTAAAGCGCTGGGTCTAATGCTCAGTGCTTTGCTTTTGGTACGCGCTACAGTGAGGCGATGCAGGGAAGAAATATACCGCCTAAAATATCCCCTTACAGCCAACTCACCATTCAGTCTCACAGTTTAGCCACGCTGCCACAAAATAACACCTCACCCCTTCGGCAGAGTACCACCAAAACAAAGCCATAATTGCACATTGCACATTGCCAATTGCTAATTTTTTTACTTTCCCCCTTGACAAACCCATTGCCTTATGTTATACTTCTTCATACCGCATGTAAAAGGCGGCGTGTTTTGTCATGCCACAACGACTTTTTGTCGGCCTCTAATCAGCGAGTCCATAATAAAGGAAGGAAAGAAAAATGTACGCAATTATCGAAACAGGCGGCAAGCAGTACAAGGTTGAAGCAGGCGACGCTCTCTTCATTGAAAAGCTTGACGTAGAAGCAGACTCCGAAGTTACCTTTGATAAGGTTATCGCAGTTGGCGCTGATGACGGCATCAAGGTTGGTGCTCCATATGTTGACGGTGCTACTGTTAGCGCAAAGGTAATCAAAAACGGTAAGGGTAAGAAAATCACTGTATTTACTTACAAGCCTAAGAAGAATGCTAAGCGTAAGATGGGTCACAGACAGCCTTATACTAAGGTTGAAATTTCAGCTATCAACGCTTAAGGCATGACTAAGGTAGTTTTTTACAAGGTGGATGACAGGCTCTCCGGCTTTCTCATTACTAATCATAGTGGATATGATGACGAGGGTTATGATATTGTTTGTGCAAGCATTTCCTCGGCAGCGTACCTTACAGCTAACACCTTAACGGAAATCCTTGGTGTTAAGGCTGATATCGAGGTAAGAGATGCCTATTTTAAGTTTGTTTTAGAGGATAAATTTAATGAGGCTCAAAGTCATCTTGAAGGTTTAAGACTTCACCTTAAATCATTGGCAGGGGATTATCCTGAATATATTTCCTGCAAAACACAAACTGTTTAAGAATAATACGGAGGTGTAACAAATGCTTAAGATAAATATCCAGTTATTTGCTCACAAAAAAGGTATGGGTTCAACCCGTAACGGTCGTGACTCTGAATCAAAAAGACTTGGCGTTAAGCGTGCAGACGGTCAATTCGTTCTCGCAGGCAATATCCTCGTAAAGCAGCGTGGTACTCACATCCATCCGGGTAACAACGTTGGCAGAGGTTCAGATGACTCACTTTTCGCTCTTATTGACGGTAAGGTTAAGTTTGAGCGTATGGGCAAGGATCGCAAAAAGGTTAGCGTTTACGCAATCGAACAGTAAAATGTACATTTAAGCTGCTGCGTTTATTTGCGGCAGCTTTTTTCATTGGTACGCAAATAAAAGCGGCAGAAGCTTTAAAGTGAAGCTCCTGCCGCTTTGGGCTTTGTTTATTTTATTTTGGGAAGGCTTGCTGCTGCAACTGATTGACCAACTCGTCTTGAGCTTTCGTCGGGAATGTGAAGCTCTATTTTCTTTGCAAGCTCCGGAAATTCCTTATCAAGAACCTCCTGAGCACGCTCAAGAAGGATTACTCCACCTTCACCTGAGGTAACTCGACCCATAATAAGAACATGCTTAATATCGTAAAATTCAGCGTAATATGCAATTGCATAGCCGAAGTAAGCGCCAATGGTGTCGTAAATATCAGCGGCATTTTTGTTGCCGTCGGTCATTGCCTTTTGCACTACCTTCAGCTTTTCAGCAGGGGAGAGACTCTCATCAAGGTTTATGCCGGCAAAGGGAGCGAGCTTAATAACACCGTCTTGTGAGAAATATTTAACACCACAGCCGTAGTCGCCTGACCACTCGTCAACCATGGCCTCCTCACAAAAATCAACAGGTACAAATGCAAGCTCATTGAGCCAACCTGTAATATTGCCCTCAGGGTCAACATATCCACCGGCCTCGCTGGTACCCATGGCAACACCTAAAACTGAGTCGTCATTTAAGTCCATTGCGCCTGCAAGAGCAGTTACATCACCGTCATTTGCAACCTCAATGGGAATATTTTCGCCAATTTCCTTGGCAACATCAAGATACATATTTTTAACCTTTTTATCAAAGTCCTCGTCACTGACCTTAAGGAAAAGTGAAGCGACCATAATACGGTTGTCAATATAAACACCTGCTGAGGAAACACCAATAGCGTCAACTCTTGGCATCTTTGATGCGGCAGTTTTCATTGCGTTTAAAATGCCTTCATAATGATAATTGGGGTCTGAGTTAGTTTTCGGGAACCATACAACCTCCTCGGAATATACGCTTTCACCGTCAACTACAGCGCTTACCTTACGGTCGCTTCCGCCGGCATCAAAGCCAATGCGGCAACCGTCAAGATGTCTGCCTATTGGGGCGGCTGCTGACTTATCCTCAGGGGCATTTTCTAAAGTGCGCACCTCAACACAAAACTTTTCCTCGTAAACTCTTTCCATAAAGTTAACATCAAAGTCACGAAGACCGCCGTGTGAGAAGGCGTCTTTGATTTTGTTGCCGACAACCTCGCTGCCTGCGATAATGATTTTATAGCCGCCTGCAACCCAAAGAAGGGATTTTGCTATACGCTCAATGAACTTGAAGTTTTCCTCGTCGTGACCTGTGCCATCGGGGAAAATGCGTGTTTTATATGTAGTTGTGTAGCCCTTGTTCCTTTCAATACCAATAACAATGTCCTGACCGTTATCTTTAGTAGCCTCACGCATATCACGGATAACAAGTGACATGGGCTGGAATTTTTCGTCGAGCTTTGCATTAACTTTAAGCTTCATATTTAATCTTACCTCCGATAATTGTTTTTTCTACATTAAATTCACTGTCGGTGATGATAATGTCAGCGTCCTTGCCAATGTCAAGAGAGCCTTTTGTCTTATCAATGCCAAGAGTAGTTGCCGGGTTAAGAGAGGCACAGTTCACGCACTCATAAAGAGGAATATTTGAGTTTGTATAAACATTCCAAACACCCTTGTTAAGATGAAGAATACTGCCTGCAACAGTGCCGTCCTCAAGGCGGCAAACAATGCCCTTATATATGATTTTAGCTCCACCGAGAGTATATTCACCCTCAGGAAGACCGCCGGCAGGTAAACAGTCAGTGATAAAGCAAAGCTTTCTGCCTTTAAGACGCCAAAGCATATTATATAGGCTCACATCAACATGGAAGGTGTCAACTATAAGCTCACAGCTAACATCACTGTTTAATGCGGCAGCGACAACTCCGGGGGCACGGTGCTGCATAGGTGTCATAGCGTTAAAAAGGTGAGTTGCGTGTTTAACACCTGCGTTGACACTTGCCATAGCTGTCTCATAATCAGCTGAGGTGTGACCCATTGAGATAATAACATCAGTGTCACGGGTTATTTCACGAATGGCCGCAAAATCATTTTCGTCAGTTTCCGGCGCAAGAGTAATAGTCTTTATTATATCAGCATACTCCTTGACGAAGGCTGCATCGGGCTTGAGGATGTATTTTGCATCTTGTGCGCCCTTTTTGCTTTCGCTGATAAATGGACCCTCTGCGTGACAGCCTAAAATAGTGCTGCCGTCCCAGTCCTTGCTTTCCTCTTTTAAGCTGCGACAGGTCTCCAATGCCTTGCGTATAACCTTCATATCCACTGTCATAGTTGTGGGAAGATAACCGGTTACACCGTTTGCCAGCAAGCCCTTTGAGATAGTGCGTATGCTTTCCTCCTCACCGTCACAAACATCCTTGCCAAGATAGCCGTGAATGTGCATATCAATAAGACCGGGTGCAACATACTTGCCCTTTGCGTCAATTACTTCAGCTTCTTTCGGTACACTGCCGAGAGGAACAACGCCCTCAATGACATTGGAAAAAAGAAGTGCTGAATTTTCAACGATTCTGTCCTTTAAAATTATTTTGCCACCGATAATAGCTTTCATTGTTTTATCACTTCCTGATAGTAATATAGGCTAATTCTACCAAATTTAGGGATAAATTGCAATAGGGCAGAGGATTTTAATGGGCAAAAGTGCAAAATTAAAAAAATTAATCTTTGAGAATAAAAGACAAATGGGGCTTGATTTTTTTATTATAATACTGTATAATCGGTTAGTACCTGCTAAGGTAATAATTTACATATTCTAAGGAGAATTTTAAAAATGGCAAAATTAACAGACATCGACAAGAAAGCGGAAGAAAAAGGCTCATTGCTTAAAACGATTTGGCAGTTCGTTAAGTTTATTGTTGTAAGCTTACTTGCAATGATAGTTCAGTTCGTTCTTCTCAACACACTTCAGCTCATCCCTGCGGTTAAAGAGCTTTACGCCACTGATTTTAGCTGGTGGGTTTTCGTTTACCCTGTTGCAATCGGCGGTCTCGGCTACTTCATCGTCAGCAATGTTGCTAATATTGTGGCTCAAATAGTTGCTTTCTTTGTTAACAAGGAAAAGACCTTTAACTCAGGTGCAAACATTGCTGTTGCACTGCCTGTCTATATTATTTTCACAATTGCACTTATTGTCTTCTCCGCTTGGCTCAACCCAACACTCAAAGAGCTTTTTGTTGATTACAACATGAGCGAGGACCTTGCAAAGAATCTTTCCACAATGATTTGCTCAGCAGTGCAATTCTTCCTGTATTTCCCTGTTGATAAAATCCTTTTCAAAAAGCCAAAGGAAGAAAAGGCTGAATAATAAAAAAGAAAAATGTGCCTTGATCTTTTGGATAAAGGCACATTTTATGTTATCTCGTAAAATTCATTGTCAATAAACTTAAACAGATGATATGGCTTTTTCTTCTCAATACACTTTTTGATGACATAGTCGCTGCCACGGCTTTTGCCATCCCAAAAGATATAAACCTCGTCAGCTTTGTCTATTATGATGTCATTTCTTTTTAAAGGCGCAATCCTGCCGTAAAGATCGTACTCCGGTAAAATCTCCGTTATCAATATGCCATGCTCTCTTGCATAGCGTCTGGCAGAGGTGTCAATGCCTATTGCTGCACCTGAATAAATCATGGTGACACCGTCGGGTATTGCCCACTCGGGAATATCAACCTTTAAGTTGCGTGAACCTACTATTGCGATTTTCATAATTTTCCCCCTTGATGTTTCCTATTGTTTATTGTACCACTGCCGAATATCTATTGCAAGAGGAAAAAACAAATAACAGTCCCATTATTGGGATAGAATATTATATTGTAGGGCTTATTTGATAGCAATTTCTTTTAAGAAGGTGAAAGAATGTTTGAAATTAACAAGATATTAGGGAAAACATCCTATTTTAGCGCTTTTTCAAATGTAGGTATATTTGATTTGGGGCATGGAGAGGTGCTCTTAATTGATACCTGCGATCATCCGAGAATGGTAAAAAATCTTGACAGACTCCTTTGTGCTAAAGGCTTAAAGGTTAAAACTGTTATTAACACCCACTGCCATGTTGACCATATAGCAGGCAATAGATTTTTTAAGGATAAATATGCTTGTGACCTATTGGCAGATGAAAAAGAATGCTTTTTTGTGCGTCAGCCTGACTTTGAGGCAAAGTTTTACTATGCCGGAATTGACACGGATAAAAGCAGAAACCCATTTTTCTGCGTTGAGCCGTCTGCTCCAAAGGCAATAACAAAGGATAATATCCCCGAGGGGATAGAAGTTTTTGATTTGCCCGGTCACTCATTTAATATGATAGGTGTTAAAACTTTGGACGATGTTGTCTTTTTAGCTGATGCGGTGCTGTCAAAAAAGACATGGGATCAGCATAAGCTGCCATTTTTTCATGATGTCAACAGCTCCATTGACACTCTGGAAAAAATAAAACAAATGGACGGTAAGATCTTTGTGCCCTCTCATGATGACCCAACCGAAAATATTAGTGAGCTTGCACAGTACAACATAAATAAAATGAATGAAAGAAAAGATCTTGTCTATGATATATGTGAGGGTCACTCCTATGATGAGATGTTTTGCTTATTAATAGAGGCCTTAGATTTAAAGCTTACCACATCAAAATATCCTATGTACGCAATTATGCTGCGAAACTTTTTGCAAAGCCTTGTTGAGGATAAAGCTATATATGCTAAAATCGAGGATAACGCAAGGTTTATTTACCACAGAAATTAAAAAAACTATGTTTAAAGCAACTTTTTTTGAAAAAAACTGAAAAAAGTTGCTTTTTTCTATTGACTTTTTTTAGCAGGAGGAGTATATTTGTGATAGTGGTTAGCACTCAAAAGGTGAGAGTGCTAAAAGTTAGCAAGAAGGACGGTGAGAATATGGAATTAGGCAAGCGTAAAGAATTAATATTAGGCGCAGTGGTTGAGCATTATATTAAAACAGGTGAGCCTATAGGCTCAAAGATGCTAATGCAAAGTCTCCCCATTTCAGTGTCGTCGGCAACCATAAGAAATGAAATGTCTGAATTGTCGGAGATGGGCTATTTAGAGCAGCCCCATACCTCTGCCGGCAGAGTACCATCACAAAAGGGATATAGATATTATATAGACAATCTCATGAGTGAGGACGAAGTAAGCGACGAGGAAAGGCGACTTGTTAAAAATGAGCTTTCACGCTCAATGGGAAATCCCGACAAGCTCCTTGAAAAGGCAGGAGAGCTTCTTGCGAAAATGACCGGCTGTGCGGCACTTTCCACTACTCCGACAGACGAGGGCGCAGTGATAAAGCATATTGAGCTTGTGCCTGTGGGCTCTAAAATTGCCATGGTGGTTATGATGACCTCTAACGGCATAATCAAAAACGGAGTTTGCAGGACAGAAACTGAGCTTACAAGAGAAATGATTGACACCTTCTATGATATAGTTAAGGATTGCTTTATCGGACGGCCTGTCAGTGATGTGGGCACAGTGATGATTCAGACTCTTGTTGCTTCTCTTGGCATGAACGCTCTTTCCATGTCGCCGCTGTTTGTGGTGCTGGCTGATATAGCTTCTCAGGCTTTGCAAGCTGAGGTGCGACTTGAGGGTGAGCAAAACCTGTTGCAGCACAGAGAATTTGGCACAGATATTTATGATATGATGCAGTTCTTTGACGAAAAGGATAAGCTTGAAAGGGCAATTTCCGATGTGCCGAGCAGCGGCTTGCAGGTTATTATCGGCAAGGAAAACAAATACCGTCAGCTGGAAAATTCCAGTATGATCATTGCAAGATATAGCGTGGGCGGTCACGACGGCGGTGCAATAGGCATCATCGGCCCCACAAGATTAAATTACGCAAAACTTATTCCCAGCATTGAATATCTTACAGGCCTTGTAGGTGAAATGCTTACGGACACTTTGGAGGATGAATAATGGCTAAAAAAGACAAAAACAATCAAGAAGCTAATACTGAGCAAAAGGAAACCGCAGAAAAGGTAGACACACAGGAAGCTGCAAAAGACGCTGACGCTACACCTGATGAGAATGCGGATATAGAGGCTCTTAAAAAGGAACTTGATGCCGCCAAACAAGCGCACATCAGAACCTTGGCTGAATATGACAATTTCAGAAAACGCTCCGCAAGAGAGAAGGAGGGCACATGGATAGAAGCAAAGGCAAGCTGTGTTAGTGAGCTGCTTCCCATGCTCGACAACTTTGAGAGAGCTTTAGGTGTTAGCGATTCAGATTTAGACTCATATAAAAAGGGTGTTGAGATGATATATCAAGGCTTCAACGAAACCCTCAAAAAGTTAGGTGTTGAGGCATTTGGTGAGGAAGGTGACAGCTTTGACCCCAACTTCCACAGCGCAGTGATGCACATAGATGACGAAAACTTAGGTGAAAATGTTCTCGCACAGGTTTTCTCAAAGGGCTATAAAATAGGTGACAAGGTTCTTCGTCCGGCAATGGTTAAGGTTGCAAATTAGTGCGAAAGCCTTTAACATAAATAAAAAACAAATTAAACAAAAAACAAACTCAATTAGATTTTGGAGGTAAATATTATGGCAAAGATTATTGGTATCGACTTAGGTACAACAAACTCATGTGTAGCAGTTATCGAGGGCGGTGAGCCCACTGTTATCGCAAACGCTGAAGGCGCAAGAACAACTCCTTCAGTAGTCGCTTTCTCAAAGACCGGTGAAAGAATGGTAGGTCAGGTTGCAAAGCGTCAGGCAGTTACAAATCCGGACAGAACTATTGCATCAATTAAAAGACAGATGGGCTCAAACTATCATGTTGCAATTGATGGCAAAAACTATACACCTCAAGAGATTTCCGCAATGATTCTTCAAAAGCTTAAATCAGACGCAGAGGCTTATCTCGGTGACAAGGTAACAGAGGCTGTTATTACAGTTCCCGCTTACTTTACAGACGCTCAGCGTCAGGCAACTAAGGACGCAGGTAAAATCGCAGGCCTTGATGTTAAGAGAATTATCAACGAGCCTACAGCAGCAGCTTTAGCTTACGGCATAGATAAGGAAGCTGATCAAAAGGTTATGGTTTATGACCTTGGTGGCGGTACCTTCGATGTTTCAATTATCGAGATGGGTGACGGTGTTCAAGAGGTTCTTGCTACAGCAGGTAACAACCGTCTTGGCGGTGACGACTTTGACCAGAGAATCATTGACTGGCTTGTTGCAGGCTTTAAGGCTGAGCAGGGTGTTGACCTTCGTGGTGACAAGATGGCTATGCAGAGACTTAAGGAAGCAGCAGAGAAGGCTAAGATTGAGCTTTCAGGTGTAACAACATCAACAATTTCCCTTCCTTATATTACAGCTGACGCAACAGGTCCTAAGCACCTTGAAGCTACTCTTACAAGAGTTAAGTTTAATGAGCTTACAGAAGACCTTGTTGAAGCTACAATGGGCCCTGTTCGTCAGGCAATGGCTGACTCAGGTCTTAACGCATCACAAATTGATAAGGTGCTTATGGTTGGTGGTTCATCAAGAATCCCCGCAGTAAGCGACGCAATTAAAAAGTATATTGGCAAAGAGCCTTTCAAGGGCATTAACCCTGATGAGTGTGTTGCAATTGGTGCAGCATTACAAGGCGGTGTTCTCGGCGGTGATGTTAAGGGTCTTCTTCTTCTCGATGTTACTCCTCTTTCACTTGGTATCGAAACAATGGGCGGTATCAACACAAAGATAATCGAGAGAAACACAACTATCCCCACAAAGAAGAGCCAGATTTTCTCAACTGCTGTTGATAATCAGCCATCTGTTGAGGTTCATGTTCTTCAAGGTGAGAGAGAGTTCGCAAAGGACAACAAGACTCTCGGCGTATTCAGCCTTGACGGTATTATGCCGGCTCGTCGTGGCGTTCCTCAAATTGAGGTTACATTTGACATTGATGCTAACGGTATCGTACATGTTAGCGCAAAGGATCTTGGTACAGGCAAGGAGCAGTCAATCTCAATCACATCCTCAACAAATATGTCTAAGGAAGATATTGAAAAGGCTGTAAGAGAAGCTGAGCAGTTTGCTCAAGAGGATAAGAAGCGCAGAGAAGACATTGACGCAAGAAACGAAGCAGACCAGATGGTATATCAATGTGAAAAGATTCTCTCAGAGGAAGGCGCAAAGCTTGACGAGGCTGACAAGAATGAAATTCAGGGCAAGGTAGACTCACTTAAGAATGCACTTAAGGGTGAGGACATCAACATTATCAAGAATGAGAAGGAAGCACTCACACAGGCATTCTACAAAATCAGTGAGAAGCTTTATCAGCAAACACAGGGCGCACAGCAGGCAGGCGGCTTTAATCCTAATGATTTTGCCGGTGGTGCTCAGGGCGGCTATGCAGACCCGGGTGCAGCAGGCAATGACGGTTACTCAGACGCAGGCTACACAGACGCAAACTTCACAGACGCTAACTAATTTATATCCGGAGCTGTCCGATTTCGGATGGCTCCATATTGCGGTATATACGGCAATATGTCATAGTGAGAGGAACATATTAAATGGCAGAAAACAAACGTGATTATTATGAAGTCTTAGGCGTCAGCAAAGGCGCTTCAGACGATGAAATAAAAAAAGCATATCGTAAGCTTGCAAAGCAGTATCACCCTGACTTAAATCCCGGTGATGCAACTGCCGAGGCAAAGTTTAAAGAGGCTAATGAGGCTTATGAGGTACTCTCCGACGCTGATAAAAAGGCAAGGTATGACCAGTACGGTCACGCAGGTGTTGACCCTAACTTTGGTGCAGGCGGCTTCGGCGGAGGCTTTGGTGGCGGCTTTGACGGCTTCGACTTAGGTGATATTTTAGGCGGTATGTTTGGTGGTGGCTTCGGCGGCTTTGGCGGCGGCAGACAGCAAAACCCCAACGCTCCCAGAAAGGGTGCAACTATCCAGACTAATGTGACTATCTCCTTTGAGGAGGCTGCAAAGGGCTGCAAAAAGACAGTGAATGTTGACAGAAATGAGGTTTGCTCAGAGTGTGGCGGTAACGGCTGCGCTAAGGGCACTTCACCTGAAACCTGTAAAACCTGCGGTGGTCGTGGTCAGGTCAATGTTCAGCAAAGAACAGCCTTTGGCGTTATGAGCACCACAAGACAGTGCTCAGAGTGTGGCGGCAAGGGCAAGATTATTAAAAATCCCTGCGGCAATTGTCGTGGCACAGGCTTTGTCAGAAAAAGACAGACAGCTGAAATTGATATTCCGGCAGGTATTGATGACAGACAGACCCTCAATGTCAGAGGTGGTGGCAATCCCGGCATAAACGGTGGCCCTAAGGGTGACTTAAGAGTCAATGTCAATGTCAGACCTCATCCCTTCTTTGAAAGAGACGGCTTTGATGTTTGGTGCGAGGTGGCTGTCACCTATGCTCAAGCTGCAATGGGCGACACTCTTTATATCCCAACTCTTGACGGCAAGGTTAAATATGACCTTCCTGCCGGTACTCAGCCCGGTGAGGTATTCCGCTTTAGGAACAGAGGTATCCAGCAGCTCTCATCTCGTAATAAGGGCGACCAATTTGTTAAGATTGTGGTTGAGGTACCAAAGAATCTCACCCAAAAGCAAAAGGAGCTTTTAAAGGAGTTTGATGCGACATTAACTCACAAGCCTAAAAACAATATTCCTGATGGCAACATTGTTTCCGAGGAAAAGAAAAGATCTTCATTTTTTGACAAATTCAAGTAAAATAGTGGCTATATTTTGCTCTTTTGCAGAATATAGTCATTTTTATTTTGTAAAGCTATTGCGTTCGACAAAAATATGTGATAAAATATAACATATCAATAGGAGGTGCACCATGGCCGACAATCCACAAATGTATAATCTTAGACAAAAGGCTATGAATCTTCCTTTGAGCCCCGGAGTCTATATAATGAAAGACAAAACAGGCAAAATCATTTATATAGGCAAGGCTAAAAAGCTGAAAAACAGGGTTAGCCAATACTTTGGCTCACAAAATAAACACACTGCCAAGGTTAGAAAAATGGTGGAGTCTGTTAGGAATTTTGACTATATTATGACTGACAGCGAGTTTGAGGCTCTTGTGCTGGAGTGTAGCTTAATTAAGCAAAATATGCCAAAGTATAATATCCTGCTTAAAGATGACAAGGGCTATAGCTATATTAAAATAACACCTAACCCATGGGGCAAAATCTCCGCCTGCTTTAGAAAGGACGATTCTTCGGCAGAGTACATTGGCCCATATGTGGGAAATTATAGCGTGACAAATGTGGTCGAGCAGGCATCTGAAATTTTTAAGCTGCCTACATGTAATAAGACCTTCCCAAAAAATATTAACCGTAACTCAAGACCGTGCCTTAACTACTTTATAAATAAGTGCTCAGGTGTGTGCGCCGGAAAAATAAGCCAAAGTGATTATGAGGAAAACCTTGCTGCGGCTATTGACTTTATTAGGGGCGGCAGTGCTCAAACGGTAAAAAAGCTCCAAATGGAAATGGAGGAAGCGGCAGAGAATTTAGAATTCGAAAAGGCTGCAAAGCTTCGTGACAAAATCAAAGCAATAGACCGCATTGCCGCAAGACAAAAGGTTGTCGTTGAGGGCAGTGTTGAGGAGGATGTTTTCGCCATTGCTCAGCGAGGTGACAAGTCGTGCCTTGCGGTGCTTAGCTTTAGAGAAGGTCTCTTAGTGAACACAGAGCACTTCATTATGGAGTATTCCGAGGATTTGACCCAGACGAGATATGAAATGCTGACCACATATTATTCCTCCGGCCGACAGGTGCCGCCACTGATAGTTGTGGACGGTGATGTTGCCGATAAGCAGTTAGTTGAGGAGTACCTGACAAAGCTGAGAGGGAAAAAGGCTGTCATCTTAAAACCGCAGCGTGGGGAAAAGGTGAGAGTGATGGAAATGTGCTTTCAAAATGCAGCACAAAAGCTCGGGGAAAATATTGGCAGAAAAGGCAAGGAGACTGCTATACTCGATGAGCTGGCAAAGCTGCTCGGCCTTAGCAAAACCCCGGAATATATTGAATCTTATGATATTTCTCACACAGCCGGCAGTGACAATGTTGCAGGCATGGTGGTCTTTAAAAACGCTCACCCTTTAAGAAGCGCATATAAACGCTTTGCCATAAAGGGCTTTGAGGGGCAGGACGATTACGGCTCTATGAGAGAGGTCATATCACGAAGGCTTAACAGATATGTTGAACAGCAGGGGAGCGAGGAAGGCTTTGGCAAATTGCCCGACTTGATTTTGCTCGATGGCGGTCAGGGTCAGGTCAACGCAGTCAAGCCCATAATAGATGCCTTCGGCTTGGATATCCCCGTCTTTGGCATGGTCAAGGACTCAAAGCACCGCACAAGGGCAATTGCCTCAGGCGGTGAGGAAATAAGCATAAGCTCAGGCAGAGAGGTCTTCACTCTTGTGTCAACGATTCAAGAAGAAGTCCACCGCTTCGCAATTTCCTATCATAAGCAAAAGCACACTAAGGGTACCTTGCAAACGAGTCTTAAAAAAATTGAGGGCATAGGCGAGAAAAAAGCATCGCTGCTCCTTGTTAATTTTAAGACCTTGGCAAATATAAAAAAGGCTACCCCTGAGGAGCTCGCGAGTATTAAAGGCATATCAAAAAAGGATGCTCAAAAAATTTATGAGTATTTCAAATAAAATTATAGATAAATAGATAAGGAGTAAATAAAATGACTGTTTCGGAAAGTCTTAGAAAAATCAGAAAAGCACACAAGCTTACACAGCAGGATGTTGCCAATGTTTTAGGTATTGACAGAACCACTTACACCCTTTATGAATTAGGCGCAACCTATCCATCAATCGCCAGCCTCGAAAAGCTTTCGGAGGCTTATAATGCAACAGTGGGATACATCATAGGCATAGAGGATAACAATTGCCCTGAAAGAATCATTAAGAACGCCGACTTCCTCAGAGAAGAAAATGTTGACCCCTTGGCATACCTTTCAAAGGACGAGAGATCTCTCATTTTTTCATATAGGATTTTATCCGATGAGGATAAGAAAAGAATCAAGCAAGAGGTTCTTGATGCCATAGACAATAAATAAGCGACATGAGACACTTGTTGGTACTGTGCCCATGACGCAGCCGTGTCTTAACTTGATTTTTCATAGTCAAAAAGATATAAATTGTAAAATTCCCTTGACAAAGCGGACACAAAATTATATACTTGAATTACCAAATTTAAGGAGGTAATTCCAATGAAAAAGTTTTTAGCATTAGTTCTTGCTATCATCATGGCATTCTCAGTTGTTACTGTTGCTTTCGCTACAGACGCTCAAGCACCTGAAGCTGACACAACTACAACAGCTCCGTCAGATGAAGCTACCGGTGAGGCCGGCAGTCTTGATTGGCTTCTTGATCTTCCCGTTTGGACTTTAAAGCCCGGCTCAAAGATTTTAAAGATCGCTCTCAAGCTCGTTAAGGCTTTCGTTAAGGTTGCTATGGCTTTCGGTATCATTGACGCAGGTGATATTATTGATCAAATCATGGGTATCGTTAACGGCAATGGTGGTGACGATACTACCGGTGGCGACGAAACAACAACAGCTCCAGTTGATGTTACTGAAGCTCCGGCAGCTGCCTAAACCCCACACTTTAGAGGCTCTCACACGAGGGCTTCTTTTATTTTGGCAAATTTACACAAAAAAGATGGCTTAAATTTGTTTATAACAAGCAAGTATACAATTTTTTGACCTGAGGAAAAAAATATTGACAAATTGGGCATATTGAGGTATAATACCAAGGTATGCGACTATACGCATTAATATTTTAGGAAAGGAGATGCTACGATTGCCTACCTTTAACCAGTTAGTTCGTAACGGTAGAGAAACACTCGTAAAGAAGCCTAAGGCACCTGCTCTTCTTAAGGGTCTCAACTCAAAGAAGAATGTGATGACCGACCACAACTCACCTCAGAAGCGTGGCGTTTGCACAGCAGTTAAGACAGCTACACCGAAAAAGCCTAACTCAGCTCTTCGTAAGATCGCCAGAGTTCGTCTTACAAACGGAATTGAAGTTTCAGCTTACATTCCCGGCGTAGGTCACAACCTTCAGGAGCACAGTGTTGTTCTCATCAGAGGCGGCCGTGTAAAGGACCTTCCCGGTGTTCGTTACCATATCGTTCGTGGTACACTTGATACCCAGGGCGTTAACGGAAGAATGCAGTCCCGTTCAAAGTACGGTGCTAAGCGTCCTAAGGCAGCTAAAAAGTAATTCAGTAAGGCTGAATTAAAAAACTTTTAAAATTCCGTAGTCAGACGGAAAAAACTATGAATTGACAAATCTTCTTGCAGGCAGACAGCTTTAGCTGTCCTATGTGAGAGTGTATATATAGATATATGCCTCTCAATTGGTGCCGACGGGAATTTGTCACTCGAGTACCTATGATATCATTATTATGAAGGAGGGAAGCGCAGTGCCAAGAAGAGGCCAGGTCGCAAAACGTGATGTTTTGCCGGATCCGCTTTACAATTCAAAGCTTGTAACACGTCTTATTAACAGTGTTATGTACGATGGTAAAAAGGGTGTCGCTCAGAAAATTGTTTACGATGCTTTCGATATCATCAGAGAAAAAACAGGTAAGGAACCCCTTGAGGTTTTTGAGGCAGCAATGGAAAATGTTATGCCTTTACTTGAGGTTAAGGCTCGCCGTGTAGGTGGTTCAACTTACCAGGTACCCATGGATGTTCGTCCCGAAAGAAGACAAACATTGGGTCTTCGTTGGATAACTCTTTACAGCCGTCAGCGTTCAGAAAGAACAATGAAGGAAAGACTTGCTAACGAAATCATGGATGCTGTAAACGAAACCGGTGCAGCATTCAAGAAACGCGAAGATACACATAAGATGGCAGAAGCCAACAAGGCTTTCGCACATTTCAGATGGTAATTACATTGAATCGTTTTTAAATGGGAGGATATTATGCCAAGAAAGGTATCTCTTGAAAAAACAAGAAATATTGGTATTATGGCTCATATTGACGCCGGTAAGACAACCACATCAGAGAGAATTCTCTATTACACAGGCGTTAACCATAAGTTAGGTGAGACCCATGACGGTTCAGCTACAATGGACTGGATGGCACAGGAGCAGGAGAGAGGTATTACAATTACTTCAGCTGCTACTACATGCTTCTGGAAAAACCATCGTATCAATATTATCGACACTCCGGGCCACGTTGACTTCACAGTTGAAGTTCAGCGTTCACTTCGTGTACTTGACGGTTCTGTTACCGTTCTTTGTGCAAAGGGTGGCGTTGAGCCTCAGAGTGAGACAGTTTGGCGTCAGGCTGACGAGTATAAAGTACCTAGAATGATTTTCGTCAATAAGATGGACATCACAGGTGCAAACTTCTATCGTGTTCTCGACATGGTTAAAGAGCGTTTTAATTGCAACGCAGTTCCCATTCAGCTCCCCATTGGTGAGGAGAACACATTTAGAGGCGTTGTTGACCTTATTAACAACAATGCTATCGTATACTACGACGATGTAGGTAAGGACATTAGAGTTGAGGAAATCCCTGAGGAGCTCAAGGAAAAGGCTGAGACCTACAGAAGCAATCTTATTGATGCAGTCGTAGAGATGGACGATGAACTCATGGAAAAATACTTTGAGGGCATCGAACCCACAGTTGAAGAAATCAAGAAGGTTATTCGTAAGGCAACAATTGCCAACGATATGGTTCCAGTTTGCTGCGGTACCGCTTACCGTAACAAGGGTGTACAGCCACTTCTCGATGCTATTGTTGACTTCATGCCTGCTCCTACAGACATTGAGTCAATCAAGGGTGTCAACCCTGAAACTGACGAAGAAGAACAAAGACATTCATCAGATGATGAGCCTTTTGCAGCTCTTGCATTTAAGATTGCAACAGACCCATTTGTTGGTAAGCTCTGCTTCTTCCGTGTTTATTCAGGTACTGTTGACGCCGGTACAACAGTTTATAACTCCGTTAAGGATAACAGAGAAAGACTCGGTAGAATCCTTCAAATGCACGCAAACCACAGAGAGGATATTGACACTGTATATGCAGGTGATATCGCTGCTTGCGTTGGTCTTAAGAACACCACAACAGGTGACACACTTTGCGACCAGAAGAATCCTATCATTCTCGAGTCAATGAACTTCCCGGAGCCTGTTATTCGTGTTGCTATCGAGCCTAAGACTAAGGCCGGTCAGGAAAAGATGGGCATAGGCCTTCAAAAACTTGCTGAAGAAGACCCCACATTCCGTTGCTACACAGATGAAGAAACAGGACAAACAATTATCGCAGGTATGGGTGAGCTTCACCTTGAAATTATCGTTGATAGACTTCTTCGTGAATTCAAAGTTGAGGCTAATGTAGGTAAGCCACAGGTTGCTTACAGAGAGACCATCCGTTCCACAGCTTCTTCAGATACAAAGTACGCTCGTCAGTCAGGTGGTAAGGGTCAATACGGTCATGTTAAGATCAACATTGAGCCAAATCCCGACAAGGGCTATGAGTTTGTTAACAACATCGTCGGTGGTGCTATTCCTAAGGAGTACATCGCTCCCGTTGACGCAGGTATCCAAGGCGCTATGCAATCAGGTGTTATTGCCGGTTACAGCATGGTTGATGTTAAGGTAACACTTTATGATGGTTCATACCATGAGGTTGACTCATCAGAAATGGCCTTCAAGATTGCCGGTTCAATGGCATTTAAGGATGCTGCTAAGAAAGCAAACCCTGTACTTCTTGAGCCCATTATGAAGGTTGTAGTTATTACTCCCGAGGATTATATGGGTGATGTTATCGGTGACCTTAACTCACGCCGTGGCGAGATTCAAGGCTTTGAGGATCGCACAGGTGTTAAGCAAATCAATGCAAGAGTTCCTCTTGCTGAGATGTTCGGTTACGCTACTGACCTTCGTTCAAAGACACAGGGTCGTGGTCAATATGTAATGGAGCCCGATGGCTATAAAGAAGTTCCAAAGTCAATTGCAGAGTCAATTGTTACTGAAAGAGGTAAGAGAGACTAATTTTTTACTAAAAAGGTCTTGAAATTCTCGTATATTCTTGATAGAATATACACAATGTAGCTAAGCTACACCTAATAATAAAAATTATTGCTATAATATTAAGGAGGAGATTCCAATGGCAAAAGCAAAATTTGAAAGAACCAAGCCCCACGTTAACATTGGTACAATAGGCCACGTTGACCATGGTAAGACAACACTTACCGCAGCTATCACAAAGACACTCGCTATGAAGGGTGGCGCTGACTTCATCGATTACGCAAACATCGATAAGGCTCCTGAGGAGAGAGAAAGAGGTATCACAATCAACACATCACACGTTGAGTACGAGACAGAAACACGTCACTACGCTCACGTTGACTGCCCGGGCCATGCTGACTACATTAAGAACATGATCACCGGTGCTGCTCAGATGGATGGTGCTATCCTTGTTATCGCTTCAACAGACGGCCCTATGGCTCAGACAAAAGAGCACCTTCTTCTTGCTCGTCAGGTTGGCGTTCCTTACATCATCGTATTCATGAACAAGGTTGACCAAGTTGATGACGAAGAGCTCCTTGAGCTTGTTGAGATGGAAATTCGTGAGACTCTTGACGAGTATGAATTCCCAGGCGATGATACACCTATCATCAAGGGTTCAGCTCTTAAGGCTCTTGAGTACACAGGCGGCGACGTAAACGCTCCTGAGCTTGCTCCTATCTGGGAACTCATGGCTGCAGTTGATAGCTATATCCCAACTCCTGACCGTAAGGCAGACCTTCCTTTCCTTATGCCTGTTGAGGACGTATTCACAATCACAGGTCGTGGTACTGTTGCTACTGGTAGAGTTGAAAGAGGTCAGCTCAAGACCGGTGAAGAGCTTGAAATCGTTGGTCTTACAGACGAAAAGAGAAAGACAGTATGTACAGGTATCGAAATGTTCAGAAAGATCCTTGACTATGCTGAGGCTGGTGACAACATCGGTGCTCTTCTTCGTGGTATCCAGCGTTCAGAAATCGAGCGTGGACAGGTTCTTGCAAAGCCCGGCTCAATTCACCCCCACACAAAGTTCCGTGGTCAGGTTTACGTTCTTAATAAGGACGAAGGCGGCCGTCACACACCTTTCTTCAACAACTATCGTCCTCAGTTCTATTTCAGAACAACTGACGTTACAGGTACAATCACTCTTCCTGAGGGAACAGAGATGTGCATGCCTGGTGATAACGTTGAGATGGATGTTACACTTATCACAGAGATCGCTATCGAAGAAGGTCTTCGTTTCGCTATCCGTGAAGGTGGCCGTACAGTTGGTTCAGGCGTTGTTACTGCTATCATCGAATAATTTAATTATTCATATAAAAGGCTCTCACTTATGTGAGGGTCTTTTTTCGCGTACCCTGCCGCCGAGGTGCGGCTTATTATGTGGCAACATGACTAAATTGTTAAAAACGATTTTGTATATTATTTTGGGGAAGATTTCATACAGATTTCACATTGGTGTGGTAAAATGTGGTAAAAGGAAAAGAAAGGAAGATCATTATGAATAACATTAAAAAACTGAGTTTACTTTTTACACTTATAATCATGTCAACGCTTTGTTTAGTTTTTAATGTCAGCGCAGAAGATCAGACAACTCAAAGGGGCATAAGCTATGAAATTTACCCTGAAAGTGGAGTTATGATTTTTAGCGGTGAAGGAGAAATTAAAGACGATTATTTTGGTTTTGAAAAAGCAAATGGTTACTATAACGATATTGAATTTGATGTTGGTTATGAATACCCCGACAGCCTTTTAGAATTTCACGAAAAACTTAAAGTTGTAAAAACTCTTATAATTGAAGAGGGCATAACCGGAATCGGAGATGGGGTTTTCAACAGTGAAGCTTTTGGCTTTAGTATGATTGAAACTTTAATCACGCCTGAAAGTCTTGAAAAAATAGGCTCATCTTCTTTTGCGGGTTGTAAGAAACTTACAAAGGTTTATCTTTCCTCAAATTTAAAGAAAATAGGTGACTATGCTTTTGATAAGACAGGCATTAAAAATATTATAATTCCTGAAAGTGTTGTAGAGTTAGGCTCTGCTTTTAATGGGTGCGACAGCTTGAAAACTATAACATTTACAAACGCAACTTGCCCAATTTATTGCTGTAAAAAATTAACAAAAATAGTTTATCCTAAGTCAATAAGCAAAGTCGAGACATTAGCCGTAAATTGTCCAAACCTAAAAAAAGTTACATTTCAAAATCTTTTGGGAACTAAAAAAGTAAAAATCGTGTCTACTGATATGGATGCATTCTTTTATAATTGTCCAAATGCCAAAGTAGACTATCTTGATGAAAGCATTATAGAAAGTTTAGACACTGAGGGTGTCAATTACGCTGTTGTTACAAGCAATCCAACCTCACTTGGTGAGATAAAAAATTTGAAATATACTCAAAGTGGCTACCACATGACAATCACATGGTCAGCTGTTAAAAATGCGGGATATTATCAAATATTCTATTATAATGGCACTAAATGGGAAAAAATTTACAGCGGCAGACAAACTAAATTTTGCACACCAAATTATGGCAAATTTACTTATATGAAAAACGGAAAATATAGAGTCAGAGCCGTTAGTTATGATGGAAAAGAGCATATTTATGGCAAATTTGCCAACTTAACTATCAACATAGTTAAAGACACATCGATAACTTCAGCTAAGAAAAGTGGCACATCTGTTACTTTAATATGGAAAAAAGTTGAAGGTGCTACCGGCTATTTAGTTTATGACAACACAGGAAAAAGAAAGAAAATTGCCAATGTTAAAGGAACATCATACACAATAAAAAATCTTGAAAAAGGCAAAAAATATGTATACAGAGTTAAAGCTTATCGCAAGGATAAGGACGGCTCTATAAAATACAGCTGCTATTCTGTTGCCAAAAGCGTAAGGCTTTAATAAAAAATCACCTCGACACTTAATTTTGTCGGGGTGATTCCTTTTTTTGGCGGTGTAGTGTTTACTATTTCCCTTCACTATATCGCGTACCAAAACAAAACGCAGAGACAATTAAGCCTCTGCGTTTATTAAGTTTTGTCTATTTATTTTGTGTGCAGCCTTATAGCCGTAACGCTGTATTTTGGCGCTGTGTAGTTAAATTTATCACTAAAGCCCTCAAGGGTAAATTCTTCCATTATGCAGTCCTCCTCTGCACCAAGGATATTGTCGTTGTCAAGTGAGTCGCCTGCAACCTGTGCAATATTGGCTGTGGATTTAATGTCAGCACCATTTACATCAATGGCAAAAACTCGGTCAGACTCCGTTGTGTTGACGAGCTTAATGATAATGTCGCCTGTCTCATCGTCTGTTGAGACCACCTGATAAGCCTCAGCGTTGCACTTTGACTCAGCGTCATAGCTAAATTGCAAAGCATCATCAATATAGCCCTTTATGTTAGTGCCGTCAACAACGATTTTAATTTTATATGTCACACCCTCCTCGACAGTAAAATCTGTGACAGTTGAGGGGATAGCGTTAGACTTGACACCGTTTTCGATTCTTTGCAAAGCTGATTTTGTGTTGTCCCAGCCGCCAATGTTCCAATAAAAGCAGTTGTTTTCGTCCTCAATGAGGAAGGGAATATAAAAGCCCTCTGCGCCGTGAAGCTTCTTTGCCTCAAAGGTGTAGGTGTAATTTGTCCAATCCTTGTTGCCAAAATATGCCGATGCGCCAAGCTCGTGATAGGGAAGCTCCGTTGCCTTTTGAGTGAGCTTACCGTTTTTAATTTCCCAGTCACCGTCACTTGCTTCAAGCCAATTCCACCAGAAGTTTTTAATGGTGAAGTTGTCCTTGTCAAGGGTCTTGCCGGTTTTGTTGTCTGTCACCATCACATTGTCGAACTCTGCCGAAGTCCACCAAGTACCAAGACCGACCATGCCCTTTAAATCCTCTGAGGGTATCTCAGCACCAATAAGCTCTGAGGATATAAGTGTATCACCTGCATTATTTGAGAAAAGCTTTTGCACATAATAATTTATTGAGCCTGTGCTAAGATGATTGTTAAACCAAATAAGGTTAGGTGACCAATGTGTTGCCGTTAAGTTGCCAAATAGGGGAGCATAGGCGGCCATAACAACAACATCACTGTTTCTTTCAAGGCCTGTCATATATGCGGCCTCAGCTAAAGCAGCTTCGAGTCTATTTGACCTTGCCGCATATTCACCTAAGAAGACCTTTAAGCCACCGCCGTAATAGCTGTCGGTCATACCCTCCACATCTCTCGAATAGTTTATCTCGTCATAGTGGTCAACATTTTTAAAGAACCAATCAGGCTCGTTATAATAGTGATGGTCTGTTGCACCGGCAAAATCCTCAGCGGTTATGCCGTTTTCAGTGATGTAGTCCTTTGCGTTTTCATATGAGGCATAGTAGTTTGCGCCACTTGTGGCATCGTCTGCACCGGAGGAGTAAATAAGCTCAAGACCCTTATAAAGCTCAGGATTATTCTTCTTAGCTTCATTAAAGCTCTCAAGGAAGATTTCATATCTCTCAAAGTAATCCTCGCCCTCGTTTTCGTTGCCAATGCAAATATATTTTAGCTCAAATGGCTCTGCATGACCTAAGGAAGCTCTAACCTTGCCCCAGGTTGTGCTCTCGTCACCACGGCAAAACTCAACTAAATCGTGCATATCCTGAAGATATTGCCTAAACTCGTCGGAGTCAATATCAACGGGGCCTTTGCCTCTCATTTGACAGTTGAGTCCGCAGTTGAGCACAGGCACGCCAATAGCACCAATATCCTCGGCAAATTGGAAATACTCAAAGAAGCCTAAGCCGTAGCTCATATAGCAGGGCAGTGGGTCATCTGTAGCCGTAACATTAGTCCAAAGGTTAATGCCATATTTTCTTGCAGCCACATCGCCATATTTGCCGTTAAACTCAAGGGGCAAGCCCTTTGAGTCTACTGCGATTGAGTCCTTCCAGTTGTACGCGGTCTCGTAATCGTAGCCCTCAATGACACAGCCGCCGGGGAAACGAAGAAAAGCAGGGTGAAGCTCTTGAAGCTTTGTAGCAAGGTCAAGTCTCATGCCGTGATTTTTATAGGTTTCAGGCATAAGAGAGACCATATCTAAGGCAACCTTGCCATTGTCTATGAGCACTTGAAGATAAACATCACTTGTGGCTGTGAGGCTTGATGTGAGCTTGAGTTCATATTTTTCCCACTCGGGGGTGATAGAGTCAATAACAGCTACTGCTGCGACAGTGTCACCGCAAACAAGACGAGCGGTTATTTTGCCATTGTAGCCGTCAAGAGCCTTAGCGTAAACACTAAAGGTGTATTCAGCGTCCTTTTCAATTGCCATGCCATCTAAAAAGCCCTTGTTAGCTATGCCGGCAGGAGTACCTGAGGGGTTAGTCATAATAAGATAGTTAGTGTTGTTTTCGTTAAGGCAGCCTGTAAGGTCGTCCTTTTTAACTTCAAGTGACACATCACCAACCTTGCTATAGCCGTGAAGCTCCTTGTCGAGAGCTAATGAGCCATATTCAAAGGAGCGGTTAATGACCTTTTCGGCATAGAGACCGCCATCAGCGGCAAAGTTTATATCCTCAAAGAAAATGCCATAAAGCAAATCGCTAATGTCGTGGATTTCATTTGACGCATCAATTTTAAGTGTGTAATCTGCTACACTCTCGCTATTGTCATAGGCTGTCACAGTGTTTTTGTCAGGTCTTGATGTGACAATATCACCGTTGCCGCCGATAATTGACAGGGCAGTGAGTATAGAAATAATAAAGGCTGTTATCTTTTTAAGAAAAGCGGATAATTTTAACTGCATGATTTTGCCTCCTTTATTTTGTCAAAGCGTTAACTGTTATCTCGGCTATTTGCGGTGCAAAAGCCTCTTTATCGTGGAAAATATAATTTCCGCTGTTTGACAAGGTGATCTCATTTTCGCCGCTGTTTAGCCTCAAAGTGAAGGTCACTGTCTTATAAGTGAATTTGCTGTTTGTATTGCGGCAGAAAATATCTTGACTTGTGCCCTTTGTGCTGACTGTTAAATAGTCCTCAATAAGGTCAACATTATATGAGTGAACTCCGCCCTCGGAGTTGTTGGCGTAAAGCAAGGTCACTCTATAATCGCCCTGCTTTGGTACAGTGACAGTAAAGCTGCCCTCGCCGCCAAGGTTTGATATATTGTCAATATATGTCACACCATATTTATCTGTCGAGCAAGTTGCCTTGCCGCTGAGGGTAATTTGCTCAGCCTTTATGCTTTGACTAAAAGCCTTGTCCTCTGTCTTATAAAAAGCACAGGTCATATTTTCCTTGTCAAAGGAAATCTCGTTAAGACCTCGTCTTAGATAAATAATGCTGCCGCTTTCAATGTCGCTTTCGATTCCGTCAACGCTTATTTTGCTTTGTACTCCTGCCGTATCAATTGAGAAATAGCCATCATATGGAGCTATTGCAATAAAGTCACTGCCGTTGTCACTGTCTTCAAGGACGCATATATTTTCCTTTTCCTCGTGGAGTGACACTAACATACTGTCAAGGACGAAAGTGCCGTCAACATGATAAAGCTCTATTGTGTGCTTGCCCTTTTTAAGCTGTGCTGTTATTGTCTTTGCACTTGTATATTCGCTTTTAATTGTGTTTTCCAGCTTTAATTGCATTTCATTGGAGTCGAGGAAAACCTTTGCCGTGGCATAATCTCTGCCGTCAGGGTTGCCATAGGCGTCGTTGTGCTTGCCGAAGATAATATCAAGGTCATATGTTCCGTCGCAGGGAGCGTTAAAGCTTAATTTAACACCGTCGCCTACTTTTTCAATGCCGCCGACCATGCCCTTTAAGTCGCCTGTTGTCGCATAAGCACTGTCATAGGTGTAAGCGCCGCCTTGAAGCTTGCCCTGCTCAAACTCATATCTTACGGGGATATTTGTGTTTCTAATGGTTTCTGTGTCGTCACTTTTTTCACTTACAGTGACAAAATACACAGCATTTTTATCTGTCTTCGGCAGGCTGATATTAATTTTATTTGATGTCACCTTTTTGTTATATTGCCTTAAAAGGATAGGCTCATTTACTACTGCGCTCAGTCCTTCGTAATAGACACATTCAACCTTTACGCTGACTTCATTATTGAGGCTTGTTTTATCGAGGTTTGATATTTGCACCATGCTTCTCTTATCGTTTCCCGTGACAAGCATATTAATTTCGTCACCGGCCTTTGTTATTGAGCACAGAGCATCGAATCTTTCCTTGGGGTTATATTTGTTTTCCGTTTTACTGCTCGTTTTAAGGCGGTTTTGACCGCTCATTTGAGCATATTTGCGATAGAGCCACCAGTTAGAGTTAGGGGAGTTGTCATCGGCGCAGGTGTCATTAAGGTTATTGGCAAGTCGCCAAAAGGCCATATTGCCGTAAATGTCTGTCTCCTCCATGGCGATAATATAATGTATCATATCCGAGGGGTTGCCACATTCCTCCATTTCACCGTATTCAGTTACGATGATTTGACGCTGAGAAATGCCCAATTCCTTTTCAATGCGGCGATAGTCGTTATAGTGGCTGTGCCAATCGGGGATTGACCAATAGGCAAGCTCATGCCAAATTATAATTTCAGGCACACAGCTGTTTTCATGGCAATAGCCCATAAAGCCCTCAAATTTACTTGTCTCATAATCACAAAAGCCCGGGCCGCCTATTTTTGCATTTGGTGCAATGGATTTCACAAGGTCATAGGTGATTTTCCATGCCTTATAAAAGTTACTCCTGCCAATGTCATCATATTGACAAACACCGTCAACATAATTACCAAACCAAATGGCATTATCACACTCGTTAAAAATGCAATATACTATATTGTCCTTGTAGCTTTGCTGTTCGATATACTTTACCTTTTCCTCAACAATGGGTAGATATCTTTCTTTAAGGAAGCTTTCCCAGTTATATGTACCCTTTTCACGCATTGCCATGATTTCATCAGCGCAATAATACCATGTGTCAAAGGCATCCTGTAAATAGATAACAACATAGTCGCAATCCTTAGTTTGCTCGGTTATGTTTTGTGCGTCACCTGTGGGGTGCTGTAAGCCTCCCGGCACTTTTTGTGACACAGAGGATATTTTAAGAGAGCGTGTCATAGCTTTACTTGGCACATCATTTTCTGCTATGCCATAAAGAAAGCCTGTTGCCTTAGTGGTTGTGACACCGACTACCTCGCCGGCATCGACCTTTAGTGTGGGCATACCTAAAACGGGTACACTCTCAAAAAACAGCAGCAATGATATTATAAAGGCAGTTAATTTTATCATTATATTGCCTCCTTTCTTTAACGGTTATAGTATAGCACAGCCATGGGCTTTTAGCAAGATGAATAGTGCAATTTAAGTTTTGATAAATTTTGTTGTAATTTTATACAAAGTTTGCAATTAGGACTTGAATTATTTTCTTGATATGCTATTATTATACGTGGATTTTTATGTACCATTCACATTTGTAGCGGAGGCTAAGACACAGTGACAGATAAGGAACTCAGAAAACTAAACAGAGCAGAGCTTCTCGAAATGCTATTAAGACAAAGCAAGGAAAACGAAAGCCTTAAAGCACAGGTCGATGAGTTGACTAAAAAGGTTGAGGATAGGACTCTCGCCATGCGTGATATCGGCTCAATCGCTGAGGCTGCTATTGCTGTTAATGGTGTGTTTACTGCGGCGCAAAATGCTGCTGACCAGTACCTTGCCACAGTGATGGAAATGAATCAGGGCACGGAAAAGAAGTGCCATGATATGATAGCTAACACCAAGGCTTATTGTGAAAAGCTGCAAAACGACACTTTTTATAAGTGCAGCTCAATGGAGACTGATGCGAAAAACCGTTGCGCTGAGCTTCTTTATGACGCTGAGGAAAAGGCTAAAATAACAATGTCATCTCTCACAGGTGCATTGAGAGATTATTATCTCAGGCATGAGGATAAGCTGCGTGAGCTGCCAATAGACTTGCAACGCATTATCCGCTCGCCATATTAATTTAGTATATAAACGGAATGAGTGTATGTGAAAAACACAAAAGCTTTGACCGTATATATAAAATAAAAAATCTTTTTTAAAAAGGAAAGGAAGACATTTTATGAAAAACATGAAAAAATTTGCAAGTGTGCTTGTAGCTATTGTTCTTGTTCTGGCTATGAGCGTTCCGGCATTTGCAGCAGGAACTTGGACCGGCGCAATTACTATTAAGAGTGCTGCAAACGTTTCAGTTGACGGCAAGATTTTTGAGGCTTACAAAATCCTTGATGCCGAAGCTGTTGATACAGACGATTTGAGTAAGGGTGTTGTTTACACAATTCCCGCAGCAATGCAAAGCTTCTATGACACAAAGTTTGGCGGCGATGACGGTAGCGCAACTATTGAAGAAGTTGTTGCCGCACTTGATGCCATTAAAGACGATTCCGATGCACTTCAAGCATTTGCAAAGGAAGCACTTGCAGTAGCAAAAACAGCTGGCATAACAGCCGCAACAGCAACAGGTGTAGATGGCAAAGCAGTCTTTAACGGTCTCGAATTTGGTTACTATGTAATCGAGGATAAAGGCGCTGCAACACCTATATCCGCTCTTATGCTCAAGACAACATCAGAGGAAATCACCATTAAAGCTGACAAGCCCTCAATCGAAAAGAAAATTGACGGCGATACAGATGGTGACGTCACAACAGAAGGTCTTGTTGACTATAACACCGCAGCTATTGGCGAAAAGGTTCCTTATGTTCTTACTTCAAAGGTTCCTGATATGACAGGCTACACAAGTTACACATATACCGTAACCGATACATTCTCAGCTGGTCTTACATTTAACAATGATGTTAAGGTTACAATCGGTGGAAACGATTATACTGACTTTACAGTAGTTGAAGATGGTCAAACTGTTACAATCAAATTTAACAATTTCATTAACCTTAAAGATCAAGCAGGCGATGAAATAAAAATCACCTACTCAGCAACAGTTAACGAAAACGCAATTGTTGGCGTTGAAGGCAACCCCAATAAGGTGGATCTCGAATATTCAAATAATCCTAACGATAGCAATTCAACTGATAAAACTCCTGAGGACACTGTTTATACATATGTTGTTGACTTAGTTATCAACAAGGTTGACGAAGATAATGCTCCTCTTGCAGGCGCAGAATTCGAAGTTAGAGATTCTGAAGGCACTGTAATTGCTACAGGTACATCAGATGAAACAGGTAAAGTTACATTCACATGGACAGAAGGTATTAAGGGTCTTAAAGACGGTGAAACCTATACTATCGTCGAGACCAAAGCTCCTGCAGGCTATACCAAAGCTGCTGACATCGAGTTTACAGTTACCTGTAATGATCCTACAGATATTTCTGTTAGCGCAAATTGCGAGTGGGTAAGTGATAACGAAGCTGTAACTTTCACAATAACAGGAACAGCTGAAGCTGACGATTACTTCGAAGCAACCATCGTCAACAAGACCGGCTCACTCCTTCCCGAAACCGGTGGTATGGGTACAACAATGTTCTATGTTCTCGGTAGTCTCCTTGTTGTTGGTGCAGCAATCCTTCTTGTTACAAAAAAGAGAATGGCTTACGAAGCATAATTTTTGATTGAAAAATCAGAGAGGAACTTAATAAATAAAATGAAAAATTTAAAATCAGTGTTAAGTATTGCTCTCGTCCTTATTTTAACATTAAGTTTTAATATTTCAGCCTTTGCCTCAGGCGCAATGTTGCCTGAGACAGGTGGCATGGGTACAACTGTTTTCTATGTTGTCGGTGGTTTGCTTGTTGTTGGCGCAATCATATTTTTGGTGGTTAAGCGCAAGCAGTCCGGCGGCGAAGAAGACGAAGATGAAGAATAATTTTTTAAGCTGTATCCTGAGGAAAACCTCGGGATACAGTGCTTTAAAGTAACTTTTAAAGTGTAAAAATAAAGGAGGTTGATTTTATGTCAAGGCTAAAAAAAGCAAATTGCATTTTAATTGTGGGCATAATAATAATGCTGTCACTGCCCTTTGCTGCTTTTGCCCAAAACATGAGCGTCAGCCTTGATTTTATTTGCGAGGGAAAGCCTATAGAGGGCTGTGAGATGCGCCTTTATAAGGTGGCAAACGCAGACGGCAGCTTTACAGATGCTTTTTTAGGGTACTCGGTAAGCTTTGATAAAACCGATAGCGACTCTATGGCAAATGCAGCGAAGACCTTAGCTAATTACATTGACCGTGATAGCCTTGAGCCTATTGCAAGCTCTAAAACAAATGCCCTTGGAAGGGCGGAGTTCACTATTGACTCTAAGGGCACTTATCTTGTCATTGGTGATAAGGCGGTGGTAGATGGTGTACAGTATATCCCCGAGAGCCTAATGTTTAATATGCCGGCCACCGACGAAAAGGGCAACGAGGTCAATAGTCTGCTTTTATGCCCTAAGTATGATAAAAATGAAACTGAGGGCATTGCCGTAAGAAAGGTGCTTAAAAGCTGGATAAATGACTATGAGAGCACAAGACCCGAAAGCATAACAGTGGAGCTTATTTGTGACTCAGAGGTTTATGACACTGTGGTGCTAAGTAAGGATAACTCATGGTCATATGAGTGGAAAAACCTTGACCCAACTAAAACATGGTCACTAATTGAGAAGGATGTGCCAAATGGCTACAGTGTGAATATATCTCTTGAGGGTGTGACCTTCCATGTGATAAACAGCGGCAATATCCCCTCATCAAACGAGACAACCACAAAGGGTGATAGCAGCTCCGGCAATAAAAAAGAGGATATCCCCAGAACAGGCGCACTTTGGTGGCCTGTGCCATATATAGCCTGCTTAGGTTTGCTGCTTATAATTATAGGCTATGTGAAAAAATATAAAAATGCTGACGAAAAATAAAGAGCATATATTCTTTCCTGATTCGGGAAAATATATGCTCTTACTTTTTTATTTTGTTAAAAATAATCTCTTTGCGTTTTGGGCGCAAATGTCAATTAGCTCCTGGGTGTCAATTCCTTTTACCATGGCTATTTTTTCGGCAGTGTACCTAATATATGACGAGTCACAACGCTTGCCTCTAAAGGGCACAGGTGTCATATAAGGTGCATCTGTTTCAAGAAGAAGCCTGTCAAGGGGCACATACTCCGCCACCTCTAAAGGCCGCCGTGCATTTTTAAATGTCACTGCACCGCCAAAACCTATATACAATCCTAAGGTGATGGCCTCTTTAGCAAGCTCCTTTGAGCCCGAAAAGCAGTGTATAACGCCCTTTGGACGGTATTGCCTTAAAATGTCATATGTGTCCTCGTGAGCCTCTCTGTCGTGGATTATCACAGGCAAATCAAGGCGGTTAGCTAAGTCAACCTGATAGGAAAAAATCTCAATTTGCCTATCTCGTGGTGAAAAATCATAGTGATAGTCTAAGCCTATTTCACCCACAGCGACTACCTTTTCATGAGAGTAAAGTTTTTGGATTTCTTCTAAATCCTCTTTTGTACACTCACTCGCTTCGTGAGCATGGACACCAACGGCAGCATAAAGCTTTTGGTACTTTTCAGCAAGGCCGATTGTGGTAAGTGACGACTTTAAATCACAGCCGCAGTTAATTATTGTTGAGACACTACCTGAGAAAAGAGAGGACAGAAGCTCATCTCTGTCCTCATTAAAGCTTTCGTCATCATAGTGTGCATGAGTGTCGAAAATATTATTATACATTTTATCTTACCTTTGAGCCGGCAGGAATACCGTCAACGAAAATAACCTTAACGTCGTCTTCACTGCAATCAGCGGCCAAAATCATGCCTTGACTTTCAACTCCGCAAAGCACAGCAGGCTTAAGGTTTGAGACAACAATAACGCTCTTGCCTATAAGCTCCTCCGGCTTGTACCATTTAGCTATGCCCGAGGCTACAGTTCTGTCTTTGCCGGTACCGTCATCAAGGGTGAGCTTGAGAAGCTTTTTAGCTCTCTTAATAGGCTCACAGGCTGTGATTTTTGCAACACGAAGGTCAACCTTAGCGAAATCGTCAATGGCGATTTTTGCAACACCTTCAATTTCCTCAATGCTCTTTTCCTTAGCCTGAGCAGCCTTTTGCTGTGCCTCAATGTCAGCGAGCATCTTTTCAGCGTCAATGCGTGCGAAAAGGGGAGTAGCTTCACCAACCTTGCCTGAGGTGGGCAGTGCGCCAAAGTCTAAAAGACTCTCATAGGAGTCAATGTCACAATTGATTTGTGAAAGTATAGCCTTTGAGGTGTCGGGCATAAATGCTTTGAGCAAAACAGCTATATAGCGTATGCCTTCAAGAAGGTTATAAAGCACTGTGCCGAGTCTGTCCTTATTGCTCTCGTCCTTAGCTAAAGCCCAGGGAGCTGTCTCGTCAATGTATTTGTTACAGCGCTTGGCAAGGTTCATAACAGCCTCAACTGCGTCTGCCATGTGATAGGTGTCAATTTTGCTCTCAACGGCTTTGAGTGTATCAAGAGCAAATGCCTTAAGCTCATCGTCAATTGCTTCATTAGCGGTGGGGGCTTTAATTTCACCGCCAAAATATTTATTTGTCATGGCAACAGTTCTGTTAACAAGGTTGCCTAAGGTGTTAGCGAGGTCTGAGTTATATCTCTCGATAATGGTCTCATATGAAATTGAGCCGTCGTTTGCATGGGGCATCTCAGAAAGAAGATAATATCTCACTGCGTCAACACCAATAAGCTTTGAAAGCTCATCTGCATAAATAACATTACCTCTTGACTTTGACATCTTATCTGTGCCAAAGAGAAGCCATGGGTGACCGTAAACCTGCTTTGGAAGTGGCTCACCTAAAGCCATGAGCATAATAGGCCAATAAATTGTGTGGAAACGAACAATGTCCTTGCCTATAATATGCACATCAGCCGGCCAATATTTGTTATAAAGCTCACCACTGCCGTCAGGGTCATAGCCTAAAGCGGTGATGTAGTTTGAAAGTGCATCTATCCAAACATAAATAACATGGTTGTCATCAAAGGTTACGGGAATACCCCATTTAAATGAGGTTCTTGAGACGCAAAGGTCTTGAAGTCCGGGCTTAATGAAGTTGTTAAGCATTTCCTTTTTGCGGCTTTCAGGATAAATAAAGTTGTCGTTGCTTTCGATATAATCCTCAAGCTGCTTTTGATATTTGGAAAGACGAAGGAAATAAGCCTCCTCCTTTGCCTTTTTAACCTCTCTGCCACAGTCGGGGCACTTGCCGTCAACTAACTGAGCCTCAGTCCAAAAGGACTCACATGGGGTGCAATAAAGACCCTCATATTCGCTCTTATAAATGTCGCCTTGATCATAAAGCTTCTTAAATATTTTCTGAACAACCTTTTCGTGATAATCGTCTGTTGTTCTGATAAACTTATCATATGTTGTGTTAAGTGTGTCACATATGCCTTTAATTTCACCTGCAACCTTATCAACATACTCCTTAGGTGTTACCCCTGCACTTTTAGCATATTCCTCGATTTTTTGACCATGCTCATCAGTACCGGTAAGGAAGAACACATCATAGCCCTGAAATCTCTTGAAACGAGCAATAGCATCTGTAAGCACAATTTCATAGCTGTTGCCAATATGAGGTTTCCTTGAGGTGTATGCAATAGCGGTTGTAATATAAAATTTACCTTTATTCATAAAACACTGCTTCCTTTCAAAAATAATTACTCCCTTTATTTTACCAATAAAGGGAGCTGTTTGTCAATAGAATATGACCTTAATGGCTAATTTTTTGCTGAGAGAACATTTTTGTTTTTAATAAGATAATCTACCGCTGAGACAACTGTCAAGACTAAGGACGCATAAAGAAGTATTTGCTCAACAATATAAAAGCCCTCGGCACTCATAAGCAAAACGATTATCATTGCCATTTGTGATACGGTTTTAGCCTTGCCCCAGTTTGATGCGGCAATTGTGACGCCGCCCTCGGCTGCAACAAGCCTTACACCGCTTATAATAAACTCTCTTGCGATAATAATGATAACTGCCCACGGGGGAATCTCGCCGGCATAAGTCAGACACACGAGAGCCGAGCACACGAGGAGCTTATCGGCAATTGGGTCCATAAATTTGCCAAAGGTGGTTATCATGTTATATTTTCTTGCTATGGTACCGTCAAGCTTGTCTGTAATAGTTGCAATGACAAATATGCCAAGAGCTATATAGCGGTCATATTCAGTGAAATTGCAAAGCATAAACAAGACGAAGAAGGGTACGAGCACCACGCGGAAAATGGTTAATTTGTTTGCTAAGTTCATTTTCGCCTCCTAATTTGATTTTTTAAATATTATCACAAATATGCAAGAAAATCCAGTCCTTACACAGGAATTTAACAATATTCAAAATAATTGTTAATATAGGTTTCGCCATTTATAGACAAAAATCATCCTTTTGCACTTTACAAAGCTAAAAAAAAGTGATAAAATAAGTTTCTATTAATATTTGAAACGGAGGAAAAGCAATGGATTCATCAACATTACAAATCTTTCTTGCTATGGCAGGGTATATGCTCATAGTCATTGGCATTGGCGTTTTTTATGCTAAACGATCAAGCAAAAACTCAGAGGAATATTTTATCGGTGGCAGAACTCTCGGACCGTGGGTCGCAGCTATGAGTGCCGAGGCATCGGATATGAGCGGCTGGCTGCTTATGGGCCTTCCCGGTGTGGCATATTGGTGCGGCATCGCCGACGCAGCGTGGACGGCTATTGGCCTTGCTGTTGGTACATATGTCAACTGGCTTATTGTTGCAAAGAGACTTAGAAAGTATTCCGTTGTCGCAGGAAACGCAATTACTATACCGGAGTTTTTCTCAAACAGATATCATGAAAAGAAGAATATTATCATGACCCTTTCGGCCTTGTTTATTCTTATTTTCTTCACTGTTTATGCAGCGAGCTGCTTTGTTACCTGCGGTAAGCTTTTCAGCACACTTTTTGGCTATAGCTATCACTCAATGCTTATTGTCGGTGCTGTTTTCGTTGTGGTTTACACCTTCCTCGGTGGCTTCCTCGCTGAGAGTGTGTCAGACTTTATGCAGGCAGTGGTCATGGTGATCGCTCTCATTACCATTCTCGTTACAGGTACCATTAACGCAGGCGGCATTGACGCAGTTATATCAAATGCCCAGGCAATTCCCGGCTATCTTTCACTTACGAGCATGGCAACACCTATCACAGACGCAGAGGGTGTTCAGCAGGTTATAAACGGTGTGCCTCAATTCGGTCCGGCAAAGGAGTACGGTCTTTTGACAATACTTTCAACTGCATCATGGGGTCTGGGCTATTTCGGTATACCTCAGGTTCTTTTAAGATTTATGGCAATCAGAAAGACAAGTGAGCTTAAAAAGTCACGCCGTATAGCAACAGTTTGGGTTCTTATTTCACTTTTTGCCGCTGTATGTATCGGTGTTATAGGCAGAGCTGTTTTCCCGGTAAAGGAGAACCTTCTCACCAGCGGTGGAGCAGAAAATGTCTTCATTAACCTTTCGGAGTATCTTCTTCCTGCGATTCTTGCAGGTGTTGTCCTTGCAGGTGTTCTCGCTGCAACTATCAGCTCATCTGACTCATATCTTCTCATTGCGTCATCTGCATTTGCAAAGAATATTTACGAGGCTTCATTTACTAAGCTTAAGAAAAAGCCTGTAGATGATAAGGTTGTCATGAGCATTTCAAGAATTGCTCTTGTAATTATCTCTATTATCGGCATTGCAATCGCATGGGACGAGGACAGTGTAATTTTCGACATCGTTTCCTTCGCATGGTCAGGCTTTGGTGCAACCTTCGGACCTATTATGCTTTTCTCACTTTTCTGGAAGAGAACAACCTATCCCGGCGCTATTGCAGGTATGGTATCAGGCGCAGCAATGGTATTTATCTGGAAGCTTGTGCTTAACCCTCAATTAGGCGGAGTCTTCGCAATTTATGAGCTTCTTCCTGCATTCCTTTTCTCCGGCATTGTCATTGTTGTCGTGTCACTTTTGACAAAGAAGCCCTCAAAGGAAATTGAGGATGAATTTGAAAAGGTTAAGACAGCTGAAATTGAATAACGCTACCGTTTAAAATAATAGTGCGAATAACTAAAGAGTCTTCTTGGTATAATCACAGAAGGCTCTTTATTTTTGCATTTAGAAAAATTAACAATGTGGTTATGAAGTTTATGAATAGATTATTGATTATTCGTAAATCCACTATTGACAAGAAGAAAAAACGCGAGTATAATTCAGGAGTAAAATTTTTTAGAAAGAGGTAGTTAATATGAAAAAAATTCTTTGCGCCCTACTATGTTTTCTTATGATTTTTTCACTTGCTATGCCCGCTTTTGCTATAACAGGTGAAGATGTCGTAACAGTTTATGTTCGCGGCAGAGGCACTGCGCCCCTTTATGATAAGGACGGCAATCCTTTAAGCGACCAGAGAAACATTGACAGATTAGGCTATTTAACAGAGCATATGACTCCGGTACTCAAGGAGCTTGCTACTGCTCTTGTTACAGACGATTACAGCGGTTACATTGATTCCTTTGAGGAAGCCTTTGCTCCGATTTATGCTGATAATCTCCTTGACAAAAACGGCGAAGTAACTGACGGCTCACATATTTTGTGGGATTATAAGACAGTTGCTATTCAAAAGGAAACCTATTTAGGCATCCCTGCATATCAGTTCTTCTATGACTGGCGTTTATCACCTCTCGAGATCGCAGACCAGCTTAAGGTTTACATTGACAGAGTTTTAGCAGCTACAGGCGCAAAGAAGGTTAATCTTTATGCTCGTTGCTACGGTGTAAACGTATCAATGGCTTATGTTGCAAAGAGCCTTAGAGGTGACTATGGTGATGGCTATTTTGTTGTTAACCATATGGTACATGACACATCAAGCCTTGCCGGTGAGCTTCTTTGTGCAGGCCTTTTATCAAACCACATTGTTTTTGACGCAGATAAAATCGACCGCTTTGTAACATATTATCTCAATGGCTCAGAGCTTTTCGATGACCCTGTTATGGAGGAGTTTGCTGTAGCTCTCGTTTCAATCCTTAACTCGGCTAAGGTTCTCGGCATTGGTGTTGACGCAGTCGAAAAGATTTATGAAAAGGTTGTTCCTGAGCTTATTTCAAGACTTGCTCTTTGCTCAACCTATGGTCGTACTCTTTGCTATTGGTCACTCATGGGCAACTATTATGAGGATGCTATTAACACTGTTTTCTATACAGATGAGCTTAAGCAGGAATATGCAGGCCTTATTGCTAAGACAGACGCATATTACAACCTCATTATGAAGGATGAGGCTTATAAGACAATTTTAAAGAAGCTTGACGACATGGGCGTTAAGACAGCTGTTTTCGCAAAATATGGCTCAATCACCTTCCCATTATTTGAGGACTCAGAGGTAACAGGTGATGTAAGAGGTATTGTATCCGACGCTTCCTATGGCGCAACAGCTACAGACTATGGCAAGAGCTTTAGCGATGAGTATTATGTACAGGCTAAGCTTAACGGTACCGATAAGTATATCTCAGCTGATTTACATATCGACGCTTCAACCTGTCTCTTCCCTGACACAACATGGTTTATTAAAAACATCGAGCATGACAACTTCACTAACAGAATAACTCAGCTCGGTCAGGAGTTCTTTGATTCAGACGGAAAGCTTACAGTTTTCACAAGCTCACTTCCTCAGTTTATGGATTATAGCAAGGACTATGCTGAGGTTACTCCCGACGAGGGTACAAACGCATGGTCAAGCAATCCTTTAGCAAATCTTTTCAGATTCTTAAGAGCATTATTTAATCTCTTAGCTTCACTTATCAGAAACAGATAAAACATAACAATATGCGAAACGGACAGGTGTAAGACTTGTCCGTTTTGTCGTGTGGGGCATATTTCCTAAAATTGGCACAAGGTCAATTAGTACCAAAAAAAGAAGAACCAAAACTTATAACCTCACTGCCTTTATACCCACTTAAAGCTCTTGACTTGAAGACGATAATGTAATATAATTGAGTGAAATTAAGAATATCAAACTCAGAAAAGAGGATTTATATGAGCGAATACAAAATTGCAACAAAATGTATCCATAGCGGATATACTCCAAAAAACGGTGAGCCAAGACAGCTCCCGATTTATCAAAGCACAACCTATAAATATGATTCAAGTGTGGAAATGGGCAAGCTCTTTGACCTTGAAGCTTCAGGCTATTTCTATACAAGATTGCAAAACCCCACAAACGACTGTGTTGCAGCTAAAATAGCAGACCTTGAAGGCGGTGTTGCCGCTGTGCTTACTTCCTCAGGTCAGGCAGCAAACTTCTTTGCTATTTTTAACATTTGCTCTGCCGGTGACCATGTTGTAGCTTCCTCAGCTATTTATGGCGGTACCTTTAACCTGTTTAATGTCACCATGAGAAAGCTGGGAATTGACTTTACCTTCGTAACACCCGACTGCTCCGAGGAGGAGCTTGAAGCAGCATTTAAGGATAACACTAAGGCTGTTTTCGGTGAGACTCTTTCCAATCCTTCACTTCAGGTGCTCAATATCGAGAAGTTCGCCAATGCAGCACATAAGCACGGTGTACCCCTCATTGTTGATAACACCTTCCCAACACCTGTTAACTGTCAGGCATTTAAGTATGGTGTAGATATAGTAACTCACTCCACCACAAAATATATGGACGGTCATGCAACTCAGGTCGGTGGCGCAATCGTTGACAGTGGCAACTTTGACTGGACTCAAAACGATAAGTTCCCCGGTCTTACCACTCCCGATGACAGCTATCATGGCATCACCTATACAGATCGCTTTGGCAAGGGCGCATATATTACAAAGTGCGTCGTTCAGCTCATGCGTGACCTTGGCTCAATTCCCGGCCCGCAAAACGCTTTCCTTCTTAATATTGGCCTTGAAACTCTTGCCCTTCGTATGCAGAGACATTGCAGCAACGCACTTGCAATTGCTAAGTACCTTAAGGACAATGAGCTTGTATCATGGGTATCATATCCCGGCCTTGAAAGCGACCCTCAATATGAGCTTGCTAAAAAGTATATGCCTCATGGCACCTGCGGTGTAATTTCCTTTGGTGTTAAGGGCGGCAGAGAGGCTGCAACAAAGTTTATGGACTCATTAAAGCTCGCTTCAATCGTAACTCATGTTGCAGACAGCAAGACCTGTGTGCTTCACCCTGCGTCAACAACTCACAGACAGCTCACTGACAAGCAGCTTGAGGAAGCAGGAGTTAGCAGTGACCTTATTCGTCTTTCAGTTGGCATAGAGGATGTTGACGACATTATTGCCGATATTCAGCAGGCACTTCTTGAAGCAACTAAATAAGAACAGCTTATTATTAACATTAACACAAAAATCAGAGGTATAAAATAAAATGAAACTTGGTATCGTTGGTTTGCCCAATGTGGGTAAAAGTACACTTTTTAACGCAATAACAAATGCAGGCGCACAGTCGGCTAACTATGCCTTTTGCACAATTGAGCCTAATGTAGGCGTTGTTGCAGTGCCCGATGAAAGACTGGACAAGCTCGCTGAGATGTATAATCCCGTTAAGTTTACTCCGGCCACAATTGAGTTTGTGGATATTGCAGGTCTTGTAAGAGGCGCATCAAAGGGCGAGGGCTTAGGCAATAAGTTTTTGTCACATATTAGAGAGGTGGATGCTATTATCCATGTTGTACGCTGCTTTGAAAATGATGATATTATTCATGTTGACGGCAGTGTTAATGCTAAGCGTGATATAGAGACAATTAATCTTGAGCTGATTCTTTCCGACCTTGAAATGATTGAAAGAAGAATAGACAGAACCTCAAAGGCAATGAAGGGCGATAAGAGCCTTGCTGCCGAATACGAGTTCCTTAAAAGAGTTAAAGAAGCTCTCGAAAATGAGCAAACTGCGAGGAGCATTGAGTGTGACGAGGACGAGAAGGCAATTCTTGACTCTGTGGCACTGCTCACATCAAAGCCGGTTATTTACGCTTGCAACATGAGCGAGGATGATTTTGTAAACGGCATTGACACAAACGAAAACTATAAGGCAGTTTGTGAAATTGCCGCAGCTGAGGGCAGTGAGGTGCTCCCAATTTGTGCAGAGCTTGAAGCTGAAATTTCCCCACTTTCAAAAGAGGATAAGGCAATGTTCCTTGAGGATTTAGGCGTAGAAAAAAGCGGTCTTGACCTGCTTATTCAGCGAAGCTATAACCTTCTCGGCCTTATATCCTATCTCACCGCCGGTCAGCCCGAGGTTAGAGCATGGACAATCAAAAAGGGCACTAAAGCACCACAAGCAGCAGGCAAAATCCACTCGGATTTTGAGCGTGGCTTTATTAGAGCCGAGGTTGTGTCCTTTGATAATCTCATGGCGTGCGGCACTCTTGCGGCGGCAAAGGACAAGGGTCTTGTCAAGAGTGAGGGCAAGGAATATGTCATGAAGGACGGCGACATAGTTCACTTCCTGTTTAATGTCTAATGTTTGAACGCGGGTATACCTTTTCCTTTTAGAAAATCTATACCCGCCATTTTTATATAGAGGTATAAATGAAGATATATTTTAAAAATCAATCAAGTAAAAAAATTATCATGACCTTAAATGGTCTGTCATATTGTTTGCCACCAAAAAGCAGTGAGATATATTCCATTTTTGGCAGTGAAGTAAATTTAAAGCTTACCACCGATGAGGAATATTCATATGAAACCTTATCTGAAAAGCGTGGCATGACAGCCTATCACAGGTTTATAACTGAGGCAAAATATGAGTTCCTTTTGGAAAAGGACACACAAATAATCTTAGAGGTTGAAGCATCAAGAGGCAACAACCTTGACAGCTATCAAAGAGTTATTGCTACAGCTGAGGGCTTTTCTTTACCTGAGGCGACCTACTCTGTTAAAAACGAAAGAGATGTCAAAGAAAAGCTATCTCAAAATGAAAAGAAGTTAGGTGATTATGATAAGAAGCTATATAAATTTGGCAAGGTTCTAAATGTAGCAGACAAGCTTGATGATATATTTACCGGCATATGCTGTGTTATTCTCGCTCTCATTTGCATTGGCGCAGTTATATTTGGGCTTATAACCTTTACAGTGCCAACAATAATTATTTTACTCGTCCTTGGAGTGGTGGGTGTAATAGTCTATAAGGTGCTTAAAAGGTTTGTGGGCTTTGCAGGCAGCTCCTTTGAAAAGCTCCTTGATAAGCATGGTGACAAGCTTTTCCCATGCCCTGATATGCCGTCAGATTTATTTAAAGACGATAGCTCATATTTTGAGAATGAATATATAAGTGCCGTTTTTAAGTTTTCCACAAAGAAAAAGTCGAGCTAATAAGGCTCGCAGATAATGTTAAAAATAATATAAAGTCCGATAAATGCAGCTCCATGTTAGCTTTTTATCGGACTTTTTTGTGACTTATAAGCTAAATCTGTCACAATTTCATTGCGGCTTACACATAATTTTAAATAAGAATACGCACTCTTATGCGAAAGCAACATTAATATTTACGGCTTCGGTATATATAATAAAACAATCATTCTTCTAAGGAAAATGAATATAATGAAATCCGGAGGTGTTTTTTGTGAAAAGAGTTTACAATTTTTCGGCAGGGCCGTCAATGTTACCACTATGCGTCCTCGAAAGGGCACAATCAGAGCTTGTGTGCTATGGTGACAGCGGAATGAGCGTTATGGAAATGAGCCATCGAAGTAGTGTTTATGATGAGATTATCAAAAGCGCTGAAATGCTCCTTCGTGAAATTATGTCTATTCCGGATAATTATAAGGTATTGTTTTTGCAAGGCGGTGCGTCTACGCAATTTGCCGCAGTACCACTAAATTTAATGAATAAAAACAAAAAAGCGGATTATATACTTTCCGGTCAGTTTTCCACTAAGGCTTATAACGAGGCTCAAAAATATGGTGATGTTAAAATTGCCGCATCATCAAAGCAGGATAATTTTTGCCGCATACCCAAAAGTACAAGAGATAGCTTTAGAAAAGACGCAGACTATGTCCACATTTGCTATAACAACACAATTTACGGCACAAAGTTTCCCTATATTCCCGACACAGGCGACATACCTCTTGTTGCCGATATGTCATCGTGCATCTTATCGGAAAGTGTAGATGTGAGTAAATTTGCCTTAATTTATGCCGGCGCACAAAAAAATATGGCACCTGCCGGTCTCACTGTGGTTATAGTACGCGAGGAGCTTATTGGCAATGCTCGTAAGGATACTCCCGTCATGCTGGACTATAGTCTAATGGCTCAGTCAGGCTCAATGTATAACACACCGCCATGCTATTGCATATATATGGCAAAGCTCGTTTATGAGTGGATTAAGGAGCTTGGCGGCCTTGAGGAAATGAAAAAGCTTAACGAGAAAAAGGCTAAGCTGCTATATGATTATCTCGACTGTCAAAGCTATTATATCCCTACAGCCCATAAGGATAGCCGCTCCATGATGAATGTCACCTTTATAACAGGAGACAGTGACCTTGATAAAAAATTTGCAGATGAGGCCGCAAAGGTAGGACTAATGAATCTAAAGGGTCACAGAAGTGTCGGTGGCATGAGAGCGTCAATTTATAACGCAATGCCCATTGAGGGCGTTGAGGCATTAATTGAGTTTATGCAGGCATTTGCCTTAAACAACCGTAAATAGCAATGGAGGGCAGAGAGATGATAAACATTAAGATAATAAATAAAATCGCTCCAATGGGCTTAAACAGCCTTGATAAAAGGCTTTTCAATGTTTCCAATGATATATTAGCTCCACAGGGCATTATGGTACGCTCGGCGTCAATGCACGAGATGGAGTTTAATAGGGAATTAAAGGCCATAGTTCGCTGCGGCGCAGGTGTAAATAATATCCCCGTAGATAGATGTGCAAAGGAAGGCATAGTTGTCTTTAACACTCCCGGGGCTAATGCAAACGCAGTCAAGGAGCTGACAATTGTGTGTCTGCTTTTAGCGTCAAGAAAAATAGTTGACGGCATAGCCTGGGCAAACACCCTTGAAGGTGATGTGGCAAAGCAGGTGGAAAAGGGCAAGAGTACCTTTGCCGGCTGTGAAATCATGGGCAAAACCTTAGGAGTAATCGGTCTTGGTGCAATAGGCGGCCTTGTGGCAAACGCAGCAATTAGCCTTGGCATGAAGGTTATAGGCTATGACAGCTATTTAACTGTTGACTCAGCGTGGCATCTTTCCGGCGGCATTGAAAGAGGGTCAAGCTATGACGACATCTATGCTAAGGCTGACTATATTACTTTGCATATACCGTCAACGCCTGACACAAAAGGCATTATTGACGAAAAGGCCATTAGCATGATGAAGCAGGGAGTAAAAATTATTAACCTTTCACGAGGCGACCTTGTAAATGTGCCCCACATTAAAAAGGCGATTGAAGAAGGCAAGGTAAGCGCCTATGTTACAGACTTTCCCGGTGAGGAGACTCTTAACTGTGACGGCATAATAGCTATACCTCATTTAGGTGCATCAACTGTGGAAAGCGAGGATAATTGTGCTGTTATGGCAGCACAGCAGCTGTCTGATTTTATGCTAAACGGAAACATTAAAAACAGCGTAAATTATCCTGACATATATATGAGTAGAGCTACACAGTCGAGACTTTTGGTTTTGCATAAAAATGTGCCCAATATGCTTAGCACCATCACAGGAAAAATATCGGCAGAGGGAATAAACATTGAAAACTTAGCCAACCGCTCAAAGGGCGACTATGCTTGCACAATGGTTGACACCTCAGACACTGTAGGTAATGGCGCAATAAAAGCTATTGAGGGCACAAAGGATATTATCAGAGTTATAAGAGTTTAAAAAGAAAAACAGCCTTAGGTTAGCTTCCTTTGGCTGTTTTGTGCTTTTATTTAGTTATAAAGCGTTTCATTATGTCGGGGCCGTACTCAATGAAGTTGCCTGTTGCTTTTGCGGTTTCCTCATTAATTGTGTCCACACCCTTTTCCGGAGCGTTTTTGTGATATATCATATAGGGAACAGGGTCTCTTGCATGGGTCTTAGTCACAATAGGTGTTGGGTGGTCGGGGAGTATCATAATCTTATAATCATCATATTTTTTAAGACCTTCAAGGAGTATTGATAAAACCTTTTCATCAATAAGCTCAATTGAACGCACCTTGTTTTCAGGCTCGTTTCTGTGTCCGCACTCATCAGGTGCTTCAATATGAATATAGACAAGGTCATTGCCCTTTTCAAGCTCCTCGAGAGCACATCTTGCTTTGCCCTCAAAGTTTGTGTCAATATAGCCTGTTGCACCCTCCACCTCAGGCACACTCATGTTTGCGCTAAGGCCAATGCCCTTGAGCAGGTCAACAGCTGATATAACGCTGCCCTTTATACCATAAAGGCTCTCAAAGGAGGGGAGTATAGGCTTTTTACCCTCGCCCCAAAGCCAAATTGAGTTGCCGGGACGCTTTCCTTCGGCAATTCTTTTTTTATTTACAGGGTGGTCTTTGAGCACATCATAGCTCTTTTTCATCATATTAATAAGCTCAGTGGCATTTTCGCTATTGCTAAGATAGCTGCCAACAACTCTGCCGCTTATGTCGTGTGGCGGAGTCATGTTGCCAAGGTCAGTTGTTCCCTCGCGTACCACAAGACAGTGGCGATAGCTAACACCGCTGTAATATGTATATTTATCATTGCCAAAAGCCTCTTGAACGCTCTTAATAAGCTCAGCGGCTTCCTGTGAGGAGATGTCGCCCGCTGAGTAATCGACCATAGTTTTGTCCTCATAATTTTCCTCATCGGAGAGGGTGACAAGGTTGCAACGAAGGGTGACATCATCATCTCTAAGCTTTACGCCAATGCTCACAGCTTCAAGAGGGGAGCGACCGGTGTAATACTTCATAGGGTCAAAGCCCATAACGCTCATGTTGGCAACATCGCTGCCGGGCTTTAATGAGTCGTGTACAGTCTTAACAAGACCCACCTCAGACTGCTTAGCGAGACTGTCAAAAAGGGGCTTATTAGCGCACATCATAGGTGTCTTACCACCTAAGGCAGGCACGGGATAGTCTGCCATGCCGTCATATAAAACAACTACATATTTCATTTGTTTGCCATTCCTTTCAAGGCTCGAAGGGACGAGCACAATATATTTAACATTTTATCACAGATTATCAAGGTTTTCAATATTTGAACTAAATTATCTCATTTTATTTGAGTGCTTTTAGGATTAAAAATGAACTGCATACAAATTGCATACATAGGGTGGGGTGTAGATTTTCAGAAAAACAAAAGAAGCCACATTTTATGCGGCTTCTCGCTGGTGACTCACCGGGGATTCGAACCCCGGACACCTTGATTAAAAGTCAAGTGCTCTGCCAACTGAGCTAGTGAATCGTTTCAACAGCTTTTATATTCTACTCGAAAGAGGCATAAAAGTCAAGTCCTTTGACTAAAATATTTTAAAAAATTCCTTCTTTTGTTATTTTTGACAGAAAATCGCCATTTATTCAGCAATAAAGTGTTGCTTGTGAAAATAAAAATATAAAAAAATTGTGGAAAAAGATAAAAATTCAATATCTGTTAACAAAATATCAATATTTTCAACCTGTTATAAGTAACTTAACAGTGGTATTATAGCATTATATTTTTAAAAAGGAGAGTTTATAAAAATGGAAAAAAATCTAACTAAAAAAATTATATCTCTTTTACTCGCAGTTATTATGCTTTTCTCGGCTGTAAGTGTCACAGCTTATGCCGCTGAAAAAAGCGAGGACAACTATCCTTTAATTTATGTTCACGGCTTTATGGCAAGTGACATTGTCTCGGATAAGGACGACCCTAACAGCGAAAAATATTTCCCTATTAAAACAGAGCACATAATGGACGGTGTTGAGCTCGCTGTGCCGGCTTTGGCAAAGTTCATTATATTAAACGATTGGGATGCCTTCGGTGAGGCTGTTTCTCCTGTACTCGAAAACATTTTCTATGGCCTTTACAATAATCCTGACGGCACAACAAAGGGCAATTCAGGAACCTATTTTCAGTACCCATCAAAGGAAGCTATCTTAAACAGTGAGGTTATAAACTTTAAATATGACTGGAGATGTGACCCAATTGATATAGCCGCACAGCTCAATGCTTTTATTGAGTATGTTAAAAGTGTAAGCGGCAAGGATAAGGTCTCTCTTAGCTGCCACTCCTTAGGCGGAGTAATTGTTTTGTCATATTTATCGTTATATGGCAATGAGAGTGTAAGCGGTGTAGCCTTTAACGCCACAGCAATTTACGGTGAAAGCTACACAGGTGACCTTTTAACAGGCGATATTGAGCTTGGCGGTGAAGCACTGCTTTACTCCATTGAAAACGCTCTTAAGGGCAGCGAAGTTGAAGCTTTGGTCAATAGCTTATTAGAGGTCTTTGAGGCAGCCGGACTTTTTAATACTGTTGCAGATTTGGGAAATGAGATTGCCGATAAGCTTAGATTATATATTTATGACGCTCTTGCTCCTCTTTTTGCAAACTGGCTGACAATTTGGGCTATGATTCCCGATGAGCAGGTGGACGATGCTATAGCTTTTGTCTTCGGTGAGGTCTATGATAAAAATGATAAGGACGCTGTCACACTTTTATCTAAGATTGAAAACTATAACACCCTTGTCAGAAGTCATAAGACACAGACCTTAAAGGAACTTGACAAGACTGCAAAGGTTGTAGTTATATCAAGATACGGCTTTTCCTCAATTCCTGTCACCCCATCATGGAACAGTCTAAGTGATAATGTAATCGACACTAAAAACAACTCCTTTGGTGCAACAACAGCGACCTTTGGCGAGACTCTCAGTGAGGAGTACCTAAAGGATAAGGACATGAAATATATCTCACCTGATAAAACGGTTGACGCATCAACCTGCCTTTTCCCTGAGAAAACATGGTTTATCAGAAACATGCCTCACGCACAAATAAGCAGTGACTTAGACAAAATGATTTACACATTGCTTAATGCTAAAGATGAGGCAACTGTTGACACCTATGAGCAGTATCCAAGATTTATGCAATATATAGCCTCTGACGGCTCTATTTGTCCGGACGAGGAATCAGTGGAAATAGTACAAATGTCACAAAGCTTTATCGAAAGACTTATTAAGCTCTTTATGGCACTTGTAGATTGGCTCATAGCAGCTATAGCTAAAGGATAAAATTCGCCCATGAAAAAACAGACGAATACAACTAAGCTGATTATGTCAGCAATGCTTCTTGCGGCGGCATATGTCTTGCCCTTTTTGACAGGGCAGATACCGCAAATAGGTGGTATGCTTTGCCCGATGCACATTCCGGTTATAATTTGCGGCTATATTTGTGGCGCACCCTGGGGTGCTTTAGTGGGCTTTATTGCTCCACTTTTCAGAAGCCTCACCTTAGGCTCACCGACCTTGTTTCCACGAGCTGTGGCAATGGCATTTGAGCTTGCCGCTTACGGTGCTGTGTCAGGTGCTTTATATCGTACTCTGCCGAAAAGGAAGGTATATATTTATATTTCACTGTTTGTCGCTATGATTTCAGGCAGACTCCTTTGGGGTGTGGTGCAGTTCTTTTGTGCCGGACTTGACATATCAAGGTTTGGCTTTGGTGCATTTTGGGCAGGCGCAGTTGTCAATGCTATTCCGGGAATTATACTTCAAATAATTGTGGTGCCCATTATTATAATGCTCTATGAAAAATCGGCGGCAAGCTCAGGGAGGTACTAATGGATAAAAAGCAGGTTAAAGCTTACTTCGATGAGGCTGCACCTAATTGGGATGACACAATGGTCAAAAGTGCATCGAAGATTAAAAAGATTTTTGATGTGGCTCAGGTGGAAAAGGATAAATGCGTCCTTGATATTGCCTGCGGCACCGGTGTGCTTGTGCCCGACTATTTAAAGGCTAAGGTTAAAAGATATGTTGGTGTGGATATTTCCTCACAGATGATAAAGATTGCCAAGAGAAAATTTGAAGGGGAGGATAGTGTTAGCTTTTTATGCGAGGACGCAGAAAACCTCACCTTTAATAATGAGTTTGATTGCGCTTTAGTATATAATGCCTTTCCTCATTTTGTCTCACCTAATAATCTTTTTCAAAGTCTTCACACAGCTCTTAAATCCGGTGGTAGAGTGACTGTGGCTCACGGTATGAGCCGTGAAGCTCTTATAATTCATCACTCGGGCAGTGCAAAAAATGTGTCAACTATCCTGCCCGATGTTGATAAAATGCAAGAGCTTATGTCAGAATATTTTGATGTTGACACAAAAATATCCACAGATGACATTTATATTGTCAGTGGAGTTAAAAAATAAAAAGAGTGGGTGCTGTCTGAAAGGATAAGCACCCACATTGTTTTATGCGTTTTTAAATACGACCTTGTCGTCTTCGACATCACAAAGATATTTGCCCTTTGCTTGAAGCTTGCCCGATAGTATTTCCTCGGAGAGCTTATCCTCAACGAGACTTTGAAGTGCCTTCCTTAAAGGTCGTGCACCATAAACAGTGTCAAAACCTGCGTCAGCGACCTTACTTATAACCTTCGGTGAAAACTCCATTTCAATATCCATTGAGGTGAGTCTTTCCTTAAGCTCCTTTATCATCTTTGCGGCAATAAGGTCAATTTCCTCTTTTTTAAGCTGACTGAAAACAATAATCTCATCAATTCTGCCTAAAAATTCAGGCCTAAATGCTTTCTTAAGTTCACCTGTGACAGCAGCTTTAATTTGCTCGTCTGTGAGCTTTCCTGCGTTTTCGCCAAAGCCTATTGCATTGCCGCCTGCGGCTATATGCTTTGCACCTAAGTTAGAGGTCATTATAATGACAGTGTTTTTAAAGTCAACACGCCTGCCGGCCGAGTCGGTGAGTATGCCATCGTCAAGAATTTGAAGCAGCATATTGAAAACATCGGGATGAGCCTTTTCTATCTCATCAAATAGGATTATGCTATAGGGCTTTCTTCTTACCTTTTCAGTGAGCTGACCACCCTCCTCATAGCCAACATATCCCGGAGGTGAGCCAACAAGCCTTGAAGCGTTATGCTTTTCCATATACTCACTCATGTCAAGACGGATAACAGCATTTTCGTCACCGAACATTGCTGCGCCAAGAGCCTTGCAAAGCTCTGTTTTACCAACACCTGTCGGGCCTAAGAATATAAATGAGCCCATGGGACGCTTCGGGTCTTTAAGTCCGCTCCTGCCTCGTCTGATAACCTTTGCAACAGCCTCAACAGCCTTGTTTTGACCGATGATTCTTTCGTGGAGAGTTTCTTCAAGCTTTAAAAGCTTTTCGCTTTCCTCTTTTGTCAGCTCGTTTACCGGTACACCTGTCCATGATGAAACGACTCTGGCAATTTCATTTCCCGTTACCTCACCAAAGGAGTGAGCGGATTCCTCCTTCCAGTTGGTTTTGGCGGCGGTGAGTCTGCTCATAAGCTCTTTTTCCGTGTCACGCAGTCTTGCAGCACCCTCAAAGTCCTGTGAGTCAATGGCGGTGGCCTTTTCACCGGTTATGTCTTTTAGCTGCTTTTCGATTTCCTTGACCTCCGGTGGCATGGTGTAGGCACGAAGTCTAACCTTTGAGCAGGCTTCATCAATAAGGTCTATTGCCTTATCGGGCAAAAATCTGTCGCTAATATATCTCACAGACATTTTTACAGCCTGCTCTAATGCCTCGTCGGTGATTTTGACCTTGTGGTGAGCCTCATATTTGCTGCGAAGCCCCTTTAAAATTTCCACCGTTTCCTCTTGCGACGGCTCTGACACCTTAACGCTTTGGAAACGCCTTTCAAGGGCTGAGTCTTTTTCGATATATTTTCTGTACTCCTCAAGGGTTGTGGCACCGATGACCTGTAGCTCACTTCTTGCAAGGGATGGCTTTAAGATGTTAGCTGCATCCACTGCACCCTCAGCTGAGCCGGTGCCTATAAGATTATGAACCTCATCAATAAAGAGTATGACATTTCCTGCTTTGATAGTTTCGTCTATGCAGGCCTTGATTCTTTCCTCAAAGTCGCCTCTATATTTTGTACCGGCAACCATGCTCGTCAAATCGAGAGATACTATACGCTTATTTTTCAGCGTTTCGGGTACCTCGTCCGATGCAATCTTTTGAGCGAGTCCCTCTGCTATTGCGGTTTTGCCAACGCCGGGCTCACCAATAAGACAGGGGTTATTTTTTGTCCTTCGAGAGAGTATTTCAATTACTCTTTCGATTTCCTTTTCTCTGCCTATAACCGGGTCAATTTCGCCCTTTTGAGCCTTGGCGGTTAAGTCCATGCCATATTTATCGAGAGTCGGTGTTGAGCTTTTGCCACCATTAGCGTTAGATTTTGAGCTGCCCGTGTAGCTGCTTTTACCCTTGGGGCTTTCCAGCTCACTTAAAAGTATATTTGGGTTTACTCCCAGCTGGGATAATATATAATTGCAACAGCTGTCCTCCTCGCTTAAAAGGGCAGTGAGAAGATGCTCTGTGCCAACATAGCCGGCACTTTTTTGTCTGGCAAGAGCTAAGGACAGCTCAATTATGTGCTTGCTTCGTGGAGTAAAGTCGTCGGGAGTCAGCACTGTCGGAATGCCAACACCTACACTGCGTCTTATTTCCTCCTCAACAGCGGCGGCATTTACGCCCTTAGATGAGAGGACACTCGTAGCAACGCTGTCACCCTCCTTTATAAGGCCTGCCAATAAATGCTCACTTCCTATATAGGTGTGACCTAAATTTTCGGCAATTTCAACGGCATAGTTTAATGCTCTGTTAGCTTTTTCAGTAAAGCCTGTAAATTTATACATTGTATTTTCCTCCTGTTTTATGCTGATATTAGTGAAAATGGGGACAATAATAGACCGTTCAAGAGCTAAAAAGCATATTAATTACGAACGGTCATTATTTCATTGTGAGACTATATCAGCTCTTGTTTAACCTTGCTTGCTCTTAAAACATCTCTTTCAGAGCTTGTCATAGGCTTGTCTGATTGAGCGTTAAGGGTTGCAGGCTGCAACACTACAGTTAGCTCCTTGAGCTTTTCGGCGGGGATATCTATAATACCTTCACTCACTCCAACGCGTACAAAGGAGATAAGTCTCATAAGCTCATCGCTTGTCAGCTTATATGCACTCTTGAGTATGCCACAGGCACGGGAGATATTGTCAAGATAATCCTCATCCTTTACAAGGGAAGCTCTTGCCTGCTTTTCCTGATTGATAATTTGCATTGCTATTGAGTTAAGGTTTTTAATAGCTGCTTCCTCGCTAATGCCCATGGTAACTTGATTGCTAAGCTGATAAATATCACCGCTGACCTCTGAGCCTTCACCGTAGTAGCCCCTGAGAGTGAGTCCTAATTTTGCCACAGTTGTGCCAAGGCGATGCATTGCGCCCTTCTTAGTTAAGGCGGGCAGATGGAGCATTACACTTGCACGAAGGGCTGTACCAATATTGGTGGGGCACTGTGTGAGATAGCCCAGCTTGTCGTTGTAAGCATATTGAAGCTTTTTACCAAGAAGCTTGTCATATTTTTCGGCTAAAGTATAGGCATCCTCTAATGACAAGCCGGGAAGAACGCTTTGGATTCTAATATGGTCTTCCTCGCAAAGCATAATGCTAACATCTTCCTCAGCTGAAAGAAGAAGGCTTCTGCCTGCTGTGTCACAGGCAAACTCAGGGCTAATAAGATGCTTTTCCGCAAGGGAAACTGTTTGAGTTTGTGAAAGAGTGGACATATCTATATACTTTAGGTCTTCGCCCTCTAATGCGTCCTTGACCTTTTCACCTACTTCTTTTTTCTGCTCAGGTGAAAGTCTTATAGGAAAGGGGAACTGCTGAATGTTTCTTGCAAGGCGAACTCTTGTGCTAAGGCATATGTCGCCTTCATTGCCTTTATTACGATACCAGTTCATATTAGTTTTCTCCTTTCATTCTTTTGATTTCGTCTCTTAAAATGGCGGCACGCTCAAAGTTTTGCTCCTCGACAGCCTTTGCCATTTCATTTTCCAAATCGTTTATCTTTTCTTCTTTTGTTTTTTCTTTCGGCAGAGCCGGCTCAGGTATATTCTCCGGCGCTGAGCCTGCATGCTTTACCTTGCCATGGATTCTTTGTATTGACGGCAAAAGCTTTGAGTAAAACTTGTCATAGCAGTTTGCACAGCCGACGCTGCCTGTTTTGATTATATCGTCAAAGCAGCAGCCGCATACCTCGCAGCGGTCAAGCCTGCTTTCGCCAAAGGGAAGTAAGCTGTCCTCAAAAAATCCCGAGAACAAAGAGGGGAGATTAAATGAAAAATCGTCAAAGAAGTTGTTGTATCCGAGACTTTGTGCGCAAGCGCTGCAAAGATGGCTTTGAGTTGCTTCGCCGTTTATTACTCTTTTAATGTGTGTGGTTGCTTCGTTTTTCTTACAGTTTTGACATAACATAAATATCATCCTCCTTAAAAGCTTGTTATTGCATAATTGCAAGAAGCATTTGCTTGAATATGCCGGCTCTAATACGGTCTCTCGTTTCAGCGGGCAGCTCTTTATAATTTGAGTCGCTCATTGCCGAGAGGATTAAAGCAGCATCTCTTTGATTAATCAGTCTGTGCCGCAATAGATTCACTATGTGACTCTCAGCTGTGGCAGCATCTAAGGTGCAGCCTATGCTCTTTATCACCTGTAAAAGCAAGGTGTTTTCATCATAGGTGACTCTTGTTATTCTTATGCAGCCACCGCCGCCTCTTTTACTTTCGACTATATAGCCTCTTTCCGGTGTAAAGCGTGAAGAAAGCACATAGTTTATCTGGCTTGGTACACAGCCTACGTTTTGAGCTAAGATGTTTCGCTGAATCTCGATTTCACTTTTATCCTCGAGCATATCTGTTATCATCTGAGCTATAACATTTGATAGGTTAATGGTCATCACATCCTTTGTTTGACTTTGACTATCTTTGACTTTCATTGTCTTTATTATATCCCAATCACCGTATAACTCAAAGGTCAAAAAAGGTCAAAAAATAATCTTTGACCCCTGAATTTTAAATTTAGCTCTCATTTTCTTCGTTTTTCATTAATTTTTGACTTTTTTGATTTTTTTCAAATCTTTTTTCATGAGGGGTAGTTTTTGACCTTTCACCATTGTCAAAGGGGTCAAAAAAAGTTTGACCTTCAATAAAATCCCCGGGAAAGGTAAAATTTCCTTTAAAATGTGAGAAAACCATCTTAGACCTCCAAAATAAACTATATTTATTTTTATCACAGGGGTTTCATTTATTCAGTCACACACTTTAAGCTTTTGAGTATAATGACATTGAAGGGCGGCAAAGTCCGCTCAGATTAAAAGGAGGTAGACAATAATGTCTTGTAACAACGGTTTATTTGGTGGCAGCGCTTGCTCATGGATCGTAATTCTTCTTATCTTATCAATGTGCTGCGGCGGCGACAATGGCCTTTTCCAAAGCAATAACGGCTGCGGCTGCAACAGCTGCGGTTGTAACAATGGCTGTGGCTGCGACAACGGCTGCGGCTGCTAAAACAGCAGACAAATAAAAAAGCCCGAAAGAAGTCTTCGCTTAGCTCTTACAAGGAAAAACAGTTTTGAGTGATGTCTTCGAGGGCTAATAAAAGAAATAACGACCATACA
>CAZDEL010000003.1:14333-34417 GCA_964504475.1 uncultured Faecalibacterium sp. | reverse complement strand
CTTCTGTTGAAGAGCCGTTGTTTCTTTTTGCTTCGTTAACTATGTAACTTATGCGCGAGGCTCGATTCCACTAACGATGTAATCAGGAATCTCAAGGCCTAACTTTGTGAGAAGATCGAAAACATAGAACATGATCTCAACGAAAAAGTCTGAAATCTTTGAAAAATCCATAATGGCACCTCCTAAAAAATCATTCCAATGAATTTTATCATTGCATGATAATAATACAATAATTGTTTATAATTTGTCAATAGGTTTTTCAAGTTTTTATAAGTTTCATTAACTTTAAATCAAAAAACATATATTGAATGTGGACTCATTTCTTAAAGTGGTGCGAAAACACACAGATATTAAAGAGCTTACTAAAATAATTATACGAAGCTTTGTAAATAGAATTGATGTTTATAAACCTGAGAAAAGTGTCGGGTACAAAGCCAAAAAGCAGACAATTTGTAGCTATTGAAACTTTATTGGTGGTACAGTTAGGGGCAGAGCATAAAAAGACGGCATAACCTACATTGCCGTAAGCTATGCCGTTTGTTTAAGAATTATTGAAAATTAAACATAAGTTGTTGAGAGGAAACGATCAAGGACATACTCTGCGTTAGCTGCGTATGTTGGCATACCCTCCGCATTAGTAACGCCTGTGTCATATTTAAGGAAGCCGGCAGGAATAGTTAAGGTGATAAAAGTACCTGTAACAGGTGTAGGTACACCGTCAACAAGTGTCACCTTAATATATTGACACTGCTTGCCGTCGTACTCCATAGTCTCTGAAGAAAGGCTAAAGTGAGCAGTATATGTGTTGCCTGTAGTGGTGTCAGTATATTTGTCACCAAAGAAGTTAACATTAACTGTTTCATAAGCTGCATCAAACACTGAGTCTGACTTTATAACAAGAATATAGGTTCTTGGGTCAGCTTCATATTTTTCATTTGTGTGAGTGTTAATAATCTCGACACCTAAATCACTCATGGAGTAGTAATTATATGTAGGCTTAGGTGCTTTAAGGTCAGCCTTAAAGTCGTCGATTACTTTGTAAAAGCCTAAAAATGAACCGATTGTTCTTCTGAGAGTTTCAAGTGCTGTGAGCAAAACTCTTGTAGGACGAAGATGGTTGTCGGTCTTTGGCTGCCAAACAGCAATAAGAGTCTCCTGACCGTCAATGTAAAGCTGGTCACCTGCATAATAATACTTGCCTGTTTCCTCATGCTGCCAGCAAACAAACTCATAGTCAACTGAAAGGGGAGTGTCATTTGTGACAGTATATGTACCGGGAGAGGTGAAGGTAAATGTTGGGCTTGGCTTATACATAATTGTAACGCCCTCAAGCTTATCAACCTCATATACAATACCGTAAATTACAGGCTCGTCGGGTGGAAGTCCCATGCTGTCGCCAATATTACCGGGAATGTCCTCAATAGCATTTACGGGAAGGCTCACACAGGTGAAAAGACAAACCAGTGACAGCAAAAGAGCTAACATTTTTTTCATACTTAATACCTCCAAGTATCATAGATACAATCATTATATAGTAATTAAGGTGAGTAATTTTTATTATAGAGAAATAAGAAAGAAAAACTTTTATTTTGTGTCATTGTTAACAATTTAGGGACGAAAATGTAATAAAATTGATGGAAAGAACTTTACTTTTTGGGCGAAAAGTTTTACTATATATATCACAGGAATTAAGAAAAGGAAAATGAACATGAATATTTTGTTTCTTTGTACGGGAAACACCTGCCGCAGTCCAATGGCTGAGGCGATAATGAAAAGTAAATGCAAAGCTAAGGGGCTGAGTATTAATTGCAGCAGCTGTGGCATTGCCGCCTTTTCCGGGGATAGTGCCAGCGAAAACTCTGTAAAGGCAATGGAGGAAATGGGAATTGATATATCCTCTCATCGTGCTCGAAAATTATCGGAGTATTTAATAGATGATACAGATTTATTTGTGGTTATGACTGCGTCTCATGCTGCGGCACTAAAAAGCTTTGTGCCCGAAAGCAAAATCCTTGTCCTTGGCGGCGGCATACCTGACCCATATGGGCAAAGCCTTGACGCGTACAGGCTGTGCCGTGACAAAATAGACTCAGCAATTGAGGCTATGCTAAGGCTTAAAATTGAGCCTATGAACGAAAGTGACATTGAAGCTATAGCGCAAATCGAAAAGGCGTGCTTTAGTGAGCCTTGGAGCGAGGACGGCATAAAAAGCGAATTATCAAATGAGTCGGGAAGATTTTTCACCGCAAAAATATTTGACAATGTTTTAGGCTATATTGGTATGCACATTGTCCTTGACGAGTGCTATATAGCAAACATCGCAGTTAAAGAGAGCTTCAGACGCAAGGGTGTCGGTGACGCTCTTTTGAGCTTTGCTGAGAACACTGCCAAAAAGGAAGGCTGTGCTTTTATATCTCTTGAGGTTAGAGTCAGTAACCTTTCTGCAATAGCTCTTTATAAAAAGCACGGCTATGCTGTTATGGGGGAGAGAAAGGACTTTTATAAAAGCCCTGTGGAAAATGCCCTTATTATGACAAAAAACTTTAGTGAGGAATGATTAATATGAAAATTTTAGCTATAGAGTCATCTTGTGACGAGACTGCATCAAGTGTAGTTGAGGACGGAAGAAAGGTATTATCAAATGTTGTTGCATCTCAGGTGGCAGAGCATAAAATCTATGGCGGTGTAGTGCCTGAGATAGCCTCTCGCCGTCATGCCGAGGCAATAAGCGGCGTAGTGGAAAAAGCTTTGAGTGACGCCGAGTGTACCCTCGATGATATTGACGCTGTTGCAGTCACCTATGCTCCGGGGCTTATTGGGGCACTTTTAGTGGGTGTTAACTACGCAAAGGGCTTATCCTATGCTAAAAATCTGCCCCTTGTGCCTGTGCATCATTTACGCTCACACATTGCGGCAAACTATATAACTCATCAGGATTTAAAGCCACCGTTTTTTTGCTTAGTTGTCAGCGGTGGCAACACAATGATGGTTGAGGTCAGAGATTATACTGACTTTCATGTCATAGGCAGGACAAGAGACGATGCCGCCGGTGAGGCCTTGGATAAGGCCGCAAGGACAATGGGCATACCATACCCCGGTGGATTAAATATGGATAAGCTCTCAAAGGACGGTGACAGCACCGCCTATAAGTTCCCTGTGCCAAAGGTCGAGGGCTGCCCATATGATTTCAGCTTTTCCGGACTTAAAACCAGTGTTATCAACACAATTCACAATGCCACACAAAAGGGCGAGCAAATAAACAAGGCTGATTTAGGCGCATCCTTTATGAAGGCAGTTTCAAACTGTCTTATTAAAAACACAGAAAAGGCAATGCTTGACACAGGCTATAAAACCCTTGTGCTTGCCGGTGGTGTTTCCGCTAACAGTGTGCTTAGAGGTGATGTTGAGGTACTCTGCCGAAAACACGGCTGGACTCTCTATTTGCCTGAGCTGCCTCTTTGCGGTGACAATGCTGTTATGGTGGCATCACAGGGATATTATGAATATCTTAGCGGCAATATAGCCGGCCTCGAGCTTAACGCCTATGCAGGCAAAAGCATAGAGGAATAAAATTTTAAGCCGTTTTAAAGTTAGTGGCGGATATTTAATAGATAAGCTTAAAGATTAGAAATGTGAAAAGTGAATGTAATAATATTTAAAGATTTATACATTGATTTATGGGAAAAAAGCTTGTATAATAAAAAGCAACATCAAATAATCTAAGGAGGCTGAAATATGAAAAAAGCATTATCGATTATATTATGCTTCATCATGTCCTTTTCCTGCTTTGCTTTTTCAGCTTCGGCAATGAGCGCAAGTGAGGGTTTGACAGCTCTTGGAGAGCAGTTTTCAGACGGCAAAAACACATATGAGTATTGTTATTATTCTCCCGTGAAAAAGACAAGCGACAAAACAAAATACCCTCTTATTATTTGGCTTCACGGTCAATTTTCAGGCAACACAAAGCGTTATCAGCTGGATAACTGTGATGTTGCACTGTGGTCAAGCACTGAGTATCAAGCAAAAATCAGGGGAACAGGAGGAGCATTTATTTTCCTGCCTCGTGACCCTACTTTAAATACAACATTACAGTTAGCCTGGAACGGTGATTTGACAGGGCTTAAGAAATCTATAGATGAGTTTGTTAATAAATATAAAGCCAATATCGACACTTCACGAATTTACCTTGGCGGTTATTCCATGGGCGGTAAGGCTGTTATTAGACTTGCGTCCTTATATCCCGGCTATTTTGCCGCTTTATTCCCAATGTCATCTGTTTATGAGCCAAACAAGGCTCAGCTCAGAGCCTTAAAGGATACACCTATTTGGATGTTCACCTGTAAGGACGATGTTATCAACGAAAACCCAACTAAGTCTCACGCTGTCTCAACGAGCATATGGGAATATCTTGAAGCTGTTTCCACCTGCAAGGATGTGAACCGCTGGTCATATTTTGTTATACCTCTTGTCACTCCCGATGGCAAGCTTTCCGCCGGCTTTACATATCTTAGTGCTCACAACTCATGGGACGCTGTTGCACATGACTTGATTTTGAGCAACGGCAAACTTTACTCCAATATGATAACCGTTGACGGATACGGCAATGCGGTGACTCTTAACACTAAGGCTACATTTTTATATTGGCTTTCAAGCCAAAGCTTAAATGGTAGCATGAAGGACGATAATGATAAGGATGAGGATAAAACTCCTGAGCTTCCGGCAACATCACTTTTAGGTGCTATTGATAAAGTTTTTAAGTTTATTTACAAATTAATAGAGTTGTTATTCTAATTGAGAACGGGCAGGGCATTGCGCTCTGCTCTGTTTTTTTGAACAATGTTGTAAGAATGCACATAAATTGTTATGCTTTGTGAACTTTAGGTGAAAAAGCTTGATTTTATCAATTACAATATGTTACAATTTTGTCATAATCAATCTTGAAAGGCGACAAAGTGATGATTCATGCAACAAAACTTCTAAGTGATTTTTCATATAATCTCAAATATGATGATTTACCAAAAGAAGTAGTAGAGACAACAAAGAAGTATATTGCGGATTATTATGCTGCTTGCTTTGCCGGAATGAAGGTAAACGGTGAATTTAATAAGGCTGTCAGCGAGGTTATTCTCGATATGGGCGGAAAAAAAGAGTGTGACTTTATAGGCTCTTTTGAGCGCGTACCGGCACCCAATGCGGCCTTTATGAGTGCATGCTATGCCCATGGCGCAGATATGGACGATGGAAACAAAAAGGCTATGGGTCACATTGGCGCTCATGTTATCTCAGCGGTGATGAGCCTTGCACAGACCTTAGATGTCAGCGGCAAGGATATAATAACAGCCATAAATGTTGGCTACGAGGTCTATAACAGAGTAGCTTCTGCTCTTCAGCCGGGGCTTGTCCGCAGGGGCTTTCATTCCACCGGTACTGTGGGAGCGATTGCATGTGGTGCAGCTTGTGCAAAGCTTATGGGAATGAATAGCGAAGGCATATATAACACAATTGCTCTTTGTGCAATACAGGCGAGCGGACTTATTATCGTTGCAGAGAGCGGGCAATGCTGCAAGCCTATTAACCCGGCGAACGCAGCAAAAACAGGCATAATCTCAGCTAAGATAATCAGCAAGGGAATCAAAAGCAGCCTTTATCCCTTAGAGAGCAAAAAAGGCCTTTTCCACGCTATGAGTGACGAGATAGACGAGAAAATGATAACAAAGGGTCTTGGTGAGAGCTTCACAATATGCGACAGCTATATGAAGCCTTATCCCTCTTGCAGACACACCCACTGTGGGATAGAAGCTATCCTTGACATAAGAAAAAGGCTGCCGAAAAATGCGAGAATCCGAAAAATCAACGTCTACATTTATAAAAATGCAATTGATATTGCCGGTCAAATAAAAGTGCCAAAGCTCAACAGTGACGCTAAGTTTTCTGTGCATTACTCCTTGGCTGTGGCACTTTTGAGAGGAGACTTTAGCCTTGATGATTTAGATGTCTCTAAAATTGACGAGGAATTACTAAGGGTTATTGACTCCATAGAGCTTATTGAGGATGAGTCTATGGAAAACCGTGACAAGGGCATAAGAGGCTGCAAGGTGGTTGCCGTTTTAGATGATGGCAGGGAATATGAAAAAACAGTGCTCATACCCTTAGGTGACGCAGCTAATCCTCTTTCCTGGGAGGATATAAAAAATAAGCTCGCTTCTTGCAGCAATGGGATTTTATGTGAGAGGGAGCAAAATTTACTAATCGAAAATATCCACAATTTACAAAACCTTGATAGTATTAAAACAATTAACCTTTACAGTATAAACGGATAGAATTTAAAGGAGCGTTAATATGGAATCAATCGTTGAGTCATTGGCAAAGTACGCAAATGAGCGGCCGGACACAGTGGCGGTTATCGCAAATGACAAAAAGATAACCTATGGTGAGCTTTGGCGTGAGGTGCAGGGCTTTGCAGCATATATTAGTTCCTTTTCCTTTGAAAAGGGCGCAAGAATAATAGTAAAGGCAGAGTCGGATATTTGGTTTGCCGTTTCCTGCTTTGCTATTCACCTTAGCGGAAACACCCATGTGCCCTTGGAAAAAACCATTGGTGCTGACGGTCTCGAGGATGTCGCAAAGCAGCTAAAGGCATCTATGGTTATATCAAATGTCAAGGTGGAGGGCGACTTCCTTTATGTGGATTCAGCTAAGGTTTGCTCTCTTGGTCGGGATAACTATAAAGAAAGCCTTGTTTTTAGCTTCCCCACAAGTGATATGCTTTGTGATATGCTTTTTACTACAGGCACTACAGGCAAATCAAAGGGTGTACTTTTATCTCATAAGGCAGTTAAAGCTGTCGCCGAGAATGTAAAATACGGCGCTGACATAATAGAGAATAATGTTTATCTTGTGCCTGCACCAATAAATCATGCCTCTGCAATAAGAAAGCTCTATGTGTCTATATTGACAGGCACTACAGTGGTGCTCCTTGACGGCTTTAAGGATATAAAGAAATTTTATAAGTGCATAGAGGACTATGGTGTAACCTCAATTCTTATGCCGCCGGCGGCAGTACGAATGTTATTACTTTTGTCAAAAAAGCAATTGGGGAAATATTCCGGTCAGCTTCACCATATTCACACCGGCTCTGCGGCTTTCCCCGAGGCGGATAAGGAAGCCCTTTGCGAAATTTTGCCACAGACAAGATTATATTTTGCCTACGGCTCATCTGAGGCAGGTTGTGTGAGTATGTATGATTACTCAAAAAATAAGGGTCTTATAAGCTGTGTTGGCAAAGAAAATAAAAATGCCCATGTATTTATCGTTGACGACGATAAAAACGAAATTCACTCGAGTAAAGACAATCAAGGCCTTATAGCTATTCGTGGCGATGTTGTCATGAACGGCTATTATAACGAGCCGGAGCTGACAAAGCAGGTTCTTGACAATGGTGTAGTTTACACTAACGATATAGGCTATATTGACGAAAATGGCTTTGTCTATATGCTTGGCAGACGAGGCGATGTTATAAATATTGGCGGACTTAAAATTGCCCCCACTGAGGTGGAAAATGTTGTTATTCGCTTTCCGGGAATTGCTGAGTGTGCTTGCTTTGCCCTTGAGGATAGAATGGGCGGCTGTGTACCTAAGCTGAATATAGTTGAGGAAAAGGGCAAGGTGGTTGATATCCCTAAGCTAAAAGAATTTATGGCTCAATATTTAGAGGCATATAAAATTCCAAAGTTAGTGGAGAAGACCAATGAAATCCCAAAAACAGCCAATGGCAAAATTAACCGTAAGGTGCTAAAATAAATTAAAGACAGTCGTAAAATTAAGCTGTTAATTAATTTCAGGAGGTAAAACAAATGGATAAATTACTGGAAATTCTCAAACAAATCAGAGACGATATTGACTTTGAAGTAGAGGACGCTCTCGTTGATGACGGGCTTCTTGATTCCTTTGATATTGTCTCAATCGTAAGTGAGCTTACAATGGAGTATGATATTGATATTTCAATTGACGATATGTCGGCAGAAAACTTTAACAGTGCCGAAAAAATCTATGAAATGATTTTGAGAATCCAAGACGAGGATTAAGTGCAGGAAAGTGTGTGACATTTTTCTCATGTTAACAAAAGTTCCATGGGCAGCTTTTTATGAAGCTGCTTGTGTATTAAAGGAGTTTTAAAATGGCTTATACCTCATTTAGCTTTCTTGTGTTTTTAGCTGTGGTGCTGATAATTTATTATGCCGTACCAAAACGCTTTCAGTGGGCAGTGCTCCTTGCTGCAAGCTATGTGTTTTATCTTTTTAGCGGTGTTGCTCAATTTGCCTTTATTTTAGGTACTACGGCAGTGACATATTTCTCGGCCCTTGCAATGCAAAAAAAGAGAGATGCATATAAAGCACATCTTGCAAAGCTGGGCAAAGACATAACACGAGAGAAAAAGCAGGAACTGAAAAAGCAGGCAGGCAACGAAATACGCAAGGTGCAATTTGCGTCTGTTATAGCGGTTTTGCTTGTGCTGGCAGTGGTTAAATACTTAAACTTTGCCATAAGAAACATAAACACTATTTTTACTCTATTTAAATATGATGTGTCTGTGCCCTTTGTAAATATCATAGTGCCTTTAGGCATTTCATTTTACAGCTTTCAGGCTATGGGCTATCTTATTGATATTGGTCGTGGACGCTATGAAGCAGAAAGGCATTTTGGAAGGCTGGCTTTATTTTTATCCTTCTTCCCCACTATTGTGCAAGGGCCTATAAACAGATATGGTGATATTGGCCCTCAATTAGCTTCTGAGCATAAGTTTGACTATGACAATTTGAAGTTTGGCGCACAGCTTATACTTTGGGGCTTCTTTAAAAAGATGGTCATAGCTGACCGTGCAGCACCGGCAGTGTCGGAGATTTTCGGCGTTAATTACACTCAATATAACGGCAGCATTTATTTCTTTGGCATGCTTATGTACGCTATACAGATTTATTGCGATTTTTCAGGTGGCATAGACATAGCAAGAGGTGCAGCTCAAATGCTTGGCATTGACCTGCCGCAAAACTTCCAACGGCCATATTTTTCCACAAGCGTTGCGGATTATTGGCGCAGATGGCATATAAGTCTCGGTGCATGGATGAGAGAGTATGTGTTTTATCCTGTTATGCTATCAAAGCCCTTGGCAAGGTTTAGTAAGTCCTTACGCAAGTCGGGCTGGGTCAAGCTGGGAAAAATTCTCCCATCTGTTGTCACCTCGTTTGTTGTCTTTTTCCTAATAGGCATATGGCACGGAGCTAACTGGAAGTATATTGCCTTTGGACTTTATAACGCTATAATTGTTTCAGGTGGTGTCGCTTTAACTCCCACCTTTAAAAAGATAAATAAAAAGCTAAACATAAACACACAAAGCTTTAGCTGGAAGCTGTTTTGCATTGTGAGAACCTTTCTCACTCTCGGCGTGTCTAAGATCTTTGTCAAGTCACCCGGCTTTAAGGCGGCACTTCATATATTAAAGTGCGTTTTCACTCAGGTGGATTTAGACTTTATTTTTGGCCTTAACGGTGAGATTTTTAATTTTGGCATAGACGAAAAGAATATGTTTATTTTGTTTGTCGCTGTGCTGATTTTGCTGTGTGTCAGCATTTTGCAGGAAAATGGCATGGAAATGCGAAAGACCCTTGCAAAGCAAAATATAGCCTTTCGCTGGTTCATTTATTTTGCGGCTATTATATTTGTCCTTGTCTTCGGTGTTTATGGCCCGAGCTATAACCCTGTGGACTTCATTTATCAAGCATATTAACAGGAGGGAATATTTTTATGAAGAAATCAAATTTAATTCGCTCCGTGGTTTTTATTTTGCTTGTGGGAGTGCTCGTTTATGGACTTTGCGACATATTTGAATATAACAACGATCATATAAGACGACGCTTTAATACCTATGACAAATTTGAAAAAGACACCGTTGATGTTGCTTTTGTTGGTACCAGCGGCCTTGACCGATATTGGTTAGCCTCTAAAGCCTTTGACGAAAGCGGCATTACCGCATACCCATTTACCTCTGAGGGTACACCGTCGTGGCTATATATAAGTATGCTAAAGCAGGTCACTAAAAAGCAATCGCCTAAGGTTGTTGTCTTTGATATGCGTCCCTTTGTCCTTAGTTATGACACAGGCGAGCTTGACGATGTTTATTCCAGAAAGGTCATTGACTGCTTAGATTTCTTTTCCTTTAGCAGATTTGACGCTATAAACAGAACCCTTAAAGTCTTCAGGGAATATGACGATGATACCTCCCGTTTTGATCCATCATACTTTTTCTCATTTATTAAGTATCACAATATGTGGGAGGACTCAATGAGCTTTGATGAGCTTAAAGAGCCGGAGTCGCCATATCTTGGCTTTTATCTTCACAACACATTGTCAATAAAATGTGTGGGCACTGTCACTAAGGATGTAGTCACTGACAACAGAGCACCCTTAGATGAGCTTTGTAAGGCGCAACTTTATGAAGTGCTGGACTATGTTAAAGATAAGGATTATGAGGTGCTTTTCCTTGACACCGCCCACGCTCATACTACACTCGAGGCTGAGCGTACCAACACAATATGTGATATATTGGACGAATATGGTGTGAAATATTATATAGATGCCTATAGCAGTGATTTATATGATTTAGGTCATGATTTTTATAACGACGGTCACGCTAATTTCTATGGTGCAGAAAAATTTACGGAGCATTTTCAAAAGTATTTGCTGGAAAATTATGACCTGCCTGACCATAGAGATGACGAAAAATGTCAAAGCTGGCATGGTGTATATAACAAGATAAAAAGGAAAATTTCCGCCTTAGAGTTAGTGTAAATTATTAATAGTGAAAGGGCTTTTTTGGTTTGCCGCCAAAGAAGCCTTAAAATATGTAGGAAAAAGATGATAAAAATTATGTGATTCATCTTTACACAAATAAGGGTTTGTGCTAAACTAAACTAAATCGAAAAAGGAGATATGAAATAATGAAAGCAAAAATTACTCTCGCCGGTGAGCTTAAAATTGGTGAAATTGATTCGAGAATATTTGGCTCATTTATAGAGCATCTTGGCAGGGCTGTCTATGGCGGCATATATGAGCCGGGACACAAGGAAGCTGACGAGGACGGCTTTAGACAAGATGTTATAAAGATGATTAACGAGCTTGGTGTACCCGTTGTACGCTATCCCGGTGGCAACTTTGTCTCCGGCTATAATTGGGAGGACGGTGTCGGCCCTGTGGATAAGCGACCCGCAAGGTTAGAGCTTGCTTGGGGTGTGACAGAGCCTAATAAGTTTGGCACAGACGAGTTTATGAAGTGGTGCCGCAAGGCAGGTACAGCACCGATGATGGCAGTAAATTTAGGCACAAGAGGCCCCGATGAGGCGAGAGCCTTAGTGGAGTATTGCAATCATGCGAGTGGCTCAAAATATGCTGACATGAGAATAAATAACGGCTATAAAGACCCATGGGGAGTAAAACTCTGGTGTCTCGGCAATGAAATGGATGGCCCTTGGCAAATGTGCGCTAAGACTGCACCTGAGTACGGCAGAATAGCAAATGAAGCGTCAAAAATGATGAAGTGGGTTGACCCATCAATTGAGACTGTTTTATGCGGCAGCTCCAGCAGAGGTATGCGCACCTTTGGTGACTGGGAGGCAACAACTCTTGACATAGCCTATGACAATGTTGACTATGTTTCCTTGCATCAATATTACGGCAATCACAGCGGTGACACAGCATCTTTTCTTGCAAAGAGCATGGAGCTTGACGACTTTATTTACAGCGTCATTTGCACCTGCGACTTTGTCAAAGCCAAAAAGCGCACTAAAAAGCAAATTAATCTTTCCTTTGACGAGTGGAATGTTTGGTATCACTCAAACGGTGCGCCAATAGAGAGATGGTCTACCGCACCAAATCAGCTTGAGGATATATATAACTTTGAGGATGCTCTTGTAACAGCCTGTATGCTTATAACTCTGCTTCGTCACGCAGATAGAGTGAAGATAGCTTGCCTTGCTCAGCTTGTCAATGTTATTGCGCCTATTTTCACCAAAACAGGTGGTGGAGCTTTCCGTCAGACGATTTTTTACCCATTTAGAGAGATGTCAAAATATGCAAGGGGCAGCGCAATTAAGCCTATTATCAGCTGCCCAAAATATGACTGCAAGGAGTTTTGCGATGTGCCTTATCTTGAGGCAGTGGCAGCTTATGACGAGGAAAAAGGCGAGCTTTCACTTTTCTGTGTCAACCGCTCTATGGAAGAAAATGTGGAGCTTGATATATCCCTTTTAGATTTTGAGGGCTATAGGGCAGTGGAGTTCGAGTCAATGGACGGCTATGATATTAAGCAGGAAAACACTTTCTCAGGAGAAAAGGTTACAATGCACACAAACCCATTACCCACTGTGGACGGCAAAAATGCTACAGTGCAGCTCAAGGCCTTATCCTTTAATGTTATCAGGTTTAAAAAGTGAAAAGAAACACGATTAAATATATAGCCGTACTCGCAATGCTCATTGATCATATAGGCTTGCTTTTTGTTCCCATATCAACACCATTGGGCATTGCAATGAGAGCTGTGGGAAGACTCACAGCACCTATAATGTGCTTTTTCTTGTGTGAGGGATATTTTTACACACACGACAAAAAGAAATATGCCATAAGGCTTTTTGTCTTTGCGGTCATATCTCAATTTGCCTTTACATATATGGTTTACGGCTATTTTTGGAAATTGCATTTTAATGTTATTGCAACATTTTTCCTGTGCTTTTTGCTTCTATTAGTCCTTGACAAAATATCACAGCTTTGGTTGAAGCTCTTGTTAGCCATAGGCATAATGCTCCTTTGTCACTTTTGCGATTGGGGTCTTATGGCACCTCTTTGGACGGCTTGCTTTTACATTTGCAAAAACAGCAAAAAAGATTTATCCTTATGGTACTGTGTACTGTGTGCCTTTTGGGTCATACGCTGCTGCACTGTGACATATTCCGGCGGTGGTGAATGGTACAATTCACTGTGGCAATTAGGCTGCTTTGGTGCTTTGCCAATATTATTAAGCTATAACGGCGAAAAGGGTAAATCGGGTAAATTTTCAAAGTGGTTTTTCTATTGGTTTTATCCCCTTCATATGCTCGTTTTAGGCATAATATTCAGAACATAAAAAACGCAGGAGGCCTATTGTGCTTCCTGCGTAAATTTTATTTTTTGGCGAAAAGTCTTATTTTGGAAGATTTGTCAGCCAATTTAATATATCTGCGAATATCTTTTCTCTGTCATCCTCAAAAAGTATCTCATGCTTATCACCGGGATAAAGTATAACCTGAGGTTGATGACCTGCGTCTTCAAGGTTGTCGCAAACATTTATGACACCCTTGCCGTTAAAGCCTATTGGGTCCTTTGCGCCTGACACGAGAAGTATGGGAAGGGTGGGGGAAATAAGATAAGCCCACTCATCAGTGCTGGCAGAGTTAGCAATTGACATTAAGTCACGAATTAATGCTAAGGTATATTTGTTGCCGCAAAGAGGGTCGTTTATGTAGTTTTCTATGTTTTCACGGCTTCTTGATAGCCAATCATTGCTTGCGTTTAAATCGCCGGAAAGAAGACCCTGAACCTTGCTCATCAGTCCATCGGGTACAGCAGCGTGAACACCAAAGCGCTTGCAAGCGAGCTTAATCGGCTCCTCGAGGACAACTGCCGCTGAGGGCATTTCACCTGTGCCGCAAAGGATAAGACCACTCAGCTCATGCCAAAAGCTTGTGGCATAAACTCTTGCACAAAATGAGCCCATGCTGTGGCCGAAAAGATAATAGGGGAGTGTGGGATATCTTTTATGCATAATGCTATAAAGAGTGTGCATATCCTCAATCATAATTTTGTCGCCATCTTCTTCGGCAGTGAAGCCTAAATCCTCAGGACTTTCAACGCTTCTGCCGTGACCGATGTGGTCGTTTCCACAGACGATATAGCCGTTTTTAGCAAGGAACTGAGCGAACTCGTCATATCTTAATATGTGCTCGGATACACCGTGAGCAATTTGAAAAACGCCCTTTATCTCCACCTCATCGTCTTGCCAAATGCGGCAATAAATTTTGTTTACACCTGTTGCCGAAAGAAAGTATGCGTCCTTTTTAATTATAGCCATAAAGAATAAACCTCCGTAAATTTTGTCGTTGTCCTTATTATAATATAAAAAAGCTCAATAATCAATAACTTATGTAATTTTAAAGTTGTCGGAGTAAGATGGTTTACAATTAAAGGAAAATGTTATATAATTAGGCTGAGTTTTAGCTTTAGTGAGGTAATTATGCTCGGATATGTTAAGGTCAATAAGCCTGAAATGAAAATTAAAGAGTATGAGACCTATAAGGGGATATACTGCTCCCTTTGTAAGGCTATGGGCAAATATTTCGGCCCACTCTCTCGGCTGACTCTCAGCTATGATATTACCTTTCTTGTTATTGCAAGGCTTTGCTTTTCGGGTACTGTGCCCTGCTTTGCAAGTGGTCGCTGTGACTTTAACCCTGCTAAAAAATGCAACTATTGCAAAAATGCACAGGATGAATTAAAGTATGCCGCGGCTATATCAATAATGATGTTTTATTTTAAGGTTAAAGATAATATATGTGACGGCAAAGTTTTTAAGAGGCTTTTAATGTATCTTATTTTGCCATGGGTCAGCCTTAAATATAAAAAAGCCAAAAAAATGTATAACGATATTGGGGATATTATAAATGAGTCTATGCTCCTTCAAGAGAAGACGGAAAAAAGAAACACGGATATCACCGACGAAGCAGCGCACCAAAGTGCTCATGCCCTTGGCAAAATCCTTAGCTATAATATGAATGACCCTGAGGGCAACGCTTATCGTTTCGGGTACGCAATAGGAAAATGGGTTTATCTTATTGATGCTGCCGACGATATTGAAAAGGATATAAAATCAGGCAGCTATAATGTCTTTGTCACAAAATATGACCTGCAAGAGGGAGAAAATGCGAATAGCATTAAAGACTCCATTGAGGGTACAATGAATATGTGTGCAGCATTTTATATGTCGGCTTATGAAAAGATTGAAAACAAAACCATGACACCGATTATGGAAAATATAATTTCCGACGGAATGTTCAAAGCTTTGGATAATATTTTAAATAAAGAAAAATCGAAAGGAAACGATGATAATGAGAGATCCTTATGAAGTTCTCGGAGTGCCAAGAGGTGCCTCAAAAGACCAGGTTAAGGCGGCTTATAGAGAGCTTGCCAAAAAGTATCACCCGGATAATTATGCAGACAGCCCTCTTGCAGATGTGGCAAACGAAAAAATGCAAGAGATAAACGAAGCATATGACGCTATAATTTCAGGCGCATCATCGGCACAAGGCGGCTCGGCAAGGAGCTTTAACAGCTATAGCCAGGTTAAGGAGTATATGCGTCTTGGAAAGCTTGATGCAGCAGAGCAAATATTGGAAAATATGTCACCTAACACAAGAGATGCCCAGTGGTATTATCTCAAGGGACAAATCAATTATCAAAGAGGCTGGACTGATCAGGCTTACACATATTTTAGCACCGCTTATAATATGGAGCCTAACAACGCTGAATATAGACACGCATATGAAAATCTTAATAACCAGCGTACCGGTGGCTTTAGAACCTCGGGAGTGCATAACACCGGCTCAGATTGTGACGCTTGCAGCCTTTGTCAAGGTCTTCTTTGTGCAGACTGCTGCTGCGAGTGCTTCGGTGGCGACTTGATTCCATGCTGTTGAGGTGATATAAATGAGTCAGAGTGCAAAAACCGCTGTAAGCGGCATGACAGCGGCATTGTCCGTTGTGCTTATGCTTCCCACTGTTATGGGGCTTTGGACATATGCGTTGCCTGCCTTTGCAGGAATACTTATAATGTTTATCGTAATTGAAATTGACAAAAAATGGGCGGCAGGCATTTTTGTTGCCGTGTCGATTTTGAGCATGATACTTTTGCCAAATAAAGAGGCGGCTGTGTTTTATATGTGCTTTTTCGGCAACTATCCTATTTTTAAGGCTCTAATCGAGGGCAAAAATATGCCAAGAGTTTTGGAGTACATAATCAAAATCATTTTATTTAATGCCTGCGTTTTGTTAGCGAGCTTCATTATGCTAAAGGCCTTCGGAGTACCCTTAGAGGAGTTTTTAGACATTGAGGGTGAGACAGGCTGGTTTGCTAAATACGCTATTCCTATAACTCTCGGCCTCGCAAATGTTACATTTATAGTTTTTGACTTTGCTTTGACAGTTTTTGCTACAGCGTATATACGCACATGGCAAAAGCGTTTTAGGAAGCTGTTTCGTTTCCATTGAGGTATAGTATGAGCGTTATAATTAGAAAATACACAGATTTTGACATACCCTCGATGAAAGAAATATGGAATGAGGTTGTCTTAGACGGCGTGGCTTTTCCGCAAATCGAGACACTTGATGATTCATCGGCAAAAGCTTTCTTCTTATCACAGACCTATTGTGGTGTTGCCGAAAATGAGGAAACAAAGGAGATATTGGGCCTTTATATCCTTCACCCAAATAATGTGGGCAGGTGCTCACACATTTGTAATTGCAGCTATGCGGTGTCCTCTAAAGCGAGAGGTCAGGGCATAGGCGAGAGCCTTGTGAGAGACTCAATTTTACAGGGCAAAAGAGAAGGCTTTAAAATCCTACAGTTTAACGCTGTGGTTGCCACAAATAAGACTGCGTTAAAGCTTTATGAAAAGATAGGCTTCCTTAAACTGGGAGTTATCCCAAAGGGCTTTTTAATGAAGGACGGGCATTACGAGGATATTATCCCACACTATATAGAGCTGTAAAAAATCCCCCAAAGTCACATCACAGTTGGCTTTGGGGGTTATTAATATGCACTTTTTCTAATTCAAGCACTCTCACATTCCTTTTCAATCCATGCCATAATCAAATTGACAATCTTTTCAATTTGCACTTCATTTAACTGCTTGCCCTTTTTTACCTTGTACCATTTATAAAGGCAGCCTCGGCAGCAGCAGGCGGTGGCATGTTGAGCGATAAAAACAGGGTGTCCTCTCATTGGAGTTTGCTTGCCGTCGTTGGGAATCTCAGCTGGAGCAAGTCGTGTAGAAATAAAATCATATGCGTGGAGCCTTATGGTGTCCATGCCTTTTTCTTTTATATAGGCCTTGTCCTTTTCACTCAAATGAAATGATGAACGGAATTTTGATTTACTAAGCTTATTTAGAGCCTCGTCAATGCTTTGCATTAGTCTGCCTTAGTGAGCCACTCATGCTCTTTAGCGTAGAAGCGTGAGGTTTTATACCATGGGTCACCGTCAAGGTGTCTTACCATCCAAACATAGCACATCTCATAGCCGGGAGCGACAACCTGATGGTGGTCGTTGCCGTCAGTGATATATGATGCGCTGCCGTTGATGCTCTTATAAACATTGTCACCAACAAAGCAAGCACCAAAGCCCTGTGGCTTATCAAATTGATAATAGTAAACCTCAGGCTGGGGATGATGATGAGGTGGATAGCTTGACCATTTGCCCGGCTGATTGAAGACCTCACCTAAAACCATATTGGAATAAGGTGCGTTGTCATAGTCAAAAACTGTGGAGCATATTCTGTGGCCTGCGCCGCCCCATTGACCCTTGCCAAACTCCTGATAAAGGATATCCTCCGGCTTATAGAAAACAGGAGCAAAGTCCTTGTCGTTATCTGTTTGCTCAATGAGTATCTCAGTGCCCTCTTTAGCGGTTATGCTGACCTCAACATTTTTTGGCACATGAAGACAATAGGGTGTCTTAACAAAGGGGTTTTCTCTTTCCATTTTTTCAGTGGTACCTTGCCAAGTGATTTCAGCTTCGCCCTTGAGGATAAGAAAAGCACTCTCACATTTGTCGTCAAGGACAGTGATTGTCTCATTCTCTTTAAATCTTTTAACTTTAATTGTCATGAGCATATCAGGGTGTTTTTTGCCCATTTCGCAAAGTAATCTTTCGCCTTGCTCATTAAACTCAGTATATTCCAGCATAAAAAAGCCTCCTTAATATTTATGAGAAAATTGTACTACAATTAACGGAATTTTTCAAGAGCTTTTTGTTGTAAGAAGTAAATTGTTATGGTACAATGTAACAAAGTAAATCAAAAGAAAAGCTAAGGAGAATTGCTATGCCTTATTTATTCACACATTTTAAAGAGAAAATCACACCTGACGGTGAGCAGGTTTATTTTTCCCTTAGCCGTGATGGCCTTAACTGGGAACAGGTAAACTCCGGTGAGCCGGTCTTAACAGCCGAAAAAGGCGAGAAGGGCTGCCGAGATATTGAGATAGTACGACTTAAAGATGGCGGGTTTGTCATTTTGACTACAGACCTTTCAATCGCGTACCGCATGGACGAAAACCACCGGGTCAACTGGAAGTATGTCAACAGCACAGGCAGCAAGTGCCTTAGAATGTGGAAAACAAAAGACCTTATTAATTTTTCCGAGGAGACACTTTTGCCTATTGGTACTGACAGCTTCGGCTGTATGTGGGCACCGGAGGTCCATTTTGAAAAGGAGACAGGGGAGTACCTTATTCATTGGGGCTCAACGGTTAAAGAGGATAACTATACTCATATGTCGATTTATTGCTGCATTACAAAGGACTTCGAGAGCTTTTCCGAGCCTAAGCTGTTTTTCACTAAGGACAATGAAATTCTCGACACTCACATAAGAAAAATCGACGGTGTATATCATATGTTTTATAAAAACTCAGAAAATCCGCCGATGAATATGCACGCAACATCAAATAATCTTTATGGACCATATGAGCACGACAAGGAGTTTGAAAATTACATGGCTACTCTTTATCGCCCCGGCTCTTATGAAGCTCCCACAACTCTTATTTTGCCCGACGGCAGATGGTGTCTTATGTTAGACTTTTTCGGCTGCGAAAAAGAAAAAATGGGCTATGTGCCCTTCCTTTCATCAAAACCCGGTGACAGCAATTTCACTATGGCGAAGGAAAGCTTTTCTTTCCCATATGGCTTTAAGCATGGCGGAATCATAGAAATTAGCGACGAAGAATACGAAAAAGTGAAGAATTATTACAAATAATGGCTTTGCAACCACCGGTTGCGGCATTGCAAGGTTAACTTTATAGTCTTTTCCTAAGGGATATGTTAAGCTTTTCTCAGAAAATGAAGGGAGATGAAGATATGAAGCTTCACGAAAAAATATTTAACCAAAGAAAATTAAAGGGTATGTCACAAGAGGAGTTAGCCGAAAAGATAGGCGTGTCAAGACAGGCTGTATCCAAATGGGAGACAGGGGAGGCCTTGCCCGAAATTACAAAGCTAAAGGCCCTTGCCGAGGTTTTCGGTGTGACAACAGATTTTCTTTTAAACGATGACGAAGAAAGATATTCCAACCCCAACGAAAGAAAGCCGGATATACTTGACAGAATGGTTGATAAATTTGATAAGCTCCCCGATTTGCTTATGCCATATTTAAAGAAATACGCATGGGTAGGTGGTTTACTACTTATTATCCTTGGTGTTTACAGAGTCATAAGCATTTTAGTCAGTCTATTTGTTTTTGGCAGCAATATTATTGGCGCTGCTCCCACAGGCTTCGCTTTGTCTGCATATGTTAGCTATGGGTTTAGCTTGCTCATTGGCATAGCCTTGATTGTTGTGGGTGCAATTATTGTAAAGAAGTTTAAGAGGAAAAAGTGAAAAGCCAACTCTACTAAGGGTAGGTAGCGTTTTCTCTTTTGGTGTGATAAAATCACCTTGAGGTGATGAAAATGAATCAATATATTATAGGAAAAACAATAAAGCAGCTAAGAAGAAAAAACAACATGACACAGCTTCAGCTTTCCGAAAGACTGATGGTTAGTGACAAAAGTGTTTCAAAATGGGAAACAGGCAAAGGATATCCTGACATAACAATGTTAGAAAAAATTGCTGATGCTTTTAGCATAAGCGTCAGTGAGCTGATACAGGGAAGTACCGTTGTAAATGAAAATAAGTCCTCACATATGCCACGCTCAAAATTTTATGTTTGTCCTGTTTGCGGCAATGTTATTTT
>CAZDEL010000003.1:0-14233 GCA_964504475.1 uncultured Faecalibacterium sp. | reverse complement strand
AAGGATGGATTTTTTACTAAATAAAAAGGCCGCTGACTTTTCGCTGCTGCGATTAGTCGGCGGTCAAATTTTATATTAAATGCCATACTTTTTATTCGGCTTCTTCAGAGTAGTCAATAATAACCTTTTTGCATTTATCGCAGTGATAGGCTTTGCAAGTGGGTCTTGTCCAATTACGAGAGCTTAATAAGACTTCGTCGCCCACTGCTGTGTCAGGCAGAAAATAGCTTTTGTGGGCTTTGGTGGTGAAGAAAATCTGACGGGCACTTTGAACGACACCGCTTGTCATTTCATTGTTACAATAGGGACACTTCATATAATAACACACCTTTTTATATGCCAAAATGTATTATCCATTTGTTTTCCTTTAAAGCCTTTTTACATAGCTCTTTGAGCTTAGATAACACCGAGATATCTTTTATAACATCAATAAAAGCCTTGATTGAACAAGGGGGAATAAGGGTAACGCCGGAGTATTCAAGACCTTTACCTTTGACATCAAGGGTATGCCAATAAAAATCTATGCTCTTAAAATCTGACATAATAGGCTCTAAATCCTCATCGTCAACACAGATGCAATTATACTTTTTCGGCTCGTATTCATCATATCGTTTTCCTTGTTTTGGTTCATTTGGCATAATGCCAAACTCATGCTTTGCCAACGCTTCATCACCTTTTAAATTTAGTTTTGCTTACAAGCATTTTCAGCTGAATGGATATCTAAAATCACCGCATATTAATAAAGATAAGACTATTTTTTATGGTACTCTTTTCTGTATGCACTGGGTAAAAGCCCTGTGACATCCTTAAAAGCTTCTGTAAACTTGCTTTGATTTTCATATCCCACCTCACAGGCTATCTCAGAAATAGAGTAGTTATTTTGAATTAAAAGCTCCTTTGCCTGCTTAATGCGATATTCCTTCATATATTTAGCTATGGGCTTGCCAAACACTGTCTTAAATGTAGCTTTAAGTGTGGTTTGGTTAATGTGAAATTTAGAAGATAGCTCCTCGATGGAATAACGCTTCTTTATGTTTGAAGTCAAAAATGCGTGTATCTCATTTATTGTTTGAACATTTGAGTCATAGGAGTGGTTTTCCTCAAAAATTTCCTCACTGGGGCAGGCAACCTCAACTAACTTCTCTATCATCTCGTGAAGCGCCTCGGAGCGCCTCGTTCTTGCGGCAGTGTAGTAAACCTCCTTGCCTTCTCTGCGGCTTATAATAAGGCCGGCAGTTTTCAGCAGCTTTAAATGGTGAGACACAGCAGGGCTACTCATATCAAGCAAGGTGGAAATATTTACAACACATTCCTCACAGTGACAAAGCAGCCAAAATATCTCAATGCGCTTATTGTCACTTAACAGCTTAAATATGTCTGACACCACTGAAAATGTTTGTTCATTTGGCACACCAAGCTGAAGCTCCTTAGGCAAATGACCGTGGTTGTGTGGTAATTCTTTACTAAGCATTTTAAACGCCTCCTATAAAGTATTATAGCATTTACGCCTTACAAAAACAAGGAAAACTTTAATACTCCGTTTAGACGCTTGAATATTCCAAACAGAAAGGTTTTATCCCAACATATTGACAATTGTTTAATCGTTAGGTATACTTTAACCAACGATTAAAGATGCGTTTAATTGAAAAGTAAAAGGAGATGTTCATAATGAAAAAGAGCTATAAGATCGAGGTTGACTGTGCAAATTGTGCAAACCTTATGGAGGACGCTGCAAGAAAAACCAAGGGTGTAAAAAATGCGGTAGTCAATTTTATGACACAAAAGATGATAGTTGAGTTTGACGAGGGCTTTGATGCGGCCTCAGTTATGAAGGAAGTATATAAACAATGCAAAAAGGTTGAGGACGATTGCGTTATATATTTATAAAAGCACCAAAGAGATAGCTTAAAAGGAGGGCTTTGTGTGACAAAGAAGCAAAAAAAGACATTATTTAGGATAATCATAACAGCCGCACTAATGGCTGTGCTAAAGCTTTTGCCCTTTGAGGGTACTGTGATGTTTTTCCTATATCTTGTTCCCTTTATTATAATAGGCTATGACATTATGAAAAAAGCCTTTAAGGGAATAAAAAACAGACAGGTCTTTGACGAAAACTTTTTAATGTGTGTGGCAACTATTGGCGCTATGCTCTTAGGTCTTCTCAAAACAGGAGATTACAGCGAAGGTATAGCGGTTATGCTCTTTTATCAAATCGGTGAGTGGTTTCAAAGCTACGCCGTGGGCAAAAGTCGCAAAAATATATGTGAGCTTATGGATATTCGCCCTGACTATGCCAATGTTGAGCTTGATGGCAATTTGCAGCAGGTTGACCCTGACGAGGTCGAGATTGGTACTGTAATAGTTGTTCAGCCGGGTGAGAAGGTTCCCATTGACGGCATAGTTATATCGGGTACCTCAAGCCTTAACACAAGCGCACTCACAGGTGAAAGCTTGCCTCGTGATGTTAGTGTGGGTGATGAAATAATAAGCGGCTGCATTAATATGACAGGGCTTTTGCGTGTTAAAACCACAAAGGAATTTGGCGAGTCAACAGTTTCAAAGGTCTTGGATTTAGTGGAAAATGCAAGCTCGAGAAAATCTAAATCCGAGGATTTTATTTCAAGGTTTGCGAAAATATATACTCCGGCGGTGTGCTATAGTGCATTGGCTTTAGCTATTGTGCCACCGCTAATAAGCCTTGCTTTATCAGGAAACGGAAATTGGAGTGAGTGGTTATATCGTGCCTTGACCTTTTTAGTCGCAAGCTGCCCATGCGCCTTAGTTATAAGCATCCCTTTAAGCTTTTTTGCCGGCATAGGCGGAGCGAGCACACAAGGTGTTTTAGTCAAAGGCTCTAACTATTTAGAGGCTTTGTCAAAGACAGGCTATGTTGTTTTTGATAAGACAGGTACTCTTACACAAGGTGCTTTTGAGGTAAGTGGCATCCACCACAGTAAGATAGATGATGATAAGCTCCTTGAGCTTGCGGCATTAGCCGAAAGTGCATCCTCACACCCAATAAGCAAAAGCTTGCAAAGAGCCTACGCAAAAGAAATCGATTACAGCCGAGTTAGCGACATTCAGGAAATCAGCGGCAATGGAGTTATTGCAAAGGTGGACGGCATAAGTGTTGCAGTCGGTAACAATAAGCTCATGGACTCCCTTAATATTCCCTATGAGAGCTGCCACAAGGTGGGCACTGTGGTTCACATGGCAATTGACGGCAAATATGCCGGACATATCCTTATCTCAGATGTGGTAAAGCCAGGCTCAAAAAATACCGTTGCATCATTAAAAAATGCCGGAGTAAAAAAGACGGTTATGCTCACCGGTGACAGAAAAGCTGTCGCTGAACAGGTGGCAAATGACCTTGGTGTGGATATGGTTTGTGCGGAGCTTTTGCCCGGTGATAAGCTCACGCAGCTCGAAAAGCTCATAAATGAAAAGCCAAAGAGGTTAAACCTTGCCTTTGTCGGTGATGGCATAAACGATGCCCCCGTGCTCTCTCGTGCTGACATAGGCATTGCAATGGGTGCTATGGGCTCTGATGCGGCTATTGAGGCTGCTGATGTTGTACTCATGGACGATGACCCAATGAAGATAGTAAAAGCAATCAAAATCTCTCGTAAATGTCTGAGGATAGTGCGTCAAAACACAGTCTTTGCCATTGCTATAAAGCTTGCCGCCTTAGTCCTTGTGGCATTTGGTGTGGCAAATATGTGGATGGCAATATTCGCTGATGTGGGAGTTATGGTTTTAGCTGTCTTAAATGCGGTTAGAGCTTTGTTTGTGAAAAAGCTGTAAAAACGAATATAAAAAAGACGATGTAAAGCGTAAGCCTACACCGTCTTTTATTGTTAGTAAATTATTCTGCGCTGGCTCTTCTAATGTAGTTTTTGAAGAAGAGAAGTGCATTTTCCATAAGGTCAATTGGGAGTCTCTCGTTTGTGCCGTGAGTGTTACGAAGAAGCTCAGGTGTGAGCTGGAAGGGAGCATAACGGTAGATATTATTGCAAATTGCCTCATAGTGATAAGCGTCTGTGCCACCCATAACAAGATATGGAGCAACAATTGTGCCGGGCTGAAGTGATTTTGAAACATCACGGATAATGCCAAAGGCTCTTGAATCAGTGGGTGAGAACTTAGAAGCTTCCTTTGAGTTAAGAACATTAATTTCAATGTCCTTATTTTTGCAGGACTTGCGAATATGATCAACGAGATCCTGCTTTGTTGTGCCTGGCATTGCACGGAAGTTAACTGTAATAGCTGCACGCTGGGGAAGAACATTGGCGGCAGGGCTACCCTGTGCCATTGTCACAGCGGTTGTGGTGCGTACAAGACAAGCAGCAAATGGAATAGCCTTGCAAACCTCAAGAATTGCAGGATAAAGCAAAGGAAGGTTGCAAGTGATAAGACGAACAGGGTATGAGCACTCTCTTGCAATCTCATCAAAAAGGCTCTTCATGTTCTTATTAAGAGCTGCTTTAAATTGATTCTTTTCAAGGTCTTTAATTACCCCTGCAATTTCACCTAAGGCTGTATGTACAGGAGGCTGTGATGAATGTCCGCCCTTAGCGTTGACAACTATCTCAATGTCTGAATAGCCCTTTTCAGCTACACCGACACCGGCAAGATATTTATTTTCAATAACACCGGGGATATTAAGGGGAATCATTGCGCCGCCCTCGTCAATAACACTCTCAAGAGTTATGCCTCTGTTTTTAAGTGTTGTCATAAGATCTCTTGCGCCGTTGTCTGAGTTAGCAACAACTTCCTCATTATCACCGAAAAGAAGATATACATCTCTTTCAGGCACAAAGCCGTCCTCAAGCAAAGCCTCAACAGATTCCATAACAGCGATAAGATGGTTTTTCATATCAACGCTGCCACGACCCCAGATAAACTCGCCGTCGTCATGACCGCTAAAGGGAGCGTGTACCCAATCTTCCTCAGTACCCTCGGAAATAGGAACAACATCCTGATGAGCCAAAAGTGCAATAGGCTCAAGGTCACTTCTTGTACCCTTCCAACGATAAAGAAGGTTTGCAGGAGGAACAATCTCCTTTTCAAGTGTCTTAGCAATAAGGGGATAAGCTTCATCAAGGAATTTATGGAACTTATCAAATTCCTCCCAAGCTACTCTCTCACTCTCTCTGTATGAAACAGTTTGGCATTGAATAGCCTTTGAGAGATTTTCACGATAACGCTGAACATTTACTTCTTCTTTGGGAAGGGGTTCGCTTTCAGTTCTTTTCGGAGTGTAGACAGCCGCATGAACAGCGTTTGCCGCAGCAGCCGCTGCAATAACACCACCGATGATGTGACGTTTCTTCATTGTGGTTCAACCTCTTTCTCTTTGAGTTTATTTTTATACTGCTACATTATATACCTAAATCCTTTGAATTTCAATAGCAAAACAAGAAAATCACCCCATAAACGGGAAATAAGGTTGACACAAAGGTATGTAAAGTGGTAAAATAGTCTGGACAAATTTTCGGAGGTATAAGCATTATGATGCCTAAAAAAATGATAAAAATTATTTGCTTAATAATGGCGGCTCTTATGATACTGAGCGTCTTTGCTGTTGTGCTTCAGGTTTTCGCTGTTGACGGTGGTGCTATGGCTCTTTCCATTCCTGCAACAGGTGACAATGACGGTGACTATCTTATCCCTGCCGGCATAGGTGTTTTGGCCTTGCTTGCAGTGGGCATTTGCCTTGTATTGCCAAAGCTTAAGAAAAAGTAATTTTATATAAGCACAAAAACGGTCGGCTTTGTTCTTTTTGTACAAAACTGGCCTGATTTTTTTGTCAGATAAAATAACAAAAAATAATTGTAATTATTTTCTCATAGTGGTAAAATGTTGCTATAAGGTTAAAAAAGGAGAGAAATATTATGAAAAAAATTGTAGCCTTAGCTTTATGTTTAATCATGTGCTTGTCACTTTGTGTCAATGCCATGGCAGCACAAATCCAAGTTGACAAGCTCACAAAGTACCCTGTAATAATGATACCGGGCTATACCTCATCAGCATTTTACAAAATTGATGAGGCTACGGGAGAAAAGGTCATGGTGTGGGGTGACGCTGTGGGTCAGGTTTCCTCAGGCGCAGGTGAAGGCTCTATGGAAGCTATTTTGCCTGAGGTAGGAGAGTTTATTGCAACAGGCGATGCAAAGGGTCTCGCTGCCGTGCTCGGTGACGGCTTTAACAGGATATTCGCCGACTTAAAGTGCAATGATGACGGTACCCCCTCAGTGCCCGTATATAATTATGTTCACACTGCCGAGGAGACAAATTATGCTAACCTTGAGGAAAAATATCCCGATGGTGACTATCAAGCCGAAAAGGAAATAATGGGTGACATCTGTGCCTTAATAGGCAAGGAAAATGCCTATGTTTTCACCTGCGATTTCCGTATGGGTGCAGTTGAGATTGCCACTTCACTTAAAGCATATATTGACGATGTTATAGCTTATCATAATAAGGATAAGGCTGATAAAGACAAAATTGACAAGGTCAATATTTATTCCTTATCCCATGGCGGTCAGATTTTAGGCACATATCTTACTCTTTACGGCTATGAGGGAAAGGTTAATAACGCACTTTTAACAGTGCCGGCTCTTGGTGGTGCAGGCATTGCTTATGACGCATTTAACGGTGTTGTTAACTTTAATGACGCTGAGCTTATACAATTTGTTCAGCACGGCTTTTTAATTGAGGAGGATTTAGACCTCTTATTCCAGGACGACAAGTTAGCCTTCCTTGACGAGCTTGTCGAGGAGCTTTTGCCTGTTTGTATGAAGACTATAGGCTGCTGGGGCAGCTTGTGGGATTTCATACCCCTTGAGCAGTACGAAGCAATGAAAAGTAAAAACCTTGATCCGGTAAAAAATGAAGGACTCATTAAGCAAAGCGATTTTGTTCACTATGAGATAATGTCACCCGATGGTGAATATTACTACGCAAAGGGTTTTGAAAAGGCTCAAAACAGCGGCGTAAATATTTACATAATCGCAGGATATGACATTCAAGTTGTAACAGGCATGAATGTTAGCTCCGACTCACTTATCCCCATTGAGGGCGCAACAGGTGCTGTGGCTGCACCTTATGGTGAGCGTTTTGCAGACGGCTACACACAAAAGGTTGACACAGGCATTTATCAGGTGTCACCCTCAATGACAGTCGATGCCTCAACAGGATATTTGCCATATCAAACATGGTATATTGAAAACTTCCACCACGGTATGACATATAAGGATGATTACACATTCTCACTCGCTTGCAAGCTTCTTTTGACAGACGGTGTGAGATATACTATTCAGTCATTGCCTGAGTATCCCCAATTCCATGTGACAACAAATCCGGCGCATGTTGTTTTTGCCAAGTTTAATAACAGCACAGAGGGATATATTGCTTCTAAGGACACAGAGCTTTTAGTCGAGAACATCTCCTATGACTCAGTGATAACCGTCAGCTCAATTAGCGTTTACGGTGCAGATTTTGGTTTTTGCTTCCTGCCCTTTATATTAAAGCCCGGCGAGAGCAAGTCAATCAAAATTAGCGGCGATATCCCCGAGGTGAGCCTTAAAAATGTTGAAGTAAGCGTAACCTATCTCAATAACAAGGTTGTGCCCGTTTGCGAGAGAACCTTTGATTTCACAATTATGAATGGTGAAAATGTTAAATATGACCAGAGCAATCCTTTAGTCATGGCCGATTATCCAAAAAATATCGACAACATTTTACCTGCTCGTGTTAACGACATTCTTTCAAAGCTGGGCTTAAAGGGCATGGCTTCAAACTTCATCAATGTTTTCGCACAGGCATTAAACTTCATGGCAAAGGTATTTTACAGATAACAAAATTAATTTGAAATAAAAATTAAGAATAACACCTCACTTTTTGAGTTAAACTATCATTACATGATGAGTTTACTCGTCATAAAAAGTGAGGTGAAATTTATGCATAACGAAGGTGTAAGATGCACTGTTAACGAGTGCGAATATCATGTTGAGTGTGACAAGTGCCGCCTTGACAAGATTGAGGTAACACACGAAAAGACAGGCTCTGATTGCGTTGCAGTTCCACATTTTTGCAAGAGCTATCAAAAGAAGATGAAATAAGCTTCACTTATTTTATTGGGACGCGGGTATAGTTGCCTGCGTCCTTTACCGTTGTGCCGCCTTTTGTACTCTGCCGAATGAGGAGAGTGCTAAACAAGGGAAGTAGTAATATACCTAAAATTTCAAAGATACATTCAAAAAAATTATTAATTTTAATAGACTCATCACACAGTTTTCACTTAAGAATGGTATTATATTATTAAGAAGATATGAAAAGATGAACACTATGAAATAATTTACAATTACACTTGCAATTATGATGGCAATAGTTTTATTGCTACCATTGTACACAATTGCGGCAGAGGAAGAATACGACGAAGATCCAACGACATATGATACTGAGAAGTGGTATCGTGGCGATACAGGAGAACTAATTGATGATATTGATGCTTTTATATTAGAGAATATTTCATCAAATGTCAACGGCGAACAGATTATACCTATTGATCCGAATGATTTAGAGGAAACTGGTGAGAGTATAGATTTAAGCATCACATTGCCTAAGGGTTAATTTGGATAACAGAAACATATACCATTATGATAAAGATGATGACAAATTTAAAATCACAAGCGATTGGGGAGCTGTTACAGGTTACTTATATTGGACTGAAAATGAACAATGGTATTGTAGCAACCTATGGCAAACATATACCTCATCAAAAACAAAAACATATCACACAATATCTTCGGGAGCGACCACCTTTAGCACAAATATACTAACTGACTTCAAACCTGGAGATTCGTTGGTTGTTTGCAAGAAAACAACTGCTATGGCAACATTTGATTTTAATTGCTGATAAGAAAGGAAAATTATTATGAAAAACGTTAGAAAATTAACTCTACTCTTAACACTCATAACCATATCCATGTTTTCTTTAGTCTTCACAGCAAGTGCTCAAGATGACACATGGCTAAAGGTTCATGATACTGATACAGTTGAATACAAATTTGATGAAGTATCAGGCATCTTAACAATTCGTAGTGTTGAAGGCAAAAAAGGAGTGATCAGGCCGAATTATTGCGATAGTATGGTGCCGATAGAAGACGCCGGCGGTGATGATGGATTTGTTGTTGATCCTGAATACAATCCCACAGCGATAAAGAATTTTGTAGACAAAATAAAGATCCTCATAATTGAAGATGGTGTAACGACTATTGGTTATCACGCCTTTAGCGGTGTTGATAGCCTTGAAATAGCAATTCTGCCAGATAGTGTTGATACGATTTATTATGCAGCATTCTATCATTGCACAAGTCTTAAATCGGTAATTCTGCCTCAAAAACTCAAATACATAACATCAGATATGTTTCGTGGATGTAAAAACCTTTCAAGCATAACCTTGCCTAATTCAATTGAAAGTATTTCTGAATTTGCTTTTTGTGGTTGTAAAAGTTTAACAAGCATCGGTTTTTCTTCAAATTTAAAAGTTATACATGCAGGAGCTTTCAGCGGTTCTGGCCTTGAATATGTCTATATACCGGAAAATGTAGAACTTGACTGTGAATATACCGATTGGGAGGAACGAATTCAACACCCGTTTTCTGGTTGTGATAACCTAAAAAAGATAGTTTTTACAAATGACGTTTGCGAAATGTATGATTGTGCGCTTCTTGAAGAAATTGTTTATCCAGCTGATTTTAGCTTTGAATATAAAAATGGTGATGACGTTTATGATCGAATTGCCATTAATTGCCCTAATCTAAAAAAGATTACATTTCCTGCCGATAAAAAGGTTGCGAACATTAAAATTAACCCGATGAGCTATGATGTGTTTTTATATGACTGCCCTAATGCGGTTTTAGGCTACGTTAACAGAGATATGATTGAAAAAAACGATGTTAACTACGCAGTTGTAACAAAAGGTGTTTCATCTCTCGGCACTCTTAAAAACGTCAAATTTACTCAAAAGGGTGCAACTAAACAAATAACATGGTCGGCTTTAGAAAACGCAGGCTATTATCAGCTTTATTATTACAACAATTCAAAGTGGGAAAGAATCTACATTGGTGAAAAGCTAAGCTATAACGTCACAAAAAGTGGTAAATATAGAGTCAGAGCCGTAAACTATGACGGCACAAAGTACGTCTATAGTAAATATGTGACGCTTGATGTTAAATTAATTGATAAGGTAACTTTAAGCTCTACCAAAAGCACAACATCAATTAAGCTTACATGGAAAAAGCTAAACAATGTAACCGGCTATCAAGTTTATTATTCCACAACAAGCAGTTCGTCAGGCTTTAAAAAGCTTACTAATGTTACTGGTACATCGTACACAGCGAAAAACCTCACAAAAGGAAAAACATATTATTATAAGGTCAGAGCCTACCGCAAAGAATCTGACGGAAGGATACAATATGGCGAATTTTCAAACATTAGAACTTTTTAATAAAAGGATTACCCTTTCACCCTCACCCCGACAATCACCTGTCGGGGTGACTCACTTTCTCGGCGGCAAAAATCTCACCCTCACCGCCAACCTTACCCGCGTACCAATAAGCGAGGTTGACACAAAATTAAAAAAAGAGTATAATTTGACTAACAACAGGAAGGAGGAATTAGCATATGAAAAAACACTTTAAGCTGCTTTGTGCTTTACTTTGTGTTTTGCTTTGCACAAGTCTTCTTCTTTCTGCCTGCCTTGTCATGCACAGTAGCGAGCATGACTGTCTTGGGGACAACTGTCCTGTTTGTCAGGCTATTGCATTGCAAAGGGAGCTGCTGAAATCAATTTTCCTTTGCTGCCTTTTCTGTACCACCGCCATGTGCTTAAAAAAGCTAATGACAATGGTGCTTATGCCTGCCATCAACGCAAAAAGAAGAAAATCCAACCTTGTTGCCTGTAAGGTTAAGCTTACAGCTTAAATCTGCCTTTGTAAAGCCATGCCTTGTTTTGGTGTGCGCTTTTTTAGATGAAGGTTATAGGGAACCTATGCCCTAAATTAATTTTTCATAAAACAAAGGTGGATAAAAATGATTAAAATTACAGGTGTTTCAAAGCAGTTTCCCAACGAAACAGCTATTGATTACCATGATATGGTCTTTGAGGACGGCAAAAGCTATATGCTTTTAGGTGCCTCAGGCTGCGGTAAATCAACTATACTTAACTTAATTGCCGGTATCCTTTCCCCGGAAAAGGGCAGTATTGAAATTGATGGGGAAATTATGACTGATAAAAGTCAAAAGGAGAAGGATAAATTCCGCATTAAAAAGATAGGATATATCTTCCAGGATTTTAAGCTTATCCCTGAGATGAGCGTCATGGATAATATAGCTATTTTAAAGCTGGAAAAGGTTGACATTTCTGCTACAGATGAGATTCTCTCGTCCTTAAATATTCTCGACAAAAAGAATAAAAAGGTCAAAAACCTTTCCGGCGGCGAAAAGCAAAGAGTTGCAATTGCCAGAGCTATAGTTAAAAAGCCGGATATTATTCTCGCTGACGAGCCTACGGGAAATTTAAACTTTGCTATCGGTGAGGCAGTTATTAAGCAGCTCACCGAGATTTCAAAGGGCAAAACCCTTATTGTCGTAACTCACGACGAAAGACTTGGAAAATATTTCGACTACACCGTGGATATGAATAAGATGACGGGAGGTAGGAGAGATGTTTAAGTTTGCATTTAAAAATATGGCAATTAAAAAGGCCAAAATTGTACTTATCGTTATTTCAATTGTTATTTCCGCTTGTGTGGGTATATTAGCATATAATATCGCTCAGCAGGTTGACAGTGGCTTTAAGACCACAGCCGCATATTACGATATGATTATCGGCCCTTCAGGCTCATCAACACAATTAGCAATGAACACAATGTTCTTCACGGAAAAGCCTCTTGGCACAATATCCTATGAGTATGTCGAGGAGCTTCAAAAGGACACAAGAGTTAATAAGGTAGTTCCCTTTACAATGGGCGACTCATATAACAGTGCTAAGATTGTTGGTACTACTGCCGACTTCCTTGAGGGTAAGGAGCTGTCCGAGGGTGAGATGTATAAGGAAAAGTTCCAATGTGTTGTTGGTTCAGCCGTGGCTGAAAAATATTCCCTTGAAATAGGCTCAGAGCTTATCACATCTCACGGTTTAAGTGAGGGCGGTCACTCACATGAAAGCACTCCCTTAACTGTTGTGGGCATATTAAAGCAAACTAAAACCGCATATGACAATGTTATCTTCACACCTGTTGAGACTGTGTGGGCAACCCATGACCACTCAGATGAGGCTGAGGCCGACCATGATGAGGAGCATGAGGAAGGGGAGCACGGTGAAGTCTGTGCAATACTCGTTAAAAGTAAAAGCTTTAACGCCTACAGTCAGCTTTCAGCCCAGTATGGCGAAAACTCAAAGCTGCTTGTTATAAACCCATCTGAGGTGCTTCGTGAGGTTCTCGATAATGTTGACATGAGCACACAAATAGTTTATATACTTTGCATTATCATTCTTATTATGAATATTTTTATAATTTCCGTCATTACACTTCTTAATATGTATGACTCTAAAAAGGAAATTTCTCTAATGAGACTCATTGGTATAGGCATGAACAAAATCAACCTTGTTTATATTATACAAAATGGCATAATCGGTCTCATTTCAACACTGTTGGCGTTTGCCTGCTCCAGAGCGTGTCTAATGCTTATGGGCGAATATGTGGCATCAATGGGCATTGTCCTTGATACGGCCAAGGTTTATCCAATGGAGCTTATTATAATGGCTGTTGTCTTTGTTATAAGCGTTTTGCCAACGGTGGTTTGCACAGTAAATATGTCTAAAAAGGATGGTATCAGCGAATGAAAAAAATAATATGTGTAGTTCTCACTTCGCTTGTGATTTTTACAGCCTTTGCTGCCTGCGGCAATGACAACACAGGCACTATATCAAGTAATCTCAGCTTTTCGGCGGCAAATAAAGTCGAGGATATGAAGGCACTTAACGGTCAAGAGGTTAACATTATCGGCTATATGTCAACTCTTTCACCTATAACCGGCTCTTTTATGTATCTTATGAACCTGCCATATCAAAGCTGCCCCTTCTGTGTACCAAACACATCACAGCTGTCAAACACAATAGCCTGCTACGCTAAAGACGGCGACAGCTTTGAGTTTACAGACAGGGCAATTAAGGTTGTTGGTACTCTTGAGTTTGGCGATTATACCGACGATTACGGCTATGAATATGCCTATCGTATAGTAGATGCAACCTATACTGAGGTTGACACCAGCGAGATGAGCGAAAAAATGCAGCTTTGGCAGCAGCTCGCCTCAACAGATGTTATAAACGATGTCTATAATATGTATGAATATGTCAACTTCCTTTGCTTCTGGCCAACATATACAGTTGAGTTTGAGTCAGGTAAGGATTATCTTTATCCCACAGATGCACTTAACTTCATTGAGACTGAGGGCGCGCAGTTTAATTACGGCTATGTTGAGGGCTACTTTGATAATATGATTGCGACAATTAAAGAGGTTAACGACACTGAGTTTAATGACCTTGTTGCAAATATCCAAAAGGCTAAGGCTTTGTCCGAGAAGGCTCTGCTTGCTCTTAAAAACGGTGAATATACTACAGGCAGTGAGTATACAGACACCTTTGGCGATGGCAGAGATCAATATATTATGAATGATTCAGATGCCTTCGAAAAGGAAATGAACAGCATTTATTCAGAGTTTTCCGCTTGGCTCGCTGAGTGGGAGGTTTAAGTAAAACCTAATCGGTTATGAAAAACAGGCGGCTTAATATTTTTTGACCGCCTGTTTTTTAAAAATATGATATTTTGAGGTAAGACAAAATGAAAAACAAAAAAGTAGTAGCCATAGTAGTATCCTTAGTGCTGATATTAGTGGGTGCGGTGAGCTTCCTTTATTATTTTAGTGATAAGCCTATAGGTGGCGAAAAAAGCATAACTATACAGGTGGTTATGCAAGATGGCGCAGCTACCCTTTATGAGGTCAACACCGACGCACAATATCTTCTTGGTGCAATGCAGGACGCTGAAGGTCTCGACTTTGAGGGTGAAGATGGCCCGTATGGTATGACTATTTACACCATTAACGGTGTCACCGCAAATTATAACGATGGTGACGCATATTGGGGCTTTTATATAGGTGACGA
>CAZDEL010000002.1:79188-91849 GCA_964504475.1 uncultured Faecalibacterium sp. | reverse complement strand
GCGCATGGTAAATTCGTTTAAATAACTTAATATGCGAGAGTGGCGGAATCGGCAGCATTGAGTGTGACCGTGTCCTGTGGACAATAAAGGGAACACGAAATGGCGCAGCGGTCAAAATTTCTGTGCCGCTCCAAGGCACAAAGAAATTTTGGGAACCGCAAGAGTAGCACGTTTGAGGGGCGTGTGGGGCAGTTCGTACGGTGGGGGTCCCGTCTCTCGCACCAAGGAACAGCAACTTCGGTTGCTGTTTTTTTATTTTACTTCCCACCTTCCTCCACCCTCCTCAAAAACGCCATCAAAAAATGCTGACCAAGGTTACTCAGTCAGCATTTTTGATTAGCAAATATTTAATTTTGAATTGTGCCGCCACGCACAAAGGGTATGTAAATCGTGCGGGGCAGCTTCGCCCTCTTGATTATAGGTTACGCACCTTGACTATTCTGTGCGAGCTTAATTATAGCGTCAACGAGGAAAACAATAAACTCAAACACAGCCGTAAGGATTTTAGCTGTTTTGTCGTTGAGAGCACTCGGCTCTTTAAGTGATGCACCACAGGTGTCACAAACATCATCACTATTTGTGTCTTGGTGGGTGTGTACCACAAAAGTGAAGCCGTTGTCGGTCGCGTACTGCTCAGCAGCAGTGCCGGCATAGCCCTCAATTATGAAGCCGTCAATCTTTTCTTCTCCAACAGAAGTGTTAAAATCATAGCCTAAAGCGTATTCGCCAATTGAAGTTACAGTTGATGGGATAACAACACGCTCCAAGGCCCTGCAACCAAAAAATGCATACCTCTCAATACTCGTCAAGCCCTCTTTGAGAATAACGCTTTTCAAATTTTTGCAATTCTCAAACGCACTGTCAACAATACTTTTCGTGCCGTCCTTAATGATAACAGTCGTGTTTTCAGGCATCGAGCCCTTGTAGCAATAATAATGATCGGCAATATAAACATCACCGTCCGGCAGAGAATTGAACCACGCGGTACTTTGGAAAGCACTTATGCCAAGGCTTTCTATATTGTTGCCAAGGAAGTTGATTGTTGCTAAAGTAATGCAATAGTAAAATGCGTTTGATTCAATTGTTGTTACACTCGCAGGTATGTCTACGCTTGTCAGCGTACCACAATAAGTAAACGCCTGATTGCCAATTGTTGTCAAGCCTTCGTGCAAGGTGAGGGTGCTAAGATTTCTGCAATGACCGAATGCAGTCTCGCCGATAGAGATCACACTCTCGGGAATATCAACGCTCGTCAAAGCTTTGTTTGAATAAAAAGCTTTATCTCCAATAGCAACCACCGGATAGCCGCCGAGTGTTGACGGTACTGTGACAGCACCATTAACGACTGACGAATCCGCTTTTGTTATAGTCGCTTTGCCGTCACTGACCGTATAAGTATAGCCGTTTTCGGTGTATGTGTCCACTGCCGACACAGCTAAGGGCAATGAGCACAGTAGCATTATAGCCGCAACAAACAATGCGAGTGATTTTTTGACATTTTTCTTCATGGGTAACTTCTCCTTTTTAATAAATTTTTTGACACTTTATGGTGTACATTAAGAGAGTATAATTCTCTTAATAATAATTATAGACAAATATCGCCAATTTGTCAACATACAATTATGGGATAAGTGTAACAATTTTTAAAAAATAATTGAGAAATCAGCAAATTTTTACACATTTTCATTTTTTGTCTCAAAAAGTTTGACTTATTTTCTATAATGTGCTAAAATAACAGTCGAGTATCTTAAACTATTATATATATAAATTCGGAGATGTAGAAATGCAAAAATATCGTTGGTTAAAGGTCGATACTGCATCGATTATGTTTACCTGCTTGAGCAGTAAAAAATGGGGCAGAAGCTTTCGTATGGCGGCAGTGTTCAAAGACGAAGATGTAGACCCTGAAATATTAACTAAGGCTGCTCGTGATGTGTCAGCAAGATATCCATCTGTACACTCTTTTTTGAAAAAAGGCTTTTTCTGGAATTATCAAGAGTGTACAAATGAATTGCCTGAAATCAGAGAGGAGTTTTCACGCACCTTACTTCCCATAACAATGCGTGATGACAGAAGACCTGATTTTAGAATCGTTTATTATAAAAGAAGACTCGCCATAGAAAGTGCCCACCATATGGGTGACGGCAAAGGTGTTGAAAAGTATTTCACTGCCTTGTTAGAGAGATATTGTGAGCTAAAGGAAAACCCAAATGCACCATATGCACCTGAAGCCCTCGATGATGAGGAGCTTACCAATGCCTTCCAAACCTATTATCAAAAGGGTGGTGTAAAGGCGCAAAGAGACGCTGCTAAGGCCTATAAGCTGCCCGGCGAAATCGAAAAGGACTTTTTACAATTGATTTTCGCTATAATGGATATCGATGAAATAAAAAATATTTCAAGAGAAAGAGGCATGACCATAACAGAGTTTGTGGCAGCAGCCATGATTTTAGGCGCAATCAAAAACTCAAATGAGCCTATAAATGAAAACATTTGTATTGGTATTCCCGTAAATTTAAGACGATTTTTCCCGACAAAATCCATAAGAAACTTCACTATCCAAACAAAGATTGACTTCCACCCCAAGGGCAGAACTGATTGGACTTTTGATGAGGTCTGCGATGTGGTCAAGGGTCAGCTTAGCAAGAGATTGGAAAAAGGCGAGCTTCAAAAGCAGCTTAATAAATTTGGCGGCCTTGTCAATAATCCTGTCATCAAGGTTGTGCCTAACTTTATAAAGCTGCCTGTAATTAGAATGATGCAGCATAGCAGCCACAAAGCCAATACAACTATCCTCACAAACACCGGTGCGTATGACCTTCCCGACACAATTAAGGATAAAATCGAGCGTATGGACGGTGTAAACGGTGACACAAGTGGCTACGGTCTTATTAGCACCTGCTCTGCAACAAGCGCTAACGGCTTTTTCTCACTTTGCTTTTCGGTACTCTGCCGTGATACCGGCTGGGCTAAGCAAAGCATTAGGGTACTATCACAGCAGGGCTTAAATATAAGAGTGGAAAGCACCCACGGAAACGGAGAAAAAGAATAATGAGATGTAATGCTTGTAATGTAGATTTAGCTGAAACCTATACTATTTGCCCTCTTTGCGGTGAAAAGGCAAGTGACGAGCCGGCGAGACTTCAAGGCCTCAAGGTTGCCCCTTATCCTAAAAATTCACCTGTCAAGGAGCTGCCTAAGACAAAGAAAACAAAAACACCCTTATCAATGGAAAAGCTCAAAGCCTATTTTAATAGATAAGAGTGTCATTTAAGCTAATAAAATTTTTGGCATTTAACCTGTGACTTTTTAGGTTAAATGCCATTGTTTTTTTCTTTAGCTTTTTTATAGATAAACTATGGAGCTTGCTAAAATAATTAACAAGCTCCAAAAATTATCCTTTTATATTATTACATCCATATGAGCCAAAGCATTATGTAGCCGACAATAACAGCGGATAAAGTAAAGGGTACGCTGTATTTCATAAAGGTTTTAGCCTTGACCTCATAGCCCTCTTTTCTTAAAATACCTATGCCGGCAATGTTTGCGCTGGCACCGATTGGTGTAAGGTTGCCGCCAAGAGTAGCACCGCAAAGAAGACCGTAGTAAAGCAGTGTTGGCTCAATGCCAAGCTCACTTGCAATAACAGGCACAATGCTTAACATAGTGGCAGTGTAGGGGATATTGTCAATAAAGGCTGAAAGCAATACACTCATCCAAACAATAATGGTGTAGACAACAAAGACTGAGCCTGAGCCTAAGGAAGCAATTGCGTCACCTATGACATCAATAACGCCTGCATTTTTAACACCGCCAATGACAACAAATAAGCCTGTGAGAAGTACAATAGTATAATAATCTATCTCTTTAAAAGCGTTCTTGACTATTTCCTTGTTTTTCTTGAGCAACAACTCACGAAGTATGCCAACGAGGAAGAAGGCAATGCAGATTATGCCGTTTGTGATGTCGGGCTTATAAAACTGACCCTCAGCAGCACTGTCCTTATAAGGGATAAAGGAAACAGCGATAAGGGAGATTACAGTACCAACAAGAAGGAAGGTGGGGAATTTATCCTCAACCTTTGTGCGTGAGCTAAAGGCTATTTTTTCATTATCCTTGCGGAACATAAACAGGATAATAAGTGCGCTGGCAATAGCACCTGCCTCAACGACCCAAAACATACCCATGTGTCCGTCATGAACGAAGAAGTCTGAGAAATCAAGACCTGCTGCCTTGGCTAAAAGGATAGATGTGGTGTCACCGACGAGGGTAGCAGCACCTTGTAAATTTGAGGATATTGCAATGCAAATTATTGATGGCACCGGTGAAATATTGACCTTCTTGCAAAAGGCCAAAGCTACAGGGGCTATCATGAGCACTGTTGCAACATTGTCAACGAAGGCTGAGACAATGCCGGCAAAAAGTGATAATGCAACAATGACCCATTTCATGTTAGGCATTTTTGATATGAGAATGTCTGACATAAGCTGAGGCATTTTTGATTCGATAAAAAGATAAACTGTACCCATTGTGCCGGCAATCATCATAATGACATTCCAGTCTATTTCCGATAGGGCATCCTTTATGCCATAAGAGAAGCTGCCATCGGCAATGGCAAAAAAGCCGTCGCCAAAAGCACTTGGGTTAGCTGCTGCGACAACGCCTAAAACTATAAATATTAACGCTGAAGCAACTGTGACATGGGGTCTGATTTTTTGAAATGCCAGCATAAGAACATATGTGACAGCAAAAATAACCAGAGCTGTGATTGTGATAGGACTCATTTTAATCTCTCCTTTTCTCCGTGAGTCTTAATAAAAAATATAATCCGCACTTTGGCGGATAATGTCAAACTATATAGCAACACATTGCTTATAAAAAGCAAAATGCATCCGCAACAAATAGAGCATAAGCTCTATGACAGTCTCCACCACTTATTTTGGATTGCCCATTGATTATACTATCCTTATGGACAAATGTCAACAGTTTTCACAGTATTTACTGTAAAAGCTCGAAGATTTTTATAGTAAATTTATAAAAGCAAATGGGTCAGCTTTGAAAGGAAATCAGCATATGAGAAAAAGAAAAAATCCTGCAAAAAGGGCAGCGACTTATATCTAAATTGCCCTTTTCGCAGGAAATTATTGTCCCTTAATCAAAGACCCACATTTTAATTACAGCGAGCATTTCACGCATATAATTCATTGGCACTGTGTACCAGATAATATCTGTGCCAAGGTGAGTGACCGTCAAGCCCTCCTTTGCGGCATAATATGAGCTGCGGTAAACATGATATGCGTTTGTGACAAAGACTATGGAGGTTTCGTCTAAGCCCATGTCCTTTATTATTTCATGTGAATATTTAAAGTTTGTAATTGTGGAGGTGGATTTGTCCTCCATAATTATTTTGCTTTCATCTATGCCTTTATTTACGAGATAGCGTTTCATCGCCAAAGCTTCGCTTATATCCTCTTGCGGCCCTTGACCACCTGAGACTATTATCATCGCTTCAGGGTTATTTTTATGGTACTCTGCCGCTTTGTCAAGGCGTTTAGCAAGACCCACACTGACTCTTTCACCTCTTATACCACAGCCTAAAACAATTACAACCTTTTCATTATATGTAGGGTTGTCGTTGCCACCGTAAATGCCAAGGAAAGAGCCAAAGCTCAATAGTACCAAAAGCAGTAGACAAACAAAAATATTAATGAGCTTTTTTGTGTGTAGCTTATTAAAAAAGACGCCATATAGGGTGAGAATCAAGCCTAAGCACACCACAGGCAAAAGCCCAATATTAAGATTTGCTATGACCGCTAAAAGAGCAGCGTTTAAAAGCAAAAGTATGCCTAAAACCAAAGATGTAATTTTTATAGTTTTTTTCATTTTGTACCTCCTAAAGCCTGTGACACAATTGTAGCATTACAAAGGTTATAAATCAAGGGGCAAGAGTAAAACTTAAGATAATCGTAAGAACTAAGGATTAGCTATTGATTTTTTCTTTAAAAGGATGTAGACTATAGGCACAGTTTAATTTTGGAGGAAAACATGAAAAGTATAAGAAGATGTTTTTATATTATTTTTGCCGTAGCTATATTAGCTATAGGCTTTACCTTTAGCACGAGTGCCGCAAGCTGGTTAAGTGGTGAGTGCGGTGAGAATGTAAATTATATTTACAACTGCGACAGTGGTGAGCTGACTATTAGTGGCGAAGGGTCAATGTATGACTACACAGCCAGCTTTTCACCGTTTTTTAATATGAAGGTCGAAAGCGTTTATATTGGCGAAGGCGTAACTAAAATAGGTGACTTTGCCTTCGAGTGCTGCACTAAGCTTAAAAATGTGTTTATACCGGATAGCGTTACAGTAATCGGAAACAGAGCCTTTATAAACTGCGACAGATTAGACGGTGTCATTTTGCCGGAAAAAATAGAGAAAATTGACGAGTATGCTTTTTACGGCTGCGAAAAGCTCCAAAGCATAATTTTGCCCCAAAGCCTTAAGGAGATGGGAAGTCACAGCTTTTCCGAGTGCATAGGTCTCGAGTCAGTTATAATTTTAGGCGGCATAAATGATATTAAGGATAGTGCCTTCGAGTCCTGCACTGCCTTAAAAAGCGTTATACTTTCAAATGGTGTGGAAAAAATAGGGGAAAGTGCCTTTAAGTTTTGCTTCAAGCTTAAAAGCGTCATGCTCTCTAATAGTTTAAGCGAAGTCTCAGCCGGTGCATTTAACCAATGCTATGCCCTTGAAAATATATATTTTGGCGGCGATGAAGAAAATTGGGGCTTAATTAATATAGATGACAGTGGAAACGAATACTTTAAAAATGCTGAAGTTATATTAAATGAGCACATACATGATTATTCCTCTAATACATATCTTAAACCCACCTGTGAAGCAGATGGTAATAAAACCTATGTGTGCTCATGCGGTGATGAAATTATAAAGCTATGCGGGAAAACAGCTCACAACTATAAGGGCAGCATAGCTAAGGCTACACTTAGCACTGACGGAAAAATTCAGGTCAAATGTGACAGCTGTGGCAAGGTACAGGAAAACCGCACTATAAGCTATGTTAAAACCGTAAAGATGGAAAAAACAGCTTATACTTATACGGGTAAAAAAATCGAGCCACCTGTCATAGTAAACGACAAAGATGGCAATGCGTTACAGCTTGACACAGACTACACAGTGTCTTATGAGGGTACGGGAAAGCTGCCCGGAAAATATAAAGCGGTGATAACATTTATAGGTGATTACACCGGAAGCAAGACGCTGGAATTTACCGTGGCGCCAAAAGCTGCCGCTAATCTTAAAGGAAAGGCACAGACCACCACATCTATTACACTTTCATATAGTAAATCAGTTGGTGCAACGGGATATAGAATATATAAATATAACTCCGGCACTAAAAAATACGATGCAATTAAAACCACAACAGCACTTAGCTATAAGGTGTCAAAGCTTAGTGCAGGCAGCAAATATATATTTAAGGTAAGACCCTATTGCAAAGCCACAGACGGCACAGTGATTTGGGGTGGCTACTCGGCTGCTTTAACAGTCGGCACAAAGCCGGCGACACCGAAAATTAAGTCCTGCACTTTAAAAAACAGCAAGGTGACAGTGACTTGGAGTGACATTGCAGGGGAGAGCGGCTATCAAATTTACTACTCCACCTCTAAAAACGGCTCATATAAAAAGCTGGCTAATGTTAAGGCTAACACCACAACATATACTTCCCAAAAGCTCTCTGCCGGAAAGACATATTATTTTAAGCTAAGAGCCTATAAAAAGGTGGGCGACACCATACTTTACAGCTCATTTAGTGAGACAAAGGCAGTAAAGCTCCCCACAGTATATTATGTGACAAAAAGTGGCAAAAAGTATCATGTGGAAAATTGCCCGTCACTTAGTAAATCAAAGATAAAAATTAGCTATAAGGATGCTGTCGCTAAGGGCTATAAGCCTTGCAGCACTTGCATTAAGTAAAGAGTAATTAATATAAAAAAGTTCAATATCTCTCAAATTTCTCAAAATTCACCGTTTCCCCCTTGACTTATTTTGCCACTTGGGTTATAATCCATTTAATATCGTTTAAATGCTATGACTGAGACATAGTAGTCTGAGGATAAGACTTTTCAGAGAGAGGCTCATTTGCTGTGAGAGCTTCATTGTCCCAAGGGCGAATTTCGACTCACGAGCTGCCTGTGAAAAGCAGGATGTAGTTGCTGCATTAAAGCAAGCAAAGTGGCCGGGTTATAAACTAACCTTGCAATTTGAGTGGTACCACGGATATTTTTCCGCCTCAATGTTATGAGGCGGTTTTTATTTTTTATATGGAGGTTTAATAATGGATAACAAAATTGCCGAAATTAAACAGCAGTTTCTTTCAGAGCTTGAAAAGGCAGAAAATTCTACAGACCTTGAAGCTATCAGAGTGGCATACCTTGGCAAAAAAGGCTTTGTCACTGAGCTTATGAAGGAAATGAAGGGACTTTCAAATGACTTAAAAAAATCTTTCGGTCAGAAGGTCAATGTAATCAAGGGCGAGGTAACAGACAAAATCGCAGAAAAAAATCAGCAGCTTAAGGAAAAAGAGCTTCAAAAGGAAATTGATGCTATGCCTGAGTTTGATATTTCAATGCCACCAACACTTGGCGAAGGCTCATATCATCCTATTACTCTTGTGCAGCGTCAATGTGAGAGAATATTTAAATCAATGGGCTTTACCGTTGAGGATTACTCCGAGGTAGTAACAGACTATGAGTGCTTCGAGTCACTTAATATTCCAAAGCATCACCCTGCAAGAGATATGCAGGACACCTATTATTTGCAAAACGGTCAGCTTTTAAAGAGCCAGACCTCAGCTGCACAAAATGCAATTTATAAAAAATATAAGGATGCACTTGTAAATGACGGTGTACCCATTAAGGCTATTTTCCCGGGCAGATGCTTTAGAAACGAAGCAACAGATGCTTGCCATGAAAACACCTTCTTCCAAATGGAGGGTGTTATGGTTGACAAAAACATCTCAATTTCAAACCTTATTTACTTTATGAAGACCATGCTTTCAGAGGTTTTCCAAAAGGATATAAAGGTTCGTCTTCGTCCGGGCTTCTTCCCCTTCGTTGAGCCGGGCTTTGAGCTTGATATCAGTTGCCTTATTTGCGGCGGTGAGGGCTGCCCGTCATGTAAGCACAGTGGTTGGCTTGAGCTTTGCCCTTGCGGAATGATTCACCCTGAGGTGCTCAAGGCAGGCGGCATTGACCCTGATGAATACACAGGCTTTGCTTTTGGTCTTGGTCTTACAAGACTTGTCATGATGAAATATGGCATTAAAGATATTCGTGACTTAAATGGTGGCTCACTTAAGTCTCTTACACAATTTACAGATGACGAATGAGAAAGGAGAGAATAGCTAATGTTTTTATCAATGAATTGGATCTCAGACTTTGTTGATCTGAGTGGTATAGATAAGCTTGACCTTATTCACCGTTTCTCTTTGTCAACGGCTGAGGTTGAAAATGAAATATTCTTTAAGGGTAGCGATATTGACGGTATAGTTGTCGCTGAGATAAAAGAGGTTGCCGAGCACCCTGATTCAAAGAAGCTTCACCTTTTAAAGGTTGATGCAGGTGACGGCAAGCTCACAGATGTTGTGTGCGGTGCGCCCAATGTTAGAGTTGGCATGAAAACAGCCTTTGCTAAGGTTGGTGCAAAAATAGGTGAGATTGAAATTGCTCCCAGAGCACTTGCAGGCTACACCTCATATGGTATGTGCTGTAGTGAAAAGGAAATCGGCATAAGCGATGACAACAGCGGCATCATGGATATTACAGACGATATTGCTAATGGTACTTTAATTAAAGATGCTTATGAGGTTGACGATATAATTTTTGAGGTTGACAATAAGTCTCTTACAAACCGTCCTGACCTTTGGGGTCACTATGGTATAGCAAGAGAGTTTGCGGCTCTTGCAGGCAGACCCTTAAAGGCTCTTGACAGTGCAGACCTTGCAAAGTATGACTCCTTGCCTAAAATCGACATGAAAATCGAGGACAGCCTTTGCCAAAGATATTCCTGCCTTCAAATTGAGAACATCACAAAAAATGTCAGCCCTGTCAATATGAGAATAAGACTTTTCTATTGCGGCATGAGAAGCATTAACCTTTTAGCTGACCTTACAAACTACCTTATGCTTGAGATGGGTCAGCCCATGCACGCTTTTGACTCAAGAAAGGTTGAAAAGCTTCGCATTAAACGCTTTGATAAGCCATTCACCTTCCGTACCCTTGACGGTGTTGACAGAAGCATTGACGAGAACACCCTTATGATTTGTAACGGTGACACACCTGTTGCTATTGCCGGTATCATGGGCGGCCTTGACAGTGAAATCGTTGATGATACCACAACTCTTACCCTTGAAAGTGCAACCTTTAACGCTGTTTCTATTCGTAAGTCAACTGTAAGACTCTCACACAGAACAGACGCTTCAATGAGATATGAGAAGTGTCTTGACCCTGAAATGACAGTGCCGGCAATTGCCCGCTTCTTAAAGCTGCTTCAAGATGTTGACAGCGGTGTTACTGTTGTGTCATCTCTTACAGATGAGAGAGCTTTCGAGTACGACAAGGTAAGTCTCAGCTTTGACAAAAACTTTGTTGACCGCTACACAGGTATTGAAATCAGCAATGAAACAATCGTAAAAACCTTGGAAAGCCTTGGCTTTGGTGTTGAGCTTAAAGACAATAGCTTCACTGTGGCTGTACCATCATGGAGAGCAACTAAGGATGTAACAATCAAGGCTGATATTATCGAGGAAATCACAAGAATTTACGGCTACGATAATTTTGATATACACACAACTCAGTCACCTATTTATCCTGTTCGCCCTGCAACGGAAAAGACAGTTGAGGACAAGATAAAGGATATCCTTGTTAAACGCTTCTCAATGCATGAAATGCACTCATATGTATGGATGTATTATGACGAGTGTAAGGATTTGGGCATTGAGATTGAGGATAATGTTAAGCTCGTTAATGCGACTAACCCCAACATTGAGGTTATCAGAAAATCAATTATCCCAACACAGCTTTGCCAGACTAAGACAAACAGCACCTATGCACCGTCATTTGGTATATTTGAAATCGGCAGAGTAGTTGAGGGCTATAAAGAGGACGGACTTTGCAACGAAAAGAAAAAGCTTGCAATTACTCTTTTCTCAAAGACAAAGTCAATGCAGGAGCTTTATTTTGACCTTCGTGATATGCTGGCAACTCTCGCCTTTGACATTAAGCATCTTCCTCTTTCCTATGAGGCTATAGAGGCATCACATTGCTATGAGCACCCGAAGAATCTTAACGCTGTTATTTTAGGCGGCAAGAATATTGGTGAAATCGGCATAGTTCATCCGAGTATAGCTAAGAAGATTGACAAGAAGGCAAATATTGTTTTCGCTGAGATAGATGTAACCGACTTCGCCAACGCTCAGGCTGAAGCCATTAAGTATGAGGAGCCTTCCAAGTTCCCGGGCATTGAAATTGACCTGTCCTTTGTCAGCGACAAGTTTGCACCCATTGGCAAGGCTATTGAGAACGCAAAATGTGCCCTCATAAAGAAAACCGAGGTCGTTGACACCTATGAGGACGCTAATGGCAAGTCAATTACTTCAAGAATAACCTTCGCTCACCCTGAGAAGACTCTCACAAGAGAGGAAGTTATGAATGTTGTAAACGGCATTATTTCTTCTCTTGAGGCAAAGGGAATCAATCTTAAAAAATAATGACTCACATTAGGGCACAGTGGCTACGGCTTCTGTGCCTTTTTTGGTACTCTGCCGAAAAAATAAGGTGGGCGCTCATATTGACACGAGCACCCACAGTAAGGCTTTATTAATCTAAGCTAAAAAGCTCAGCTTCATAATCTTCCACATAGTATTTTATATTCTTTCTACCCTTTGCAACAACAGTGTGACCTTCCTTTTCTAACATTTCCTTTTGGAAAAGCACACCGCCGGGATATTTATCGTTTAATTCGCCATTTGTTTTGAGGGTACGCCAATAGGGTGTGAGGTCATTTTGACGCTGAGAGCTTGCCCAGGCCGCAATTGAAATAAAGATTCCGGCGGTAATAGGCTCAGTAAAATCAGCATCATTAATCTTAGCAAAGTATTCTCTTATTTTTCCCACAGTGATAACCTTGCCATAGGGGATAGTCTTCATTATTTTATCATAATCAATAGGCGGTGCAAAGTACATACGAGAGCCACCGTATTTCTCTATAGTTTTTACATCTGTCACTATTTGGATTTTAGGCATATCCTTGCTGTCAAGGAGCATAGCATTAAAATCTTTTTTGTTTTCATTTGCCATAGGTGTCACCTCGTGGGTATTATAAACCATTGTGAACGATTGTGCAATAGCTAATTTAAAAACAAAAAATATCCACCTAACAAAGAGCAAATTCCCAAAGCAAACTCCACTGTGGAATTTACTTTGGGAAATCACTGTAATAATACTGTTATTTTTAAATTATCATTAGAGCTTGACTTAATATATTTATTATGCTACTATCTAATTGAAAGAAGAAATACTTGTAACATATTGAAAGAGGTGAGTCCAATGGTTTAAATAATCTTCTTGGATTTAAAGCTAAAAACATT
>CAZDEL010000002.1:0-79088 GCA_964504475.1 uncultured Faecalibacterium sp. | reverse complement strand
ACTTTAGGAGGTTAAACAACTATGAAAAATAAAATACTGTTATTCATCATTGTCTTTTTGTATTGCTGCTTAACTTTTCCTTCAATTATTTCATTTGTTGGCTTCGGTGCTGTCGAGCCTATGGAAATAGCCACTACAACGGTTTTCGCATCTTTGGTTTTCGCATCTTTGGCTTTAATAGTTAATAAGATAATGAAGCAGAAAAATGCTATGATTTTAATGGGCGTGATTTCCGTTTTTCAGCTTATCATAGCTTTGACAGTAGTTTTTTCAACTGCGTCCCAGCTTGTTTCATTGTCATATAAGCTACAGAGCTTCAATAAAAACGAGATAACAGTGAAAAGCGAAACGAAAGTTACTGATGATATGTATATTGTGGTATATGAAAAAGAGTCAAAGTCATATTGTGCCACTGTCAGAAAAAGCTTATTTACATATTATACCGACACAGAAGGATTTAGATATTGTTGGAAGGAGGACGATGTTAACAGTAGCACCTTGCCTCATAATGTTAATATACCAACAGCACATTTCAAGGAAAGCAGACAGATAATTTATTTCGCTATTTTAAGTGATGATGTTTATAAAGCTTATGTTGGTGATGATGAAATGAGTGTTATTGACCTTGGTGACATAAATTTAGCATATCATATTGATAGTGAAGAAGTAGAATATTCCCATGATAGACCTGTAATGAAAAAGGTTGATAGCAAGGGAAACATACTTTATGAAATAAAGATATAATGTGCTTTGCAATTTTCTTCAATCGTTTTGAGGTGCTTTAGCATTGAGCCACGCAGCACATATTATATTAGATTCTATTATAGCTTGCCGGCAAGGTTTATTACGGCGTTTATAGTACCCTTATGTTTGTTACAGTGAAATAAGCATTAAAAAGTAAATTATCTTTTCAATAAATAATAAACACACCTTAGCACTTTATAAATAGCTAAGGTGTGTTTACTGTTATTATTTCGGCGGCGGTGACTTACCTTTCACCGCCGCCTTTAATCGCGTACAAAAATCAATCGCTGCCCTTAAACACATCGGCAACCTCACTAATGGTCATATAAGCATTTGGGTCAACCTTGTGAACTAAATGACGCATTTTTGAAATCTGAAAACGATTGACCACAAAATATATAACAGTTTTGTCGTCGCCTGTGTAGCCGCCCTTTGCGCAGATTTTGGTTGTGCCTGTCTCAAACTCCTCAATTAATGCGCCGCTGACCTCGTCGGCCTTTTCGGTTATTATCATAACGCCCTTTGAGCGGTCGATACCTTCAACAATAAAGTCAACGGTTTTAAGAGCCGCAGCATAGGTGATAATGGAGTAAAGGGGCAATATCCAGCTGTTTAAAACGAAGCCGCAAACAACATAAAGAGCCACATTATAAATCATGACAAATGTGCCAACGGTTATGCCAAGCCTCTTTGAGAAGATGACCGCCATAACCTCAATGCCGTCAATAGCACCGCCAAAGCGAATAGTAAGACCACTGCCAACACCTGAGATAAGACCGCCGAAAATGGCGCAAAGGAGCAAATCGTCCTCGGCAAGAGGTGATGCCATGCTCACATCTATAGGCAGCACATCTGTTATTAACCATGCACCAAGGGAATAAATTGCAACGGCAAATATTGAGTAAATGGTAAAAGCCAGCCCTTGCCTTTTTAAGCCATATAAAAATAGGGGAATGTTAAGTATTAACAAAAACAGTGATAGGCTCATGTACTCGGGAGTGAGCTGTGACAGGAGCATTGATGTGCCCGAAATACCGCTGTCATAAAGATTTACGGGGGCAAGGAAAACCGTAACGCCAAAAGCGTTTATAAAGCCCGCAAGAATGAGAATCGGAAAGTTGATAAACCGAAGCGACTTTAGCTCCTTTATCAGCTTTTCTTTTTTCATCGCATCCACACCTTTCTTTGTTTTTTATATTATACAAGGTTTTATTAAATTTTACTTCAAAGTCAAGGTGGCATTATAGTCATCAATGCCATAATTTCCTGCTGTGTGCTTTAAAAGCTCATAAAGGTCAGCCTTTTTGCCGTCCCAATCCTTAATGTCAAGCTTTTTAAATACGGGCTTTAATCTATTGAGCAGTGCCAGCCAAACATCACCCTTTGGTGTACCCTGCTTAAAGCTTTGGTTGCCCTCAAAGATATTCCTGCCAAACTCAGCTATGTAGTCTAAAGCAGGCATATCCTTTATGCTCTTGTCGCACTTAATAAACAACATCTTTGCCATAGTGCCTATTTTTACACCGCAGACAAATTTACCTGCAAGGTGAAGAAGTTTCTTAATTGAGCCTTTATCCTTAATGCCAAACTTATTCATTGCTCTTTCAGTGTCATCACGCAAATCCACGAGGACATTTACGAGCATTCTGTCAAACATATCCTTTAGGTACTCTTTACAGTCCTTGCCCTTGGTATCCCATTGAAAATCAGGGGTAGGTATGCTCTTGATGTCAGCTGAGTGCTCTTTTAAGGTGACAAGTCTAATAAAAGCAGGGTCGGCAATAATTGCACCTGTTGTTATATCATAAAGACGATTGCCCTTTTCAGTGTCAATATAGTTTATGCTCTGGTTGTGCATATGACCTGTGAAAATAAGCTCAATGCCCTCATCGGCTAAAAATGTAGCAAAGGAATAAGCGTCCTTTATCATAATGGGCTTTATAATCGAGAAAAGAGGCTGACCGGGCAAAATGGGATAGTGACACATGGCAAATATTTTTTGTCCGTCCTGCTTTGCTTTTTGTGCCTGCTCATGAATCCAGTCGAGCTGCTCCTTTTTAAAGTAGTGCTGACCGTCCTGTTGCAGGTCACAGTTAATAGCCATTAATCTGACCCCATCACCGATTTGTGCAACATATGAGAGATTTTCACGGTCAAGGGCAATTGCATCACCAAAGCCAAAATCACTGTAAAGTTCAGCCAGCTCCTCACGCAATGCTCTTTCAGGTGAATATCTACCATTTTCAGAGAAGGCGAAGGTGTCGCCGTCATTCCATTTAAAATCATGGTCAGCTGTGACAACATAGATTTTTTTGCCACTGTCTTTAAGCTCATAAAGCAGCTTTAAAAAGCCCTCGTGGCTTTTCTTCTCGCCGTTAAAAATCAAATCACCGGCTATGAGTACAATATCAGCCTCGTTTGCATTTTTAAGATAGTCAACTACGCTCTCGCAAATGCTTTGAGTCTCAGCGAAGCACTTTTGCTCATAGTGCATAAAGTCCTCATATTCCTCTCCGCTACAGCCTAATTCACTTGCAAAATAATGTGGGTCACTAATAAGATAAAACTTCAAATCCTTCATTTCATTTTTCTCCTTTTCTGTTGTTATTTAAGACATACTATTTTCACACCGTGTGGTACTACTGCCGAGGAAAGAATGTTGTCCCAAAGCTTTATTGTTTCCTTTGTCCAAAGCTCAGTGCCTTCCTCTTTGCCCTCAAAGCCGTACTTTAAAAGATCAATAGAGATTTCTCTGATTTCGTCTGAAAGATTAAATAAGGCTATGACTCTGTTGCCGTCTTTGTCGAGGCAGGTCCATATAGCTTCATTTTTATCTCGTTTGAGCTGAGCGTTTTCAGTGGAATATTGATTTATATCAAGTATAGCTTTGTTGGTTATGATTTCTAAATCCTCTTTTCTGTTTTCACGCAGCTCACCGCCGAGGATTAAAGGTGAGCGGAAAATTGACCAAAGAGTCAACATTGTTTTTTGCTCGTCAAGGGTGAAATTAGTATATCTGTCCGCATCACCTAAGCATGAGCAATTTTTGCTTATTTTGCCAAGGGGGAGCATATCGCAGTCAGGCCAGCAGCCTTCCTTCATGTGAGGCAACCATTTTTCACAGCGCTCAAACATAGAAAGCAGCTTATCCCATCTATCCCAAAAGTCGCCTGTCATGCGCCACATATTTGCATTTTGCGACAGATGAAATGCCTCGCTTATAACAGCAGGGCCGGGCGAAAGTGAAAGCACCATATCTCTGCCGCAGCTATCAATAGCTTGCCTTATAAGCTCAATTTCCTCTCTTGCACTATATGGGTCGTGGGGCTTAAACTCAGTGTTGGCAATATCATCAACCTTTACAAAGTCCACACCCCATGAGGCATAAAGCTCAAAAAGGCTGTTGTAATATTCCTTTGCGCCCTCACTTTGTGCTCTCACACCATACATATCTGTGTTCCAAGCACAAACTGAAAAGCCGGAAGCAATGTCTCTTGCGGTTTTGCTACTGCCCTTAATAGGTGTGTTTTGATGCACCGCCTGACGGGGAATGCCCCTCATAATATGTATGCCGAACTTTAGACCCATGTCATGAATCTTATCGGCAATTGCCTTAAAGCCTACGTCATTTGCCGCTGAGGGGAAACGATTAGTGGCAGGAATGAGACGAGAATATTCGTCCATGCAAAGCTCGGTGAAATTATTGTAAAAATTAGACTTTGCCTTAGGCTCGTACCATTGAATGTCGCAAACAATATATTCCCAGCCATAAGCCTTAAGGTTGTCTCTCACATATTCTGCATTGCCTAAAAGCTGCTGCTCATTTACAGCAGCGCCATAGCAATCCCAGCTGTTCCAGCCCATTGGCGGTCTCATGGCAAAGGAGTCTTTTTTTAGCATAATAACTATACCTCCCTATAGAGTTGTCTAACATTAATTTTATCAGCGTGAAGACCTCTTGTCAATAAATATAGATTTAATATTTTAAATTGACGAAAATGACACTGTCGTGTTTTAAAGTGTTGTATAATCTTTATATTGACTTTTTTTCTCCATATCGTTTAAAATATAACCATAATAATTTAAGAAAGCTGAGGAATGAACATGAGAGCAATTATCACGGTAATAGGAAAAGATAAAGCGGGCATTATCGCACAAATATGCACTCTTTTGGCAAAGGACAACATTAATATCTTAGATATAAGTCAAACAGTTATGGAAGGCTTTTTCACCATGACAATGCTTGTTGATTTAAGTGGCAGCACTCAGGACTTCACGGCACTTAGCGACAGCCTTAAAGCAAAGGGCGATGAGATGTGCCTTAATATAAGAATACAGCGTGAAGATATATTTGACCTTATGCACAAGGTATGAGGAGGAAGAAAATGCACAATCAAAAAGAGATACTTTCCACTATCAATATGATAGACCATCAGCACCTTGATGTCAGAACCATCACTATGGGTATTTCCCTTCTTGATTGCTGTAGTGACAGCGTTCAGGTGACAGCAGATAAAATATATAATAAGATAGTCCTTTTGGCAAAGGACTTAGTTAAGACAGGCGAGGATATAGAAAGAGAGTACGGTATTCCGATTGTTAATAAAAGAATATCCGTCACCCCGATTTCAATTGTTGCCGCTTCTTGTAAGGAAACGGATTATACACCTATTGCAATTGCCTTAGATAAGGCTGCACATGAGGTTGGCGTTAATTTTATAGGCGGCTTTTCCGCTCTCGTACACAAGGGCATGACAAAGGGTGATATTAATCTTATTAATTCTATTCCCAAGGCTCTCAAGGAAACTGAGAGGGTCTGCTCAAGTGTCAGCGTCGCCAGTACAAAAGCAGGCATTAATATGGACGCTGTGGCACTCATGGGCAAAACAATTAAAAAGACAGCTGAAATGACAAAGGACAATGGCGGCTTCGGCTGTGCAAAATTAGTTGTTTTTGCAAATGCTGTTGAGGATAACCCGTTTATGGCAGGTGCTTTTCACGGCGTAGGCGAGGCTGAATGTGTTATAAATGTTGGTGTCAGCGGCCCGGGTGTGGTCTATCATGCTTTGCAAAAATGTAAGGGTGAGTCCTTTGATGTGGTGGCTGAAACAATAAAGAAAACAGCCTTTAAGATAACGAGAATGGGTCAGCTTGTAGCTTCCGAGGCATCTAAGCGTTTAAATGTGCCCTTTGGCATAGTTGACCTTTCCCTCGCTCCCACACCTGAAAAGGGTGACAGCGTGGCAAGAATATTAGAAGAAATGGGTCTTGAGGTCTGCGGTACTCACGGAACAACGGCAGCCCTTGCCCTTTTAAATGACGCTGTGAAAAAAGGCGGTGTCATGGCAAGTAACCATGTAGGCGGCTTGTCAGGTGCTTTTATTCCTGTGAGTGAGGATGAGGGCATGATTGAGGCGGCTCTTAAAAACGCACTGACTCTTGACAAGTTAGAGGCTATGACCTGTGTTTGCTCTGTCGGTCTTGATATGATTGCAATTCCCGGAGACACAAGCGCCGAGACAATATCGGCAATTATCGCAGACGAGGCGGCAATTGGTGTGGTCAACACAAAAACTACGGCAGTGAGGATTATACCGGCTGTAGGTAAAAAGGTTGGGGATATTATAGAGTTTGGCGGTCTTTTAGGCTCAGCGCCGGTTATGCCTGTGCACGAGTTCTCCTCAGCTGATTTTATTGCACGAGGTGGCAGAATACCTGCACCTATGCACTCACTTAAAAACTAAGATAAAGTATAAAGAGGTATCATATGAAAATTATTGACATAATAACAGGCTCAAAGCCTTCACTTTCCTTTGAGGTGTTCCCACCTAAAACAAACAACAATTTTGACTCAGTAAAACAGGCAACGGAAGAGATAGCAGCCCTGTCTCCCTCATATATGTCTGTGACCTATGGCGCAGGCGGCGGCACAAGCGAATATACAGCCTCCATAGCCGAAAACTTGCAAAAAAATTGCGGAGTACCTGTATTAGCACATCTTAGCTGCGTCTCCTCAACAAAGGATAAAATTGTCTCACAGCTTGACTCACTTAAAAATAGAGGTATAGAAAATATCTTAGCTCTCAGAGGTGATATGCCCGAGGGCATGACTAAGGATAACCTTGACTATCACTATGCCTGTGAGCTGACAGAGCAGATTAAAGCCTATGGCGGTTTCACTATAGGTGCAGCCTGCTATCCTGAGAGTCATCCGGAAAGTGAAACCTCCTTTGACGATATAAAGTATCTCAAGGAAAAGGTAGACGCAGGCGCAGACTTTCTTGTAACTCAAATGTTTTTTGATAATGATGTTCTTTATAATTTTATGTACCGTATAAGAGAGGCGGGTATAAATGTGCCTGTTGTGCCCGGAATTATGCCTGTGACAAACCCAAAGTCAATTAAAAGGATTTGCCGCATATCAGGCTCGGCACTGCCTCAAAGATTTTGCAGAATAGTAGATAAATATGGCGATGACCCGGAAAAAATGAAGCAAGCCGGTATTGCCTTTGCAACTCAGCAGATTATTGACCTTTATGCCAACGGAATAAATGCTGTTCATGTTTACTCAATGAATAAGCCCGATGTTGCCGCGGAAATAATGAGAAATGTCTCAGCGATAATAAAGTGATGGCAGAGAAAAACATAAATAGTGTTAGTGATGCTTTGACTTTTTTATCTAAAGAGTCAAAGGATATTGAGCCGTGTAAAAAAGAGGCCTTTCGTTATATGGGTTATAAAAGCAAGGTCAAAAGTGAAGAAATAGAGCTTCTTTATGAAAAGTGTCTTGAAATGTATAAAAGCTCTGCCGGCTATAAGGCTGTATATAGGCGAGTGCCTATAAAGCTTTATGGCAACACTGTAGATTTTGGCTTTTGCACCATAGAAAATGAGAGCCTCGCAAAGAATCTATCCCAATGTGACAGTGCAGTTGTGTTTGCCGCAACAGCCGGAGCCGGTGTTGACAGACTGATTATGAGGTGCGAAAAGCTATCCGTTGTCGAGGGTATGATATGCGACTGCATAGGCTCATCTGCCATAGAGGTCTGGTGTGACGAGGTCAATAAAATTGCCGTGGGGGAAGACGATTCCAAACCCCGATTTTCCCCGGGATACGGCGGAGTGTCATTGAAATATCAAAGGGATATACTGTCCTTTCTTGACGCAGAGAGGAAAATAGGCATAACCCTTAATGACTCTCTGATGATGTCGCCTAAAAAAAGCGTGACAGCTTTTATAGGCATTAAAGCCCATTTTAAGGAGAAGGACAATGAATATTAAAGCTATGCTGGGCAAACAGCGTATATATTTTGATGGTGGCATGGGTACTCTTTTACAAGCTGCCGGTCTAAAAGCCGGTGAGCTTCCGGAGACATGGAACTTAACTCACCCCGATATAGTAAGAAATATACATCTTGATTATTTTAATGCAGGCAGCAATGTTGTGTCTGCTAACACCTTTGGTGCGAACTCTTTGAAGTTTGATAACTTAGATGAGATTATCTTTGCCGGAATAAAAAATGCAAAGGACGCAGCGGAGCAATGTGGCAGAGAGGATTGCTTTGTTGCCTTAGATGTGGGGCCTTTAGGCAAAATGCTTGAGCCTTTAGGTGATATGAAATTTGAAAGGGCAGTAGAGCTTTTTAGTGAAAGCATATCCATTGGCGCAAAATATGGTGCTGACCTTATTATAATCGAGACAATGAACGACGCTTATGAGACGAAGGCGGCTGTTATTGCGGCTAAGGAAAGTTGCGACTTGCCTATATTTGTCAGCAATGTCTTTGACGAAAACAAAAAGCTTATGACAGGTGCAGACCCAAAGGCAATGATTGCCATGTTAGAGAGCTTAAGAGTTGATGCAATAGGCATGAACTGCTCCTTAGGGCCAAAGCAAATGCTAAGTGTCGCCGAGGATTATATTAAATATTCCTCCCTGCCTGTCATTGTCAACCCCAATGCAGGTATGCCACGAAGCGTCGATGGCAAAACTGTTTTCGATGTTGACTCTCAGGAGTTCTCCGACTACGGTGTTAAAATGGCGGAAATGGGCGTTAGTATTCTTGGCGGCTGCTGCGGTACAACACCTGAATATATTAAGCTGCTCACCCAAAAAACAAAGGATATTCCGTATTTTCCACCGGAAAACAAAAATATCACCATGGTGTCCTCTTATACTCATGCCGTGGAAATCGGCAGAGTACCTGTGCTCATAGGTGAGAGAATAAACCCAACGGGCAAGTCTAAGTTTAAGCAGGCTCTCAGAGACAAAAACATGGCATACATTATAAATGAGGGTGTGTCACAGCAGGAAAAGGGTGTGCATATCTTAGATGTAAATGTAGGCTTGCCTGAAATTGACGAGGATGAAATGCTCACCTCTGCCGTCAAGGAGCTGCAAAGCGTTCTCGATTTGCCGTTACAGCTTGACAGCGTTAAGGCATCGTCACTTGAAAAGGCAATGAGGATTTATAACGGCAAGCCACTTATTAACTCCGTCAACGGCAAAAAGGAGAGCATGGACTCTATATTGCCCCTTGTGCAAAAATATGGCGGTACTCTTATAGCCTTGACTATCGATGAGGGCGGTATTCCCGACACTGCCGAGGGCAGGTGCGACATAGCGGAAAGAATTATGCTTGAGTGCGAAAAGTACGGCATAGATAAAAAGGATATAATCGTTGACCCTCTTGCTATGACTGTTTCCTCAAATGACAAAAGCGGCAAAATCACCCTTGACAGCGTAAGACTCATAAAAGAAAGGTTAGGGCTTAAAACAAGTCTTGGCGTGTCCAATATTTCCTTCGGCTTGCCTGATAGGGGCAACATTAATGCACTTTTCACTTCTCTCGCTTTTCAATGTGGTCTTGACTGCGCTATTATGAACCCATATAGCGACGAAATGATGAGAAGCTATTACACTTATCTCGCTTTGGTGGGCGAGGATAAGGGCTGCATGAATTATATAGATTATGCCCAAAGTCACAAAATAGAAGCTGTCACCACTGTGTCCATAGATAAGGAAAAGGATAGCGACGATGACTCTAAGCTTAAAAGAGCAATAATCAAGGGCATTAAGTCTGATGCGTACTCTGCCGCAAAAGCAGCCACTAAGACAAGAGATGCACTGTCTATAATCAATGAGGATATTGTGCCCGCTCTTGACACTGTGGGCAAACGCTTTGAGGAAAAAAAGATGTATCTTCCTCAGCTTCTCATGAGTGCCGAGGCCGCCTCTAAAGCCTTTGAAGCGGTCAAGGAAACAATGGGAGACAAGGAAAATAAAGCCAAAGGCAAAATTATTCTTGCCACTGTTAAGGGGGACATACACGATATAGGCAAAAACATTGTCAAGACTCTTTTGGAAAATTATGGCTATGAGGTCATAGACCTTGGCAAGGATGTTGAGCCTGAGACAGTGCTTGAAAGAGCGCAGCAGGAAAATATAAAGCTCGTAGGTCTTAGTGCTCTTATGACCACCACAACTGAGGCTATGGCTGAGACGGTGAAGCTTATAAATGAAAATATGCCCGACACTAAAACTGTGGTTGGCGGTGCAGTTTTAACCGAAGAATTTGCTGAAATGATAGGCGCAAGCTTTTATGCTAAGGATGCAATGGAAACGGTGAGATATGCCGAGGAGATTTTCTCTTGACATAGGCTGAGATATAATCTAAAATAAATGAGTCTGCTGATGTAGGCTCATTTTTTTAGGCTCAAGAGGTGCAAAATGAAATATGATAAAATAGTTAAGGCTAAATTTATAAATCGACCAAACCGCTTTGTTGCAAATGTGGATATAGACGGAAAGATTATTTCGTGCCATGTAAAGAACACAGGCAGATGTCGTGAGCTTTTAACCCGGGGAGCGCAGGTGTTTTTACATGAGAGCGACAATCCAAACAGGAAATATAAATACTCCCTTGTCACAGTTAAAAAGGGTGAAAGGCTCGTAAATATGGACTCTCAAGCGCCTAATAAAATAATCGGCGAGTGGCTGGAAAAGGGTGGGCTGTTTTCCGACATAAAGCTTTTAAAGGCAGAGAGCACATATAAAAGCTCACGCTTTGACTTTTATTGTGAGCATGGACAGAAAAAGGCATTTATTGAGGTCAAGGGTGTCACGCTGGAAAATGACGGAGTGGTTTCCTTCCCCGATGCACCCACAAAAAGGGGTACAAAGCATGTAAATGAGCTTATTGACTGCATAAGCGAGGGCTATGAGGCTTATATTATTTTTGCGGTACAAATGAAGGATGTGCTATATTTTAAGCCTAATGAAGAAAATGACCCTGACTTCGCAAAGGCACTAAAACGCGCTCAAAGCAGCGGTGTGAAAATTATTGCCATTGATTGCGAGGTCACTGAGGACAGTATAATTGCAAAGAACAAAATAGATGTGAAAATTTGAGACAATTTTATTAAAAATATCACAAAAATTGTTGCTAACGGTTTTAATTTGTGTTATCATTAACTATATATAAAAGGTCGGAAAGGTTTAGGTATGACTAAGAAAATTAAAGCAGCTATGCTCATTTTGATTTGTCTTGTATTAAGCTTTAGCTTTGCTTCGTTTTCCTTTGCTGAAAATGAAAATAACAGCGGCATTCAAAAGGGCATATTGTGTATTTCATATAGAGGTGACACTGCCTTATATGAGCAAAATTCCCCTGAGGCTGTGTTATCAGCCTTCTCAAAGGGAGCGGACTTTGTCAGTGTAAGTGTAAGAAAAAATCATGACAATGAGCTGGTTTTATGCAGCGAAGAAAAAGAGGAAATAAGCGGCATTGCCTTAAAGGAAATGCTATCTCTTTTAAAAGAAGACAATGTGCTTATTCTTGACTTTAATGAGGAAATTAAGGACGATATTTATGGTGAGCTGAAAAGTGAAAAGGCTCTTTCAAGAGCGTACCTTAGAATAAAGGACAAGAGCAGTAATATAAATTCATGGGTGCAATCAAAAGAGGAAAAGCCCATTGTAATTGGAGTTAGTAAAAGCTTTAACATTTTTACAATTAAGAGCTTTGTAAAAAATATGGCAAGTATGCCCATGATAACCTTACAAAGCAAAAACTATTTTAATGTTATGTATGGCTCTTTGTGCTGTGAGGATTATGCTAAGGCAGACGCTCCATTAGTTATCGCACCTATGTATGACCCAGATTTTTGCGGTCAAAGAAGCGACAGCGAGGACGGCTGGAACGATTTAATCAAAAAGAACTTCAGCATAATTGAGACAAATAATTTAGATGCTTTTATTTCCTATAAAAATAATATAGAAAAGCTTAAAGATAGTCTTCGTGAGCTTTTAATAAGAGCGGAGAAAATGACTGAAAATGATATGTCAGATGTAAGTGCCGATAATTTATACAGCAGCATCAAAAACGCAAAGGCTCTGATAAATGAAAACACTGCGTCATGTGACGAATTGCAAAAAGCGAACTCAGCACTGCTGCTATCTATAAACACTATAACAAATAAGCAGGCTGAGGACACAAAAAAGGGAGCGCTTAATATAACCCCGGGCAAAATAATTGCCGCTGTGCTTGTGGGCTTTTCCCTTTTGGCGGCAGAGATATTTTTAAAGAAAATGCAACGGGAGAAAAAGAGAAAGTGAGTGCATTTTATATAAATTCAAGGAGGCAAAGACTATGTCAGAAAAAAACACACAATGGCTTGAACACGCAAAAACACCTGAAGCAGTCGGTGTTGACTCGAAGCAGGTGCAGGCATTTATCGACGAGTGTATAGAAAAGAACAGAGAGCTACACTCCATTACTGTAATACGCCATGGAAAAATAGCATGTGAGGCCTACAGAGAACCATTTAAACCCGAACACAGACACATGATGTATTCTGTCTCAAAGAGTTTCACCTCAACTGCAATAGGCTTCGCAGTCGAGGAGGGATATCTCACTGTTGACACTCGATTCGTGGATATTTTCCCAGAGGCAAGGACAGATAAGCATGACGAGTATCTTGAGGAAATGACTATTGAAGATTTGCTGACAATGAGAAGCGGCAAAAATGTTAGCATTTTCCTTGATAGAACCAAAGACCGCTGGTTTAGAGATATTATGGATTCACCCTGGATATCAGAGCCGGGCACAGAGTTCCTTTATATCAGCGAAAACATTTACCTTCTTTCATGCTGTATTCATAAGCTCACAGGCATGAGTATGCTTGACTATTTAAGACCGAGACTTTTTGAGCCTTTAGGCATGAGTGAGCCTTTCTGGGAGAGATGCCCAAGAGGAATTGAAGCAGGTGGCTGGGGTCTTATGATAACAGGTGAGGATCTCGCAAAGTTTACATATTGCTATCAGCAAAAGGGTAAATTTGGCGGCAAGCAGGTTATCCCCGAGTCATGGGTCACTGTTGCAACGGAGTATCATGCAGATAACTCTGCCGCAAACGACACAAGAGACTCTATTGTCGGCTATGGCTATTGCTTCTGGAGAAACGGCGGCTATGAAAACTCATATAGAGCTGACGGAATGTTTTGTCAGTTTGGCATTGTCTTTGAGGATTTGGACGCTTGTATATCCTTGACAGGCGGAGAAATTGACGAGCAGGCAATGCGTGATATTATATGGAATCATTTTCCAAAGGCTTTTATTGAGGCAGATGAAAATGCTCCCACAACGCCTATAGTCGCTCCGGCCTTCCCGAGGCTTGCACCAAAGCCGAGAAATCTCGCTCTTGAAAGCAGGATAGAGGGAAAGAAGATTAAGTTTAGAAAGCCCATTGTTGTCAATGCAATAGGTTATCCTGTCAGTGTGGTACCGCTGCCGGCTATGTTTATTGCCGCTGATAAGGCAGGTAACATCAGTGATGTGACCTTCTCATTCCGTGAAAACGATATGCAAATGAGCTGGGCTGAGGGCGATGAGATAAACAGCATTGCCATAGGTCTTGACGGTGAGTACCGCTGGGATAATATAGTGCTTGGCACAATGCCCTTTACCACCTGTGCTACAGGCTGTTGGAATAGTGAAAACGAGCTTGAAGTTCACATTCGTTGCGTTGAGGCTGTTGCAGAGAGAATAATCCACTTTAGATTTAACGGCGACAATGTTATAATGCGTCCATCGTCAGTGCCAAATGCAGCTGTTATTGGTGAGAGCCTCAAGGACACTGTTAAGGATATTATAAAGCAGCCTGTTTTCCAAAGTGCAGTCAGCCATGCTATCCCTCATCTTATGCCTTTAGTTGACGCTGTTCAAAGAGGTAAGATAAAGGTGGATATTAAGAAAAACTAATATTATATGTAACTTTTAGGAGAGAAATTATGTTCAAAATATTATTTGCTATTTGTATCGTGCTGGAATTAATAATGGTACCGGTGTTTTTAAAGTATTATTATCTTGAAAGAACGAAAAAAACATTCATACTAAAAACCATATGCTCAGCACTTTTTTGTGTTGTAGGCTTACTTGCGGTTAAGATTTCAGGCAACAATACTCTTTATGCCGATTATATGCTTTGGGGCTTGTTTTTAGGCGCAATAGGTGATGTGCTTCTTCACTCGTTGACTAAAAAGATTTATCCCTTTGTAATTGGTGTTATTTCATTCTTTGTCGGTCATATTTTCTATATCATGGCCTTCCAAAAAGCTATATATGCGACATATCCCGGCTCACATCTTTTTGAGTGGCATGAAATTTTAGCTGTTGCGATTATTGAATTGATAATCTTAGTTTATGTTATCATCAAAAAGGACAAGAAGCTCAAGGCACACTTGATTGCTCTTGCGGCTATTTATGGAGCTATGCTTATGGCTATGCTCGCAAAGGCAACAAGATTTGTCGGTGGTGAGATTATTTACGGCACAAATGACCACATGGTAATGATAACGATTACTGTATTTTTAGGCGCAGCTTTGTTCTTTATTTCAGATGTAAGCTTGATGGTTATTTTAAAGTCAGAAACACCTATAAAAAGATGGCTGAGAATTTTTAACATAGTCACATACTATGTGGCTCAGGTGCTTTTAGCATCAAGTGTTTTCTTTGTTTTCTCAAGAGAGCTTGTAGCTGTCGCATAAGTTAAACCCAATGAGCCGGCGGTAAATTGCCGTCGGCTATTTTTAAACATAGTTCAGGAGGAATATTTATGAAACTTCCGTCATATCCAATTGTGACAATTGATCCCCATTTCAGCATCTGGTCAAAGGGCAATAAGCTCACAGATACCGACACCACTCTTTGGTGCGGCTTTAAAAGGCGCATTGAGGGCAAGATAACCGTTGACGGTGAGACCTATCGCTTTTTGGGTACAGGAAAAGAGCCTGCATTAAATCAGGTGAGTGTTGATATTAAGCCCCTCGTCAGCTCATACACCTTTGAAAACGAAAAGATTCGCCTGGTGTTTTCGGCATGGTCGCCATTGCTTGTTAATGACTATCACCTGCTTAGTACCCCATGTGCATATCTTGACACGGCTATCTCAACTCTTGATGGCAAGGGTCATGATGTGAGCGTTCAATTTACCGCTTACAAGGAGCTTTGTCAGGGCAAAAGGAATAAGCCTGTGACAAAATACACAGATAATTATGAGGGCACAAGGTTAGTTAAAATGGGTCTTTATGAGCAGCACCCTCTTAATGATTCCGGTGATGAGTACGCTGCCGACTGGGGCTACGTGTGCCTTTTAGGTCAAGAGAGCAGCGTTTGTAAGGAAGGCATTAAGACCACAGCCTTTGAAAAGGACTCTAAAAAGGTGCTTTTCACAACAATTATTGCTTATGACGATGTTTACTCCATCAACTATTTTGGGCAGTTTTTAAGAGGCGTATGGACGGAAAAGTTTGCTGATATAGCCGATGCCATGAGGTACTTTAATAAAAATCGTGAGGCATTATTAGCTAAGGTCAATGCCTTCCAAAAGAAGGTTTTAAGTGACGCAAAGAGCTTTGGCAAAAATTATGAGATGATTTTGTCAGCAGCATTAAGGCAAATTTTAGCCGGACATAAGCTTGTAAGAAACGGCAAGGGTGAGCTGCTTTATTTATCAAAGGAGTGTCACTCAAACGGCTGTATAAACACAGTTGATGTGTCATATCCTGCAATGCCGTTTTTCCTTTTATATTCACCTGAGCTTGTTAAGGCTATGATGACAGGCATATTCTATTTTGCCGACAGTGATTCATGGAATTTTGACTTTGCGCCCCACGATATAGGCAGATATCCTCTTGCCTGCGGTCAGGTTTATGCTTTAAGACCACATGAGCAATTAATACCACATAAAATAAGCTATAAAAAGATATATAAGCAAAAGACGGACAATATTTACAAGCGTGACTACTTAATGCCTGTTGAGGAGTGCGGCAATATGCTCATTATGAGCTATGCTTATTACATAATGACAAAGGATACAGATTTCCTTACGGAGCACTTTTACACCCTTACTACCTGGGCAAAGTACCTTAAAAATAAGGGCGTTATCTTAGACAAGCAGCTTTGCACAGACGATTTTGCAGGTCACAGCAAAAAGAATGTCAATCTTGCAATTAAGAGCATAATGGGACTTGCTTGCTTTGGCAAAATCTGTGATGTTCTTCAAATAGGCAATAATTATGCTGTTGTTGCCAAGTCCTACACTCAGGAGCTTCTCGACGCTTGCAAGGATAACACAAATGGACATTTGCCCTTTAGCGTTGATGGCAAGGATACATGGAGCCTTAAGTACAATCTCGTTTGGGATATTCTTTTCTCCTTTAATATGTTCCCGAAAGAAATATATAGCGGCGAGGTTAAAAAGTATGTAAGCGAGCTTAATTGCTATGGTGTACCTTTGGATTATAGAAAGAGCTTCACTAAAACAGACTGGATGCTTTGGGCAGCTTGCCTTGATGAGACAGACCAATGTGTTGATGCATTTTCCGGCAGGATAATTAACTATCTTAGTGACACTAATGAAAGAAATTGCTTTAGTGACTGGATAGATACAAAGGAGCCTAAGCAATTTGAGTTTGACAACAGGACAGTTCAAGGCGGACTTTGGATGCCTGTACTAAAGAAAAAATTGAAAGAAATGGGCATATAAATATTTTGGCAGGGGAGCGCACACGCTTCCCTGCTTTAATAATGCTATAGGTTTAAGATAAACACCCTACCGGCTTCCACAAAAAAATTGCATATTCCCACAGTAAAGTCTACCGCTTTAAAGGTGGAGCTTATTTTGGGTGGTGACAAATGTAATTACACTGCTTTGATTTTAAAAACGGCTTTTACTTTGGCAATGTACCGAGAAAAAATATGAAAGAAAGGCGAAAAACTTTTGTAAAACTATTGACAAGGGACTCTCAAATGTGTATAATATCTCTTGTTCGTTGCGGAATTGTGTAAGGGTAGCACAGCAGACTCTGACTCTGTTTGTCTGGGTTCGAATCCTAGTTCCGCAGCCAAAATGACAGAGGCTTACCTTATTGGTGAGCCTCTGTTTGATTTTATGGACATTCAGAGTATCAGAGCAAATTTCCAAATAGGAAAAGCAACCAAAAAACAAAACACAGATTAACGATTGATCGCATAAATTTTGCGTGTCGTTAGTCTGTGCTTTTTGTTATGGGACTATCTATAATTAGTCTATTTTTTTAGGACAATACTTTTCCATTAATGCCTTCGTTTTTTTGTTTTTGATCACAGTGCCTTGCATAAAAAACGGCTGTTTCTCTTTTGGATAATAATAAAGCTTATAGCTGTCGAGATAAAAATATCTGCCGGGCTTTTCCAATTCTCCGGTTATAGACCTGACATATTGCCACTTAATTTCTTCTTCAAAATTAAACGAATACTTTATTATCAAGGCTTCCTTGGAAAATATATAATATTTTGGGACGAAAGCAAAAATTAGAATTTGCAATATAGCGATAAAAATAAGGCAAACCCCAATAGCATAACTCTCGGCAAAGAAGAAAAGCACAGACAAAATAATAGCGGCAAAAAACGCAAGTATAAAGCCGTATCTGCGGTGGTTAATGGCTTTTTGAGTTTCATTTTGTGTACTGTGTACAGGGTGGTTATTGGTCATGGGGACTCCTTTGGGGTGGGATGGGGGGAGGAAGAAAGCGTCATATTTAAAAGAATAGAAAGCACACCGAAGCATGCTTTCTATGGTGGAGACGGAGAGGATCGAACTCTTGACCTCTTGAATGCCATTCAAGCGCTCTCCCAGCTGAGCTACGCCCCCAAGTATAATTAATCTACATATCAACAGTGTGATTTTAGCATAAATAAAACTCTTTGTCAATAATTTTTTTCTGCTTTCTCCATTTTGTTGACAAACGCCGAAAAACTTGCTAAAATATACCGACAAAACAAAAGAATGGAGAATGTTAAAATGGCTTATTTCTATAAGTTGGATGGGGAAATTTTCATTCCCGAAAAAATCAACCCCGACCTCGTAAAGCTTGCTAACGCTATCGTTAAAAGCTGCAAGCTTAACTTTAGACTTCAATTAAAAAACACATCAATTATGAACGCTTCTAAGAGCGGCAAAAAAGAGCAAATGCTCTCAATTATGCAAAAGTGCTTTAATGCTAACAAAAAAATCTATGATCAGGATATGGCTTTGACCGGTGTCACAATTTGTGAAGTCGAAGACAGCTTCTTTGAGGATAAGGATGAGGAGTTTTTCCGTTCACAGCTTAAGGTACTCTCAGACTTTGCGGTAATAAACACCGTTATCGAGTCAAAATTAATGAGAGTGCTTAGTGCAAGCTGCGAAAAGGCTCTTGGTACCCCTATTGATAAAATTAAGTTTTTTACAAATCAAGAGAAAATCCTCGAAATAGATGATGAGGAAGAAGTAACAGAATAATAAATAGGCATATAAGAGTCGAATCCCATTAGTTTAAAAGGAATGTGGCACATAGCGTTTAAGTACAGGCTGAAGCATATTTTTCTTTTAAGCTGTCTTTCACATTAAGGCTTTAGCTTTCATGATTTTTTGCTTTTCTTATTTTAAAAGGAAGTGCAATAAATGTAGATAATAAAAAGCTTCTTTGTGGTGGGCTTCGACTTTTTATTTTTATTTTTGCTTTTGCATTATTATTTGATATAAAGATGAAAGATTTTGCCTATTGATAGTTACTTGCCTGTTTTTACTTGCAATATTGTGAGTTTTCTGCTAAACTGTTTAGAGTTAGTTTTAGAAGGTGATTGCAAGTGGAAAATATAACTGAGCAGGTCAATAAAGCAGTCCTTGAGCTTATTGATGCCGCAAAGCTCAAAAAGGGTGACATATTAGTTGTAGGCTGCTCGTCAAGTGAGATAGTCGGCGGAAAAATCGGCCACGACTCTTCCTTGGAGGCTGCCGAGGCTGTTTTTGCCGGTTTGTACCCCGTACTAAAAGAAAAAGGTATATATCTTGCGGCTCAATGCTGTGAGCACCTTAACCGTGCAATTATTATCGAAAGAGAATGTGCTCTGGCTCATGACCTCGAAATTGTCAATGTAGTGCCTCAAAAAAAGGCCGGTGGCAGCTTCGCCACAACAGCGTATAAAAGCTTTGAAAGTGCTGTCGCAGTGGAGTTTATTAAAGCCGATGCCGGAATGGATATAGGCTCAACTCTTATTGGTATGCACCTAAAGCATGTGGCAGTACCAATAAGACTTAGTGTAAATAAAATAGGCTCAGCTAATGTCACCTTTGCACGCACAAGACCAAAGTGTATTGGCGGCATTAGAGCAATATACGACGATGAATTAATGTAAAACACACTTAAATACAGAGAGGGTGACATAATGCCTATAAAAATAGATGACCGACTTCCGGCAAGGGAAATGCTGGAAAATGAGAATATATTTGTTATGACGGAATCAAGAGCTAATAAGCAGGATATCCGTCCGCTAAAAATACTCATATTAAATCTTATGCCAACTAAAATTGTCACGGAAACTCAGCTTTTAAGGCTTTTGAGTAACACACCTTTACAGGTTGATGTGGAGTTTTTGCAAATGGCAACTCACAAATCTAAAAACACATCCCAAAGCCACCTTAATAAGTTTTATTATACCTTTGATATGATAAGGCACAAAAAATATGACGGTATGATTATAACCGGTGCCCCTGTTGAGCTTCTTGACTTTGAGGAGGTTGACTATTGGCAGGAGCTTTGTGAAATATTTGAATGGACTAAAACTAATGTCTATTCCACCTTCCATATTTGCTGGAGTGCTCAGGCCGGCCTTTATTATCACCATGGCATACCTAAGCACACCCTTAAAGAGAAAATGTTTGGTGTTTTCCCACATAGACCCCTTGACCTTTATCACCCTCTTATGAGAGGCTTTGATGAGACTTATTTTGTACCGCACTCACGGCACACAGGCATTAACTTTAACGATGTTGCACTTTGTAAGGATTTGCAAATACTTTCTTACTCTGACCAGGCAGGTATACACCTTGTCTCTGACCTTGAGTGTCGCAACTTTTATGCCACAGGTCACAGTGAATATGATGCGGACACCTTAGCAAAGGAATACTTCCGTGATAGGGAAAAGGGAATGGATATTAAAGTGCCATATAATTATTTCCCCGATGATGACCCAACCAAAAAGCCAATTGTCACCTGGCGCAATGCCGGCACACTCATGTTTACTAATTGGCTAAATTACTTCGTTTATCAAAGAACACCTTATGATATAAACGATATATAAAAAATTCAGGTCGCTAAAAATAGTGACCTGATAGTTTTTTATAACAGCTCTTTGTCCGGAAAATATCCGGGAATAGGCTTTAACTTAAAGGCGTTAAGCTTATTAAGATAGTCGATTCTCTTTTTTGTTTCTTCATTTTCGCAAATGCCTGTGCGTATATATTTATCTAACACAGCATAGGTGAAGCCTAATTTATCCTCGTCAGTTGAGCCGCAAAGACCGTCTGAGGGAGTCTTATCCACAAGATTAATCGGAAGACCTATATATTTGCCCACAGCCTTGACCTCTTGAACTGTAAGACCTGCAAGGGGGCTAAAATCACCGGCGGCATCACCATAGCGTGTGGAGTAGCCCACAAAATCCTCGGAGAGATTGCAAGTGTTGGCGACTCTGCCGTTGAGACTTTGAGAGTAGGCGTAAACTGTTGTCATGCGAAGTCTGGGAGCTAAGTTGATTTTAGTTTGCTCACTTATATCAATGCCGCTGCTTATGAGAGACTTAACAGTTGCGTCATAGGCCTCTTTGATGTTGCAAATATAATACTTTATGCCAAGGTGGTTTACAAGCTGCAAGGCATCATCAATATCGCTTTGCACACCGTTGGGCATGAGCACACCATAGACCCTGTCCTTGCCAAGAGCCTCAACACAAAGAGCGGCGACTATACTTGAGTCCTTGCCGCCTGATATGCCAAGAACAGCGTTACAGCCCTTGCCGTTTTCCTCGAACCAGTTTTTTATCCAGTTTATAACTTCAGCGGTTACTTTTTCAGTGTTAAACATAAAAATTCCTCCTAAAGGTTTTCCTTCTAACTATATATTTTATCACATTAAAGGCTATAGTTAAAGTAAAAATTAAAATTTGTTTTGATTTTTTTCCTGTTTGTACTCTGCCGAAAAGGTAAGGTATAACCTATATCGCTTGAGCTCTTTTATTTTGGCGGCACAAAGCTTTATTTTTTCTTCTTACTTTTACCGCGTACCAAAGGGAAAAACTGTTAAAGGATAAAATCACCTTTTTTTACTTAAAACTATTGACAAGGCTTTTTTTCACTGCTATAATATCTCGGTAATTGAATACTTCCTTATTAAGAGTAGCTGAGGGAACAGGCCCGTTGAAGCTCGGCAACCTGCATTTGCAAGGTGCTAAATCCTGCGGTTTAACCGGAAGATAAGGCTTTTTGTCTGCGGTTAAACTTGACCGCAGTTTTCTTTTGCAAAAATAAGGACAAGCTAAGTAATTTAAAGTAAAGGAGCATATAAAATGGCAAGATTTCTTTTTACATCGGAATCAGTAACAGAAGGACATCCCGATAAAATTTGCGACCAAATTTCAGATGCAATTTTAGACGATATTTATGCACACGACCCCCAGGCGAGAGTTGCCTGCGAGACAACTGTAACAACAGGTCAAGTGCTCATTATGGGCGAGATTTCATCAAGCTATAAGTCAGATGTGGCTAAAATAGCAAGAAAGGTTATTTGCGACATAGGCTATGATGACGGTGCTAAGGGCTTTGATGGCAACACCTGTGCTGTGCTTGTGGCTCTTGATGAGCAGTCAAGCGATATCGCAATGGGCGTTGATAAGTCACTTGAGCTTAAAGACGGCGAGGATGACGCTTATAATCTTAACGGCGCAGGCGACCAGGGCATGATGTTTGGCTTTGCTTGTGATGAAACCAAGGAGCTTATGCCCCTTCCTATTTCACTTGCACATAAGCTGACTAAAAAGCTCACTGAGGTGCGTAAAAACGGCACACTCGATTATCTCAGAGCCGACGGCAAAAGCCAGGTAACAGTGCAATATGACGATAACGGAAAGCCTGAGAGCGTGACAGCAATTGTTGTCTCATCACAGCATAGCGCAGATGTTGAGCTGTCTAAGATTAGAGAGGATATCACAAAATATGTCATTGAGCCAACAGTGCCCGCTGAGCTTATGACAAAGGACACAAAGATTTATGTTAACCCAACAGGTCGCTTTGTGACAGGTGGCCCTCACGGTGACAGTGGTCTTACAGGCAGAAAGATTATAGTTGACACCTACGGTGGATATTCACGCCACGGTGGTGGTGCATTCTCAGGCAAAGACCCCACAAAGGTTGACAGAAGTGCCGCTTATGCAGCAAGATATGTGGCAAAAAATATTGTTGCAGCAGGGCTTGCTTCAAAGTGCGAAATCCAATTAGCTTATGCTATTGGTGTTGCGAAGCCTGTTTCAGTTATGGTTGACACCTTTGGTACAGGCAAAATCAGCGACGAAAAAATCAGCGAAATTGTCACAAAGGTATTTGACCTTCGTCCGGCGGCTATTATTGACACCTTAAAGCTCAGAGCACCTATTTATCGTCAGCTTGCTGCTTACGGTCATGTTGGCAGAGAGGATCTTGATGTACAATGGGAGAAGACCGATAAGGTTGACGCTATTAAGGCACTGCTTTAATAATTAGTGATTATATTACAGCAAAAGGGATACGGCATAATTTACCGTATCCCTTTTAAGAATATATGGGGAATGAATCAATCAGTGATAACCTTTTTGTTTGTCACAGCCTCAAAGTGATATTTTGCTATGCCCATATCAACCTTTGTGTAAAATCCTATTTTAGCTGTCAGCTTAACCTTTTCGTCGGCTAAAAGCTCAAAGTAAAACTTTTGCTGATTCATGGCTGTTGGGGCAAGAAGGGCAGCGTTTACGCCATCTTTAAACCACTGTGGTGATGACTCCTTGCAATTAGACACTTCACTTATATTTTTGCTCTTATGTGGCACACCCTGAGTGCAGCCGTAGCCGAGAGAAAGTATGCAGCCGGCTTTTTCGCCCTTGTTAACTATAGCTTTAGTTTTGCCGTGTGACAGGGCAACCCAGCAGGTGTTAAGACCTAATTGCTGTGCCTTTATAGTGAGCATCTCGCCATAGTACCCCATAAGCTCATCGCACTTAGGTGACTTTTTGCCAACGAGGGCAATATAGTTATTAGCGCCGGTGAACTTGCCGTAGTGACCCATGAATGAGTCAAAGCACTTAGGCTCATCATAAAAGATTTGGATATTTAAATCAGTATCCTTATTGATTTGAGAGACTAATGCGTTTAATTCCTCACGCTTTTCATTTTCAATGGGCTTGTCAATATATTGACGCACACTGTGTCTTTTGTTTATGCTTTCAAGAATATCCATATAGATTACCTCCATAAAATAAGTCAATTGTTTTCACCGCTTCTGTCAGGCAGGGCAATTGAGATTTCCCTTGCCATTTGAAGGGTTGTTATTAATGTTTCAAAGGCTTTTGTGCCCGGGTCAAAATAATAATAATTTTTTGTACCCTCTTTACGCATTTTGATTATGCCTGCGTCCTTCATGATTTTTAAGTGGTGAGACACAGCAGGGCGGGAGAGGTTAGTTTTCTCAGTGATCTCACCGACTCTTACACCGTTGCAGCGACCCATTTTCAGCATTTCCACTATTAAGTGCTGCCTTGTCTCATCACCTATGGCAGTGAGCATTTTAGCACATGAAGAAAAGTTTTCTGCCAATAAGTAAATTTTTTCCTGTGTTTCCAAAATCATTCCTCACTTTCGTCTAAAGGTTTAAACCATTATAACATAAAAAATCAATAAATGTTTATTGGTAAAGAAAATCGAGACGAAAAATATATGTTTGCGACAGTGGGCTGGCATATTTTGGGTACTCTGCCGAAAAGGTAAGGGAAACAAAGTAATTTTTATTTGAGAAAATAGCTCTCACGCCTTGATTTTTATGGAAAAAAGTGGTACTATGTGTTTAGTAGACAAAGCTTTAAGCATTGTTTAAGTAAATATTTTTTAATTTAAGGAGGAAAAATCTAATGAAAAAAACAGCAAGAAAAATCTTGTGTACATTACTCGTGGTGATTATGTGCTTTGCGAGTGTGTCAATTTGTGCCTTTGCCGGCTCTTTTGACGGAAAGACCTATATAACTAAGGAGGATTTAAAGTCGGGTTATGTTTATTTTGGCTCATATCCTCAGTCAAAGGTCACTGATGAAGACACTGTCGCAGCTCTTGACGCAAAAGGGGAGACGACATCAACAAAATGGCGCAGCTATGGCTATTATAGTGGTACGAGTAATTATGGCACAATGGAAAAGGGCAATTGGATGCGCTGCGCTGATGTGATCTATAATGGCGAAAAGTATAGAGGTGTTAAGTTCACACAGTATAGACCAAATTATTCTTTCATATATCCATATGTCACAAACTCATATCAAAATGAAAATAAGTATTACATTAATACAACTTATTGGTTTAAATTTGAGCCGTTAAAATGGCGTGTTTTAGACGCAGACAAGGGTCTTATTCTGTGTGAGACTCTTATTGACGCACAATCATTTAGCAATACAATTTACTCCAAGGACGGAGAATATTATAATGACGCTGCATGCACCGTTTATGCAAATGATTATGCAACAAGCTCGATAAGAGAATGGCTTAATAATGACTTTTATAACACAGCCTTCACAAATATTGATAAACGCTACATTACAGCTACAGAATTAAATAATAAATCTTTAGATACCTTAAATGGCGAAGTAACTGATAGTCCCTTTGACAGTGCCGATACATATGACAACATTTTCTTGTTGTCATATATGGATATAGATAATATTAAATATGAACTTAACTCAAAATCAAAACGGCAAGCACATGGCAGTGACTATGCTAAGTGTCAAGGATTGCGTGTATCAACAGACAGTTCATCTAAAGACTGTTCCTTCTGGCTTCTTCGTTCACCGGGTAACAGGTCTTATAGTTGTTGCTATGTTAATACTAATGGTGTTGTTGAAAGCAACTTCGAAGTCGCTACTGCTTATATGGGTGTCCGTCCTGCTTTAACGCTTGATTTACACACTCACAACTACACACAAGCTATAACAAAAGAGCCAACCCATATGGAAGAAGGTAGTGCAACCTACACCTGCGTTTGTGGTGATAAATATGAAAGCACACTTCCTATCATTGAGCACACCTTCTCAGGCTCAGTTTGCACAGGCTGTGGCTATGATAAAGCTGCTACCTGCTCATGCAATTGCCATAAGTCAGGCATTGCACACTTCTTCTTTGTCATAGTTAACTTCTTCGAGAAGCTCTTTGGCAACAACAAGATTTGTGCTTGCGGTGCAGCACACTAAATAGAACTATAATGGGGGGATTTTCGTTTTAGCATTGTAGACCCCTAACCCCCGTACCCCTCAAAGCGGCTGATATTGTGTCACAGATGCAAGTCGGCCGCTACTCTTTTAAAGGGGGATTATATTGCAAAAGTAATTTTTATCAACATTTTAACTTTAAGGCAAAGGAGATTTTATTTAGGCAAAATCTTTAAACTTTGACCTAAAACAAGAGTAAAAAATGGATTTATATAAAAATGTGTTAATTTTTCGCTAACAAAGTGTTGACAAAATCAACCTTATACGCTAATATATAGAGAGAAAATCTAAAGGAGAAAACCCAATGGACTATCAAAGGATGCTTGAGCAGTTAGAGCCAATCACCGCTTTTAAGCTGGATAACGGTGTGATAATCTTTGTCTTTGATGGCTACGCTCTTGGCACCGATGGCAAGACCTATTATCACATTGGCCGAGAGGACGAGGATGGCGACTTAGTTACCCTTGGTTGGAGCTGCAAGGTTGAGCAAAGTGTTATACTAAGTTGCGACAATGAAGCTTATAAGGAACAAAAGCATGAATATGAGATGTCAAGCTTTTAATTTATTTTGATGTTTACATTACATTCCTTTTACATTTTTTGTGTAGGAAGGTCCGCTTTGATGGCGGATCTTCTTGCGTTAAGGGGAAGCTTGCGTGGTTTAATATCGCATCGTGATAGATGAGCATTGACTTTTTCTGCAATTTAATGTATTATGTCAATTGATATTAACGGTGCTTTTTAAAAGACTGTTTGATTTAATATGAAGTATGGGAGAGATTGCTTGTGGCGAAAAAAAGTGCTTTAACTAAGCAGCAAAAAGATATGGATATATTCCTTAAAGGCTGTGTCAATTTATATGGAGCAGTTACACCAAGGCAGTTTTTAAAGCTCTATAATCGTTATAATACCCCTAAAATTTACAAGCATGACTTGATTATCTGGGCAGATAAATTAGTAAGCCAAAGTGACAATTACACCATATATACCAATTTGATTGTTAATTCAAGGGTTGACAAAAAGCTTATGGACGCAATAGTGTATTATCAACAAGGAAAGAAATATTATGATGCGACAGCTGAGGAGATAATAGCCTATTCAAATCCGGAGTATTATAAAAGAACAATACCTATTGAAAATATGTGTGAATATTTGACCAAAAAAGCTGGGGTACCATTAATTGTTGCAAACATATTTATTAAAAAGCTGGAGTGGATTGTAAGAACAGAGCAGCCTATACAGGCGACAATGGACTTATTAGAAAAGTATATCATGCCATATGACAATGGAGAAGATACCTTTGGAGGCACAGTGCAATTTATACAGGAAGTCAACAACTTTAATTGTAAATGGGCTAATTGCGGCTACTCTCCACTGATTTTAGCAAAAGAATTGAGGAATAAGTCATGAAATTAGGTTTATTTTAAAAATGAAGCCCCTGTAGATGAAGTTCTATGGGAGAGCTGTCAAAGCTTTGATTGTTAAGCATTATGGAAGGAATAAAATATTTCCCTTTTTACCCTTGACAGGTGATGTAAAATAGTGTATTATATGTGCATTGAAGTTTTCCGGATAAGGCTTTTAACCGGAGCTTTAAAATATCGTGAGGGTGTAGCTCAGTTGGTCAGAGTACTTGCTTGACATGCAAGGGGTCGGTGGTTCGAGCCCACTCATCCTCACCAAATTATGTGAATCCGAACTATGTTTTTTCTTAAACATTGCTTCGGATTTATTTTTAGAATAAAGTGTACTTGTCAGAAAATGTGCAAATAAAAAATCCACCTGAACTTTTAAAACTCAGGTGGATTAATTTTAACCTATAAGACTACAAGCCTCAAGTGCCGCAGTTGCGCCGTCGGAGATTGCTGTTGCAACCTGACGGATTTTTTTTGTCCTGCAATCGCCTGCTGTGAAAATGCCCTTGATTGCACCTTCCGGTATGCAGCTTTCATCGGAGATGATATAGCCGTAATCATTGAGCTTTACGGCATTTTTAAAGCTTTCGTTGTCGGGCTGTTGACCAATAGCAACAAAGATACTGTCAACTTTTAAAATATCCTCACAGTCGTTTTCTGTGTTTTTAATCTTAATGCCCTCAAATTTATCTTCGCCTAAAAGCTCTAAGACTATTGATGAAAGAATTACCTTTACATTGTCTAATTTTTCTATTTCCTCACGAAGCTTAATTTCGCCTGTGAGATAGGGGAGGTTTTGCACGAGAGTGACGCTTTTGCTTGTTTTACTAAGAAGTATAGCCTCCTGTAGGGCTGAGTTTCCGCCGCCGATAACAGCAACATCCTTGCCCTTATAAAATGCACCGTCACACACAGCACAATAGGAAACACCCTCACCGACAAAATCATTTTCTTTTCTAAGACCGAGTTGTCTGTGCTTTGCCCCTGTCGCTATAATAACAGTCTTGCTTTGAAATGAGCCTCTTTCACACTTAACAGTGAAAGCACCAAACTCACCTTCAATGCCAACCACTGTGTCAAGCTCAATTTCAGCTCCCTGGTACATAACCTGGTCTATAAGCTTGTCGGCAAACTCGTTGCCACTCATAACAGTAAAGCCGGGATAATTTTCCACCTTAGGTGAGTGGGTTATTTGACCGCCAAAGGTTTCCTTTTCAATGACAAGTACCTTTTTTTCGGCTCGTCTTGCATATAAAGCGGCAGTCAGCCCCGCAGGGCCGGCGCCGATTATTATAATGTCGTACATATTAGGCTCACCTTATCTTTCGGTGTAAGCTCTTATGTTTGAAAGGTTTACGATTTTCTCAGCCTTATCACCGTCAATAACTATGAGGGTGGGAGCTTGAGTTACCTCATATTGCTTTGCAAGCTCAGGGTTTTCCTCTGCTAAAAGCTTTTTATATGAGATGCCTGCTTTATCAAGGAACATTGCAGCCATTTTGCAATTAGGGCAGGTTGCGGAAGCGAAAAGGATAATCTCCTTAGGTGAAGCGGCTGTTACTGCTTCTTCTTCGCCACTGCTTTGCTTGCGTGAAGTGATCTCTTTGTTTATAGCCTTTATTGGGTCGTACTCAACACGGTCCTTAAACTCTTGACTCTTACCGTCATTCCAGTTTTGGATAGGACGATAATAGCCTGTGATACGGCTGTAAACCTCTGTCTTCTCACCGCAGGTTGGGCAAACATATTCTTCGCCGGCAATATAGCCATGGTTTTTACATACAGAATATGTAGGTGAAATTGTGTAATATGGAAGCTTGTAATTTTCAGCAATCTTTCTTACAAGAGTTGCTGCGCTTTTCCATGAAGGAAGCTTCTCGCCGAGGAAGGCATGGAAAACAGTACCGGAGGTATAAAGAGTGTGAAGCTCATCCTGCTTGTCAAGTGCCTCAAAAATATCATCTGTGCAGCCAACGGGAAGGTGTGATGAGTTGGTGTAATAAGGCGCGTCGCCCTTTGTTTGGTCTGAGGCTGTGATAATATCGGGGAAGTGCTTAAGGTCATGCTTTGCAAGACGATAGCTTGTGCTTTCAGCAGGTGTTGCCTCAAGGTTATAAAGGTCGCCGTAAAGCTCCTGATAGTCAGAAAGTCTGTTTCTCATGTGGTTAAGAACATTCTTAGCGAATGCCTGAGCCTCGTCAGTGGTCATGTCCTTTCTTATCCATTTAGCGTTGAGAGCAGCCTCATTCATACCAACAAGACCGATAGTTGAGAAGTGGTTGTTAAATGTGCCGAGATATCTCTTAGTATAAGGATAAAGGCCTGCATCAAGAAGCTTTGTAATTACCTTACGCTTAATTGACAGTGAGCGAGCGGAGATGTCCATAAGTCTGTCAAGACGCTCGTAAAAGTCCTTCTCGTCCTTAGCAAGATATGCGATTCTGGGAAGGTTAATAGTTACAACGCCTACTGAGCCGGTACTCTCACCGCTGCCGAAGAAGCCACCTGACTTCTTTCTAAGCTCACGAAGGTCAAGACGAAGACGGCAGCACATACTGCGTATATCACTTGGCTCCATGTCGCTGTTAATATAGTTTGAGAAGTATGGTGTACCATATTTTGCGGTCATCTCAAATAAAAGCTTGTTGTTTTCTGTCTCTGACCAGTCAAAGTCATTTGTAATTGAATATGTGGGGATAGGATATTGGAAGCCTCTGCCGTTTGCGTCACCCTCAATCATAATCTCAATGAAGGCACGGTTGACCATATCCATCTCTTTTTTACAGTCCTTATATTTAAAGTCCATCTCCTTGCCGCCAACAATAGCGTTAAGCTCTGCAAGGTCATTGGGAACTGTCCAGTCAAGAGTGATGTTGCTAAATGGTGCCTGAGTACCCCAACGAGATGGAGTGTTAACACCGTAAACAAAGGACTCAATACACTTTTTAACTGTGCCGTAGTCAAGGTTATCTGCCTTAACGAAGGGAGCAAGATAGGTGTCAAAGGATGAGAAGGCTTGAGCGCCTGCCCACTCATTTTGCATAATACCAAGGAAGTTTACCATTTGGTTGCAAAGTGTTGCAAGGTGCTTTGCGGGTGATGAGGTTATCTTGCCTGCCACACCGCCGAGGCCCTCTTTAATGAGCTGCTTAAGTGACCAACCTGCACAGTAGCCTGTAAGCATTGAAAGGTCGTGAAGGTGAATGTCAGCGTTTCTGTGAGCCGCAGCGATTTCCTCGTCATAAACCTCTGAGAGCCAGTAGTTAGCTGTGATAGCACCTGAGTTGCTAAGGATAAGACCACCGACGGAGTATGTAACTGTGGAGTTTTCCTTAACACGCCAGTCGTTGATTTTAAGATAGTTGTCAACTATTTCCTTATAGTCGAGAACAGTGCCTTGAATTGCACGGAGCTTTTCATGCTGACGACGATAGAGAATGTATGCCTTAGCAACATCTGCATAGCCGGCCTGAACGAGAACATGCTCAACGCTATCTTGAATATCCTCAACTGCGATTTTGTGGTCTTTGATTTTAGGCTCAAAGTCTGCTGTTACTTTTAAAGCAAGGAAGTCTATCATACTTGGATTATATTCCTTTTGCTCTGCGTCAAAAGCAAGAGTGATTGCCTGGGTGATTTTTGCAAGGTCAAAGTCCACGACCTTGCCGTTACGCTTTAAAACTGTGTACATTTATATTCCTCCTTAATTATAGTTTAGGCCGATAAATAAGATACGCTCAAAAAACGTATCCAATCGGTTTTCACCGGCCTATATTGTTATATAAATAAAAGTGAGATACCACATTTTGTGGTGCCTCACGATTATAGCACTAACTATATGTTGTTGTCAATAGCAAAAAACACAAATTATTGTACTTTTTTTGTAAACGAAACACAATATATAGGTTTATACTCCTCTAAGTCCTATATTTGGTACTCTGCCGAGAAATATTTTTTCTATTTCCTTTGTTTCCTCCTTAGTAAATGCCGAAAGGTTGTTTCCTATAAGATTGCCGCTATCCTCAAAGTGTTGCAAATAATATTTACTGTCGCCTTGAAGCCATAAGGATATTTTCTCAAAGTCCTCCTTTGTGTGATACTCTTTAACACAGGTGGTGCGAAACTCGTAGTCGATTTTACCTTCTTTTAATATATCGACGCTTTTTTTGATTTTTTCTATATCTATATTTACACCGCAAATACTACTGTAATTATCCGGCGAGGATTTTATATCCATTGCCACATAATCTATGAGACCGTCATCAATGAGCCTTTGCAGCACATGGGGCTTATAGCCGTTAGTGTCAAGCTTTACGCAAAAGCCCATATCCTTAATTTTTTTCACAAACTCGGGCAAATCCTTTTGAAGTGTCGGCTCACCGCCGCTTATGCAAACTCCGTCAAGTATGCCTGTGCGCTTAGACAAAAAGGAAAAAAATTCATCTTGAGATATATTATCGTTGTTTTCCTCAGTGACAAGCAGAGCATTATGGCAAAAGTCGCATCTGAAATTGCACCCATAGGTAAAAACGGTGCAGGCAACTTTGCCCGGGTAATCTAAAAGTGTAGTCTTAATAAGTCCTGCTATTCTCATACATTTTCACCTAAATCCTTGAGCATATTTTCAATAGATGTGAAGTGGATTCCCTTAATGCCAAGGTCGGGGAGTACCGCCAAATTTTTAAGGTTGTCATCTATCATATATATTTTGTTGTACTCCTTTTTGAATGAGGAAACACATAGCTTATATATTTCCGGGTCAGGCTTTGCCATTTTAAGGGCACTTGAGACAAACATCTTGTCAAAGAGCTTTTCCAAATCATATTCCTTCATCAGTCTTTCCACAAAGCCTTGAGGGGCATTAGACAAAAGAGCAATATCATATTTTTCTTTGAGTGCTTTTATAACAGGGGGCATATCCTCTCTTAAATGTATGAGGGTTTCCCACTCGGCTAAAATCTCATTTTTATCCATATTAAGCTCACTTGCCATGCGAGTGAAAAGCTCATCTCTTGTCATTAGACCTAAGTCCGCAGGAGCAAAATATTTTTCCTTAAGACTCAAGGCTATATCCCCGTCAAAATGACGGCGAAAGAAAACGGGTGCTATCTCATCAAAAATAACCCCGAAGCAATCGAATATTATCAAACTGTTTTTCATTGAAATCACCTATAATAATTATAGCAATATAAACAAGTTATGTCAACAAAATTAAAAGTTAAAAATTCGGTTGAAAAATTTTTCTGCTTGTGATATGATAAAATAGTAAAATTTTGAAAGGATTGGTAAAATGGATAATCATTCAAACGAGATAAGCTTTTCCGATATTATGAAAGGACTTTCTATAGCAGCGGTTCTTATTGTTTTGCTCGCTGCCGGATATATTGCGGGCATTGTCGTTGCTCCAAATGGCGGCTTTTTTGACAAAGAGGAGTCCACACAAAGCTTTACGGTGCAAAATCCGGAAAATATTAAGCAGGTCAAAATAAATACGGACTATGTAACTGTGCCTTCAAGTGAGAGCACCTCACAAACCGAGACAACCTCCGAGGTGGAGACAACAAAGCCCTTAGAGGAAAATAAGGATAAGGATGTCACAGACAAAAAGCCTAATAAGACAGATAAAAAGGACGATAAGGAAAATAAAGAAAAAACCACCGAGGAAATTGTGGAGCTGTTTAACACCAGCGCAAACAAAATCAAGGGTGAGGCAACTAAGGTCGTCAAAAATTATGAGCATCGCACTGTCAATGAGGATAAGCTCGTTGTTCCCTCATCACTTCAAGGTCTTGCCGAGGACATGATAAAAAGATTTATGACAGATGACACAGAGCCTATTGAGTACACCACAAAAGAGGATATAGCAGAAAACTATATGGTACCCTCACAAAGCTATGTTAGTAAGCTCACTGTGGATGATGTGCAGGAGGCTTCTTGCAAGGATAACGGCAGTGAGTACGAAATAACCATTAAAGCTAAGGAGCAAAAGAACCCCACAGCAGGTGTGGGTCTTGCCGCTGCTTTTGATGTTATTGAGGCAAATGAAGTATCCGAAAAGACCTCACTTATAGAGAAGTTTGACACAATATATTATGACTGCGTAGTAAAGTGTAAAATTGATAAGGAAACAGGCAGAATGACCTGGGCAAATTACACAACACCATTGGTGCTTGATTGTACCGTAAGGGTTTTCACCAGCGTTAATGCGAGCGTTGGTCTTACCTTTGAAAAGGATTATAACATATACTACTAAGTAAAATAAAAATTTAAAAGGCACAAGAAAAATGATACGCACCTAAAATTGGGTGCGTATCAAAGCTTTTCTGTGCCTTATTTTATTAATCCCATTCGCAGCCAGTTACAGTGTCCATATCCACGCCCTTAGTGTCATGGGTCTTCTTTAATAATGAGAAGAAGGCGGCAATGAAGCCGGGTACCAAAAGAGCAAAGGAAACTGTGCCTGTGACACTGTTGCCTAAAAGTGTAATTAAGGGCAGGCTTATGATATATGAGGTCGCAACACCTGCGGCTGTGACAATATATTGAGCCGACATTGTTGACGAGCGAAGATTTGTGGGTGAGGATTCGCCTATCATCATTATGAGCACATCGTTAGTTGAGTAGTAGCTGCCAACAAATGCACCGCAAAGGAAGCCCACAACATAAGGATTCCAAGCCTGCGAAGCGCCTATTGAAAAGGCAATGAAGGCAACGAGACAGTTAACAGCTGTAACTATTGCGGCTGTTTTTCTGCCCTTAGAGTCAGATATAAAGCCCATTATAACCTGAGAGACTGCACAGCCCACAGGGAAGAAAAACAGTGCCGTTGTAACCTCGCCTACGCTTACGCTTTCCAGTGCAGCGTCAAGAGTGGAGAAAAGTCCACTGCCGAAATAGTTTTGTGCATAGCCGTAGGAAAGGATAACCTGATAATTTATAGTGCCTATAAAGCCTAAGTTAGCAAAGGCTGTAGTTATGTAAAGCCAACGAAGCTGCTTATGCTTAAGGGCAAATTTAAGTGCGGGAATAAGACCGCCTTGAGCGTTTTGGGCATCCTTTTGCTGCTGCTGAGCTAATCTTTCCTCGTCGCTCATTTTAAGATAGCGAAGTCTGGAATCAATAAAGCTGTCTGTCTCTCTTGCAAACATTAAAGCAATAAATGAGGTGACAAGACCAACAATTGCCGGAATGAAATAGACATTTCTCCATTGAGAGGAATCTGCCATAAGAAGTCGTCTGAGCAGTGGCACGAGCATAACTGCCATATTTGCAACAAACTTTATTACAGAGTAAATTCTGGCTCTAATCTTAGTGGGTGCTGACTCCATAATATAGACAACATGCATATCGTGAGGTATGAAAAATTGCACAAGGCAAGCACCAACAAAATAAAGTATAAGATTGTTTGACAGGAATATTACCAACATGGCAAGGCTCATTCCAAAGGTGTTAATAATAAGGAAAAGCTTTCTGCCCCATTTATCGGCAAGAGGTCTGTAAAGAAGGCCTATAGCCTGAAAGGGTACAACGAGAATAGACAATATATCTAAAAGACCAACGCTGCTTTCGCCAAACTTGGAAAACAAGTCGTTTGCTATTTCCGTTTTCATTAGTGTGCCTATTTGTGAGGCGATTTCATCAGTTGCATAAATGAGAGTTATGATAAAAACAAGATAGACAAAGTATAGATTTTTTTTAGGTCTTGCTTTTTCTCTTTCCCATTTTGCGATTTCTTTTTCTCTTTTTGCAGCCGCTTTTTTTAGCTGCTGCGGGGTCAATTCTTTTGTTTTCATTGACATTCACTCCTTCTAAGGCTTAGTATAGCATATTTGCCGTGAATTTCAAAGAGTAAATTTAAAATATGTGTGAAAAAGTATGCTTGTATACAATGAAAAAGGGTGATATAATGTTTAAAAAGAGAAACCTAAAGGAGAGATAATTTTGAATAAGAAAGTAAAATGGATCATATGTGTTTTTGCGGTGATAGCTGTCGCCTTTTGCACCTTCGTCAGCTGCAATGATCACAAGGATAATAATGACGAAAAGGAAAACATTACACAAAACATAAAGGTTAACACTGACTTTATTGCCTCAGACGGCAGTGTACCAATGATGAATATAGACAGCTGTGAGGCGCTGCTTAACAATCCTGACAGAGGTCTTCGCATGGAGGCGTATATAACCCTTGGTGAGACACCGGACACCTATCCCTTGTCAGGTGAAGACCCCTTTATTAAGGCACAGGAAGTGATTGATAATTATAAGCAGGATAAGCCGACTCTTTGCCAGCTTTATGTTTACCTTTCAAATTACAGAAATAAAGACCTTGATGACAAGGCGTTTTCCCTTTTAAGTGAGATTTTAGAGCTGTTTAAAGATAATGGGATAAGAGTCTTATTAAGATTTGCCTACTCCACTGAGAGTGTAAAGGACGCACCATATAGAGTGGTCAAAAGGCATCTTGAGCAAATAGACCAATATTTTAAGGAAAATAAGCCTCTTATAAATGACACTCTTTATTGCCTGCAAACGGGAATTATAGGCTATTGGGGAGAGGGTCACTCAAATAAAAAGCTTAAAAACAGATATATTGATGATGTAATAGGACTGGTCTGTGATATTGCCCCTGAGGGAATATACACACAGGTGAGAACCTATGATATGCTTTGCATGGTCGAGGGTGAAAATAAAAGCAAGGTTGGCATACACGACGACTATATTATAGGCGATTTAAGCCATAAATGGGCTTTCCTTCCCAATACGAGCGACGAATATGCAAGGACAATGGAAAACGCTCGTTTCACCATTAATGACGGTGAGATGCCTTGGGGCAGGGCAACTATGAACGATTTGCCCGATGGTGAGCCTTTAAACTCTCTTGACGGCAAGGCTGTTTTAAAGCAGCTATCCACATATAGTCTTACCTCATTTTCCTTAGAGCACAATTATAGAGAAAACGGCAAGGAAAACAGTATGGCTAAGTGGAAAAATGAATACTTGACATACGCTGAAGTATTAGACCTTGGCATAAAAGCAAACCCTGAGCTGTTTAAGGACTCAAAGGGAAATGAAGTCAGCTTGTCAATTTATGATATTATCAGGTACCATTTAGGCTATCAGCTCCTATTGTCTAATTATAAAGAGGGTGAGGGCGAGGTTAGCTTTAGCGTTACAAATTACGGCTTTGCTCCACCGCTTAACTTTAATTATTTTGCCCTTGTAATAAAAAACAAAGAAACCGGTGAAATCGAGGAAAAAGAGATAGGCGACTATGACAAAAATCTTCTTCTTTCTGCCACAAGTGTAAGCTATACTGTGGAGCTGCCAAAGGGATATGAGTGCCTCGGCGTGAAAATGGACACCTTCAAGGGCAGGGGAGTGAATGTTAGATTTGCCAATAACACCGATTATATTGATGGAGTGCAATATTTTAAATAAGGACTTTTTATGTTCTTATTCTCCGCTGTAAAGGGTCAATTGATTGTCACTGTCACATATGCCAAGGAAGACCTCTTTTACATCCGAAAAGCCTTGCACCTTTATTTGCCCCTCAAGCCATTTTAGGTCGAGGTTTAATCTTTTGAGATTTTCATGGAGAACTCTGCCGTCCATAATGACCTCAGTGCTAATATATTCCTTTTGCGTCTCGATTTTTAAATCCGATGGATTGACAGGCCTTTTGTCGCTCACAGGCAAAATAGTCAAGTTGCCGTTATATTCAAAGACGGCAGTTTGTATATCGCTTAAATTAAAATAGCCCTGTTGACGGCACATGACCATAAACTCGCTTAAATCAAGCTTTGCTTTTTTCATATTGCTGCGATATATTTTGCCGCTGTCCATTATTATTGATGGTGTACCGTTTACGAACTTCCTAAGCCTTTGGAGCTTACTCGTTAATATACTAAGGAAAAAGGAAACAACGCCGTAAACCACCATGGCAATAAAGGGCTTTAAAGGCTGCTCAAGCTCTGTGGCAAGCTCGGCGGCAATTGAGCCTATGGTAATGCCTGTAATATAATCGAAGAAATCCAGCTGTGACATTTGCTTGTGTCCGATTATTTTTGCAATAATAAACAATGCCACGGCAGACAAAAGAGAAGTGAGAATAACCTTTATAAAATCCATGTAATTTCCTCCTATCTAAATAGAGTGTTGGCTGCAATGGACATAATTTATCTATTTTTTGCATAAATTTTTTCGACAAATATTGACATATTTTTTGCAAAATAATATAATGCACATATGAAGTGACAATATACAGTCAATATAGCTTATAGCTGTGTCACAGCTTTACGGAAAAACTTGGGGCAACAAAGGATTTGTGTCTTAGCGTTTTGAACACTGCATAGGGGGGAACCAAATGAAGAAAAAGCTTTTATACTTCTTTTTTCTAATCCTAATTTTGGTGCTGCTTTGTCAAAGCGCCTTTGCCATTGAGTGCTCAGTCATTGAAGGTAGCAACGCGTCGGCGCAAAATTACGCAGTTTGGACAAAGCCTATAAAGTCAAATCTTATCCTTGCAGATAACGGACAATATATGCGTGTGCAATATGTGCCTTCATACGGCAGTGTACTAATAGAATATTATGATAAAAGCTTTAATTTTATATCGAGTAAGGAGCTTGACAGCGAGCTGGATATTTTCGGTGGCTTTTTCGCATGCGACAACGGCTATTATATTGTCACAGGCAAAAGAAACTCAAAGCAAAGTGATAGTGCAGAGGTAATAAGAATCACAAAATATGACAAGAGCTGGAAACGCCTTACATCAGTTAGCCTTTACGGGAAAAATACAATTGAGCCCTTTGACACAGGCGCTGTCCGCTTTGCTAAAAGTGGCAAATATATAATGATAAGAACCTGCCATGAAATGTATAGAAGCTCCGTAGATGACAGAGGCAATCTTACAATACAGCTGGATAGCGAAAATATGACTGTAACAGATTGTCAATTTGAAGCCTCAACTGTTAACTACGGCTATGTCAGACACTCGGCTAATCAATTTATTTTAGTGGACTCCGATTCCATTGTCGCCTTAGACCATGGAGACAGCAGCCCCAGAAGCATTGCTCTTATAAAGTATAAAACCAAGGTGTCTTCGGGCAAATTTACTCCAAGGTACAATAAGCCCTGCACCTGTATTGATATGTTTGCTATTGCCGGTGAAAAGGGTGACAATTATACAAACTGCTCTGTTGGCGGCTTTGAAATGTCACAGAGCGCATATATTGCGGCAATTTGCAGCATAGACCAAAGCACCGGCTCAAAAACCAAAAACATATATGTCAGCTCTCTTAATAAAAGCTCAGATAAGGCAGTGGTCACAAAGCTTACCTCCTACTCTAATAATAATGAAAGCTGCACCACTCCTCATCTTGTAAAAACCGACAGCAACTCCTTTGTTATTATGTGGCAAAAGGGTCAAAATGTTTGCTTCGCTGAGCTTGACGGCGGTGGCAGCTTAAAGGGCAAAATTCATTCCTTTAAGGGTGAGCTGTCTGATTGTGTACCAATAAAAGCTAATGGAAAGCTTATTTGGTATGTGTGGAACAATGGGATAATAGATTTTTATGAAATTAATTTAAGTGATTTATCCTCTAATAAAACATCTGTCAGCACTGACCACGACTATAGGTTTTACTCTGTTTCCGGCAGCACAGTGACGCTTTTATGTGCTAAGTGCTCAAAGACAAGCAGCGCAACCATTCCGGCAGATTTTAAGCTTCTTTGGCAAAAGAGAGACTCGAAGGACGCTTATGTTTATATGCCCGATGCTTTGTACCACCCAAAGGAAAGCATAAATTTAAAGGTTACACATACTCAGTCAGAGTGGGGTGACTATGAGGTCGTCTCATCAAATGAGTCTGTGGTTAAAATATCTCGTGACCCTTCAGGCACTCTGTGGGCTCAAATGCTTACACAGGGCGAAGCTACAGTTACAGTGCGCTCTAAATATAATCCACAAATTAAAATGGATTATACTGTAAAGGTTTCCCACACCTGGAGTGAAACCGAAAGCTCACCAACCTGCACACAAGACGGGTCAATAACTAAGGCTTGTGATGTGTGCGGTGAAAAATCCGTCGTGACAACTAAGGCGCTCGGTCATGATTACAGCACTTATACTACAACCAAAGAGCCGACTTGCACAGCCCAAGGCAAAAAGACTGCCACCTGTTCACGATGTGGCGAGACAACAAGCGAAAATCTTCCACGAAAAGATCACGATAAAAATATAACAATCCCACAGTCAGATGCGACTTGTGAAAAGACAGGCAAAACACAAGGTAAAAAGTGCTCCATGTGCGGTACTGTTACAGTCCAACAGGAAACGATAGCTGCCCTCGGTCATGACTATGGTGCATATGTCACAACCAAAGAGCCGACTTGTACAGCACAAGGCAAAAAGACCGCCAGCTGTTCACGATGTGGCGAAACCACAAGCGAAAATATCCCACGAAAAGATCACGATAAAAATATAACAATCCCACAGTCAGATGCGACTTGCGAAAAGAGCGGCAAAACACAAGGCAAGAAATGCTCCATGTGCGGCACTGTTACAGTCCAGCAGGAAACAATAGCCGCTCTCGGTCATGACTATGGTGCATATGTCACAAGTAAAGAGCCGACTTGTACAGCACAAGGCAAAAAGACTGCCACCTGTTCACGGTGTGGCGAGACAACAAGCGAAAATATCCCACGAAAAGATCACGATAAAAATATAACAATCCCACAGTCAGATGCGACTTGCGAAAAGAGCGGCAAAACACAAGGCAAGAAATGCTCCATGTGCGGCACTGTTACAGTCCAGCAGGAAACAATAGCCGCTCTCGGTCATGACTATGGTGCATATGTCACAAGTAAAGAGCCGACTTGTACAGCACAAGGCAAAAAGACTGCCACCTGTTCACGGTGTGGCGAGACAACAAGCGAAAATATCCCACGAAAAGATCACGATAAAAATATAACAATCCCACAGTCAGATGCGACTTGTGAAAAGAGTGGTAAAACACAAGGTAAAAAGTGCTCCATGTGTGGCACGGTTACAGTAGAACAAGAGGTCATTGCTGCTCTCGGTCATGACTATGGTGCATATGTCACAACCAAAGACCCGACTTGTACAGCACAAGGCAAAAAGACCGCCACCTGTTCACGGTGTGGCGAGACAACAAGCGAAAATATCCCACGAAAAGATCACGATAAAAATATAACAATCCCACAGTCAGATGCGACTTGCGAAAAGAGCGGCAAAACACAAGGCAAGAAATGCTCCATGTGCGGCACTGTTACAGTCCAGCAGGAAACAATAGCCGCTCTCGGTCATGACTATGGCGAGTATGCCGTAACCAAAGACCCGACTTGTACAGCACAAGGCAAAAAGACCGCCACTTGTTCACGGTGTGGGGAAACAACAAGTAAAAGCATAGCAAAGATTGCCCACGATGAAAAGACAGTAGTCAAGGGTACAAGTGCAACTTGTGATAAGTCTGGTAAAACCCAAGGTAAAAAGTGCTCCATGTGCGGCACTGTTACAGTAGAACAAGAGGTCATAGCCGCTCTCGGTCACGATTATGGCGAGTATGCCGTAACCAAAGACCCAACTTGCACAGCCCAAGGCAAAAAGACCGCCACTTGTTCACGATGTGGAGAGACAACAAGTAAAAGCATAACAAAGATTGCCCACGATGAAAAGACAGTAGTCAAGGGTACAAGTGCAACTTGTGATAAGTCTGGTAAAACCCAAGGTAAAAAGTGCTCCATGTGTGGCACAGTTACAGTAGAACAAGAGGTCATAGCTGCTCTCGGTCATGACTATGGTGCATATGTCACAACTAAAGAGCCGACTTGTACAGCCCAAGGAACAAAAACAGCGTCTTGTACGCGGTGTAAAAAGGAAAAATCTCAGTCAATTGAAAAGCTGGGACATGATTATAAAGAATACGAGGTGATAAAAGAACCAACCTGTACTGCCAAAGGAACAAAGGCCGCATATTGCTTAAGATGCAATCAAAGGGTCACTGACGACATAGCTAAGCTACCTCATGAAAAGACAGTTATAAAAGCTACAAAAGCTACTTGCACTAAAGATGGTAAAACTCAAGGTGCAAAGTGTAAAGCTTGTGGCAAGGTACTCGAGGAGCAAAAGTCAACGGCAAAGCTGGGACACAGCTATAAAGTCACTGTAATTACTAAGGCAACAGTGGAAAATCATGGAAAGGTAAAGGAAAAATGTCAACGCTGCGGTGTGGAGAGTACCCAAAAGGTGTATATGATTAAGACGGTGAAGCTGACTCAAACAAAGTATGCCTATACGGGTAAAGCACCAAAGCTCAAAGTGAGTGTCATTGACTCTCAAAAGAATGCCCTAAAGCAAGGGGAGGACTACTCTGTCAGTGTTGGCTCGGCTAAGAAAATTGGTACATATGCTGCCACAATAACCTTTAAAGGAAAATATAGCGGTAGTAAAAAGCTGAGCTTTAGCATTATAACAGGCAAGACCTCAAAAATCAGCGGTAGTGCGACAACATCACAAATTAAGCTTACATGGTCAGCTGTCGCCGGCGCAACAGGCTATAGGGTCTATCAATATGACACGGCAAACAAAAAGTATAAGCTTCTTGCCACAGTTAGCAAAAACACATATACTGTCAAGAAGCTGAAAAGCGGCACTAAGTATAAGTTCGCTGTTAAGGCATACACTAAGCTGTCTAATTCCGGCATCAGCTGGGGCAGCAGCGTCTCGGCTCAGCTTGCAACTAAGCCGGCAAAGCCGGAGCTTACGGCTAAGTGCGCTAAAGGTGAAGTATCTCTTTCCTGGAAAAAGGTCAGCGGTGCTACAGGATATCAAGTCTATTACTCAACGAGTAAGGACGGGGAATATAAAAGGCTTAAAGTGACAACGGCTCTTAGCTACAAAAACACAGCCTTGAAAAAGGGCAAGACCTATTACTTTAAGGTCAGAGCCTACACCAAGGCCGAAAATGGCATTAGCTACGGTGCTTTTAGCAATATTAAATCAGTGAAGGTGAAATAAATGCGAGAAATTCATTCAGATATAATAAGGGACACAATTGAGCGGCTATGTATAAACGCAAACTATTATTTGCCCCATGATGTTAGGGACGCGATTGAAGGGTGCTGTGACTGTGAGGATTGTCCCGCCGCCAAAGAAATATTAAAGGATATAATCAAAAATTATGAGATAGCCGAACAGGAAAATGTTCCCATATGCCAAGACACGGGAATGGCCTGCGTCTTTATGGAAATCGGTCAGGATGTACATATTACGGGAGAGCTTCTCAGTGACGCTGTCAATGAGGGCGTAAGACGAGGTTATGCTAATGGTTATCTCAGAAAAAGCGTGGTAAAAGACCCAATACGCAGAGGCAACACAAATGACAACACGCCGGCAATGCTCTATACTGAAATCGTGCCGGGAGATAAAATCAAAATAACAGTTGCACCTAAGGGCTTTGGTAGCGAAAACATGAGCGCTGTGAGAATGTTTAAGCCCTCGGCAGGCTTGCAGGGAATCAAAGACTTTATCATTGAGACTGTGGAAAACGCAGGCCCTAATCCATGCCCCCCAATGGTGGTAGGTGTCGGCATAGGCGGAACCTTTGACAAGGCTGCTTTATTGGCAAAAAAAGCTCTTATAAGAGATTTGAACACAAGTAACCCCGACCCATATTATGCCGACTTAGAAAAGGAAATGTTAGAGAAAATCAACTCCCTGGGTATAGGCCCTCAGGGCTTTGGCGGCAAGACCACAGCAATAGGATTAAACATAGAGACCTTACCCACTCATATAGCAGGAATGCCCTGCGCAATAAATATAAACTGTCATGTTACAAGACATAAAACACAGGTGATATAACTATGGAAAAGAAAATTACATTACCATTAACAAAAGAAATAGCCCAAAGTCTTCACTCCGGTGACAGAGTCCTTCTCACAGGCACTATTTATACTTCACGAGACGCAGGGCACAAAAGAATGTGTGAGGCACTTGCAAGGGGAGAGCAGCTTCCCTTTGACCCGAAAGATGCGGTAATATATTATGTTGGCCCCACACCGGCAAAGCCCGGTCAGGTCATAGGCTCAGCAGGCCCCACAACAAGCGGCAGAATGGACGCATATGCGCCGACTATGATGAGCGTTGGCGCAAGAGGAATGATAGGCAAGGGTGCTCGTCTTCCCAATGTAGTCGAGGCAATGAAGGAGTATAGCGGAGTCTATTTTGGTGCAATAGGCGGTGCAGGTGCATTGCTCGCAAAGTGCATTAAGTCGGCAAAGCTCATAGCATATGAGGATTTAGGAGCAGAGGCCTTGCGTGAGCTTTATGTGGAGGATATGCCTTTGACAGTTATAATAGACTGTGAGGGCAATAACCTTTATGAAACAGGCAGAGAAGAATATCTAAAAAGCCGTAGTTAAAAGAATATAAACATCGTCTTTACATAAGCAGAAAATTTAGAAATAAAATTCACATTTTTTTAAAGAAAGTCATTGACTGTTTTTTGAGTTTGTGATAATATATTTCTGTTATATTTTCGCTTTTGTTAAGGCGATGTTTTTTCTAAGGGGGATTAGATTATTATGAACAGAAGTTTGAAAAAAGTAGTGGCCATTGTTCTTACAATGCTTATGGCTGCATCATTCATTTTGCCCGCAGCGGCAGCAGGCGTTCCGACTCTGGAATCCTGTAAGGATCCGGTAATTTATATTGCCGGCGACAGCGGTGACATTTTTTACGACAACGACGAAAAGACCTTCCGCATTGACGATATTTTTTCTTCAAGCGGTGATGAAGACGATGACAACAGCAAAATTTGGGAAGCAGTTGCCAATATCACTTTACCTTTCGTTCTTGAGGGTATTGCCTTTGATAAGTGGGATAATTATTATGCCGCTGTTGAAAAGGAAATCGGTGAGCTTTTTGAGGCAATCAGACTTGACGGCAATGGCAATGTACCGGAAGGCTCTGACTCAGGTATAGGCAAGGTTGCCGAGCAAGACAACGCTATCTCAATGACAACAAACCGCACTTTGGCAAACGGAAGATATGGTGAAAGATCATATTACTTCCATTATGACTGGAGACTTGACCCTATTGAGGTCGCTGAGCAGCTCAATGAGTTTATTAACGGCGTTTGCACCTCAACAGGTCGCACAAGAGTGTCAATAACCTGTAAGTGCCTTGGCACAAATGTTGTTCTCGCTTATATTAATAAATATGGCAGCGACAAAATCAAGGGTCTTGGCATCGATGTTGCAACCTCAAAGGGCTCAGAGTTTATCAGCGGTGCTCTTAGTGGTGACTTCGGCATTGACGGTCATGCTCTTGCAAGATTCTTAAAGGATGTTGAGTTCTATTACGGCTTCTCAGTAAGCCCTGTTATCACATCAACTATTGAGCTTTTAGCAAATACAGGCGTTCTCGATAAGATGACCGATGTGGCTCGTGAGGAGCTTTATGCTAAGATTGAGTACGGCATTATTTCCGCACTTGCAACAAGCACATTCTTGACCTTCCCATCATATTGGGCACTTGTTTCCACTGAGGACTTCGATGATGCTCTTTACTATGTCTTTGGCGAAAAGAATAGCAAAAAGTATAAAGAGTATGAGGGTCTTATTAAAAAGGTTACATACTATAATGATACAGTTAAAGCTAATATTGACGACATTTTGGCTAGTACCAAAGAGGTTGCAAAAGACGGCAAGAGTGTAAATCTTTGCATCGTTTCCAAGTACGGTACACAGCTTGTGCCTATAGTTGAGGACGGCAGCGTTTTAGGTGACACCTTCGTTTCAGTTAACAGATCATCATTTGGTGCTACAACCTCCACTGTTTATGATACACTTTCAGATGAGTATATTCAGGGCAGAATCGACGAGGGCAAGGGTAAGTATATCTCACCCGATAAGAAGATTGACGCATCCACCTGTCTTTTCCCTGAGTACACATGGTTTGTAAAGGGCTGTAAGCACTCAACCTACACTCCCGCGGAAATTAGACTTATATTGACTGTTATTGATGCACAAGAGCAGCTCACTGTTGACGATTTTGATTGGACACAATTTATTATCTACACTCCGTCAGAGGATGACTCAAAGGGCGAGTGGGGTACCTTTAGCAAGATGACTAAGGATAATTGCAATATTGAGCAATGGGAAGCTGACTCTGAGCTTGAAAAGCCTCAGACTAAGCAGCAGAGAATATTTACACTTGTTGTTTCATTGCTTAAATGGCTCACCACAATCTTGGCTCTTGTCACTCAATTATTAGGCTCAGCCAACTAAAAACAGCATATTTTTAAAGAGGTCGTAAAAAATATGACCTCTTTCTATTTTTATTAATTATTTTTTTGTTGACATTGGTCATATCAAGGGGTATAATTAGTAATAACTGTTAATTATCAATTAGGTATCAATCAACAAAAACAAACCGAAAATGACAGCATTATTGAAACGGAGGAAAAAAGATGAAAACCTATGATGTAATTGTTATCGGTGCAGGTAATGGCGGTCTTGCTGCTGCTGCAACCTGTGCTAAAGAAGGTCTTTCAACACTTTTGCTTGAAAGACACAACATTCCCGGTGGTTCAGCTACTTCTTTTGTAAGAGGCAGATTTGAGTTTGAGCCTTCACTTCACGAGCTTGCCGGCTCAAGCAACCCACCTGATGACGACACCGCAGCTCAGCTTTTCGCAAGAATGAACGCAGATTGCGACTTCTTAAACCATGAGTCAACATTCCGTCTTGTGGTACCTGCAAAGGAAGGCGAGAAGGACACCTTTGTCAATGAAGACGGTGTTGAGGTGAGCATTGACGCTCGTATGCCTATTGGCTTTGAGGCTTTCTCAAGAAAGCTCGACGAGTTAGTTCCCGGCTCATATGAGAGTGCAAGAAAGGCATTTGATCTTTCAATCAGAATGTTTGACACACTTAATGCCCTTGATGACCTTTCAAAATTACCGGCTCACTTTAAAGATTTCCCCGATATTCTTCGTATGGGCGCATACAATATGAACGAGGTTCTTGATACTCTTGGTATGCCTAAAAAGGCACAGGATATCTTCAATACATATTGGTGCTACCTTGGTGTACCCGGCTCAAGACTTGACTTCCTTTACTACATGGCTATGCTTTACAGCTATGTTAAAAACGGTACATCAATTCCTCATCTTCGCAGCCATGAAATGAGCCTTGCTCTTGATAAGGTTATTCGTGACAATGATGGTGACATTTGGTATAACTCAGAGGTTACAAAGGTTATAATGAAGGACGGCAAGCCCGCCGGCGTTGTTATCAACGGCGAAAAAGAGGTTTATGCTAAGCGCTTCATTTGTAACTCATCACCTAATAAGACTTGGAGCGATTTGTTTGAGCTTAAGGATATCCCTGAAAGACAGCTCAAGCTTCTCAACGCAAGAACTGTAGCTCCGGCTCTTACAACTGTTTATCTTGGTATGAATAAGACAAGAGAGGAGCTTGGCATTAAGGACTACTCAACCTTTATTGCTCCCGTTTCAGATTCAGACGAACAGTTTGCTCTTGTTAATGAGTATTTCAGCGGCTATTGCATTATCAACTGCCTTAATGAGATCATCCCCGATTGCACACCTAAGGGTACCAGCCAGCTGTTCCTTACTTGCATGACCTTCGGTGATGTTATGAAGGGTGTAGAGCCTAAGGATTACAAGAAGTTTAAGACTAAGGTTGCAAAGGATATGATCGAGACTTGCGAAAAGGCTCTTAATGTATCAATTACTCCTTACATTGAGGAAATTGAAATTGCACTTCCTCCCACATTTGCAAGATATCTTAATACACCTCAGGGTACTCCCTATGGTTACTGGATGGAAAAGTGGGATAGTATGCTTCCTCGTACCGTTCAATTTGAGGCTGATAAGCCATTTGATAATTTCATTTTCTGTGGCGCATCTCAGGAGCGTGGCGACGGCTACTATTCAGCATATTACACAGGTGAAAAGGCAGCAACTCTCACCGTTAAGGCATTAAAGAAGGAGGGCAAATAAGATGTCAGATAAGAATACAGGAATCCTTAAGCCACTTAAGGCGACTAAATTTGTGTCTGTTATCCCAGAAAGACAGTCAAGAATAAGCAATGCACCGGCAGTTCTCCCCTCAGAGGTTGACACCGCTTATGAAATTGCAAAGGCTCTTCACCCAAATCGTCAATATTTAAAGGTTGAGAGCATTAAAGAGAGAGGCGAGGACTGCAAGAGCTTCACTCTCGTGCCCGACGAAGAAAGAGGCACAAAGGCTTTAGCATACTTCGGTGCAGGTAAGTATCTCACCGTATTTGAAACAATTGAAGGTATGCCTGTAACAAGAGCATATTCAATTTCATCCTCACCAAAGGATTCACTTGAGGGCAAGTATGTTCTCACAATTAAGCTTGTTGACGGCGGCCTTATGTCACGCTATATCTTTGATACATGGCAGGTTGGCACAAAGGTTGAGGTTTCAGCTCCCGCAGGTAACTTTGAATATCAGCCTATCCGTGACGCTAAGAAGGTTATTTGCCTTGCCGGTGGTAGCGGTATCACACCGTTTATCTCAATGGCTAACGCTATTAACGATGGCGATGAGGACTTCGAGATGACCCTTCTTTACGGCAGCAGAAACAGCGATTGCATCCTGTTTAAGGATGAGCTCGCTGAGCTTGAGAAGGCTTGCGATAAGATTAAGGTTGTTCATGTTCTCAGCGACGAAGGTGTTAAGGCTAAGAAGGGTATCGAAAAGGGATTCCTTACAGCAGAGCTTATTAAAAAGTACGCTCCAAAAGACGAAGCATATTCCGTTTTCCTTTGCGGACCACAGCAGATGTACGCTTTCGTTGACAAAGAGCTTGAAAAGCTTGGCCTTGAAAAGAAGTATATCCGTCATGAGATGTTCGGTGAGTTCCACAACCCATCAACTCAGGAGGACTATCCTTCAGATGTACCTGAGACAGTTAGAATCACTGTTACAATTCAGGATAAGACATATATCGTTCGTGGTAACTCAAACGATTCAGTTATGCAAACTCTTGAGAAGAACGGCATTTCCGTACCTGCTCGTTGCAGAAGCGGTGAGTGTGGCTTCTGTCATTCACATCTTCTCTCAGGTAAGGTTTATGTTCCAAAGCATCTTGAGTACCGCAGACTTGCCGACTATAAGTTTGGTTGCATTCATCCATGCTGTAGCTTCCCGCTTACAGACCTTGAGATTAATGTGCCTGTTGCAAAATAATTTAGTTTAATTAATAAGCATTCGAGTGAAGTTCTCATTCGAGTGCTTATTTTTTGCTCTGAAAATAGATGCGTGTGTTCACAAAACATTATTAAAATATTTACAAAATACTTTTTAAAAGTTAACAGGAGGCTATATAAAAAAGATATATTAAGTTTATGACTGAGTGTTTCAAATAAACACAAGGAAAAAACATGAAGATGGAGAAAATACGGAAGGCGGAGAAAAAATGGAAAAACATGAAATTCATTCAGTTGTAGAAAATCAGAAGAAGTTTTTTGACAGTGGTGCAACGAGAAGCGTTGATGTGCGTATAGAGTACATCAAAAAGATAAAAAGCTATATCGTTGACAATGAGGCAAGCATAGCCGCTGCACTCAAAGCTGACTTGGGCAAAAGCGCCTATGAGTCATATCTTTGCGAGATAGCAGTCGTTGTCGCAGAGGCAAATTATATGCTTAAAAACATAAGAAAGCTCACTAAAAACAAGACTGTACCAACACCCTTCGGTCAGCAGCTCTCACACAGCTATGTTAGACCTAAGCCTTATGGTACTGTGCTTATAATGAGCCCATGGAATTATCCCTTTATGCTGACGATTCCACCGGTTATAGACGCTGTTGCAGCCGGCAACACATGTGTTGTCAAGACCAGCGCATACTCACCTAACACAAGTAAGCTTGTAAAGGAAATGCTCGAAAGCATATTCCCGAAGGATTATGTCACAGTTATCACCGGCGGCAGAGAGGAAAACACACATCTTCTTGACGAAAAGTTCGATTATATATTCTTTACCGGCAGTAAAAATGTGGGCAAACTTGTCTTAAAGAAGGCAGCTGAAACCTTGACACCGGTGACACTTGAGCTTGGCGGCAAAAGCCCCACAATCGTTGACGAGACTGCCAGCCTTAGAATTGCCGCAAGGCGACTTGTCTTTGGCAAGGGCTTTAATGTGGGTCAAACCTGTGTTGCTCCCGACTATGTTTATGTTCACAGCAGCGTTAAGGATAGATTCCTTGAGCTTGTTAAGCAGGAGATAACAAGACAGTTTGGCGACTGCGTTAACAATGAGGATTACGGCTGCATAATCAACGAAAAGCACTTTGACCGTTTAACCTCTCTCATAGACCCTCAAAAAGTGGTTTACGGTGGCAACAGTGATAGAGGCAGCAGAAAAATTCAAATGACTGTCATGGATAATGTCACATGGGACGATGCTGTTATGAAGCAGGAAATTTTCGGACCTATTATCCCGATTCTTACCTACGATAAGTTAGACGATGTTATCTGCGAAATCAAAAAGCATGATAAGCCCCTTGCTCTTTATATTTTCTCATCTAATAAGGCAAATATAGAGAAGGTTCACGCTTCATGCTCCTTTGGTGGCGGCTGTATTAACGAGACGGATATTCATGTTATCACCACAGCAATGGGCTTTGGCGGTGTAGGCGAAAGCGGTATGGGTCAATATCATGGCAAGGACGGCTTTGATACCTTCACTCATTACACAAGCATTGTGGATAAAAAGACCTGGATAGACTTAGGTCAAAGATATCAGCCATATAACAAGGTCAATATTTGGTTCTCCCGAAACCTTAATTTTGGCTCAACTATCCACAAGACCTTAAAGGCAAATTGCAAAACCTTGCCAAGTGCCTTCAATGAGCTTTTAGGCTTCTACTTTACGAAGAAATAAAATCTAAACTATAAAATTATCTCCCTTAGTAAAGCACCAAGGGAGATTCTTTTATTTAAACTTTGCCGCCATTTTCAGGGCATCCACCGGGCAGCTTTCAATACATTTTCCGCAGCGTATGCACTCGGCACTGTTTGGCGCTTTCACCGGATCAACATTCATCTTACACTCTCTCGCACACTTTCCGCAGTGAGTGCACTTGCTTTCGTCACATTGGAGCTTGACAATAGACAGCTTATTAAATGCACTGTAAATTGCCCCAAGAGGACAAAGGTATTTGCAGAAGGGTCTGTAGATTATAAGGGACAGGAAAACCAGTACCAAAAGGATAGTCACCTTATAGGCATATAGCCATCCTATTGTATCGCGTATGCCCTTGTTTAAAATGGCAAGGGGAATCCCGCCCTCCAAGGTTCCTGCCGGACAAATGTATTTGCAAAACCATGGGTCACTCATGGAATATTCGTCTAAGGCGAACATGGGAAGAATGACAACAAAAAGGGCAAGGATAACATACTTCAGATAGCGAAGAAGCTTATCAAGTTTAAAGCTTTTAATCTTTTTGGGGAAGGGTATTTTATTAAGTAAATCCTGAATAAGACCAAAGGGGCAAAGCCAGCCGCACACAAACCTGCCGCAAACAGCACCAACAAGCATGAGAAAGCCCACAACATAAAAGGCAAATTTGTGATTTTTTGAGCCTAAAACAGCCTGCAAAGCACCTATGGGGCAAGAGCCTAAAGCGCCCGGGCAGGAGTAGCAGTTAAGCCCCGGTACACATAAATATTTTAGCTTGCCTTGATAAATTTTGCCCTTTAAAAAGCCGGTGACAAAGCTGTTGGTTGCAATGCCCCAAAGAGCCTGCACCGTGTGACGAAAGGTGTCAGTATAAACTTTTTTGTTTCTTTTTTTATCCAATTCCTATACACTCCAAACACACTCTTATTGCTTTTGCGAAAACCGTTTGAGCTTCACCGCCGTAAATGCCAAAGGCCATAAATGCAAGGCCTACTAAAGCTGTGATAACGCCCTTGAAGGGAAGATTTCTTTTTTTCATGGGAGCACCTCTTAATGTAATATGTTATTATAATAGCATAAAAAGGCACAAATTAACAGCAGTTTGCGTGAATTTATATTAAATATCACATGAAGAAAAATAAAACCATGCCGGAGTAATATAATTGCATGGCAACTAAAAACGGAGGATATGTACAAATGAAAACTATTAGCAAAGAAAAGCTTGCTACCTTAAAGCGAGCTGCCTATGTTGCTTTTCCACACTCTCTGCCAATACTTGCAGGCTATGGCTTTTTAGGTCTTGCCTACGGCATATGTATGAGCGTTAACGGTCTTAGCCCATGGTACACATTTTTTATGTGCTGGTTAGTTTATGGCGGCTCAACACAAATAGTGGCTGTGAGCCTTTTAACAGCTGCATTTGACCCTTTAAATGCCTTTATAATAACCTTTGTGCTTTGTGCGAGGCATCTTTTTTACGGCATATCCATGCTGGAAAAATATAAAAACTTAGGCATAAAAAAGCTATATATGATATTTGGCATGGTGGACGAGACCTTTGCTATAAACTACTCCGCTGAGCCACCTAGGGATGTTGACAGAGGCTGGTTTATGTTTTTTGTCACACTGTTTAATCAAGTGTACTGGGTTATCGGCTCAACTCTCGGAGCTGTTTTAGGCACACTTATTAAGTTTAGCACTGAGGGTATTGAGTTTGTTATGACCTCAATGTTTGTTGTTATATTTATGGACCAATGGAAAAAGGACAAAAACCATTTAAGCGCATTTTTAGGCCTTGGAATATCGGCTATATGCTTGATTATTTTTGGCGCAGATAATTTTATAATCCCGTCAATGATAGGCATATTCCTTTCTCTTACAGTTTCAAAAAGTTATTTAGAAAAAAAGGTGGGCAGTGAAAATGACATTTAATCAAAAGCTAATTACAATAGGCGTTATTATTCTTGCGACAGTAATAATGAGGTTTTTGCCTTTCGTTATTTTCCCCGACAATAAGCCTACACCTAAGTTTATTCAATATCTCGGCAAGGTTTTGCCGGCGGCAGTGTTTAGTCTGCTTATTGTCTATTCGCTTAAAAATGTTGATTTGCTTTCAGGCAGTCACGGCATACCGGAGCTAATAGCCATAGCTATAACAGCTCTTTGTCACATATGGAAAAAGCAAATGCTTATTTCTATTTGTGCCGGTACTATAAGCTATATGCTTTTAGTGCAGTTTGTATTTTAAAATTGACCGGCAGAGCCGAAGACAATAGCTTTTTAAGAAAATTGTCCTTCGGCTTTAGCCGGCTTTTTTCTTGCCTAATTTTTGTTTCTTGACAGGCAAAGATATATCTTATATAATTATGCTAATATAATAGCGGAGCAGATTAAATGAAAAAGAGTTTTCGTGTTATCAGAATATTAGCTTTATCCCTTGTGCTTTTAAGTTTGTGTGTAGGTGCATATATACTTCTTACATCAGACGAAGGCGAGGCACCTTCACTGCTGCCTGTGAAGGAGAGCACCTATGCGGAGTATAACCCAACACAGGATAATGTTAAGACAATAGGCAGAACCTATTATGAAAATGAAGTGCGCTACTTCTCATATTCCGGCAGTGGAATTGAGTTTTCCTTTAAGGGGGAATATGTCTGTCTCAATATAATTGCAGATGCTATTGAGACTCAAGCGCAAAACCACCGTGCAAGATTTGCTGTTTACAGAGACGGTCAGCTTCTTTATGATGAGGTTTTGTCCGAGAGTGAAAAGCAATATTATATCTATCCCTTAGATAGTAAAAAGGAAACAGTGGTGACATTAATAAAGCTTTCCGAGGCTAAATATTCATCCTTTGGCGTTGGAAAAATCGGAGCACACTCAAGGGGAAAAATTATGCCCACGGCACAAAAGGATGTTAAAATTGAGTTTATTGGTGACTCTATTAGCTGCGGCTATGGTGTGGACGAGGAAAATATAAACGGCGGCTTTTCCACTGCCACGGAAAACTTCACTAAAACCTATGCCTATGTAACAGCACAAAACCTTAATGCAGATTATTCGGTTGTTGCTTTTTCCGGCTACGGTGTTGTGTCGGGCTACACCTCAAACGGTGTGCAAAACAAGGCGGCCACTATAGCTCAATATTATGATAAAAGTGCCTTTCTTTCCTATGGCAGAGATGGGCAGTGGAATTTCCCTGATTTTGACAGCGATTTTGTGGTTATAAATTTAGGTACTAATGACGCTTCCTATTGCTCAAAGAGCTATGAAAGGCGGCAAATGTTTACGAGTGAATATGTCTCATTAATTAGTACCGTTAGAGAGTGCAACCCTAATGCCTATATTTTATGTATATTGGGGGATATGAACAACTCCCTTTATTCCTGCATTGAGCTGGCAGTGGCAAGGTACAAGGAAGAAAGCGGTGACAGTCAAGTGGAGGCCATGACAGTTGAGTATCGCATGGATATAAACGATATTGTCATTGACGGCCACCCGGGTCATATGTCAAATATTTATGCCGGCGGAGTTTTAAGCGAAAAGATATATTCTTTGCTTCAACAAAGCTAACGAGGGCTATTATCTTATAGAAAAGGTGCTTTAATTTATGAAGGATATATTCATGTTTTCCCTTAATGCGGTCATGCCTATACTCATAATGTTTGTTATAGGCTACTTTTTAAAAAGCATTGGCTTTGCCGATGATAAGTTTTTTAAGAAAGCAAATGCCATGGTCTTTAAGGTGTTTTTGCCTGTGCTTTTATTTAAAAATGTTTATGATATTGACTCCCTTTCCGCTGTCAATATACCGGTGATTATTTATTGCTTTTTTGCTGTTTTAGTTCTTTGTGTCATAGGCTTGATTATTTCAAAGCTGACAGCTAAAACCCGAGAGCAAAGAGGCGTTATTGCACAGTGCACCTTTCGCTCAAACTATGCCGTCATAGGCATACCCTTGGCGCAGACTCTTGGTGGAAGTCAGGCTGTCGGCTTTGCGAGTATACTCTCCGCAACATCTATACCGCTTTTTAATGTTTTGGCGGTTATTTTGCTATCCCATTACAGTGGCGACAAGGATAGCGCAAGCGTCAAGGAAACGGTGAAAAAGACCTTAAAAAATCCCCTTATCATAGGTGTTTTTGTGGGTGTTTTTGTCGTGGCAATAAGACAGGCCATACCCCTTGGCTCAGACGGTGAAATAGCTTTTTCCATTCAAAGGGATTTGCCCTTTGTCTATTCGGCAATTGACAGCATAGCAAAGGGAACAACGCCCTTAGCACTTATAGTTTTAGGCTCGAGATTTGACTTTTCAGCCGTTAAGGGGCTTTTTAGACAAATAGTCACAGGAACCTTTATGCGCTTAGTCATTGCCCCCACAGTTGGCATAGGTCTTGCTGTTTTGCTCAGTACCCGATTTAATGTCTTGCATATTTCTTCGGCAGAGTACCCGGCACTTATATCTTTGTTTTCCACTCCCGTTGCTGTGTCCAGTGCAGTTATGGTGGGCGAAATAGGCGGTGATGAGCAATTGGCAGGTCAGCTCGTTGTGTGGACAAGTACATTCTCTATGCTGAGTATGTTCACAGTGATATTTATTATGAAAAGCTATGCTTTAATTTGATTTTATCTTATGGGTCTATAATAAGAAACGATAAACTTTACGAGGAGAAATAAATATGGAAATTAAAAACGACAAAAAGTTTTGCCCCATTTGTGCGGCAAAGCAGATTATAAGCAAGGTGCAGCTCAAGCAAAGCTCCACAAAAGGATATGAAAACGGTGCAGCTCTCACACCGCCTATGGGCTGGTCAAGCTGGAATCTTTTCAGGCACAGAATCAACGAGGAGCTAATAAAGGAAATCATTGATGCCATGGATAAAAGCGGCCTTAGAGAAGCGGGCTACACCTATGTAAATATCGACGACTGCTGGCAGGCATCTCAAAGAGACGAAAAGGGAAGACTCCAATGGGATAAGATTAACTTTCCCGGCGGAATAAAAAATCTTGCCGCCTATGCAAACAGCCACGGCTTAAAGCTTGGCATATACTCATCTAACGGCACCTACACCTGTGAGGATTATCCTGCAAGCCTTCGCAATGAAAGAATAGACGCTGAAACAATTGCCTCATGGGGAGTAGAATATTTTAAATATGATTTTTGCCACAATGTGCCAATACCCTCTATTGCGCCGAGAATCATCGCTGTGTCTGTTGCAGCTCAAGGCGGTGAGGTAATAGCTAAATTTAACTCGCAGCAGGTGCAGCTAAGTGGCCTTGCACGAATAGTCAAGGACGACAGAGTGGAAACAGGGCACTATATTGACGGTCTTGACGCAAATAGTGGCAGCTTCACTATAGATGTGTCTGTGCCAAAGTCAGGGGAGTATATTTTACATATAGATATTGCCAAGGATTCACGCAATGAAAAGTTTGTAGCCGCCTTTGTAAACGGTAAGCAGGAATATCACATCTATTGCATGAGCCGCAAAAACTGGACTCCCGAGGGCAAGCTTCAAACGGAGATATATCTCAATGAGGGCGAGAACACTATTGAATTTAAAAACCCTGTTGGCTCGAGAATGGACTCAGCGGCAGTGCAATATAAGCTCATGGGCAGAGAGCTTAAGCGTGCCACAAGGCTTTACGCACAAGAAAACAATGTGGAAGAAAAGCCCATAGTTTACTCTATTTGTGAGTGGGGCTTAAATAGACCCTGGAAATGGGGCATGGAAGCCGGTAATTTATGGAGAACCACCCCCGATATAAAGGCTAATTGGCTGTCAATTATGGCTATTTATGAGCACACAGTCAGATTATATAGGTACTGTGCACCGGGTGCATGGAATGACCCTGATATGTTAGAGGTGGGAAATGGCAATTTATCCTACGAGGAAAACAAGTCTCACTTTTCCTTGTGGTGCATGATGAGCGCACCTCTTATATTGGGTAACGATATTAGAAAGTTTATTTTACCCGACGGCAGTGTAGATAAGGATAACAGCATTTATAAAATCCTCACAAACAAAGCCATGATAGGCATAAATCAAGATGAGCGCGGTGTGCAGTGCAGACGAATTAAGACCGGTGCCGTCGATGTGCTCGTAAAGCCTCTTAAAGGCTCTAAGACAGCTATATGCGTCCTTAATAAAGCATCTAAGGAAAACGGTACAAAAATAGATCTTAAGTCAGTGGCAAACCTGGGCTTTGTCAATCTCTTAAAGAAAGACCAATACAGCGTATACGATGTTTGGGATGAGAAATATTTAGAGGGCACAAGTGAAATTTACGCCACAGCACCAAAGCACGCAGTTAAGGTTTATATTGTGGAATAAAAATAACGCAGTCGATTATTTTCGGCTGCGTTTTATTACACATTTTATGGCTGATTTTTATTATTTTTATCACTTAGTTTTCACAAAGCTGTGATAATATTCCAATAGAGCGTCCTTATCGTTTGAGACTTTTCCGTCGATAACGGCATTTAAAAGAGCTTTTAAGGCTGAGCCGATATCTCTGCCTTTAAGGCCGAGAAGAACTAAATCATCACCCTTTACGGCAAGCTCCTTTAATGAAAAGCATTGCTGGCTTGAAATTATTTGTCGTGCAATATTTTCAATTTCACTATAGGTGTCTTGCCTGAAATAAAAGTCAGGTGACAAGCCCATATTGTCAGCTCTTTGCAGCTTAATAAGCTCAAAAAATAAATCCTCGCCGTATTTTCCAAGCTTCCTTTTTATGACCTTTTCATCAGGCTCTATAGGTGTGTCGTGAAGCTTTACAAGCTCCATAACCCTACTTTTTGTAAAGTTGTCACTTTTGAGCCTTGTAAGAGCTGCTTCGGCATTGTCTGTGCTTTTCCTTGCGTGAGAATAAAAGTGACCGACTCCCTTGCTGTCTAAAGAAAAGCAATCGGGCTTTGCACTGTCATGAAATAAGGCGGCTAAACGAAGGTGGGGCAGTGGTTCAATGCTTTCGACCACTGTGGCGGTGTGTGTGAGCACATCATATATGTGGTGGAAGTTTTTTTGGTCAAAGCCATTCATGCCGTATAATTCCGGCAAAATTTCCTCAAATATTTCAGTGAAATCCAAAAGCACATTTTTTATGTTTTTGCCGCAGAGCATTTTGCAAAGCTCCGAGTAGATTCTTTCGGCACTGACATTTTTTAGAAGATGTCGGCAACTTATCATGGCTTTTGCTGTTTCCTCGTCTATGTTAAAGCCGAGTACAGCACAAAAGCGCAGACCTCTTAATATACGAAGGGAGTCCTCCCGAAAACGCTTTTCAGGCTCACCCACACAGCGAAGAACACCCTTTTCAATGTCCCTTGCTCCTGAAAATGGGTCAACTAAGCCTCTTTTAGGGCTATAGGCAATTGCGTTAACGGTGAAGTCTCGTCTTGCAAGGTCTTGCTTAATGCTTTTTGTGAAGGCGACACTGTCAGGGTGTCTGCCGTCGGAGTAGCCGCAGTCTATCCTATATGTTGTCACCTCAACAGGATTTTTGTCAATTAAGACAGTTATAGTGCCATGCTTTAAGCCTGTGTCAAGAGTACGAAAATCAGAAAAAGCTTTTTTCATTTCATCAGGCAAAGCATTTGTTGTTATATCAATATCATTGCCCTTTCTATTCATTAGCATATCTCTTATGCAGCCGCCAACGGCATAAGCCTCATAGCCGGCGTTTTCCAGCGCATCAATGACTTTAAGGGCATAATAGGGTAAGTGAAACATTTTTATACCTCGTTTATGACTTTATAACAGGATTATACATGAAAGTCGGCCTATTTTCAAGGTTCATTTTCTTCATTCTCTAATGCGGTTGCAATTATCTTTGTTTTTTGGTACAATATAAAAAATGCGTAAACTTATTTCTATGAAAAAGGATGATATATATGTCAAATTCAGGAGAGTTTAGAAGATCACTTTTCGGCTTTAATAAAAAGGATGTTGTGGAGTATATAGCTTCACTTAAAAATGAGTATTATGCCTTCAGACAGCAAAGCGAAAAGGAAAAAAGTGAGCTGTATGAAAAAATAGCAAGACTTGAAAACGAAACGAATAAAGAAGCGCAAGAAGCTATTTTTGACTCCGAGCAAGCAAGGCTTATTGATGAAATGAATGAGCAAAAAGCTTCTTCGCAAAACAGAATAGATAAATCCGCTGAAAGACTTGAAAGCCTTGTGGAGGAAATCGAGGCACTCGTAAAAAAGACGGAAAATAATTAAGGTACAGGTAGGAAAATATGAAAAAATCAAAAAAGCTAAGGTATATACTTATATCTTTGATATGTGTGATTTTGTGTTTACCAATGTGCTTTGTTGCCTTTGGCGCACAGGACGAGTTTGAAAAAACCATATCGGCTTTTCCGGAAAGCTATAAGCCATATCTTAGAGAGCTTCATGAGAAGTATCCCGATTGGGTCTTTGAGCCGTTTGAGACAGGCCTTGATTGGGAAACTGTTATTGACAATGAGTTTGGCACAAAAAATCTCATTAGCAGCAGTTCGTCAAGCAGTAACCTTAAAAGCAGACTTCCCGGTCACTATAACTCGAGCACAAACACATTTGTGCAAATGGACAGAGGCTTTGTTGTGGCAAACCGCCTTGCTGTGGAATATTTTATGGACCCGAGAAACTTCCTTAGTGAGGATGAGATCTTCCAGTTTGAAAGGCTTGAATATAGTGATGTAATAACCACAAAGGAAGTTGAAGTTGTTCTAAGTGGCTCATTTATGTCGAATAAAAAAATTACATATTACGATTCTGACGGCAAGCAGATAAAAACAGACAAAACATACAGTGAAGTGATTTGTGAAGCGGGAAAGAAATATAACCTTAATCCTTGCTATATTGCCTCTAAAATAAGAAATGAGGTTGGTGCAGCAGGTAGTGGTAGCGTGTCAGGCACTAACTCAATTTATCCAGGCATATATAATTTTTATAATATAGGTGCAACAGACGGCGAAGGTGCTATAACAAGAGGTTTAGAATGGGCAAGCGAGGGCACATTATACGGTAGGCCGTGGAATACCCCTGAAAAATCAATAATTGGTGGTGCAAAGTTTCTTGCTGAGAGCTATGTTGCTATAGGTCAATACAACGGCTACCTTCAAAAGTTTAATGTTAATCCCGATTGTACTAAGCCACTTTATTCCCACCAATATATGACCAATGTCACAGGTGCGTTGTCACAGGGCTACACCGTTTATAACGCTTATGCCAAGACGGGAAACCTTTATAAAAAGCATATTTTTTCTATACCTATTTTTAAAAATATGACAAATGAAGCTGGGAAAAGCGAATGCCTTTTTAACGCTGACTCGGCAGGACAGGGAGCTAAAATCTATACTGAGTTTTGCTACATTAGAACAGGACCGTCAACCAACAATGCTAAGCTGACTGATTCGTCAGGAAAAGAACTTAAATTATATTCAGGTGACAAGGTGAATATTATAGGAAAATCCTTCACTGACTCAGATTATTATATAAGAGTTTTGAAATATCCTATTTGGGTCAATGTGTCCTTCACAAAGGACGGCAAAACCTATGTGGGCTATATACCTGAGGACTTTATAGCATATTCATCTATAACCTATGTCACTACCGGTGAGTATGCTCTGCCACTTCACAAGGGCGAAAATATCCACAACAAGATAATATCATCTAACACCTCAATTGCCAATGTCACAGGTGATAACACTGTTGAGTTCCTAAAATCAGGAAATGTAAATCTCACTGTTTATGACTCTCTCGGACACTGCGATGTGGTAAGATATAATGTGTCCTCGGCAGGCCTTTCTTCCCCGAGTGTCACCATTACAGGATATACTGAGTCTCTTAAAATTACGGCAGAGTACACAGACACTATGGATGAATATATCTACACTGTCAGTGACAGCAGTGGCAAGACTATTTTAAATACCAATAGCACAAAGACCTCTTACTCCATTAAAAATTTAAACTCAGCCGAAAAATACACTGTTAGTGTCAAGGCTGTAAACGGTCTAAAGCACACTCAAGCTACAAGTGTCGTGACTATGACTAAGCCCTACAAGGTCACAGGTGTTACTATGGCGTACTCGGGCAGTGATGCCGTAATATCCTGGGACTCAGTTAAAAAATGCGACGGCTATGTGGTTTACGGCTATAGTGACAGCAATAAAAAATACACTAAAATAGCGACTGTAAAAAGCACAGTGTCCAGCTATAAAATCAAATCGGCAAGCTTAATATATGACGACTACTATGTTAGAGCTTATTGTAAAGACGGCGCTAAGGTGTTTTACGGTGCATACAGTGATGCTCTTTCCTCATCGATTTTACCACCGGAGAAAATTAAGGCGACAGCCATAAAAACCGACGGCTACACACTGTCATGGGATAGTGTAAAGGGTGCTACAGGCTATGCCGTTTACACTCTAAGCGGTAGCACATGGAAAAAGCTCGCAAATGTCACCACAACAAGCTATGCTGTTACGGAGCTTTCCTCCGGCACAGAAAATGCCTATGCTGTAGCCTCGACCAATGCGAGCAAAGAGTCGCCTAAGTCGAGCACATATTACGCTATAACCTTGCCCCAAAGGGTTACAGGCTTTAAATCCTCTAATGTTACAAGCTCCGGCTTTAAGCTTAGCTGGAATAAGACTGAGGGCGCAGCGTCATATAAGCTTTATGTTTATCAAAACGGTGATTACACCCTTTTCGGTGAGTACACTGCCGTAAATTGCACCTTTACATCTATAAAGCAGCTCACCCAATATAAGTTTAAGCTTCTCCCTGTGGCAAAGGGTGAGAAGACTGAGCTTGACGGTGTCTTCACTGAGGAGATAAGCGTTGTCACTAAGCCTCAAAAGCCCACAGCTCTTGTGGCAAGTGATATCACAGATGAGTCAGTCACTATTAAATGGGCGGCAAACGAAAAGGCAGAAAGCTATAATGTTTACACCTATGATGACTCAACAAAAGCCTACAAAAAAATAACCACCGTCGAAGAGCCTATGGCTGTTATAAGCTCTCTTAAATCAGCCACAAGCTATAAGTTCGCAGTGGATTGTGCAGGCACTGTCTCAGGTGCTACCTACCTTTCGGATAAGTCAGCCCTTCTCAGTGTAAAGACTGATTATGCCGTGCCAACAGGCTTTACTTTAAGCAGCGTCAAGGCCGACTCATATAAGCTAACCTGGACAAATATAGACGGTGTACAAAGCTATAATGTTTATATTAAAGGTGACAACGGCTTTACTAAAAAGACAAATGTAATAACTAACAGCTACACTGTGAGCGGACTTACAAAAAGCAAGGTTGACACATATAAGGTCAGTGCAGTTTACAATGTGAATGGCAAGAGTGTGGAGAGTGAGCTTTCAAGTGAGTTTTCTGGCGCAACTATGCCGGACAATGTGAAAAACCTAAAGGTGACACCTTACACAAAGGAAGCGAAGCTCACCTGGTCGGCTGTAACCGGTGCAACTCATTATGATGTCTATATTTACAGTGACGGAAAGTATAATTTAAAGTCCACAGTGAAAACAAATTCATGTAAGCTTACAGGGCTGTCAGAGGGTACAACATATAGATTTGCTGTCAGAGCAAGAATCAAGCTCACAACAGGCACTGCATATGGCAGCAGAACCACTGTGAGTCAAACTCTAAAGCCCGCAAAGGTGACGAAGGTGACAGTGTCATCAGTGACAACCACTCAGCAAAAGCTCACATGGACTGCTCCAAAGGGCGCAAATTACTATTATATTTATCGCTATTCATCCTCTAAGGGCAAGTATGTCAAGGTTGCCTCTACATCGGCAAGAACCTACACCTTTAAGGGCTTATCAGCGGGCAAAACCTATGGGTATATAATTTACAGTGCTGTCTTAAAGGACGGCAAGGAGCTGTCAAGAGGCGACAAGTCGGCGGCATTTAAGTTTGCCACAGCACCCACAAAGGTCACATCTCTTAAAAACACAGCAGTGTCATCGACTAAGGCTACCCTTTCATGGAATAAGGTCAGTGGTGCTACAAGCTATCAGGTTTATTGTTACTCATCAAAATCCGGCAAATATGTCCTTTCCGGCACCACAACTAAAACCACCTACACTGTCACCGGACTGTCGTCTAAGACAAGCTATAAAATTAAGGTGCGTGCTATAAGAACCGTAAATTCCAAAAATAATGCAGGCGAATTCTCGGCGGCAATAAGCGTAAAAACAAAGTAAAGCTCCATAGCAGTACCATAATAAGGCTAAAAAAGCACTTGGAGAAAAATTTTTGAGTAATTTTATGTTTTTTTATTGACAAATCGAGATGATGTCTATATAATGTTATTCGTTAATATGAGGTGAGTTATGTTTATTGAGCTTGAAAATTTGTTTAACGGCGGTATAACCCAAATACCAATCGACTGCGAGTTCGACTTTTCGTCTGAGGAGATTGACGGTGTGTTTCCATTCACGACACCTGTTAAGCTTGAGGGCAAAATTGAGAATGTTGCACAAATTGTTACGGTTAAGGCTGTGGCAAGCTTTGGCATGGATGTTTTTTGCAGCAGATGTGCCGAGGAAATTAAGCTTGATATGACTGTTCCTGTGGAGCACATTCTCGTTCTCGAGCTTCAAAATGACGAAACAGATGAGTATATCATTGTTGAGGATATGAAGCTTGACATTGAGAGACTCACTTTAGAAGACATTTATTTTGCTCTGCCGAGTAAATTCCTTTGTGATGAGGATTGCAAGGGTCTTTGCCCTAAGTGCGGTGCAAACTTAAATGAAGGTCCATGCTCATGCAAAAAGGATATTGACCCTCGTTTTGAGGTTTTGCTGGGTCTGCTGGACGAATAAGTAAGTTTAACTTGAATATTATAAAAGGAGGTGCTGAAGATGGCAGTACCAAAGAGAAGAGTATCAAAGGCAAGAAGAGACAAGAGACGTTCAAATGTATGGAAGCTTGACGCTCCAACACTTGTAAGATGCAAGCAATGCGGTGCATATACTGTACCTCATAAGGTTTGCGGCGAATGCGGCTATTACAAAGGTAAGCAGGTAATTGCAAAGGACGAAGACTAAGCCTTTGGAACGGAGAGGTGGAGAAGCGGCTCGCTTTTCTGCCTTTTTTACTTATATTTTGATATAGGAGCCTTTTTATGTCGGTTTTAATTAAAGATGTTATAAAGAGTTCGCCTGCCGATAAAAAGGGCATTAAGGCAGGGGATAACCTTGTTAAAATATCGGGGCATGAGATAACAGACTTTCTCGATTATCAGTTTTACACAAAGGAAAGCAAAATAAGCGTTGTCTTTGAGCGTGAGGGCAAAACTAAGGCTGTTTGGGTCAAAAAGGGTGAGGACGAGGATTTAGGTCTGGAGTTTGAAACCTACCTTATGGACGAGCAAAGGCATTGCAAAAACAAATGTATCTTTTGCTTCATAGACCAAAATCCAAAGGGTCTTCGTGAGTCTATTTATTTTAAGGACGATGACTCACGCTTGTCATTCCTTTTCGGCAACTATATCACTCTTACAAATCTAAGTGAGCGTGATATTGAAAAGATAATTGAAATGCACATAACTCCCGTGAATGTCAGCGTACACACAATGAATAAGCAGCTTCGTGTGCAAATGATGAAAAATAAAAACTCAGGTGAGAGCCTTGATATACTTTATCGTCTTGCACAAAACGGCATTGACATAAACGCTCAGCTTGTGCTGTGCCCCGGCATAAATGACGGTGATGAGCTACGCTATTCCCTTGATAAATTAGGGGAATTGTGCCCTCATTTATTAAGCGTTGCCTGTGTGCCCGTCGGTGTGACAAAATATCGTGAAGGCCTTTTTGAAATGCCACAGTACACAAAAGAGAGAGCCTGTGAGGTCATTGACATAATAAATGAATACGGCGATAGATTTAAGGCTCTTTTTGGCTCAAGGCTTGTGTACGCTGCCGATGAATTTTACCTTAAAGCTCAAAGGGAAATGCCCTGCGGTGAATATTACGAGACCTATGCACAAATTGAAAACGGTGTAGGAATGTGGACTTCCCTTAAAGAGGAGTTTTTAGATGAGCTGGATAGCTGTGATGCTGCCGACCCTGAAACTCACTTTAGTGCTGCAACGGGAGAAGCGGCATATCCTTTAATAAAAGAGCTTGCGGACAAATTCCAAAATAAGTATAATAAAAGTAAGATAGATGTTTACGAAATCAAAAATGACTTTTTCGGTCACAGCATAACCGTTGCAGGTCTTGTGACAGGCGGCGACTTAATAAAGCAGTTAAGTCACAAGTCCCTTGCCAAGACTCTCATAATCCCCGATGTTATGCTCAGAAGTGAAGGCGACCTTTTCCTTGACAATGTGAGCACTGAGGATGTGGAAAAGGCGTTAAATGTGACCTTGAGAGTTAACAGCTGCACAGGCAGCGAGCTTTTCAGCTCCTTTATGGGCGAATAATAAAAGAAGTAGGTGAAAAAATGGCAAGACCAATAGTTGCAATTGTGGGCAGACCTAATGTTGGCAAGTCCACACTTTTCAACAAGCTTATCGGTCAGCGCTTATCCATAGTCGATGACACTCCCGGTGTTACAAGAGACAGGATATACGGTGACTGTGAATGGCTGTCAAGACATTTCCTTTTAATAGATACAGGCGGTATAGAGCCTTATTCTGATGATATAATTTTAAAGCAGATGCGTCGTCAAGCCCAGCTTGCTATTGACTCAGCTGATGTTATTATTTTAGTTACAGACCTTCGCACCGGTGTTGTTGCAACAGATGAGGATGTTGCCGCAATGCTGCAAAAAAGCAATAAGCCCATTGTGCTTTGCGTCAATAAGTGCGATAAGGTCGGCGAGCCGGATATGAACTTTTATGAGTTTTATAATCTCGGTCTTGGTGACCCGATAGCCGTGTCCTCTGTCCATGGTCATGGTACGGGTGACCTCCTTGATGCGGTTTTACAGTACCTTCCCGAGGAAGAAGAGCAGCAGGAGGATGACACCACTATTAAGGTTGCTGTTATAGGCAAGCCAAATGTGGGCAAATCTTCCCTTATTAACGCTATTTCAGGCGAGGAAAGAGCAATTGTGTCAAACATTGCCGGCACTACAAGAGACGCTACAGACACCTTTATTTCCAATGAGCACGGTGAGTTTATGTTTATTGACACCGCAGGTCTCAGACGAAAAAGCAAGGTTGAGGATCAAATAGAAAAATATAGTGTCATAAGAGCAAAAATGGCTGTGGAAAGAGCAAGCGTTTGTGTTATTATGATAGATGCTCTTGAGGGCTTCACTGAGCAGGACAGTAAGGTAGCCGGTATAGCTCACGAGATGGGCAAGGCCTGCATTATAGCCGTCAACAAGTGGGATGCTCTCGAAAAAGACGGCAAGACAATGGACAGCTACAGAAAAAAGCTCATGAATGATTTTTCTTTCATGTCCTATGCTCCCATTATATTTATTTCCGCTAAAACAGGTCAGCGACTTGACAGACTCTTTGAGCTTATTAAATATGTTGACGAGCAAAACTCCATGCGTATTTCAACAGGTAAGCTAAACGATGTTTTAGCTGCTGCCACAGCAAGAGTGCAGCCCCCAACAGATAAGGGCAAGAGACTTAAAATATATTATATGACTCAGGCTTCAACAAGGCCGCCAACATTTGTTTGCTTTGTCAACAGCAAGGATTTATTCCACTATAGCTATCAGCGTTATCTTGACAATCAAATAAGAGAGGTCTTTGGGCTTGAGGGCACACCAACTAAATTTGTCATTAGAGAGCGCGAGAGCAAGTAAGAAGTTTTAAAGGATTGATAGGCTATGTCAGTTAAGCAAACACTTATAGTGCCTTGCTATAATGAGCAGGGCAATGTTGAAAATTTCCTTCGAGAGGCTGTTAAGGCAATGAGTGAGTACACTGCCGACTATGAGATAATATTTGTCAATGACGGCAGCAAGGACGACACACCAAAAAAGCTCAGAGAGATATTTAAAAGCAACAAGGATGTGAAAATCAAGGTCATTAGCTTTTCACGCAATTTCGGAAAAGAGGCGGCAATGTACGCAGGCTTTACGCAAGCCTCAGGCGAGTACATCACCGTAATAGACGCAGACTTGCAGCAAGACCCTAAATATGCTGTGGAGATGGCTAAAATCCTTGACAATGACCCGGACTGCGATATGGTTGCCGCATATCAGGCGCAGCGCAAGGAGGGCAAGATTATGTCCTTTTGCAAGAGCAGCTTTTATAAGGTCATAACGAAAATGTCAGGCATAGATTTTGTCAGCGATGCCAGTGATTTTCGCACCATGAGAAAATGCGTTGTTGACACCATTTTAGCCTTGCCGGAATATCATCGTTTTTCAAAGGGGATATTTTCGTGGGTGGGCTACAACACAGTGTCCATTCCCTATGAGGTTAGACAGCGTGAAAGCGGTGAGACAAAGTGGAGCTTTAAAAAGCTGCTTGCCTATGCCTTTGAGGGAATAATCGCCTATACCGATAAGCCTTTAAAGTTGCCGTTTTATTTGGCTGTATTGCTTTTAATATTAGGCATTGTTTCTATAATTTTCTCTAATATCACTTTAGCTTCAATTTTTCTCGTTGGCACTCTTATTATGCTTTGCCTTGGCATTATGGGCACATATTTGGGCAAAATCCACACTCAGGTCAAGGACAGACCAATATTTATTGCGAAAGAGATTTTAACCTATGAACATGATAAAAAATCTGATAATTAAATATAAAGAGCTGATTATTTACGGTGTTTTCGGTGTTTGTACTACTTTAGTGAACTTCATAACCTATAAGCTTTTTAATGTCATTTTAGGCGAGAAGTATTATCTAATGTCAAATATTGTGGCATGGCTCGTAAGTGTAATTTTCGCTTATGTGACAAACAAGCTCTTTGTTTTTGAAAGCAAAAGCTGGAAAATAAAGCTCATTGCAAAGGAAGTGTCATCATTTTTTGCAGCGAGGATATTTTCCTTTGTCGTTGAGGAGGCAGGTCTGTTTTTACTTGTGGATGTGCTGAAAATGAAGGAAATGACCATAGAGATATCAGGCATAGCTCTTGGCGGCAACATGATAGCTAAGGTTTTTCTTGCAGTTATTGTGGTGGTACTAAACTACTTTTTCTCTAAGTTAGTTGTGTTTAAGAAAAAAGAAGATTGAAATATTACATTTCGGCAGGTCACTTAAAAAGTGCCTGCTGATTTTTTACATTTTCCATTTTTCTTCTTTAATTCTATTGCTCAAAGTCTGCGTTTGTGCTATAATTAACTGATTATTACAGTGAGGTACTATGCCATGATTATCTTAGGTATTGACCCGGGCTATGCCATTGTGGGCTACGGTGTGCTTGATTATAAAAACAATCACTTCACCGTCGTTGACTATGGTGCAATTTTGACCGACGCTCATACGCCTTTTAATATAAGACTTGAAAAAATATATGACGACTTGACAAGAATAATTGAAAAATATAAGCCTGTGGCAATGTCCGTTGAAAAGCTGTTTTATAACAACAACGCAAAGACAGTTATCGATGTCAGTCAGGCAAGAGGTGTCATAATGCTTGCCGCTCAAAAAAACGGAGTTCAAACCTATGAGTACACTCCCTTGCAGGTTAAGCAAAGTGTTGTTGGCTATGGCAGAGCAGATAAAAAGCAGGTGCAGGAAATGACAAGAAGAATTTTGGCTCTGGAAAAAGTGCCAAAGCCCGACGATACAGCAGATGCACTGGCTATGGCAATATGTCACGCTCATGCAAGCGGCTCTATAATGACAAACAATCTTCGAGTGAGAAAGGGAATATAAATTATGTTTTATTCACTAACGGGTAAAGTTGTAAAAACCGGACCTTCCTTTGCCGTCATAGACTGTGGCGGTGTGGGCTTTTATGTTAACACTTCACGCTTTACCTTAAGAGACCTTGATGATAAGGATATCTCCACGGTTTTCACTTATCTTAATGTGCGTGAGGATGCCCTTGATATATTTGGCTTTTCAACAGAGTATGAGCTTCAATGGTTTAAGATGCTCATATCTGTCAACGGTGTAGGCCCAAAGGCGGCTCTTGCAATTTTGTCGGAGCTGACTGTTGACGAGCTTGCCTTAGCTATCTCGGCTCAGGATGTTAAATCCATAACGAGGGCAAGCGGCATAGGCCCTAAAATAGCTCAAAGAATAATCCTTGACTTAAAGGATAAGGTTAAAAGTCTTGCAGCAGATTTGGATATATATGACTCCACGGAGAAAATCAGCTCTCTTGCAGATATACCTGCAACAAGTGAGGCTGTTGCGGCTCTTACAATGCTGGGGTACTCGCAAAGTGAGGCGGCAATGGCTGTTAGTAAGCTTGATTCGGCTCTCCCCACAGAAACAATTATTAAACAGGCTCTCAAGCTTTTAAGTGGCATGTGAGATAGGTGAATGAGATGGATTTTGAAGAAAGAATAATAGCTCCGGATTTGACCAGCTTTGACTCTGATATTGAGACTTCCCTTCGTCCAAAGGTGTTGACTGATTATATTGGTCAGGAAAAAGCTAAGGAAAATCTTGAGGTTTATATAAAGGCCGCTAAGGCAAGAGGCGAGAGTCTTGATCATGTACTGCTCTACGGCCCTCCCGGTCTTGGCAAAACCACCTTAGCCGGCATTATTGCAAATGAGATGAATGTTAATTTTCGTGTCACCTCAGGCCCTGCAATTGAAAAGCAAGGTGACCTTGCGGCACTCTTAACAAACCTCAATGAGGGCGATGTGCTTTTTATAGATGAGATTCACCGCCTTAACAGAAGCGTTGAGGAGGTTTTATATCCGGCAATGGAGGATAACGCTCTTGATATTATTATCGGCAAAGGCCCTTCGGCAAGGTCAATCAGACTCGATTTGCCAAAGTTCACCTTAGTTGGTGCCACAACAAGAGCCGGTCAGCTTTCAGCTCCCCTTCGTGACCGCTTTGGTGTTGTCCTTCGTCTTGAGCTTTACACCCCTGAGGAGCTGGCGCAAATAGTAACAAGAAGCGCAAATATACTTGGAATTGATATTGAAAAATACGGTGCTCTCGAAATCGCATCACGCTCAAGGGGTACACCGAGAATAGCTAACAGATTATTAAAAAGAGCCAGAGATTTTGCACAGGTTATGGGCAATGGTGTCATTGACGAGGAAAGTGCAGACCACGCTTTGGAAAAGATGGAAATAGATAATATGGGTCTTGACTCAATTGACAGGCTTTTGCTGTCAACTATGATAAAATCCTATGGCGGTGGCCCTGTGGGTCTTGAAACTATTGCAGCGGCAATAGGTGAGGAGGCCGTCACAATTGAGGATGTATATGAGCCTTATCTTATGCAAATAGGCTTTTTAGGCAGAACTCCCAGAGGTAGGGTAGTTACAGCGGCAGGGTACGAGCATCTTGGCATTGCGGTACCGGGTCAGCAGCAATTATTTTAAGAGGTAGATTATGAGATATACAAAGGATTGGAAGGATTATGAGCTTATTGATTGCTCAGATGGTGAAAAATTAGAGCGCTGGGGCGATATAATCCTTGTGCGCCCTGACCCACAGGTAATTTGGAAAACTCCAAAGACAAACCCCTTGTGGAAAAAGGCAAACGCCTATTATCACCGCTCAAAGTCAGGCGGCGGTGAATGGGAAATTAAAAGCAAAATGCCGCCATTTTGGAGCATTAACTATAAGGATATGACCTTTAATATTAAAACCATGGGCTTTAAGCATACAGGATTATTTCCGGAGCAGGCTGTCAATTGGGATTATACAAGACAGGTCATAAGAAATGCCGGAAGACCTGTTAAGGTGCTAAATCTTTTCGCATATACAGGTGGCGCAAGTGTTGCTCCGTTAATGGAAAACGCTCATGTGGTTCATGTTGACGCATCAAAGGGCATGACAGCCTGGGCAAAGGAAAACGCTGTGTCATCAGGCGTTGCCGACAGAAGCGTGAGATGGATAGTTGACGACTGCATTAAGTTTGTTCAGCGTGAAATCAGACGCCAAAATAAATATGACATTATAATTATGGACCCACCCTCATATGGCAGAGGCCCCGGTGGAGAGGTGTGGAAGTTAGAGGATGAGGTTTACTCCTTTGTGGAGCTTTGCAGCGAGCTTTTATATGAGGATTCTCTTATGATGCTCATTAACTCCTATACTACAGGGCTTTCCTCATCTGTTATGGAATATATTTTAGGTGCTGTTGTCAAAAAGAAGTTTGGTGGTAAGGTTTCTTCATCGGAGATAGGCTTGCCTGTGACAGACAGCGGCATGATACTTCCCTGCGGCGCAAGCGCAATATGGGAAAAATAAAAGCAATAAACTTATATAAGGTAGTTGACTTTAATGAATTATATAGAATTTAAGAATGTCACCTTCGGCTATAACGAGGAGGACGAGGACATAAGAAAAGATGAATATGTCCTGGAAAATCTTAATCTTAGCATTGAGCAGGGAGACTTTGTTGCTGTGCTCGGTCATAATGGCTGCGGCAAAAGCACCCTTGCTAAGCTGTGTAACGGCATTAACATTCCAAAACTCGGCAGTGTACTTGTAGATGGCATAGACACAAGAGACGAGGAGAGGATCAATGATATACGCCAAAGAGTGGGCATGGTCTTCCAAAATCCAGACAACCAAATAGTTGCCACAATAGTTGAGGATGATGTTGCCTTTGGCCCTGAAAATTTAGGTGTTGAGCCAAAGGAAATCAGAAAAAGAGTTGACGAGGCTCTTAAAAGTGTCGGTATGTATGACTTTAGGCTTTTTGAGCCACATAAGCTATCAGGCGGTCAAAAGCAAAGAGTCGCAATTGCGGGCATAATCGCCATGAAGCCCAAGTGCATAGTCCTTGACGAGCCAACATCAATGCTTGACCCAAGGGGCAGGCGCGAGGTCATGGATACGGTGAAAATGCTAAACCGTGATTTTGGCATAACAGTTATCTTCATCACTCACTATATGGACGAGGCGGCACAGGCAAATCGTGTTATAGTTATGGATGAGGGCAAAATTATTCTTGACGGTAAACCTAAGATGGTTTTTCAAAATGTTGATATATTAAAAAGAGTAGGTCTTGATGTCCCCGAGGCAACACTTTTGGCTCACGAGCTAATAAAAGAGGGCATCTCATTGAGAAAGGACATACTTACAATTGACGAACTTTGTGCGGAAATTTGCCGCAGTGTGGAGGCATCTAATTGAGCATAGTACTTGAAACTAAAGACTTAAGCTACATTTATTCAAAGGGCACTTCGTCACAGGTCAGTGCCATAAGGGATGTATGCCTTAAAATAGAAAAGGGTGAGCTTGTGGGCATAATCGGTCACACAGGCTCAGGCAAAAGCACCCTCATACAGCATTTCAACGGCCTTTTAAAGGGCAGCAGCGGCACTGTTTATCTTGAGGGCAAGGATATATGGGAAAACAAAAAGGAAATTAAAAATGTCCGCTTTAAGGTTGGCATTTGCTTCCAGTACCCTGAATATCAGCTTTTTGAGGAAACTGTTTATAAGGATATTGCCTTCGGGCCTAAAAATATGAAGCTCTCTAATGAGGAAATTGACCGCAGAATCAAAAGTGTTATAAAGTTTGTGGGTCTTGACGAGAGCTATCTTGATAAGTCTCCCTTTGACCTTTCCGGTGGCGAAAAAAGACGAGTTGCCATTGCAGGGGTTATGGCAATGGAGCCTGAGGTGCTTATTTTAGACGAGCCATGTGCAGGCCTTGACCCAAAGGGCAGAGACACAGTTTTATCTATGATAAGAGAGTATCAAAAGAAGACAGGCAGCACATTATTAGTCGTGTCTCATTCTATGGAGGATATATCTAAAATTGCCACTAAGGTGCTTGTGATGAATGAGTCTCGCTTAGCATTTTATGACAGCGTTGACGGAGTTTTCTCCCATGCCAATGAGCTAAAGGAAATGGGACTTAATATCCCACAGCTCACAGAGCTTTTTATAAAGCTTAGGGAAAAGGGCTATAATGTGCCCACTGATGTTTACACCTTAGATAAGGCAAAATCAGAAATAATCAAGCTTATAAAAGGGGGTAAGTCATAATGTCAATGATAAGTGATATTACCATAGGTCAATATTATAAGGGCGACTCCCTTGTACACAGGCTTGATGCGAGAATGAAGGTCATTTTGACAGTGCTGTTTATTGCCATGATTTTCATTTGCAAAAACTTTTACGCTTTAGGCTTTATGTTTTTGTTTGTGCTGTTTTGCGTTTATATGTCAAAGGTACCATTTAAGATGTTCGCAAAATCTTTAAAGCCCATAATCCCCATAGTGCTTTTCACATCTATTATAAACATCTTTTATATAACAAGCGGCAATGAGTTAGTCAGCTTTAGCGTGATAAAAATAACCGATAAGGGTCTTATTACGGCAGCATTTATGGCAATTAGAATCATTTGCCTTATAATAAGCAGCTCTATTTTGACTTATACCACAGTGCCAACACAGCTAACTGATGCGATGGAGCGACTGCTGTCACCTCTTAAGATATTTCATATTCCCGTTCATAGTCTTGCAATGATAATGACCCTTGCTTTAAGGTTTATCCCCACTCTCATAGAGGAGGTTGACAGGATAACAAATGCACAAAAGGCAAGAGGCGCAGACTTTGAAAGCGGAAGCTTTATTGATAAGATTAAGGCTCTTATACCTATTCTTGTTCCCTTGTTTGTGTCGGCATTTAGACGAGCTTGTGAGCTTGCGTATGCGATGAGCTGTCGCTGCTACACAGGGGGAGAGGGCAGAACGAGAATGAAGCAGATGAAATATACCCTCAAGGACGCAGTGGCATTTACGATTTTTGCCACAGGTACAGTGGGTATTGTCCTTATCAATCATTATTTCGGAGCGATAATTTAATTTATGTTTAACTATAAGCTTATAATGTGCTATGACGGTACTCCCTATCACGGCTGGCAAATGCAGGAGAATGCCATAAGCATTCAGCAATGCCTTAGTGAAGCTATCGAAAGAATATTCTCGGAAAAATGCACAATATATGGAAGCAGCAGGACAGATAAGGGCGTTCACGCAAATGGCTTTTGTTGCAACTTTAAAACGGAAAAGCTGCGAGAAAGCGAAAAGGTTGTTGTGGGGCTAAATGCCCTTTTGCCTGAGACTATTTGCGTTTTAAGCTGTGAAATAGTCTCGGAAAGCTTTAACGCACGCTTTGATGCCAAGGGCAAGGAGTATATTTATAAGATTTGGAATAGCAGGCGAAGGAACCCGTTTTTACTTTCCAAGGCCTTGCATTATCCCTATGCTCTTGACAGTGATATGCTTAATATTCAAGCTAAGTCATATATTGGTACTCACGACTTTACCGCATTTTGCGCCGCCGGCGGTACCACAAAGACCAATGTTAGAACTATATACGATTGCTCAGTTGAGCGTGAAGGTGACCTTGTTATTTTCAAGGTCAAGGGCGACGGCTTTTTATACAATATGGTGAGGATAATGGTGGGCACTTTGTTGGATATAAATTCCGGCAAAATCCCAAAGGACACCATAGGTGATATAATTGACAGTAAAGACCGACTTCGTGCAGGAGTCACCGCCAAGGCTCATGGCCTTTACTTAAATGAGGTTTATTATTAAAAAGAAACGAGGCGAAAAAGAGATGGAAAAGGAAAAATATGTGGGCAATACTGAACGCGGCAAAAGGCACGGTAAAATATTTAGGTTAGTTGCCGCCGTGCTGCTTTTATTGCTGGCATTATCCATTGCATTTTTTGCCTATTTAAACACAAGATATGACGGCGGTAGCGTATCCGACTCCTTTAGGGAGCTTATCGGCATAGAAAAGAAGGACTCAGGCTTTCCCTTTAAGCTTTCAACAAATGATATAGTTGACCTTAAAGTAAAGGGCAAGGAGCTTTGTGTTTTAAGTGAAAAGTTTATAACCGTAGTCAGTAAAAAGGGCGAGGTCATATCTTCTCAGCAAATAACCTATGCTAAGCCGGCGATATATACGAAGGATAATTATGCTGTTGTTTTCGACAGATTTTCCAATAAATACACGGTTATAGATAAAAAGGGCACATTTAATCAGCTGCAAGACGAAAACGGTACACAAATATTAAACTGTATTGTCACAGATAATGGAAATGTTATTTTATCTCTTGGCAGCAGCACAGCAGCGAGCATACTTCATGTCACGGATAAAAAGGGTAAGGACCTTTTAATATGGTCATGTGGCGACGAATACATAGTTTCATTTGATATGTCCGGCGATAGGATTTATTGCGCTGCCTTAGGCGCATATGGCGGTGAAATATACACAAAGCTTTATGTCCTCGACTTAAACGAAAGTGAGCCTGTTTGCGAATATACTATTCCCGGCACTGCCTGTATAGCTTTAAAGCATTTATCATCAGATAAATTTATGGTGCTTTGTGATGACGGCATATATATTTGCCGTGCTCAGGGCGACGAGACAGTGAAAGCCAAAACCGCATTTAATTCAAAAATTCTGTTTTACGATATGGATTCTCATGGCAATGTTGCCGCAGTGTTTGATAATAACGATAACCTTTCAAACAATCTTTTAAGTGTTTTTGATTCCGACGCAAAGATCGCATACAGTGTCAGCGTCGATTCAAATATACTTGACCTCGCTGTTGAGGGCAAGGAAGTTTATCTGCTTTATGACAACGCAGTTAAAGCTGTTTCATCAGGCGGAAAGCCGGGTCAGGATATGACTTATGACGGTAAATGTGTCGGCATAACCACATCGGGCAAAAATATTTACTGCTATAGCTTAGGAGGTGTAGACAAGGTAAATTAATAAGCTTGTAGATTTTGAAAATATGTGATATAATTAATGTTAACCTTTAAAAACCTTCAAGGCTTTGTGAGGGTGCATAGGCATATTTTTATAGGAGGTAATTCATGGAATATATACTTGATATATTTTTGATTTTGATTTTTGGTACTGTTATAATAACGTCAATGAAAAAAGGCTTTTTCAAGAGCCTGTTTGACCTTTGCGGAACACTCGTGTCCGTTATACTTGCAAGAGTTTTTTCTCAGGCTCTTGCAACACAAGGCTATAATATATTTGTCAAAAAAGCCGCCGAAGCTTATCTCGGCAGTGCTTTAGGTGACATTGGCACTAAGGATTATGCCCTTCAAGCTGAGGAAATCTTAAATTCTATTCCTGAGGCACTTGACGGCATAATGAGCCTGATGAATATTGATAAGCAGGCCATACTCGAAAAAATGAGCGAGGTCAACTTAGGCGGTGACAATTTACTTGAGAGCATTATGGCAAATGTTGTTGAGCCTATTGGTACGGCTGTTATGCAATTTGTGCTCTTTGTGGTTTTCGCAATTGCATTGGGCTTCGTGCTTAAAATAGTTGTCAAATTCTTAAATTCTATTATTAAAAAGCTCCCTGCTATTAAGCAATTTAACAGTGTTCTCGGTGCGGCCTTAGGTGCAGCTGAGGGGCTGATAGTTGTTGTAATAATCTCGACTCTTATAGGTGTAGTCGCATCCTTTATAGGCAGTGACGCCTTCAATGAGGTCGTGAGCAGCTCCACTATTGTATCCTTGTCTGAGAGTGTCATCTCAGCTATAAGCGGTGCAGCGTCGGCAGCGGCAGCAGTTTAATAAAAGCAAAGCAAAAAAGAAAGGATTAACTTTATGAAACTTGTTAAAGATTTATTTAAAGGCTGTTGGACAATTCCCAACTTATTATCAATTATTAGAATTTTACTTATCCCTGTTTTCGCATATCTTTTCTATAACGATGAAAAGATATGGGCAGTTGCCATTCTTGCAATTTCAGGTCTTACAGACACCTTTGACGGACAAATTGCAAGAAGGTTTAATCAAGTCAGCGCCCTTGGCAAAATACTTGACCCGGTGGCTGATAAATTAACACAGATAACTATAGCAATTATGCTCTTAATTGACTTTAGAGCCGCTGAAAATGAGATGATCAGAGCCTTCGGTTGGGTCTTCCTTGTTTTCCTTATTAAAGAGGCTGTTATGATTGTTGGCGGACTCATTATGATTCTTCTTAATATTCGCCCCGGTGCAGCTGAAATTTGGGGCAAGGCAGCGACCTTGATATTCTATGTTGGCATGGTTATTATTATCGCCTTCGGTCCGGAGGTTGGCGCACTTAACGCTGTTGTAGGCTTTGAGCTTCCGGCAATTGTAACGGGTATAATCGTTGTTATTTCGGCTATTATGACAATTCTCGCCTTCCTTAGCTATATGCCTGAGACCTATAGACAGTTTAAGGAGTATTTTGATAACAAGAAAAAGGCTAAGAGCAAATAATCTATTCCCAAGGAGTTAAACATGAAAAAAGTAACTTGCAGCAGATGTAAAAAACGCCCTGCGGTGATATTTATTTCAAAGATAGTTGACGGTAAAACAGTACCGGAAGGACTGTGTCTTAACTGCGCTATGGAAATGAATATAGGTCCAATAAAGCAAATGATGGAAAGCATGGGCATAACAGAGGATGACGTTGAATCTCTCAGCGATCAGTTTACTCAAATGTTCCCCGACGACGATGAGGACGGCTCATTTGAAAGCGGCGGTTCACCCACATTGCCATTTTTGCAGGGACTTTTAGGTGATCTAAAGGGTGGACTTATGAATATTGACCCCCAAAGCAATGTGCCCGCTGAGACACGACAGGAGTCATCCTCCTCACAGGGCGCAAAGCGTACCCAGCAAAAAAAGCCCGAAAAGAAAAGGAAGTTTCTCAACCTTTATTGCACAGACCTGACTAAAAAGGCAAGCGAGGGCAAAATCGACAATATTATCGGCAGAGACAAGGAGCTTGCAAGAGCAATTCAAATCCTGTGCAGACGCTCTAAAAATAACCCCTGTCTTATTGGTGAGCCAGGTGTTGGTAAGACTGCCATAGCAGAGGGTCTTGCTTTAAAAATAGTTAGAGGCGAAGTGCCTGCAAAGTTAGCAGACAAAGAGATACATTTGCTTGATTTAACCGCTCTTGTTGCAGGTACTCAATTCAGAGGTCAATTTGAGTCAAGAATAAAGACACTTATTGACGAGGTTAAGGATAATGGCAACATTATTCTGTTTATTGACGAAGTTCATAATCTTTTAGGCACAGGCGATGCGGAAGGCTCAATGAACGCTGCAAATATTTTAAAGCCTGCTCTTTCCCGTGGAGAGATACAGGTTATAGGCGCAACTACCTTTACCGAGTACCGCAAGCATATTGAAAAGGATGCAGCTCTTGAAAGGCGTTTCCAGCCCGTTAAGGTTGAGGAGCCTTCAATTGATGATGCGACTGAGATTTTACTCGGTATCAAGGGCTATTATGAGACCTTCCACAGAGTTAGCATAAGTGATGCATTAGTCAGAAAAACTGTTGTACTCTCGGAAAGATATATCACAGACCGCTTTTTACCTGACAAGGCAATTGACCTGCTGGACGAAGCTTGCACCTGCGCTAATCTTCGCAACAAGGCAATCAGCGACCTTGAAATCGCAGAGAAAAAGTTACAGGAGTACAAGGCTGAGGAAGAAAGCCTTATGAACTCAACAGAGGATATGGACTATGAAGCAATAGCAAAGATAAAAAGCGACATAGTTAAAACCGAGGCTGATGTTGAGCAGCTCACCCAAAAGGCACTTGACAACAAGGTTACTGAGGGGGACATTGCCAAGGTCATTGAGCTTTGGACAGGAATCCCATCGAGTAAAATAATTGAAAGTGACCTTAGAAAGCTTGCCGGCTTAGAGGAGTCTCTTAAAAAGAAGGTCATTGGACAGGACGAAGCCATACATGCAATCAGCGGTGCAATTAAACGCAGCCGTGTGCAGGTAAGCCCCAGAAGAAGACCGGCATCATTTATATTTGTTGGCCCCACAGGTGTAGGTAAAACTGAGCTTGTAAAGCAGCTTTCAACTGAGCTGTTTTCCACACCGGAGACTCTTATAAGACTTGATATGAGTGAATTTATGGAAAAGCACAGTGTATCAAGAATTATTGGCTCACCTCCGGGATATGTTGGATATGACGAGGCAGGACAGCTCACAGAAAAGGTTAGAAGAAAGCCCTATAGCGTTATTCTTTTTGACGAGATTGAAAAGGCGCACCCCGATGTTATGAATATCCTTTTACAAATCCTTGACGAGGGTAGAATCACAGATGCACAGGGCAGAACAGTTAACTTTGAAAATACAGTTATCGTTATGACCTCAAACGCAGGCAGTGAGCAAAAGAGCGGCGCTCTTGGCTTTGGCAAGGAAAAGGGCGATGCCACAAAGGAAAAGGTTATGAAGGCACTTTCCGATTTCCTCAGACCTGAGTTTTTAGGCAGAGTTGATGAGATAGCTGTCTTTAACAGCCTCACTGTTGAGGATTATGAGAAAATATCCGTGCTTCTTCTTGACGAGCTTGTAACCTCCCTAAAGGAGAAGGACATTGATTTCAGGTACACTGCCGAAGTACCGACATATCTTGCTAAAAAAGGACATGGCGGTGCAAGGGGAGCGAGAGATTTAAGAAATCTCATTCGCAAAGAGATTGAAGATGAGATTGCAAATATCATTATTGATAACGCAGAGGAGTCTCTTTCGGGAATTGCTGCTGAAATTAAAGATGACAAAATTGTTTTTTCTCATATTTGAGAAAACAAGTTGTGAGATATAAAAAATAATTTAAAAAAACACTTGACATTGTGACGCTGATTGTGTATAATAATCAGCGTTGCAGTGAAGATGCGGGTGTAGTTCAATGGTAGAATCCCAGCCTTCCAAGCTGGTCGTGTGGGTTCGATTCCCATCACCCGCTCCAACAATTTATATGCGCTTTTAGCTCAGCTGGATAGAGCAACTGCCTTCTAAGCAGTAGGTCGGGGGTTCGAGTCCCTCAAAGCGCGCCATTTATGGTGGATGTAGCTCAGTTGGTTAGAGTGCCAGGTTGTGGCCCTGGAGGTCGTCGGTTCGACTCCGATCATCCACCCCATTTTTTCTTAAAGTTAATATAGGGATGTCGTCAAGCGGTAAGACACAACACTTTGACTGTTGCATTCGTAGGTTCGAATCCTGCCATCCCTGCCA
>CAZDEL010000001.1:163647-188191 GCA_964504475.1 uncultured Faecalibacterium sp. | reverse complement strand
TTTTTCAAAATTTTCTATTTTGTATAGTTGCTACTTATACTTTTTCACCAAATCCATTTCTCGTCCCCTTTATTATTTGCTTTATTTTTAATCATTATCATCTCGTCCTATCCATATACGGTGTATCCTCAACACCATCACTATTAAGCTTACTCACCATTTTATCCAGTACGCCACGCCAGAACCCTTTAAACCATGTGGTTTCGCCAAATCGCTTAACGAGAGTTGGGCTAATTGCGTAATATGTACGAATAAAAGCTCTGCCGCAGAAAGTCTTAGCTAATGTATTATCTCTAAATCGACGCAGCGTCCAGACCTGTGGACAATCATATGAACCATATACGCAGGTTGCAACATAGCAGCCTTGACTATCACCGTGGGTATAGCCACCAAATAAGCCCGGGTCGCTTGAACCAACCTTATTACCCTTTGCATCTCGATGATTATAACCACCAAAAAGACCGGGATCTGAATGTGCTACCTTGTTGCCATTGTTATCGTAATGGTTATAGCCACCAAAAAAGCCCGGGTCTGAGTGACCGATTTTGTTTCCATCGGCGTCATAATTAGTATAACCGCCAAAGAAGCCGGGCTCACTACGACCTACCTTATTACCGTTCTCATCATAATGATTGATTGTACCGAATAATCCTGGTTCGCTTCTGCCTTTGCTTGCCATAACATTGTCCTCCTTAAAATCATTTCCTTTCGGTGATTCTATTATATACTATATTGAGTCCAATTAATTGGATTTTACCGGCGAAGTAAAGAAATTATATAATTTTATTTTTAGAAGCTACATTAATTTTTAACCCTCACCCAAATTGTACCACAAAAATATAAGTACAAACGAGTATAAAATCCATATTTGCGGCAACGCCAAAGCACCTACTTCCGCCAAATTCACATTCCAGCTCATTGCCGAGATATGTGGCATTATCATCTAAATATTTCACCATTTTTCCGTTTGGAAGTCTAAATTCAAGATTAATATAGCTTCCGACGAGGGCGTTGAGCTTAGTTAGCTTTGGCATACCTTCAATATTTAATGCGTTGATTTCTTCGATAAGAAGCTCTTTAAATTCTTCAAACGCTCCCCTATCACCGAGTTCTTCGTACCGTTTCCAGTAATCTAACTTTGGAAGTGTTGCTTTGAGATATTTGCGTACTTCTTCTTCACTGTGGGCTTCACTTATCATATTTTTTACGCAGACCTCAATTAAATCATCTAAATTACTATACATATATTCGCCGTCGGCATAACACCATTTGCAATACGCTTCGTTAAAAAAGCCGTCCTTTTCCTTGCTGATAATAGTGTCTTCAAGGGGCATACCGCAGCATTGACAAATCAGCTGCCGTGGTGAGCCAAGCAGGGTATTAATTGAAACATCAAACAGCTTTGAAAGCAGCTTTAGTGTTTCGGTGTTCGGCAGAGTTTCTCCTGTTTCCCAGCGTGATACCGCTTGTCTTGTTACAAATAATTCCTTTGCAAGCTCCTCTTGAGACATTCCTTTTTTAGTTCTTAATTCATAAATGATATCTTTTGTTTCCATAAAATCATCTCCTTGCGTCTATTATAATATGAGATGTTTAGTTTGGCAAGCAACTCGCTGTTGCTTATAAAAGTTACTTCTAATTAAAGTATGACATTAACGCTTATTATACTACTAAAAAATAGAATAGCCACACTTTTGTGTGACTTAAAAGATATCGGCAAAGCTAAACTAAGCCTTGCCGATTATTTCTGGCGGAGAGTTAGGGATTCGAACCCTAGGTGAGTTTCCCCACACAGCATTTCGAGTGCTGCACCTTCGACCACTCGGACAACTCTCCATATTTTAAGCTGCCTTTTATGACAGCTTAGTTATTTTATCAAAAAGATATGCTTTTGTCAAGTTAAAGAATATATTTTCCGTCCGCCGCTCGTCAGATAATATATTTTATCAAAGCCACATTCCTTGCAATAATCCAAAGCGTCATTGAAAGCAAAATCTAAAGATTCGACACAATGAGCGTCACTTGTGATTGTCACCTGTCCTCCCCTTTCGCAAATATGCTTGAGGATGAATTTAGCAGGATAAGGTGTCTTATTGCCCTTGCGATACATTGCGCCGGTGTTAACTTCAAAAAGAATATCAGGCTTATTGTCTAATATTTTATCCACTGCTTTAATTGCAAATCTTTGATACTCCTCGTTATTTTCGTCAAAAAGAGGTGTTTTAGAGTTGAATTTTGTGATAAGGTCGAAGTGCCCAACAATATCAAAATCGCCTGAAATGGCAAAATCAGAAAGATTATTAAAGTATTCTTCAGCCATAGCATTCCACGAGCCGTTAAAGACTGTATTTACGCACTCAGTCAGCTCCTCAGGTGATAAATCAATGGCGTAAACCTTGTCCTTGCCGTGAAATTGATGAACACTCGCAATTACATAATCGAGTTCTTCAAGGTCAACTCCAACAAAATCTCTATCAAGCTCTATGCCGCAAAGGATGTCGATTTTATCTTTATAAGCTTCCTTAATTCTTTTTATTTCTTTTATGTACTCTTTTACGCCTTCTTCAGTCATAGCCCAATCGTTTTCAAAATTCATGGGGCTGTGACCGGAAAAGCCAAGAGACACGAAGCCTTTATTTATGGCTGCAATGGTCATTTCCTCGGCAGAGTTCTTGCCATCACAAAATGTAGTATGAGTATGGCAGTTTGACTTAAACATAACGCACCTTCTTTTTATTATTTAAGCTATCCCCCATTTTCAGAGGGATAGCTTTTCTTAATTATGATTTATTGGGTGTCTTTTTCCATTTTCTCTTAAGCTTCTTATATCTTCTCTTGTCCTTAGATGTCATCTTAAAATCAAATGGACGCTCTGAAATTCTATCATAAAGAGCTGTTTCGAGCTTAGTAGTTGTCTTTTCCTCGGTTTCAGTTGCAGCGAGGATTATAAGACCATTGTCCTCAGGAAGGGTAATCACACCGGTTTCGCCAACGGGTACCTCGTACATGAAGAAGTAAAGCTGCTGAGCGGCTACATCTCCATTTGCACGGTGTGTATGAGTACACTCCCAAGCGAGCTTATCGGTCTTAATATTTGCGGTCTCTGAAAGGTCATAGAGATCCCATTTACCAATACGCTCATTTATTGATTGAACCTTTAAGGGATAGAGCTTGCCATCAACCTTAAAGTCATAAACCTTGTCACCATAAAGGCTTGCACCGATAAAGTAGAACTTTTTGCCGCTAATATTGAGCTGCTGACCGCCACAAATAAGTGCGTTGTTGCCGTCACCCCAAATGTCGCCTGTCTTAAAGGTTATGCCGGCACACTCTATTTGCTTCGGGAAAATTTCACCGGGTACAGTGACATTAATAGTCGGGATATTAGCTGAGTCTCTATTATGATTAAATGTTACGATATCGGTGTTATATGGCAGCTCAACAGGGCTTTGTGGTGCGGTGTGACCCACTGAGCAATCTGCGAGCTTAACTCCAAAGGTTTTAACCTCATATGGTTTAAGGTCAAAGACAAGGCTGCCATTTTCAACTACTGCTTCGCCAACTTCATCCTCAACAGCGTTAAGCTCATGAGCATATTCAATGCCCTTACCTAAGATGATATTTACATTCTTAGCTGTTTTGTCTGCGCCTTCATTGACACGAATAACAATTTCATCTGAGTTTTCAGCCTTCTTGATTGCACGAATTATAACATTTTCGTTGCTAATTGAGCCGAAGGAGTATTCGCTGCCAAGAGAGCCCTGGTGTCTGTCAGTGACAAAGGCAGTGCATGGCTGATCGAAGAAGCGAGCCTTGAGCTGAGTGCCGTTAGTGTAGTCACCCTCATGTGAATAAATAGCATAGGAATATCTATTAAGACCAAATTCAAGCATACCTTGAACACTGTCATCACGATAGAAATTCTTTGGTGAGTGAAGAACTGTGAGTCTAAGAGACTTTTCGTCCTTCATCATCCAGCCGTATTTACTGTCACTGAAGATTGAAACGCCGTAGGACATGTCTTTTTCGGTTAAGTCAACCCATTTTTGTGCCGGTACTTCGTAAAGCTTTTTGTTAGCCTTATTTCGTCTGATTGCACCAAGACCTAAGTCAAAGGTTGCATAGTCGTTTTTAACATTAAAGTAGAAGCCGTTATGAAGGGCGCGTCTGAATTCACGCCACTCGACCTCGTTATATACACTAACCCATGGGCAGCCGGCAGCAAGAGAAACATAATAAGTAAAGGTTGATTTTGCTGCTGTTTGCACTACTTTAATAGTCACTCTGACAGGGCCTGACTCAACTATTGTGCAAACTCCCTTTTCGGCAAACTCCCAAGGATACTTGTCAAGCTCGTCATATGTAAGCTCCCAAGCAACATACTCCTTTGTGCCCTTATATTTGTTAATTTCAAATCTAATTGGCTTTCTAAGGATTTGAGTGTTATTGAGGGTCTTGTCTATAATAGATGAAATATCACCGTTTTTATCAACGGATACAATGTACTTGAAGTTTTCCAAAACATTGCCTGAAACCTTAAGTCCGGTGTTGAGCTTGCATGGTACCTCACTATAAAGGACATCAACAACCTTATAGCCCATTGCAGGAACAAAGCAAGCTATAGAGATATCCATTTTGTCTCCCACAATAGAGTTGACCTGTGCCGGAAGCTCTGCACCGCTTTTATCAAAGACTCTGACAAAATTATATCCGTAGTATGGCACTTTAACATCTACTACAGCCATTCTCGGCTGCTCAATGCTGTTGCCAATAACAACTGCGTTGCCCTTTGTCCATGAGGTGTCAAGATTTTTTATAACCTCATTAGATGAGCCTTCATATGCGTTTGTGAGCTGGTTAGCGGAAAGCACATAGTCATTCCATGAACGCTGATATACACGCTGAACAGATGTACCTGTAATATCATCATGGAAGGTATGGGCGATTGTTCTTTTCCAGCCTTTATCAATTTCAGTCTTAGGATATTTTGCATCAGTCAAGGACATTGCCATAACTGAAGCACGCTCTGCCATATCTGCGATTTCTTCGTTTCTTCTGTTCATTCTCTTTGAGAATGCTCTTGAAACATATGAACCGACACCGTGAGTTGACATTACAAGCTCACTGCTGTATGTAGGAAGCTTTCTGAGTATATCCTCATCAAGAGCAGCAACATCATTGAAAAACTCTGTTGGTGTTGATGCTAAGACCTTAATATCATTTGAGTCGTTTGTTTTAATTTCCTCGGAAACAGTTTTAACTGATTGCTCCTTAGGTGCACCGCCAACATCACCGACGCCGTGATAAGCAAATGTCATAGGAAGATCATATTTCTTGACATTTTTATTTAACTTGTCGGTAAGGTCCTTTTTAGTTCTGACCTTTTTAAATGTGGTACAATAGGATTTTGCGTCAAGGGAAGCAAATATAGGTTTGCCGTTAACACCGTACCAATAGCCTATGTCAAAGGGTATGCCATATGCACTGCCCCATGAGAGCTTTTGTGTTGAGAAGCCCTTAAGACCTGCGTGCTCGGCAATTGACGGCAAAGCCCAGCCAAAACCAAAGCAGTCAGGCAGGAATATATCATTACTTCTTTTGCCAAATTTCTTTTCAAAATAAAGATTGCCGTAAATTACATTTCTAAATAGGCTTTCAGGTGAAGGAATATTAACATCGCCATTTTCATAGCAGCTGCCCGTTACATTCCATTTGCCCTGCTCGATGTACTTTTTAAGCAGTTCAAATTTTTCGGGATAATATTCCTCGAAAAGCTCATATCTGTAAGCGCCCTCAAAATTAAAACGGTAATCGGGGTATTCCTCGAAATACTTGAAGTTTTGATCGAGTGTTTCCTTTAAGCATACGTTAATAACATGCTCAAAGTCCCAGTTCCAAACCGTATCAAGATGAGCGGTAGCTATCGTATAAATTTTTTTGTCCATTGTGCACCTCTGAGTTGAGTATATTTAATCAGGAATTGACCTGACTTATTTCTGATTTCTTATAATTCCTGCTGCTGCAAGTGTTGCGAAGATAACCTGTAAAATTGCAATAACAACACAAATTATGGAAAGGCTTTCATATATTAAGCCATCGAAGGGAGCTACAAAGCCTAATTTGTATTGTGAAACAAAATAGGAAGTTGTAACTGCCACATTAAAAATTGATGTGCAAGCAAAAACTACAGTTGCGCCTTTTACCATGCCGCCTGAAAGGAAGTCACTCCAGTTGCTGAAATCTTTTAAAAAGGCAACCATAAACACAACCGAGCCGCATAAAACTGCAATTGGTGAAGCTAATAATGTCCATACTGCGTCTTTTGCCGGGTGTGAAATGTCATTTGCGAATGCCGATGAAGGTAAAATCATAAAGATAAGAACACCGACAAGGGATAAAATTGCGCCAATGTAGGCAAGTGTGATTGTTTGGGTTTTTTTAATGTTTTTCATTTTTCATTCTCCTTTGGTGAAAATTTTATCTTTATTATAATAGCACAACCTGTCAATTTTTTCAATAAAAAGAGCGTAACTTATTAAAAAAACAAGATAAAAAATGAAAAAAGAAGGCAGGAAAAAGCTCCCACCTTCAAATTATTTTACTCAGTTACAAACTTGACAAAGATTTTTTTGCCTTTTTTGATAATAACATGACCCTTGTCAAAGGCTGATAAAGAGACTGTGTCAGTAAAGCTCTTTGCCTTCTCATCGTCAACAGTGACACCGCCTTGCTCAATAAGTCGTCTGCCTTCGCCGCGTGACTTAATTATGCCGGCTTTAAGCATCATGTCAATTAAGGAAATCTCACCATCGGTAAAGTCGTCAGCAGCAAGAGCAGTAGTAGGCATATTGTCTGTGTTAGCTCCACCACCGAAAAGTGCTTTGGCGGCTTCATCGGCCTTTTTAGCTTCTTCTTCACCGTGTACAAGCTTAGTAAGCTCATATGCGAGGATCTCTTTAGCGGTGTTAAGCTGGCTGCCCTGCCAATCACTCATTTTGTCAATTTCTTCAATGGGAAGGAATGTGAGCATTCTAATGCACTTGAGAACATCGGCGTCAGCAACATTTCTCCAATATTGATAGAACTCGTATGGACTGGTCTTATTGGGGTCTAACCATACAGCATTGCCGGCAGTTTTGCCCATTTTTTTGCCTTGTGAGTCGGTGAGAAGGGTGATTGTCATTGCGTTGGCATCCTTGCCCAGCTTTCTTCTTATTAACTCAGTACCACCAAGCATATTGCTCCATTGGTCGTCACCGCCAAATTGGAGATTACAATCATAGTTTTTGAAAAGATAATAGAAATCATAGCTTTGCATGATCATATAGTTAAACTCAAGGAATGAAAGTCCCTTTTCCATTCTTTGCTTATAGCACTCGGCACGCAGCATATTGTTAACTGAGAAGCAAGCGCCAACCTCACGAAGCATATCAATATAGTTAAGATTCATGAGCCAATCAGCGTTGTTGATCATCATTGCCTTGCCTTCGCCAAACTCAATAAATCTTTCCATTTGACGCTTAAAGCACTCGGCATTGTGGTTGATGTCCTCTTTAGTGAGCATCTTTCTCATGTCAGTTCTGCCGGAGGGGTCGCCTATCATTGTGGTACCGCCACCGATGAGCGCAATGGGAGTGTTGCCTGCCATTTGAAGACGCTTCATAAGAGTGAGCGCCATAAAGTGACCGGCAGTGAGGCTATCGGCGGTGCAGTCAAAGCCAATATAAAACTTTGCCTTACCTGCATTTACAAGCTCTCTAACCTCGTCTTCGTTTGTTACTTGTGCAATAAGTCCTCTTGCTACAAGTTCTTCATAGATTTTCATTTTATTTCTTTCCTTTCAGGTTCTTTCACATTATATTAGTTTATTTTAATATTAAGAAGCTCTGTTGTCAAGAGCTATTATGATATTTTATCTTCCTTTGCAAAATCAATTAGCTCACGAGCTGAGTCAAGAGTGGTTTTTGTCACTATGTCACCGCCCATAATGCGTGCAAGCTCTCTTATTCTTTGGTCATCATCAAGAGATGTGACCTGAGTGAAGGTGCTTCCGGTGTGGGTGGTTTTCTCAATATAGAGATGATTGTCGGCATATGCGGCAATTTGAGCTAAGTGTGTGACACATAAAACCTGCTTACTCTTTGAAAGCTCATGAAGCTTATATGCTATTTTATGTGCTGCCCTGCCGCTGACACCTGTGTCGATCTCGTCAAAAATCATTGTTGAGACCTCATCACTGTCTGACAGCGCACAACGAATAGCGAGCATAACCCTCGAAAGCTCACCACCTGAGGCAATCTTTATTAGTGGCTTAGGCGCTTGACCCTCATTGGCGCTAAATAAAAACTCAGCATCATCTATGCCTGTGCGAGTCGCAGGTGCATCCTTAAAGTCAACTGTAAAGGTAGCTGATGGCATATCGAGATAGTGCAAATCCTGTGTGACCTTATTTTCAAAAGCAATTGCCGTTTGTTTTCTGCAATCGGATAAATAGCAGCCTCGTTTAAAAAGCTCCTCACTAAGCTCGTCATATTCCAATTGGAGCTTCTCTTTTATTTCATCACTCATTGCAATGCTTTCATATTCGTCTGTTATTTTATCAAGGAAGGATAGCATTTCCTCTTCGGTTTCGCCATATTTCTTTGACAGGCGATATAAGGTGTCCAGCCTTTCCTCAACGGCATTGATATCCATATCCTCATCGTCAAAGCTGTCGAGTGTACGCAAAACCTCACCTGAGCAGTCGTCGAGAGTATATCTTATATCATTAACCTTTTCATTGTACTCATGAAAGCTTTTATCAAAATCACAAAGCTCACTTAGTGCATCTGACAAGTCATAAAGTCGTGCTATTATGCCCTGAGAGCTGTCGTCACCGTTTAAAAGGCTGTCACAACGACTTATAGCGCTCATAAGCTTCTCTTTATTTTGGATTTTCTTTTTAGCTGCGTTTAGCTTATCTTTTTCCCCCGGGGTGATTTTTGCATTAGTCAGCTCGTCAATTTGAAACTTCAAAAATTCAAGCCTTCTCGCCTTGTCACTGTCATCATTTATTAGTTTTTTAAGCTGCCGTGAGATTTGCCTTATTTCGCTGAAGGTTTCACTGTAGCTTTCAAGATATTCCTCACAATCGGCCAAAGCGTCAATAAAACTGAGGTGTCGCTCCTTGAGCAGCAAATATTGGCTGTCGTGCTGACCGCATATGGTTATAAGGTCTCTGCCAATATTTTTAAGCATTGTCACAGTTACAGCTGAGCCGTTTATTTTACAGCTGCTTCTGCCGTCAGAAGTTATCACCCTTGTTATTAAAAGAGAGGCGTCATCTTCTGTTTCAATTTCATATTCTTTCAGCTTTTCTGTAACGCCGTCTGAAATATTATCAAAAAAAGCAGTAACCTTGGCTCTGTCAGCTCCATCTCTTATTAGCTCTCTTGAGGTGCGCTCACCTAAAATCGCATTTATTGAGTCGATAATAATTGATTTACCTGCACCGGTTTCACCGGTTAAAATATTAAGTCCGCTGCTGAAAAGGATTTCCGCTTTTTCAATAACAGCTACATTTTCAATTTTTAAGCTTGTGAGCATAAGCGTAGTTCCTTTACATTAAATTTAATTTATTGATATTTTGAAGTGATTTTATCTATTTTTTTCTTAAATTCCACTGCCGAGCTTTCGTCCTTGCACAGCACGAAAATCGTGTCATCACCTGCCAGAGTACCAACAACCTTATCACCAATAAGGCTATCCACAGCTGCACAGGCAGCCTGAGCCATGCCGACATAGCACTTGACAACAGCCATGTTACCGGCATAGTTAACGCTTAAAACAGCATGAGCTATAATTGAGTGAAATTTTTGTGTGCGATCCTCATTGTCGCTGCCGGCATAAACATACTTATATTGACCGCCGCTTATAGGCGACTTAATAAGCTTTAGTGCCTTGATATCTCTTGATATTGTCGCCTGAGTGACAGCGTACCCCATATCATTGAGCCTTTGCATAAGCAAATCCTGTGTGCCTATCTCCTCTTTATCAATGAGGCTTAAAATAGCCTCATGTCTTGCTTTCTTCATGGTTTTCCTCCTGTGATTTAGAATATCGCTCCATGAGCTTTTGTGAAAAGATATCAGCAAAGCTATCGGATTTTATTCTTATTAATTTGACATGTCGCTGAGCTTTTTCAATTTCAATGCGACTGTTTAAGGTCATATCTTTACCGATTTGTCCATCGCAGCTAAAAACAGGCAGACAAACATCGGGATTTTTCACTGTAATAGATATCTTGCTGTCGGGCTTAAATATCATGGAGCGTGAAAACAGTGAGTGAGTACAAACCGGAGTAAGTATAAGACTCTCAATAGCGGTGTCAACAACGGGGCCACCGGCTGACAAAGAATATGCCGTAGAGCCTGTTGGCGTTGCAATAATCAAGCCATCAGCGAGATAGTCGTTGATTTTTCTGCCGTCGCACTTAGCCTCAATTTCACATAATCTTAATGCGGTTCCTCTGCCGACAGTGCAGTCATTTAGGCAGTAGTCCTCCCCCATTAATTCACCATTTTCATAATAGGAGACCTTTAGCATCATGCGTGTGTCTGTGGTGTATTTGCCGCAAAAAAGGTTTTGTAATAAAGACAGCTCTTCCTTTTCGAGTCCCGCTAAAAAGCCTAATCTTCCGGCATTTATGCCTAATATTGGCTTATCGTACTCTGCCGCAAAATGAGAAGCATGTATTATTGTGCCATCGCCGCCGATTGCAATCATAATATCGCACATTGCCACAGCAACCTTTTCGGGCATAAAGCTAACATCGGAAAAAGAAAAATACTTCTTTAATTCCTGAGGCATAATAATAGTAGCACCAAGCTTCTTAAGCTCATTATATACGCCCATTGTCACTTCATAGGCGTTATTTCTTGTCATGTTAGAATGAATTTCAACTATCATATCAGTCACCTAAGGTACTGTGGGATTCTTCGACTATTTCTTTTATACTTCTTGTCAAAAGCGACTCCCCGTTTTCTCCTTTTTCAATGTAAATGAGATACTCTATATTTCCCTGAGGGCCTTTAATAGGCGAAAAATCAAGATTGAGCACCTTAAAGCCGTTTTCCAACACAAAGCTATATATATTCTCTACGACCTCAATATGTGTGCTTATCTCTCTTACAACGCCTTTTTTGCCAACCTTTTCCTTACCGGCTTCAAATTGGGGCTTAATAAGGCAAACAGCTTGTCCGCCTTGCTTTAACAGCTCCTTCATAGGGGGTATAATATGCTTTAATGAAATGAAGGAAACATCAACGCTTGCAAAGTCAATTTCCTCGGGTATTTTTTCGTGAGTGACATATCTAAAATTAGTGCGCTCCATATTGACAACTCTGCTGTCACTTCTAAGCTTCCAAGCGAGCTGACCATAGCCCACATCTATGGAGTAGACCTTTGATGCACCGCTTATGAGCATACAGTCAGTGAAGCCTCCTGTTGATGCGCCTATATCCATACAGACACAGCCATCAAGCTTAAGACCAAACTCGTCTATTGCCTTAGCCAGCTTATAACCGCCTCTACTCACATAGGGCATTTTCTCCCCTCTAAGCTCAATACAGTCTTCACTTTTAACGCTTGTGCCTGCCTTAGTTTCCTTTTGACCGTTGACATAAACAAGGCCTGCCATAATAAGAGCCTTGCCCTTTTCTCTGCTGTCAACAAAGCCTCTTTCAAATAAGGCAACATCTAATCTGATTTTTTCTGTCATTATAAATTCTCCGTTATTTTATCTATCATTGCGTCCTTATCTAAGGAATAAATTCTCATAAGCTCATCAATACTTGCCTGCTCAACAAATTTATCCTCAACGGCAGTTATAAAATATTGACCCTTATAGCCCTTTTCCATTAGTACACTGCCGAGCTTTTCACCGATGCCGGCACTTTTTTGCCCTTCCTCAAAGAAGAAAAGCTTGTCCTTGCTTTCGAGGATTTCAATAGCTTTCTTTGGCAAGGGTTTAATTTGATTTAGAGCAATAAGCTGAGCGTTGATACCCTTATCCTTTAGCTCAGTCACCGCAGAAACTGCGTTTGATGTGACCCTGCCATAGGTGACTATTGCGATTTTTGCGTCATCGTCACCATATGTGCCAAAAAGAGTGCCATTCATTTTTACTTTATCTGTGTTATTTTTTTCTGCTCCTCGTGGATATCTGACGGCAACGCAGCCATAATCCTCATATAAAGCATTGTGAAGGGACTTTTTCAATAAGTCAAAGCTAAAGGGTGAATATATCTTAATATCGGGTATTGTGCCAAGAAAGGCAACATCAAAAAGTCCGTGATGAGTTTCTCCGTCCTCGCCCACAAAGCCGGCTCTGTCAATTGCAAGGACAGCCTTTTGCTTTTGAAGGGAAAGGTCGTGCACGATTTGGTCATAGCATCTTTGTAAAAAGGTGGAATAAACCGCATATACAGGCTTCATTCCTCTTTTTGCAAGACCGCAAGCAAAGGTAACAGCGTGTTCCTCAGCGATGCCCACATCAAAAAATCTATCGGGATACTTTTCGCTAAACTCTTTAAGTCCCGTTCCAAGACCCATGGCGGCGGTTATGGTGCAAACTGAGCTATCCTTTGCCGCGTACTCACAAAGCAGTGAGCCGAAAACATCGGAAAAGCTTTTAGCCGAGGATTTATACTCGCCGCTGTCTATGTCAAAATCGGATATTCCGTGGAAAATACTGGGATATTTTTCAGCGTACTCATAGCCCTTGCCCTTGACAGTGATAACATGAAGAAGCACAGGCCCTTTAACTGCCTTTGCAGCCTCAAGAGCGTCACAAAGATTCTCGATATTGTGTCCGTCAACAGGGCCCATATACCTATAGCCTAAGTCCTCAAAAAATGTGCTTTGAGCGTAGAGCTTGTTTTTAATATCCGTCTTAATATTATAAATAGTGGATGCGATTTTATTGCCGTATGGGATTTTATTTAAGGCACTTTCCGTTTTAGCCTTAAAGGTGTAATACTTTGGGCGAGAGCGAATGACAGCAAGATATTTTGCGAAAGCACCAACATTTTCCGAGATAGACATTTTGTTGTCATTTAAGATAATAATGTGCTTCGCCTTGCTTCTGCCACCGTTATTAAGAGCCTCATAAACCATGCCGCCTGTAAAAGAGCCGTCACCAATGACCGATATGACATAGCTGTCGTCTGAGCTTAGTCGATTGGCCATTGCAATGCCAAGACCTGCTGAGACCGAGGTTCCGCTGTGACCGCTGAAAAAGGTGTCGTGTTCACTTTCCGTGGGTCTGCAAAAGCCGGATATTCCACCCTTTGTCCTCAATGATGAAAAGCTATCATATCTGCCTGTGAGAAGCTTATGTGTATAGCATTGATGCCCAACATCAAAAACTATGTGATCCTTAGGTGAAGAAAAGACCTTATGCATTGCAACAGTCAACTCAACAACACCTAAGTTAGACGCTAAGTGACCACCGTTTTTTGATACGGTTTCAATAAGCTTATATCTAATTTCCTCACACAAGCAGCTAAGCTCATCTAAATTGAGCCTTTTAACATCGTCAGGACTATTGATTTTTGAAAGATAAGTGTAATCCATTTTAATTATCTCTTTTTCATTTTTTGCGTTTTGCCATAGATAGTGCAAGCTCTTTAAGATTGTCAGCCTTATTGCCAAATATCTCAAGTGCATCGATGGCCTTTCCGGTTATTTCATTAGCGTATTTTTGTGATTCTTCTATTCCGAGTACAGAAACATAAGTAGATTTTCCGCAGTCCTTATCGCTGCCAATTGGCTTTCCAAGCTCTTTTTCATCACCGATAACATCAAGTATATCATCAACAATTTGAAAAGCATGACCTAAATATGAAGCGTATTTTCCTGCTGCTTCGTATTCAGCCTGAGAGCCGCCGGAGGCTATAACGCCTAAAAGTGCGGCACATTTAATTAAAGCACCTGTTTTAAGTGAGTCCATTATTTCCAGTGTTTCTATGGTACACGGCTTGTCCTCGTTTTTTAAATCTACGACCTGCCCGCCAATCATACCGTTAACTCCCGCAAGGTCTGAAAGAAGTGACACAGCCTTGACTATTTGGTCGCTTGTCGCACCGCTTTGGCACAAAACTCCAAAGGCTCTTGTAAGAAGGGCATCACCGGCTAAAAGAGCATATTCCTCGCCAAACTTAATATGGCATGAGGGCATACCTCGTCTTGTGTCATCATCGTCCATACATGGCAAATCGTCGTGTATGAGTGAATATGTGTGTACCATTTCCAGAGCTGCGGCAAAGGGCAATGCCTTATTTATATCGCCACCGCAAATTGAGCAAAACTCCAGCACCAATACAGGACGGATTCTTTTTCCACCAACGGAAAGTGAGTATTCCATAGCCTTATGGACAATATCCTCGCCAAAGGTACACTCAGGTATAGCTGAGCTTAAATAGTCGTTTATCAGCTCAACATAATCATCAATAAAATTCTTATTCATTGTCTAATTCCTCTTGAGGAAGCTGAGACAGCTCCGTTATTTTTTGCTTTGCCTGAGAGAGAGTTTTGTTGCAAAACGCAACAAGGCTTATACCCTCCTCATAAAGCTTCATTGACATTTCAAGGTCATATTCGCCGCTTTCAAGGCTGTCGGAAATCTCCTTAAGTCTAATCATTGCGGTGTCAAGTGTATACATTTCCATTTAGTAAATTCCTTTCAGGGTGTTTAGTTGACTTTGCAGGCAAACTCGCCGTCGTGAAGTCTAACTTTAATATTGTCATCTTTTTCTATATCGTTAACTGATTTTACAGGCAAACCGTTTTCGTCCTCAACTATTGCATATCCTCTTAAAAGAACCTTTAAAGGATTAACCGCTTCAAGCTTAGAGCAATAATGCAATAATGCGTTGTCGTAAAAATCAATCTTATTTTTAATTATACTGTTAATTTTATCCTCGCAGGCACTAAGCAGCTGAGAGTAAAGCTCAACGGTTTTCTCAGGGCTTTGACGGGATAATATTTTTTCATACTCCAAGAGCTTGACATTATATCTGTCAATAACCTTATTGATTGCGTCATCAAGGCTGTCCAGTGTTTTATCAACGCTAAAGAGCAACTCTCTGTAATCCGGTACAGCAAGCTCAGCGGCAGCTGAAGGTGTGGGTGCTCTCAAATCAGCGACAAAATCTGCGATAGTAAAGTCTGTCTCGTGACCTACAGCAGATATAATTGGGATATCGCAATTATATATTGCCATAGCAACTATTTCCTCATTAAAGGCCCACAAATCCTCTATTGAGCCACCGCCTCTGCCGACTATGAGCACATCGGCAGCTTTTTTTTGGCTAAACTCGTCTATAGCTCCTGCAATTTGCCTGGGAGCTGAGTCGCCTTGCACCTGAACTCCCTTAAAGATAACCTCACTTAAAGGGAAGCGTCTTTCCAGTACGCTTAAAATATCGTGTATCGCCGCTCCGGTAGGTGAAGTGATAACACCTATTCTCAATGGCATTTCGGGGATTGGCTTTTTGTGCTCGGGCCTGAAAAGCCCCATATCATTTAGCTTTGCTTTAAGCTGCTCGAATGCAAGGGTCAGCTCACCCAAGCCCTCCGGCAGCATATCATCACAATATATTTGATAAACTCCATCTCTTTCATAGACGCCGACACTGCCTCTAATGAGCACCTTCATACCGTTTTCAGGCATAAATTTAAGTCGTGATGCACTTTGCCGAAACATAACGGCCTTCATTGCGCCTTTATCATCTTTAAGGGTAAAATAGAAATGGCCTGTTCTATAGTGATTGGTAAAATTTGAAATTTCACCGCTAATATAAATATTTTTCAGATTAATGTCATCCTCAATTATGGATTTAAGGTATGTATTTATCTGACTGACGGTTAAAACTGATGTCATTTAGATTGAAAACTCCTTGAACGCGACAAAATTGCACCACTGAATGTGCTGCAAATGCCGTTATAATTTAAACTTATCGACCTATTTTCTTTGCAAATGAGCCGAGGACACCGTTGACATATGATGCGTCCTCCGGTGTTGCGAACTTTTTAGTTATCTCAATGGCTTCGTTAATTGCAACGCCAACAGGGATATCACTATAAAGCAGCTCTGCCACTGCAACACGAAGTATTGCTCTTGCTACCTTTGAAATTCTGTTTGCTGACCAGCCAACTAAATTTTCATTTATAGCTGTGTCAATTTCCTCTAAGTTATCATAAACCTTTCTTGCAAGATTTTCTGAGAAAGCATTAGTAGGGAACAACTCAAGCTCAAGTGCATTTTCAATAAGCTCGATTATAGTTACATCATCGCCCTGAAAGCTTTTTTCAAAAACGAGTATAAAGGCTAATTCTCTTGATTCGCGTCTTGTCATTATATTTTTTCCTTCCACGCAGCATCATAGGGACACCGCTTCTGATTATATTCAGACCTATTATATCACAAATTTCAAATCCTACAACTATTTTAGCTCAATAATTGTTAAATTTTCTGCAGAAATATTCGTATTTTTTTCAATAATTTCTGTAATTTGGAGAATAAGACGGTCATTTAGTGTATTTTTTTCCAAAATTACCTGGCAGGTGTCATTGTTAATTGTCACGAGACATTCGCTGCCTGTCTTAGCTTTTATTAAATTTTCAGCATCGGTTTCACTTTTTATATCACTTTTAAAGTCAGATAAGAGCATATTTATTTTATCCTTGTTTTCCTTTGTCAGCTCATCATTTTCGAGTATATCCTCTATGCTGTCAATGATATTGTCATGTGCATTTGTCCTTTTTAGCTTAGCTTCGGAAAAATATTCCTGAGGGTCGTTAAGCGTTTCCTTAGTTGTAGTTTCATTTTCGTCGCCTTTTGCTGATGTACTTTCCTCAGCTTTAACAGTGCCGGCAACATATAGGGAATCCCCAAGATTGCCGCTTAATTGCTCAAGCTCAGTTGTCTCCCCTTCACTTAAAACACCTGCACTTTTTCGATAGTACCAATTAACTGTAACTGCCGCCGCAAGGGCAACAACTAATGTTGCAGCTAAAATCTGTTTGCTTTTAATTACCATACTCATAATACTCCTCCTATTTTGCCATTTGGGCAACACTGATTTTATTTGAGCTTATATCAAAAAGAGCGGACACAGTGCTTATTATCTGCTCTTTTATTATGGGATTTGCGCCTCCTTGACACACCACGGCAACGCCTTTAATTTTCGGATAAATCACCCTTAGCTTTAAACCGTCCTCCCCTTGCTCTGAGTCAATAATTATGTACTCCTTTTCCTTTTGCGATTCATCCTCGCTCACATCGGCAGCGTACACAGTCTCATAAGAGCCTTCATATGTCACCATGACCTTGCTTTTTCCTGCACCGTCTATTGTCTCGATAATTGCTTCAAGCTCCTTTGACAGCTCACTTTCCGATAAAATAATGTCATCGTTTTCATTGGTACTAACTGCCTTTTCACTGCCGCCGGCTTGCGACACCAAAATCAGCATTAGCCCCAATACACCTATTATCAAAGCAGAAAAAAGCTTTTTATCCTTTTTCAGCTTTTCTTTTACGCTTAAAATAAGCTCACTGTTCATCGCTTTCACCTATAAAGATTATTGCATCTTCCCTAAAGCCAAGAGACTTTGCAATATTTATAACTTGCGTTTTTTCTTCCTTAGTCAATGTGCCGGTAAAACATAAAGAGTCTATTATAATTTCTCTCTTTTCTTCACTGCACTCCACCTTGATTTCACAATTGATATTATTCTTTTTAATTTCCTCATCTATAAGCTCCTTTATCGCCTTTTCGGCAGAGCTGATTACAGCACTCAGCGCATATTTATCTATATTCTCGCTGATTTCATAATTATCCGAAAGAAAATCATCTACATTAAAATCAATTGTGTTTCCCGAAAGCATGGGATATAAAAAGGCGTAAAGCAATATCACACCGGTTAAAGATTTATATGCGCCCTTGAGCTTGCCCTCAGGCAAAACAGAAAGCAAAATTCCGCTTATAACAGCCACAGCACTTATTAATAATGTCCACTTTTTTATGCTGTCCATTTTTATATCGTACCTTTCAGTGTGAGCATTATGCCCGTTGAGATAATCAATATAAACATCTCAAAAACGCAAAGCAACAGTAAAATTCTTATTCCGGCTGCAAAGCATCTTAAAGTGTCACCGACTCTTGAAGTAAATATCATATCCGATATGTGCCCTAAAAGGGTGAAAGACAAATAATAAATCAGAGTTTCCAAAATGACAGGAAGGTTGATAATTATTATCACAAGTATGCCGACAATGGCTACAGAGCCTTTTATGAGATTTATACTGCCAATGAGTGAAGAATATGCATCACTGATAGCTGAGCCCACAACGGGTATTAATGAGCTAATTAAAAATCTTATGCCCTTGACGGACACACTGTCTAATGATGCGGCTAAAATGCCTTTAATGCTTAAAAAGCCTGTAAAAACACCGGAGAGCAGACCTAAAACCAGGCTCACAGCTTTATTTACGGCAGAGATAAATCTTCCGATATTTATGTTTTCGTTTAAGGAAAAGGAAATTGTAAGACAAAAGAACACCCCTAATAAATCAGCGGAAAAATAGCTTATAAATGATGACAACGCTTCAGCGAAGGCCATGACTAAGGAGTTATATGTCAGTGCACCGGCGGTGTTTCCTGCAAAGGAAATGACCATGGTATATATTGGCACAAAGCTTAGTGTAAAGACACCACTGACTCTTAAAACACTAAGTGCCGCAGATAGGCAGTTCTCGATTAAAGACATAACTAAAAGTGTTATAACCACTGTGCCGGAAAGTGAAATAAGATTATCCTTTTTGCCTTCACTTAAAAGAGAGGAAAAAACACCCACGATTAAGACAATGCACAGTAAAATAGCTATGTCACTAAGGCACAGCTTTATTTTGTCCTTCAAGGTCACACTAAAAAAGTCGCTTATATTTTTTAGCGAAAAACTGTAAATTTCCCCAAAGCTGTCTTCACTTATGCCCATTTGCTCTAAAATATCCAAAACGTCCTTGTCGATTATATGGAATAGCTCCCCTTTAATTTCACCGCTCAAATCCTCGGCAGAGTTCACACAAAGCCCTGAAAAGGCAAAGCTTAGACACATGGGCAAAATTAATGTTAAACTAAATAAAAGCTTTTTCATTTTACTTCACAAAAGAAATGGCAGCTTTAACAACGCTCTCAATAAAGGGTAGGGAAATTATTAGGAGCATAATTCTGCCCGAAAGCTCAATAACATCGCTAATAACCTTATTGCCGCTTTCCTTAGCTATGTCGCAGCAAATGCGTGTTATGACACAAATTAATGCGCCCTTAATAAGACAGGCTATGAGCTTGTCAGCTGAGGACACACCCTCAAAAAGGTCTTTAAGACTTTTTAAAATCGAGACTGTATCGGAAAAGACAGCGCCAAAGACCAAAAGTGCAAAGGCAAGCTCAATTATAATTATGTAGCTTTTGTTCCATGGCTTTAGTACGCTTAGTATTATGCACACGCAAATCCCTGTTAAGGCAATTTTTATCAGCATTTCAAAAATCTATAATCTTTCTCACTGATGAGAATAAGTCTTCAATTTCAGGCAAAATCATTAAAATTACAACGATTATACCTGTAATTGTTATTATCATGGCATACTCGCCTTTGTCTGACTTTGAAAGGAGCTGATTTAAAACTGCGACTATTAACCCCACACCTGCGATTTTAAAAATCAAATCTACTTCCATATTCCTTTTGTCCTCTCTAAATTATTATAATAAACATCATTGAGCCGAAAAGAACGCCCAAGGTTATATATAAATTTGCATATTTTTTCTCCTTTGCTCTCGCCTGAGTGACACAGTCACAAAAGAAGCTTTCATACACATTTAGTATTGATAATTGACTTTGAATATCCGAAGCACCTAAGCTCTCACCTAAAAGCAGCAGCTTGTCTTTTTCTGTTTTTGTATATTTTAAATTCGTTTCCTTTATTGCTTTTTCCCACGCAAGAGGAAAATCCATGCCGCTTAAAATGAGCCTTCGGCAATTATCTAAATAGTCGAGAAAATCAAAGCTGTCACTTGAGGATATTTTTTCAACCATTTCAAAAACAGGAAGATGCAAAAACTCAATTTCAATTTTGATTTGCTTAATTAACATCACTGTCTTATCAATCAGCTTCACCCTTTGCCGCAGCTCATGAGCATAGTTCACTCCAACACAAATCAGACTTGCCCATAGAAAACCTGCGCCCAATAATTTCATCTCTAAGCTCCTTTACATCATATACTGCTTTGACCTTGCCGATATTATCACCTGCCGACAGCAGTACCACCTTGTCAAAGGAATAGGTATTAAGAAGCTGCTCTATTTGCTCACGGCACAGCAGCTCACTGTGGTCTCTTGCGTGAATTGTAACAATAAACTTTACGCCGGAATTTACCCCGAGTCTTATAGCTTGGATTTCTTCATTTTCTGCGACCTCATCAACGGCTATTATATCCGGTGACATTGTTTTAATTGCGGTCATTATGGCCTTGCCTTTGGGATAGCAGTCTAACACATCACTGTTTATGCCTATGTCATTTTGCGCTATTGCTCCGTTCATACAGGCTATTTCCTGTCTTTCATCAATTACACTCACCTTATATGCTTTGCCATAGACATCACTTGATAAGCGTCTGACTAAATCTCTGAGCACTGTGGTTTTGCCACTGGACGGCGGCCCTGCTATAATGAGACTTTGGGCTTGCTGAGAAAAAATATTGTCAATAATTTCATCACTACAGCCAATAATCTCTCGTGAGACTCTAATATTAATGCCGCTTACATCACGAATTGATGTGACCTCCCCTGCTGAGTTAGTGACCGCAGTGCCAACAATGCCGGCTCTGTGACCGCCGTTAATTGTGATGTAGCCGTTAACTATTGACGACAGGTGGCTGTGTACCGAATAGCAGCAAAGCCTATTAAAGGTATCGGTTAATATCTCAGGTGTAGCCGTAAATGAGTTTTCGGTGTTTGCTCCTGTTGTACCTGAGCTTAAAAGAAAGCAGTTGCCATATTTGCCGCAAAGTACAACAGGTCGTCCGCTTCTAAGTCTAATCTCATAGGTTTGAGTTTTTATGTATGAGGGCAAATCTAAAAGGTGTTTTTTAAGTACGCCGCCTATAATGCTAACGGCAGAGTCAAATCTTTTTTCGTCTGATACTTTGTCCATTTTTTCACCTCGAAAATCAATTTATTAAAGTCTATGTCCACTTAAAATAAAATAGAACAATTTTTATGTTTTTTGTGAAATCACTTGAAGTATAGACGGATTTAATGTATCATAATATAAACCTACATTTAAGAAAGAAGGTCAGCAATGAATAAGAAAAAGAGTTTTTTTGAGGAGTATAGATATATTATTTATGCTTTTCTCGCCACAACAGTGACAATGATCATTATTTATGCTTGCAACCGCATGGTACCCTTTGGTGACAAAACAATATTAAGAATGGATCTTTATCATCAATATGGGCCTTTATTTGCGGAGCTGTATGAAAGAGTTATGCAAGGTGCTTCCCTTACATATTCATGGGTGTCAGGCCTTGGCAGCTGCTTTTTAGGCAACTATTTTAACTATCTGTCCAGCCCCATAGGCGCAATAGTTTTGTTCTTCGGTCATAATAATGTGCCTGAGGCTATTGCGGTTATGATACTTTTAAAGGCGGCTTTGTCTTCGGCAACCTTTACCTACTATTTAAAGCGTTCACTTAAAAGCCAATCCTATGCGAGCATTGCCTTTAGCATTATGTATGCCTTTTGCGGCTATATGTTAGCATATTACTGGAATGTAATGTGGCTTGACGCAATGGTGCTTTTGCCTGTTGTTCTTCTTGGCATTGAAAAAATAATCAATAACGGTAAATGTTCTACTTATATTATCGGTCTTGCACTTTCAATGTTCTCTAACTATTATATGTCATATATGCTCTGTCTTTTCTCAGTCATATATTTCATTTACTATTATTTCACAAACAACTCCTTTGGAGCTAAGGTTGACCCTAATTCAAAGACAGGCGGACTTAAAAACAGCAAGTTTTTCGCAAGTGGTTGCCGTTTTGCCTTTGCGTCCTTTGCTGCGGCAGGTCTTATGGCTGCTGTGCTTTTACCTGTTTATGGGGTACTCCAATCAAGCTCTGCTACCTCAGGCTCATTTCCTACTGAGACAGAGACCTACTTTAACTTCTTTGATTTTTTTGCAAACCACTTTGCCGCTTTGACCACAACTATCAGAAGTAGCGGTGACGATGTTCTGCCGAATATTTATTGCGGAATCCTTACTATAATTTTAGCACCACTTTTCTTCTTTACAAAGACAATTTCAAAGAAGGAAAAGGTAACTACCTTATTGCTTTTAGGTACTCTTTATATAACCTTTAACCTTAATTTTATTAACTATATTTGGCACGGTATGCATTTCCCGAATGATTTGCCCTATCGTCAGTCATTTATATATTCCTTTGTCCTTCTCGTTATGGCATATAAGACCTTCCTTAGGCTCAATGAGTTTAAGGCAAGGCACTTTGGCGTTGTCGGTGCAGCTCTTATTGCGTACCTTGTCATAGTCGAGGAAATAACATCTAAAAATGTTAACGACGCTTCCGTTCTTTTATCTCTTGCTCTTATTGTACTTTATGTGCTGGTGCTCACTGTCTTTAAGGATAAAAAATATCAAACCATGTCCATTGCCGCACTTCTTATTATTTGCGTTTGCAGCGAGGCTGTTATGTGTGACACCAACGCAGTTAGCATAAGCGTTGACAAAACACCCTACACCTCTGACCTTGGCGATTTCGAGGACATGAAGGACACAATCGATACCATAGAAAAAAATGGCTTTTATCGTATGGAGCTGACTGACCTTCGCACAAGAATGGATCCGTCATGGTACTATTATAACGGTGTGTCTGTATTTTCATCTATGGCAAATGAAAAGCTCTCTAACCTGCAAGACGATTTAGGTCTTATGAGCAATAGAATTAACAGCTACACCTATAACCCTCAAACTCCCGTTTATAATATGATGTTCGCATTAAAATATCTCCTTAATAATGAGTCACCTAATGTGCTTTCATCACAATATTATACAAGTGTCGGAGCAAATGACACCTTTGAGGCATTTAAAAATAATTACAGTCTTCCCATTGCCTTTATGACCGCCTTAGATGTTAAGGACTGGGCTACAGAGGATTATATTGAGACATGGAAATTTGAAACAGGCTCAGACCCATTTGAGCTTCAAGGTGATTGGTTTAAGCGTGCGACAGGGCTGGAAAATCCCTTTGAAAAGCTGGAAATAAGCTATGTCACCTATAACAACATTGACCCATTTACCGAAAGTCTCGAAGCCACATCATTTTATTATGATAAGACCACAGATGACACAGATGCCTCTACTACAATTTATCTCACAACTGAAAAGGAAGGCAATGTCTATATATACTTCGATATTAGCGGCTCTAACTCAAAGAGTCTCTCCATTACCTCCTCTCTTGGTACTGCTTCACATCCTGCCGACCAGGATTGTGTGCTTGACCTTGGAAGGTATGCTGCAAATGAGACAATAACTATAAACGTACCCTTTGACGAAAATGTGGGCACTCTTAAATTCTATGCCTACACAATGAATGATGAAACCTTTAAGAAGGGCTATGAAATCCTTTCAGAAAGTGAATTTGTCACTGAAACTCACGAGGACACCTATATTAAGGGCAAGGTTGTTACTAAAAACGACGGTCTTCTTTATACTTCTATTCCTTATGACAAGGCATGGAAGGTAACAGTTGACGGAAAGCAGGTTGAAACTATTAAAATCGGTCAATCTCTTTTAGGTGTCGAGCTTCAAAAGGGTATTCACGAGATAGAGTTTAAATACGAGGCAACAGGTGTTGCAACAGGCATTACTGTATCTATCCTTACGGCAGCTGTACTCTTATTGTTATACTTAATTAAAAAGCTTAGGGAAAGAAAAGGCAAAAAGCCTTTACTTCCACAGTATCCAAAGCTTGATAACAGCTATAGTGAGGATGTAATTTATCCTGAAAAAATCAAGGTCGCAGTGCCTGTGCAAACAATTAAGTATGTTGATATTTCCTCAAATAACAAGCCGACGCTTCCAAAGCGTGAAATTATAGCACCCATAAAGGAAGTTAAGCGTGAGGTTATTACTCCGCCACAAAAGGACGAAACAGTAGAATAAGCCTATTAATATTAAAGAACCAAGCGACTGATTTGCTTGGTTCTTTTAATATTTATGCTAATGATCTTTCGGCTAAATTTGAAGTATATCTAAGAATAGGCTGTTTAGCTCATCCCGGTTTGCATTTTCTTGATTTGGCATTGATAAAACTTCTTCTTCCATTTCGTGAATTGAAGCGCATAAATACTCATTGAGTTCATCAACACGAGGTATCACTCCAATTTCAGGTGTTTCTGTCTTCATTTTTATTAGCTCATTAACTAT
>CAZDEL010000001.1:53824-163547 GCA_964504475.1 uncultured Faecalibacterium sp. | reverse complement strand
TGGGCACAGCTAACAAAGCCATGCCCAAAAGTTTTATTTAATACCCTATCGCCACAGCTAAAAGCATAACTCCAATAGAGCCTAACAATTCGAGCAGGAACAGCTTCCAGGTTGTTTTGATATACTTTACATAGGAAAGGTTTATCATACCAAGAGCAATCATAAGAAGACCGTTTGTGGGGAAAAGCATATTGCAAAGGCCATCACTTAAGCAGAAGGCTACAATAAGGCTTTGTCTGCCTATTCCGACCATATCAACCAGTGGCAGGAAAATAGGCATGAGAAGAAATGCTTTTGCTGAACCGCTGCTGATGAAAAACTCAAAGGCACAAATAACAAAGAAAATAATTACAATTGATGCATAAGGATTTACTCCCTCAAGAAGGTTATATACCCAATAAAGAAGTGTGTCAATAATTTTACCGCTTTTGAGAATGTATGTAACGCTTATAATAAATATAATAACAGGTGCAACAGGTAAAATTGTCTTTGCACCGTCTTTAAAGCTTTTAGCGAGCTTTTTGCCGGTTATGCCGGAAATGAAGCCGGCTCTGAGACCGCCAACGGTGAAAAGTATTGCCATGGAAGCAAGGGGCATATATCCTATAATGCTTGCGATTGAGGAGTCCTCAATTATAATATTAGCGACAAGGCAAATGATTGTCACAACGAGAACTCCGAGAAGTGAGTAAAGGAATGCTCTTGCGGCCTTTGGCATATTAGGATTAGACAAAGCCTTTTTAGTTTCTTCCTCATTTAAATATCTGTCTCTAAGCTTTAAGTCGCTTTCATAGCAAAGTGATTTTTTAGGGTCTTTTTCAATCTTTTTAGCGTAGCTGATTAAAAAGCCTGCTAAAATCGCATAAACAATAACGAAAACAAAAAGTCTGAAAAGCACACCTGAGAACATGGGAAGGTCAGCCATTGACTGAACTATACCAACATTGAAGGGGTTAAAGGTTGCGGCAGAGTACCCGAAAGCAACTGAAATAAGGCTAAAGCCCATGCCTACAAAGGAGTCCCAGCCGAGGGATAGAGATATGGCAACAGCGAGGGGTACGAGGGTGACTGACTCCTCCATAATGCCCGCAAAGGAGCTAAGTGCCATACAAATAAATATCATTATTGCTAAAAGGGTATATTTTTTCTTTGAAAATTTTTCGACCACGACGCTCATAATATATTTTAGCACGCCACTTTTGTCGAGTATCAAAAATGTGCCGCCAATTAATGTGATGACGACGATAATGACAACCGCTGTCATAGCGTCACTCGTTGCGTAAATAAAGGCCTCAATGGGTGAAATAAACACACGCCAGAAGCTATAGCCAACATCCTCACGGGCAATCTCATGATATGTGCCATTGATAATTGCGCCGTCAGCGTCAACATCATAAACACCTGTTGGCACAACCTGAGTTAAAATTCCGGCAAAAATCATAATGCCAATGATAAGTGCGCCAATTCCGATTATGGTCTTTTTTTCAATTTTAATTCCAACATTGCTTTCATGTTCTTTCATTTTTTTAAAATCCTCTCATATTTCAATTTGCATTGCTTCACGGCCAACATAAAAGGTTATTTTATCAAAGCCGCATTTTTTCACAAGGTCAATCCCCTGCTCTATTCCTGCGCCCACATCGTACGCGTTATGGCTGTCTGAGCCAATTGTCACTAAAGTGCCGCCAAGCTCACGATATCGCCTGATTATGTTTTCGTCAGGCATAGTCTTGCCAACCTCCTGTCTTAAACCGGAGGTGTTAATTTCAAGAGCCTTATTGTTTTTAATCATGGTCTCAAGGAGATAGTCAGTGACTTCGCTGATTTTTGAGTAGTCAAAAGGAATTTTATATTTGCCCTCAATCCCTCTCATGGGGCAGGTCAAGTGTGCCAAAGCATCACAGCCATCCCACTTGGCTATCTCGGCAAGCTCAAGGAAATAATCCTGCATAAACTTATAAACATCAATTTTATCGTACTCGATCTCTTTAATATCAAGGCTTTGACCCTTTGGAGTGTGGACACTTGCTAAAATATAATCATAAGGGTTTTTCGATATGATTTTATTACTCAGCTCAATATCCCATAGGGGCTGCCCAACCTCAAGACCTATTAATACAAGGAGCTGTCCTTCAAAGGCAGTTCTCGCTTTAGCCGTCTCAAAAAATGAGTGGAAAACCAGACTGTTATATTTTTGCGCAAAAAATTTATCTATTTCGCAATGATCTGTCACGGCAACAGCTCTAAGTCCACTCTTAACGGCGTGCTCACAAATAAACATCGGTGAGTGTATTGCATCGGGTGAATTGTCAGAGTGAACGTGCAAATCAATAAGTCTTAATGGGCACATTGTGCTTCCTCCCCTGTGGTAAACTTTTTTCATTATATAACATCATGCAAAAATATGCAAGTTTTTTTAGGAAAAATCGCATATAAGCTATCTAGTCTATTATTAGTCATAAAAATTGATGAATCACAATTAGGAAAAAACTTACACAAATAACTTATGACAGCGGACAAATAATAATATTGCAAACGCAAGAAAACATTATTTGTAAAGGAGTGTAACAAACAATGGCTAAAAGCTCAAAGAAAAGCGCAGTGCCTGAGGCAAGAGAAGCTCTTGATAAGTTCAAGATGGAAGCTGCTTCAGAGGTAGGCGTAAACTTAAAGAACGGTTATAACGGTGACCTCACATCAAAGCAGGCCGGCTCAATCGGTGGCCAGATGGTAAAAAAGATGGTCGAGAGTTATGAAAAGAACATGAAATAAGTCCTTTTCAAAGGAGCATCCCTTCGCAAATAAAGCGAAGGGATGCTTTAATATTAGATTATTTTAAAAGATAAACTCTTGTCTCGTAAGGTCTTGTCATAAAGCCGTTGTGGATAACCGGATTGTTGTCATAGTTGTCGAGGACAAGCTCAGCTTCCTCCAAATCAAAGTCCTTAGGTGCTCTAAAGGATACTTCCTTATCTGTGAAGGAGCAAAGCACAAGCATCTTTTGACCTTGATAGCTTCTCATATAAGCGAAAATGTCATTTGGAGTTTTAAGCAGCTCAAAATCACCATAAATTACAATATCATTTTCCTTACGGAACTTAAGAACCTTTTTATAGTAATTGAGAATGGAATGAGGATTATTTTGCTCACTTACTACATTGATTTCAGTGTAATTTGGGTTAATCTCAAACCAAGGCTCATCCGCTGTGGTAAAGCCGGCATTCTTTTCGTCGCTCCACTGCATAGGAGTTCTCGCATTGTCACGAGCAGCATATTGACAAAACTTCATTGTGATTTTATCGGGTATGCCGAGCTTTCTGAAAAGATTGTATGTGTTAATAGCTGAAACATCCTTGTATCTGTCAATAGTAGGAATGTTTGCGTTGAGCATACCGATTTCCTGACCTTGATAGATAAATGGTGTACCGCTTTGGCAAATGTACATAGTAGCAAGCATCTTGCCGCTTTGCTGTCTATATTTTTCACTGCCGTAACGAGAGATGATTCTCGGCTGATCGTGGTTCTCGATATAGTTAGCATTCCAAGCGACACCGTGAAGCTTATTTTGCCAATTGTTATAAACCTTTTTAAGCTTGCCGGGTCTAAAGGGAGTCACGATCCAGTTTGTGATAATGTTATCGCAGCCCATGTGCTCAAAGTGGAACATCATGTTAAGGAGCTGATCATCACCCTCCTTAATAAACTCCAAAGCACGCTTAGGAGTCATCATTGGTGCCTCGCCAACGGTAAAGCAGTCATATTGGTCATATATCTCCTTAAACTCTCTGAGGTACTCTTTAAGGTGAGGACCATTCATATAGTGCTCTATGCCACATGCAGTTGGGAGTGGGAAACCGTTGGGAAGTCCTTCCTTTTTAGAAATAAATGTAATAACATCCTCTCTAAAGCCGTCAACACCCATATCGAGCCAAAACTTAATAATATCCTTAACTTCTTTTCTAACCTTTGGATTATCCATATTAAGGTCAGGCTGCTCTTTAGCAAAAACATGAAGATAATACTTATCTATTTCCTTGCAATATTCCCATGCCTTGCCCTGGAAGGTTGAAAGCCAGTTGTTAGGCTCTTTGCCGGGCTTTCTGCCCTTGCGCCAGATGTAGTAATCATGATAAGGGTTGTCCTCACCCTTCATGCTCTCTTTAAACCACTCATGCTCTGATGATGTGTGATTAACAACAAGGTCCATAATGATTTTAAGGCCTCTTTTATGCGCCTCGTCAATGAGTACCTTAAACTCCTCAAGAGTACCATAATCCTCAGAAATATCACGATAGTTAGCTATGTCATAACCGTAGTCAGCGTTTGGTGATGGATAAAGGGGTGAAAACCAAATAGCATCAACACCCAAATCCTTAATATAATCAAGCTTTGACATAACGCCCTTAAGGTCGCCAATGCCGTCGCCGTTACCGTCACAGAAGCTTCGTGGCCAAATCTGATAGACGGACATTTCTTTGTACCATTTTCTTTCCATATACATTTCTCCTGTCAGAATTATTAAAAAGGCTGTTTAACAGTGCTAAACAGCCTAATTAGTTACTTTATTTTGCTTTAGCAGCCTTTCTTGCTTCAATCTCAGCAACAAGCTCTCTTTGACGCTTCTCAGTAAGAGTGTAGAAGAATAAAGGAATTGCACAAGCGAACATACTAATAGCACCTGAGAGAATAAGAACATTCCAAAGTGCGTTGGGGTTTGCAACTTGACCTGTAGCTGCGTCGATGCCGGCGATGCTCATGGACATAACACCGATGAATGCGCCAACAGCCATACCGATCTTATTGATAAGAGTTTGCATAGCGAAGCAGATGCCCTCGCCTCTTTCGCCTGTCTTCCACTCGAGATAGTCAACAGTGTCACCAATCATAGCATATGTCATGATGTTATTAACACCCTGAGGTATACCAAGAAGAACAAGACCGATTGCGCTGACAATAAGCTTCCAAGGAGCATCATAGCCTACAAAGTACATAATTGTCATAACAGCACCACCGAAAAGGTGCACAATAACATATGTCCACTTCTTTGTGAACTTCTTTGTCATCCAAGGAACAAGAATTGAAGCTACAAGTCCGCCGGGAACAACAAGCATTGTGATTATACCATATAAGCCTTCGTTTTTAAGGATATACTTTGCGAAGTAAAGACCACCTGTGTAGGTGTAAACCATTCTTGCGCCACCGAGAACACCTGAAAGAACGATGAGAAGAAGCTCTCTATTCTTAAACAGGAGCTTAAGGTTGTGACCAAATGACGGAACATTGTCATAGTCAGGCTTAATGCGCTCTTTAGTATTTTTAAAGCCATAGTAGAACATTGGAATAGCGGCAACAACGAAAACAACAGCGCAAATGAAGTAAATCCATTTAAGTGTGTCAGCGTTAGCCTGAACAGAATCATTCATAACAGTACCGATAAAGCTGCGAGCAGCCTCGTCAACTGTCTTGCCTTGATTAGCAACAAGGTTTTGAATTTGTTCTGCCTTATCTGTCATGATTTTAGCAAGATCAGCTTCGGTGTACTTGTACTTTGCGGTCATGCCGTTTGTGATAATGGGAACACCAACGGTTACGATACCTGCACCTAAGGTACAAACAAGACGAGCAATTGTGAGGATATTACCTCTAACAGTTGTGTCGTTTGTCATGCAGGTTGAAAGACCCCAATAAGGCACGTCTGCGATTGTGTAAACAACAGACCAAATTATGTAGACAACTGCGATGCAAGCGAAGGTTGTAACTGACTTTGCCTTGTAAATAGGAAGGAAGCAAAGAATTGTTACGATACCAATAGGAATAGCCATCCATTTAAGATAGGGACGACATTTACCCCATTTAGTTCTTGTCTTGTCAACGATTGAGCCCATGATCGGGTCGTTGCAGGCGTCAAAGATACGAGTTGCAAGCATGAGGAATGCAACCGCCATTGCACCGTTAACTGTGCCGACCTTAACACCGTCTGCACCAAACAGAAGTGCGTCAGTCATGAAAACTGTGAGATATGAGCCGATGATTGTACAGATGAAGTTCTGACCAAAACCGGCAACGCTGTAGGCAATAGCCTCTTTCGGTTGTACGCCCTTACCGGGTGTTGTACCGAAAAGTTTGTGAAGTAAAGCTGATATTTGCATTTAACCTTCTCCTTTGTTTTATTCGTAATAAGTATTGTATCATATCGACTATTAAAAGGCAAGGGCAAAAGTTAGTTTTGTATAAACTAAATAAAAATGCTCCGTCTTTTTTGTGAAAAAAGGCGAAGCATAAATTTTACTCACTCTTTAGTAATTTCTTTAAATAAAAGCCCGTATAGGATTTGTCGTTATTTGCAATATCCTCAGGTGTGCCTTGAGCGACAATTGTGCCGCCACCGTCACCGCCCTCAGGGCCTAAATCAATAATATGGTCTGCTGATTTAATAACATCAAGGTTGTGCTCAATAACAACAACACTGTTTCCGCTGTCAACAAGGCTTTGCAAAACATTTATTAATCTGTGCACATCGGCAGTGTGAAGACCTGTAGTAGGCTCATCTAAGATATATATTGTTTTGCCTGTTGCTGTTTTAGACAGCTCAGTTGACAATTTAACTCTTTGGGCTTCACCGCCTGACAGTGTTGTTGCCGGCTGACCTATTTTAACATAGCCGAGTCCAACATCATATAGGGTTTTCAGCTTTTTATATATTTTAGGAATGTTCTCGAAGAAAACCATTCCCTCCTCAATTGTCATCTCAAGCACATCATATATGGATTTGCCCTTATATTTTACGCTGAGAGTTTCGCTGTTATAGCGTGTACCCTTGCACACCTCGCAGGGAACATAAATGTCCGCAAGGAAATGCATCTCGATTTTAACTATGCCGTCGCCTTGACAGGCCTCACAGCGGCCGCCCTTGACATTAAAGGAAAATCGGCTCGAATTAAAGCCCTTTGCCTTTGAGTCAGTTGTCGATGCGAACAGCTCACGAATATCCTGAAATACTCCCGTATAGGTTGCAGGGTTTGAGCGTGGAGTTCTGCCAATGGGTGACTGGTCAATATCAATAACCTTGTCAAGGTTTTCAAGGCCTTCCATTTTTCTAAAGCGTCCCGGTATTTTCTTAGAGCCGTTAAGCTCATTTGACAAATGCTTAAATAAAACCTCGTTTACAAGTGAGGATTTGCCTGAGCCGGAGACACCTGTTATGCACACGAACTCGCCAAGGGGTATTTGCACATCAATATTTTTAAGGTTATTTTCGGACGCACCGTAAATTTTAATGCACTTACCATTTCCTTCTCTGCGATTTTCCGGTACCGGCACCTGTCTCTTGCCTGAAAGATATTGCCCTGTAATTGAGTCTGGGCAGCTTTTAATGTCCTCAGCTGTACCATGACAGACGATATTTCCGCCGTGTATGCCGGCTCCGGGGCCAACATCAACAATATAGTCAGCTTCGAGCATTGTGTCCTCATCGTGCTCAACCACAATTAAAGTGTTGCCAATGTCACGAAGATGCTTTAAGGTGTTTATTAATTTCGCATTATCCTTTTGGTGAAGGCCAATACTCGGCTCATCGAGGATATAAAGCACACCAACGAGTGACGAGCCTATTTGAGTCGCAAGTCGTATTCTTTGGCTTTCGCCACCGGAAAGTGAGCCTGATTTACGAGCGAGGGTCAAATAATTTAAGCCCACACTCTCTAAAAATGACAGCCTTTCAACGATTTCCTTAATAATGAGGCTGCCTATCATCATCTCTCTTTCAGTGAGGTTATTAGGCAGCTCTTTGACAAATTTAAGAGCATCACTTATTGACAGTGAGCACACCTCATGGATATTTTTGCCGCAAACAGTGACACTGAGGGCTTCCTTTGAAAGTCTCGCTCCCCCACACTCCTTACACTCATGAGTTGACATAAGTTGCTCAATTTCCTTGCGTGAGTTTTCGCTGGAGGAGTCATTGTAGCGCCTTTGAAGATTATTAACAAGACCTTCAAACTCCGTATAATATGTGCCACCGCCATAGCTTGTAGTGCGCTCCATTTTCAGCTTCTCGCCCTTAGTACCATAAAGAAGTGCATCATATGCCTCATAGGAAAAATCCTCAATAGGTGTGTCAAGGGTGAAGCCGTATTTTTTGCCAAGTGCTTCATAGTACATTCCGGCTATACTTGACGAGTCCTTTGCGCTCCAACCTGTAGCCTTAATAGCACCCTGTCTAATAGATAGCTTTCTGTCGGGAATTATCATTGACGGTGAAATTTCCATAAACACGCCTAAGCCGGAGCATTTTTTACATGAACCAAAGGGGCTGTTAAATGAGAACATTCTCGGGGTAATCTCGCCAAAGCTGACACCGTGGTCAGGGCAGGCATAGTTAAGGGAAAAGGTCAGCTCACTCTCCCCTATTACATCCACAATGAGAAGTCCGTCGGAAAGCTTCGTTGCCGTCTCAATTGAATCGGAAAGACGAGACTTGATGCCATTTTTAATAACTAATCTGTCAACGACAACCTCAATATTGTGCTTCTTATTTTTTTCTAACTTAATTTTTTCAGACAGGTCATAAATTATTGAGTCAATCCTAACTCTTACAAAGCCTGATTTTCTAATGTTTTCCAGCTCTTTGACATATTCGCCCTTTCTGCCCCTGACAATAGGTGAAAGAATTTGTATTTTGCTGCCTTCGGGCAATTCCATAACCTTGTCAACAACCTGGTCAACTGTTTGCTGTTTTATCTCTCTGCCACAAACTGTGCAATGTGGTATGCCTATTCGGGCATATAGCAAACGAAAATAGTCATAGATTTCTGTTATAGTACCAACAGTGGAGCGTGGATTTTTTGATGTGGTTTTTTGGTCAATGGATATTGCAGGAGAAAGCCCCTCAATATAGTCAACATCGGGCTTTTCCATTTGACCGAGAAATTGTCGTGCATATGAGGACAAGGACTCCACATATCGTCTTTGACCCTCTGCATAAATCGTATCAAAGGCGAGAGATGACTTGCCTGAACCGGACAAGCCTGTGAAAACAACTAACTTGTCTCTGGGAATAGTCAAATCAACATTTTTTAAGTTGTGCTCTCTTGCACCTTTTATAATCAAATCTTTTTGAGACATAATACACCTGACCTGTTACATTATACTTTTCAGCTTTTCAATCTTGTCACGAAGATATGCTGCATGCTCAAATTCCAAAATTTTTGCCGCTGCCTTCATTTCATTGGTAAGCTCTCTTATTACACGGCTTCTCTCATCTCTCGACAGCTTTCTAAACTGTCTTTCGGAGTCAAGATTTTTCTTTTTGCTCTCTGATATTTCTATAATATCACGAACATCCTTGACAATTGTCTTAGGAGTAATGCCGTGCTTTTCGTTATATTCGTTTTGAATTTTTCTTCTTCGAGCAGTCTCGCTAATAGCGTAGTCCATTGATGGCGTAATTTTATCGGCATACATAATAACCTCACCGTCAGCGTTTCTTGCGGCTCTGCCTATTGTTTGTACTAATGAGGTTTCACTGCGAAGGAAGCCCTCCTTATCAGCGTCAAGTATAACAACCAATGACACCTCAGGTAAATCAAGACCCTCTCTTAAAAGGTTAATGCCGACTAAAACATCGAACTCACCAAGACGCAAGTCTCTTATAATTTCCATACGCTCTATAGTGTCAACATCATAGTGCATATATCTGACCTTAATGCCTAAATCAGTCAAATAAGCTGTAAGAGACTCGGCCATTTTTTTAGTCAGCGTGGTTATAAGCACTCTTTCCTTGCGTGAAATGCGAATATTAATCTCGCTGAAAATATCGTCCATTTGACCCTCGGTGGGCTTAACTGTGATAATTGGGTCGAGTAGACCGGTAGGTCTTATAACCTGCTCCACAATTTGCTTGCTCGTTTCCTTTTCAAATGGCCCCGGTGTTGCGCTTACAAATATTTTTTGCCCAACCTTGCTGTAAAATTCATCAAAGGTAAGAGGTCTGTTATCATAAGCTGAGGGCAGACGAAAGCCGAAATCAATTAGGCTGTCCTTTCTTGATTTGTCGCCACCGTACATCGCTCTGACCTGTGGCAGCATAACATGAGACTCGTCCACAAATAAAAGAAAATCATCGGGGAAATAATCTAAAAGAGTGAAGGGTGCAGCACCGGCAGGCCTTCCGGACATAATGCGTGAATAGTTTTCAATTCCCTTACAAAAGCCCGTCTCTTTAAGCAGCTCTAAATCATTTAAAGTTCTATCCTTAATTCTTTGGGCTTCAAGGAGCTTTCCCTGCTGAGTGAACTCAATATATCTTTCGCTCATTTCGTTTCTTATTTCATCTAAGGCGATTTCAAGCTTGTCGGGTGAGACAACATAGTGTGATGCCGGGTACACGGCAACGTGAGCGACATTATTTTTTATTTCACCCGTCAAAGGGTTAATTTCACTTATTCTGTCTATTTCGTCACCGAAAAACTCAACACGAATGGCAGTGTCGGTGGTGTAAACCGGATAAATCTCGACTACATCCCCGCGTACCCTAAACTTATTGCGGACAAAATTAATGTCGTTTCTCTCGTATTGTATTTCCACCAATTTATTAATCAGCTCATCTCTACTCTTTTCCATGCCGACACGAAGGGAAATAACCATGTTGCGATAATCAATGGGGTTACCAAGGGAATATATACACGACACACTTGCCACAATTATAACATCTCGCCTTTCAGAGAGGGCAGATGTGGCCGAGTGACGAAGCTTATCTATTTCATCGTTTATAGCGGAGTCCTTTTCAATATAGGTGTCCGTCGTGGGAATATATGCCTCCGGCTGATAGTAGTCGTAGTATGACACAAAATATTCCACGGCATTTTCAGGGAAAAACTCTTTAAACTCGCTGCAAAGCTGATAAGCGAGAGTCTTATTATGAGCTAAGACTAAGGTCGGTCGATTGACCTTAGCGATTATGTTGGCCATAGTAAAGGTCTTGCCGGAGCCGGTGACACCCAATAGGGTTTGCTCCTTATAGCCTTTATTTAATCCGTCAACTAAAGCATCAATAGCCTGAGGCTGATCTCCGGTGGGTTGAAATTTTGAAACAAGCTTAAAGCTATCCATATTACCCTCCATATGGTACAAATGTTCGTTTGGTGGTATTATACTACATTTATTTTTAAAAATCAACACCGACGAACAAGTTAAATCATTTTTATCTAAATAGCGAGTGGATTTTTATTTTACAACATCCACTCGCTAAAAGCTATTCAGTTAAACCTAAATCAATTTCGCCCATAACATAATGGGCATATGTTACAGAGCCACTCATGGAAAAATAGCTCGTGTCCGTTATAATAACATGATCGACAAACTTAACCTTTAAAAGGGTCAATAAATCGCGTAGATTTTTTGTAACCAAGCAGTCATCTCTTGACGGCTCAGTTTGACCACTGGGGTGATTATGTGAAAGTATTACCTTTTTAGCGTTGACCTCAAGGACAGCGCTTGTGATTTTCCTAACATCAAATAAAGTCGCAGAGAAATCACCTTCGCTTATTTTTCTGCAAGCTATTAGCTTGTTATTTGAGTCAAAGCAAAGTATATAGACTCTTTCGTTGTTAGGACTGTCAAGATATAAGTTTTTGAGATATTTAATATAGTCCCTTCTATTAGTCATAACAGGTCTCTTTTTATGGAGATCCTCAGTATATCTCTTATAAACAGGTAAAAACAGCGTTAACAGGCAAGCGGCATTTTCTGTCATGCCCTTGACCTCCATTAAGTCAGCCTTCTTCGCTTCGAGTACACCGGAAAAAGAACCAAACCTGTCAATAAGCTCATGCGCCATTGCGTTTGTGTCCCTTTGAGGTATGCCGAAAAACAGCAAAAACTCAAGAATATTGTGGTCGGGCATTCCGTCAAGACCGGTCTCAAAATATCTGTCCTTAACCTTTTGTCTGTGACCCTTATGAATATTAATCTTAGATTTATCCTCAGCCATAATTAACTCCTATAAAACATAAAGAGAGCCCGAAATAACAGGCCCTCTACAGTTTTGAATTATAACTTATATTGAAATATCAAGGTTCATCTTGTACATATCAAGATCAACCGAGTTTTTCATTGTTAAGGCCTCAAAAATATCGAAGTCAAGAATTTTCTCCTTTTGCATTGCAACAACACGGTTGCCAATGCCCTCTTTAAGGAGCTGGACAGCGTGATAACCCATTTGGCTTGCAACGATTCTGTCCTTAGCTGTGGGTGAACCGCCACGCTGAACATGACCTAAAATAGTTGCTCTTGACTCTACGCCTGTTTCAGCTTGGATTCTCTTAGCCATTTCCTCAACGCCGCCAATTGCCTCAGAAACAAGAATAACGAAATGAAGCTTGTTGCTCTTTTGAGTTCTTTTCATTCTCTCAATAACATCACGCTCAAAATCGTAGGGAACCTCCGGAATAAGAACTGAGGTTGCACCGCAGGCAACACCTGCCGAAAGAGCAAGATAACCGGCTCCTCTGCCCATTACTTCAACAACTGAGCAACGGTCATGTGACTCTGCTGTGTCTCTGATTCTGTCAACCATTTGCATAATGGTGTTCATTGCTGTGTCGTAGCCGATTGTGTAATCGCAGCAGCCTATATCATTATCAATTGTGCCGGGAATAGCAACGCATGGAATACCATGTAATGAAAGGTCTCTTGCACCTCTAAAGGAACCGTCGCCACCGATAACAACAAGACCCTCAATACCTCTTTCCTTACAAGCGTTGATTGCGTCTTGCATACCCTCCTCTGTCTTGAAGCGAGGGCTTCTTGCGGAATAAAGAATTGTGCCACCTCTGTTGATTATGTCAGACACAGAACGAAGGTTCATTTCAAACATATCATTTTCCATAAGACCGTTGTAGCCTCTGTTGACACCAAAAACTCTCATTCCAAGCTCACAGCCTGCACGCACAACTGCTCTGATTGCAGCGTTCATGCCCGGTGCGTCACCGCCACTTGTTAATACACCAATTGTTTTAACCATTAATACGTCCTCCTACTACTCTTATTATCTCACCCACAATTAAAGGTGATAGTGTGAATCAATATCAAAATCCAATAAGAGCTTGTTAAATATGATTTACTATAATGAACATTATACACTATAAAGTGGAAAAGTCAAGATTTATCCATAAAATCGACAAGATTTAGCTTCTTATTACAACATTATCATCACCGATTATTTGTTTATATTCTTTGCACATAGGCTCATTCATTCTAACAAAGCCTATACACTCATATTTTCGAGTGTTTTCAAAGAAAATATACACAGGAAAATCACCGGGGAAAATTTCCGTTAAAGTTTTGATTTTTGCCATAAAGGGCGAAGCTTCACTGTCAACTCGCAGGAAAATGCCTTTTCGTTGCTTCTTTTTAGGTGTAGTATCATTTTTAATAATATTCTTTGGGTTTGGGTCAATGCTTTCACAGACAACGCTCGGCTCTCTGTCCTCACGCATTGACAGCTTGCCGTTTATTAAAACAATATTGCCCGCTTGCAAAAGATGTACCCTTTCGGCATATTGCCTTGAAAAAACGATGCACTCAATTGAAGCCGTTAAATCTTCCAAGGTGACAAAGCACATAGTGGAATTGTTTTTTGTTGTTTTTTTCTCTATTTTAGAGATTATTCCGTAAAGCTTGACCTTTGAGTTATCCTTATATTTTGAGCCAAACTCACCGTCGCTTTCGAGGATTTCAACAATAGGGTCTGCCTTTATTTTTGTAGCAATATCCTTATATTCATCCATTGGGTGACCGGATATATAAAGCCCCGTTATTTGCTTTTCTAAAGATAGCAGCTCATTATATGGCATTTCCTCTATGTTTGGTACTGTAAACTCGTTCGAGTAGGAAAAGCCCGAGTCTGTATCGAAAAAGCCTATTTGCCCAACGACATTTTTATTTTTGTCTGCATCTAAGTCTGACACCACAGCCGGAAGCATATGAAGCATTTGGTTTCTATTTAAGCCTAAGCCGTCAAGAGCACCGCATTTTATAAGGCTTTCCACTGCCCTTTTATTAAACTCTCTTGAGTAAACTCTTTTGCAAAAGGTGTAAAAATCAGTATATTTACCGCCCTGCTCACGGTTATCAATTATGGTTTTAATAAAGCCCTTGCCTAAATTTTTAATCGCCAATAAGCCAAAACGGATTGCGCCGTTTTTAACTGTAAAGCCCTCAAAGGAGCTGTTGACATTTGGAGCTAAAACCTTTATGCCAAGTCGTGTTGCCTCGGCAATATATGTTGACACCTTTGTGCTCGAGTCAAGGACACTGGTCAATGTGGCCGCAAGAAGCTCACATGGATAGTGGCATTTAAGCCATGCCGTTTGATATGAGACATAAGCATAGGCCGCAGCATGAGACTTATTAAAGGCATATTTTGCAAAGTTTGACATTTCGTCAAAGATTTCATTTGCTGTTTCTTCACTTATTCCGTTGGCAAGACAGCCACAGCACTCCACTTCACCCTTGTCATTTTTAAGGCCGTAGATAAAATTATGCCTCTCCTTTTCCATGACATCAAGCTTTTTCTTTGACATAGCACGACGCACAAGGTCAGCTCTGCCATAGGAGTACCCGGCAAGCTTGCGGCAAATCTCCATAACCTGCTCTTGATAAACCATGCAGCCATAGGTGACATCAAGTATATCACGCAGCAATTCGGATTTATATTTTGTATCATCGGGGTTGTGTCTATTATGAATATATGTGTCAATTGAGTCGGCAGGACCCGGTCGGTAAAGTGAAATGACCGCTATTAAATCCTCAAGGCTTTGGGGCTTTAAGCGTGACAAAACGCTTCTCATTCCGGCAGATTCATATTGGAAAACCGCATCGGTTCTGCCAAGGGACAGCATTTCGAAGGTTTCCTTGTCCTCTAAATCGATTTTGCTTATATCAAACTCGGGATTGTTCTTCTTGATGAGCTTCACCGCATCGTCTATTACAGTTAATGTGCGAAGGCCGAGAAAATCCATTTTAAGAAGACCTAAATTCTCGAGAGTCACCATCGTATATTGAGTGACAACACTTTCGTCATTGACAGCAAGTGGCACATAGGTAGCAACAGGGTCACGAGTTATAACAACACCTGCTGCATGAGTAGAAGCATGACGAGGCATACCCTCAACCTGTCTTGCAATGTCAATAAGCCTTTTCACTTCTTCGTTGCCATTATATAGTACCTTTAGCTCCTCTGATGACTGCAACGCTCTGTCGATTGTTATTTTTATCTCAAAGGGTATGGCTTTTGCAACCTCGTCTACCACATTATATGGCATACCAAGGACTCTGCCAACATCTCGAATAGCAGCTTTAGCCGCCATAGTACCAAAGGTGACAATTTGTGCAACATGGTCAGCACCATATTTTCTTATAACATAATCAATGACCTCTTGTCGTCTAACATAGCAAAAGTCAACATCAAAGTCAGGCATACTGACTCTTTCAGGGTTGAGGAAACGCTCAAAGAGCAAATTATATTTCAGTGGGTCAATGCCTGTTATGCCTATGCAATAAGCCGCAAGAGAGCCCGCACCCGAGCCTCTGCCCGGCCCGACGGGGATATTCTTACTTTTTGCGTAGCGGATAAAGTCGTGTACAATAAGAAAGTAATCGACATAGCCCATCTTATTGATAATATCAAGCTCGTAATTTAGCCTGTCAACATACTCCTTAGGTGGATTATCACCCTTGTGGACAGAAAGGCCGTAAAAGCATTGATTTTTGAAATATTCAAAATGATTCATGTTGTTTGGCACCTCAAAATGAGGCAGCTTAGTTTTGCCAAACTCAAACTCAATATTGCATTTGTCGGCTATGACGGCAGTGTTATCAATAGCATCGGGAAGCTCAGCAAATGCTAAACGCATCTCGGCTTCGCTTTTAACATAAAACTCCTCAGTTGAAAACTCTAAGCCTGTTTCCTCGCCTAAGGTGTGACCGGTTTGTATGCACAAAAGCACCTGCTGAATAGAAGCATCCTCTTTATTTATATAGTGTGCGTCATTTGTTGCAACAAGGGGCACACCGGTTTCACGAGAGAGCTTAACCAAATCGGGCAAAATATCAAGCTGCTCACGAAGGGAATGATTTTGCACCTCAATATAATAATTGCCATCGCCAAAAATATTATTGTACCATAGAGCAGTTTCCTTAGCCTTGTCATACTCACCCCTGAGTAAAAGCTGGGGTATCTCACCGGCAAGACAGCCGGACAAGGCTATTAGCCCCTCATGATGCTTTTCTATTAGCTCACGGTCAATTCTCGGCTTAGTGTAAAAGCCCTCTGTCCAGGCTGAGCTGACCATTGCAATAAGATTTTGATAGCCTATATTATTTTTGCATAAAAGGACAAGATGATATCTTTGTGAGTCAATGCCATGGACTTTATTATGCCTTGAGCGTGGAGCTACATAACATTCACAGCCGATAATAGGCTTAATGCCCTTTTCCTTTGCCGCTTTATAAAAGTCGATAGCACCATACATAACACCGTGGTCGGTTATAGCGACACTGTCTTGACCAAGCTCAACAATTTTATCCATGAGCTTATTTATTCTGCAAGCACCGTCGAGCAAGCTATACTCTGTGTGAAGATGCAAATGTGTGAAAGACATCTTATCCCTCCCTTATATTATACTTTAAGCTTATCTACAAGCTCCTTATCCGGCTTTACAATAATTGACCAATATTCGTGATAAATGACCATTCCCGTCTTTCCGCCGGAGGGCTTTTTCAATTCCTTAGCCCTTGTGTAATCAACAGGCACTAAGGATGAATCCTTAGCCTTGCTGTGATATGCGGCTATAACGGCGGCCTGCTCAATTGCTTCGTCGGATATTTCTCTGCCTTCACCAAAAATAACAACATGAGAGCCGGGAATCTTTTGCGTGTGAAGCCACATATCATTTTTTGACGCTGTTTTAAGTGACAGCTTTTCATTTTGTACATTGTTCCTGCCCACGAGAATTTTAAATCCGTCACTTGATTTAAACTCAATTGGTGGCAGCTCCTTTGGTGGCTTTTGCTTTTTACCCTTTGTGTTTTTAATATAGCCACCGTTTTGCAATTCAAGTCTAATTGCTGAGATTTCACTGTCTGTGTCTGCTCTCGACAATTCATCTAAAACGCTTTCAAGATAGACTATTTCCTGCTCAGCTCCAACTATTAGCTCTGCGAGCATTTTTTCGGCAGTTTGTGCCTTACGATATTCCTTATAATATTTCTTTTGATTTTCCGTTGGTGACAGCGCAGGATTACATGGGATTTTTGTTATATTACAGTTGTCGTAATAATTTTCAACCTCATAAAAGCTGACTCCCTTTTCCAGTCTATAGAGATTTGCCAAAATAAGCTCACCATATAATTTAAGCTTGTCCTTATCCTCACATTGCTTTAATTCTTCTCTTTGTAAAGCTAACTTCCTAACGGTTCTTTCAATGAGATTATTAAGCAGCTTTATAAGCTCGTGTGCTCTGTGGTTGATTCTGGAAATTCTGTCACGCTCATAATAAAAGTCATCTAACAGCTCCGAACAGCTATCATATTCCTTTACCTTTAGCATATCACCGTACTGTGTGATATTTATGTGTGACATATCCTTGGGCTTGCCGCTTTCCTCTTGAAGCATATATGCCCTTTGTCTTATATGAAGATTATCCTTTATTTCCTGTAAAATCCCCTTTAATGAGTCGATTTGCTCTACACTTAAAGCAGAGACACATATATCATCACCTGTCACTCGTGAGGCAATTTCACGGCTGACAATTGGTGACACACCTTGGACTGTGTTCATAATTGCCGACGACAAAAATTTATCCTTATAGCTGAGGATTTTATTTAAGATTTCGTCTATATTGGTACTGTCAAGGCTGAGCTTATCCTGCTGCGGAGCTAAAGAATAATTAAGCCCCGGCAAAATTTGCCTAACACTTGAAGTAAGATAGTCAACTCTTTTAATGGCGTCAATTATCTTTTCCCCGGAAATGAGAATGAGGTTAGAGTATTTGCCCATTATCTCGGTGCAAAGAGTAAGCTCTACCCTATCACCTATTTCATTTGTACCGTCAAAATCAATAAAGAGTATTCTGTCATTTTCATGCTGGCGAACATTCTTTATTAATGCGCTTGTTAAATGCTTCCTTAAAAGCATACAAAACATTGGCGGCACAGGTGGATTGTCAATATTATGTGAAGTAAAATGAACTCTCGGGCTGTCGGCACGAACACATAAAAGCAGCTTATAGCTACAGCCCTTGCCCCTGAGATTTAATATAATCTCATCTCGAGCAGGCTGGTTGACCCTGTCAACACGCAGACCCACTGCCTTTGCGAGAAGCTCATCTTTAATTTTTGTGAGAAATAAACCGTCGAGAGCCATAATTCACCTCTTATGAATGAGTAATAAAAGTAACGGGATTGCTTTGCTTTAAAAGCACTGTTTCAACATTTGGAAAAGCATCGCCTACATATTTTTTAAGATTCGTCATTGCAGGATTTTCCGTTTCAAAATGACCGGCAATAATTAGGGTCACGCCCATATCCTTTGCCATAAGCAGCTCATGATGCTTCGCTTCACCTGTGATATATGCGTCTGCGCCCATATTAACCGCATTAAAAAAGAAGTCCATGCCGGCTCCGCCGCAAAGAGCAACCTTTTTTATTTTTCTTTTTGCGTCAACTACGCTTACTGTTGTCTCAAGCTTTTCGCTGACAAGCTCCGCGAGCTGAAAAGAGGTTAATTCCTCATTAAGATTTCCTATTCTTGCCATTGGTACTGTGCAGCCTTCGCCCTCGACCCCGATAACATCCTTTAAGCCTAACAGCTCACACAGTGTGTCGTTAACTCCACCCTTTGCACAATCAAAGCAGGTGTGAGCACTTATAGCACTTATACCGTGGCAAGCAAGCTCATAAGCCATATTTCCCTTTAAAAAGCTTTTTTGAGGCATAAAAATTATAGGGTGATGTGTCACTATTAAGTCAACACCCTTGTCAATTCCATCCTTTAATGTCTCGTGAGTTAAGTCAAGTGTAAAGCCGATTTTAGTCACCGGCTTAGTCTCATCTCCGACGAGAACACCGCAGTTGTCCCACTCACATTTAGTGCTGTATGGTGCAATAGAGTCAATAAAAAGTGATATATCCTTTACAGTTGCCATTGATTTTTCTCCATATTTTCTTCAATTTCTTTTATAATTTCGCCTAAATTTTCATCGTCAGCTCTGCCGGCATTAGTTAAAGCATTGTGCTTCTTTTTTAAAGTGCCCAGCAGTTTTTTAATGTATTTATATGTAATTTCGTCTTTGTTATCGAATAATTTACCTGTGTATATATATGATATATTACGCTCATTATTAGTCTCACCTGAGTAAACTGCTGACATGGCGCAATAATAGTGCTTGCCGTCAGTGGCAGTTTTTTCTTTTGTAATCTCAAAGCCGTTATCAATAAAGAACTGCCTTAAAACCTCAGAGTGAGTCATTGGCTGAGCCACAATATTAATTTTTCTGCTTTTTATCCATGGAGCTTTTGAGAGGATTTCGGCAATAAGATTGCCACCCATGCCTGCGAGTACAATATCGTCACATGAGCCCTCCTTTATATTTTCCAGTCCGTCTGACAAAACAAGCTCAATCTTGTCAGTAAGACCTGCATCAATTACAGTTTGCTTTGCATTTTGTAATGGGCCTACTCTTAAATCGGCCGCAATTCCACCCGGGCAAATGCCCTTTTCAATTAAGTAGGTCAATAAATAGGCGTGGTCAGTGCCTATATCAGCAGCTATCGCTCCCTCGCGTACAAGAGAAGCCACAGCCGAAAGACGAGTATCAAGTTTAATCATAAAGCTACCTCAACAAACGGAGTCACCTAAAAAAGGCGACTCCGAAATGACACTTATTTTGAAGCGAGATATTCGTTAATTTTCGCAACAAGAGTATCGGGATCTACACCGTGAACAGCACAAGCCTCCTCGACGCTTTCGCCTCTTGAAGCAGGGCAACCAAGACAGTGCATACCCATCTCAAAGAAGAAAACTGCTGTGCCGCCATCTGCATCAAGAATGTCACCGATGCACATATCTTTAGTTATTTCTTTCATGGTAAAATTCCTTTCAGGGATATATTATTTCTTGAGTGAAAGAGCCTTCTTAGCCTTTTCAATGATATTTGTTGAGTCAAGGCCGAATATCTTAAGAAGCTCAAGTGCAGGACCTGATTTACCGAAGGTATCGTTAACACCAAGTCTTACAACAGGAACAGGATACTCATCGCTAAGAGCCTCACAAACAGCTGAGCCGAGACCGCCGATAATGCTGTGCTCCTCAGCGGTTACAATAGCACCGGTCTCCTTAGCAGCCTTAACGAGGATGTCCTTATCAATAGGCTTAATAGTGTGGATATTGATAACTCTCGCATCAATGCCTTCCTCTTTGAGAGCGTCAGCAGCAATGAGAGCTTCGTTAACCATAAGGCCTGTTGCAACGATTGTTACATCGTTACCGCTTCTTAATTCAACACCCTTACCAAGCTCAAACTTATAATCCTCACTGTTAACACGAGGCACAGCGAGTCTGCCAAAACGCATATAAACAGGTCCCTCATGAGCAGCAGCAGCGTGAACAGCAGCCTTTGCTTCAACATCATCAGCAGGGTTAATAATAACCATACCGGGGATTGAACGCATAAGAGCGATATCCTCACAGCATTGATGGCTTGCGCCGTCCTCACCAACTGATATGCCGGCATGAGTTGCGCCGATTTTTACATTGAGTTTTGGGTACGCAATTGAGTTACGAACCTGCTCAAAGGCTCTACCTGCCGCAAACATAGCAAAGCTTGAAGCAAAAACAGTGTAGCCTGAAGCTGCAAGACCTGCAGCAACACCCATCATGTTACCCTCTGCAATACCGCAGTCGATAAATTTTTCGGGAAATTCCTTCTTAAAAGTTATTGTTTTAGTTGCCTTTGCAAGGTCAGCGTCTAAAACAAGAATATCATCTCTTGTGCCAAGCTCCTTTAAAGCTGCACCATAAGCATCACGAGTTGCACATTTAATTACATCTGCCATAATATTACACCTCCAAGCTCTTTGCGGCTTCGTCAAGCTCAGCCATTGCTATAGCATATTGCTCAGCGTTGGGAGCACTGCCGTGCCAATCACATTGATTTTCCATAAAAGATACGCCCTTGCCCTTAACTGTCTTAGCGACAATACAGGTTGGCTTGCCTTTACATGCCTTTGCGCTTTCGAATGCTTCCTCAATTTGTGTAAAGCAATGTCCGCAAATTTCGATTACGTTCCAGCCAAATGACTCAAATTTTTCTTTAATTGGATAAGGTGAGTTAACCTCGTCAAGTGTGCCGTCAATTTGTAAGTTATTGTAGTCAACAACAGCACAAAGGTTGTCAAGCTTACGGTTGCCTGCAAACATTGCAGCCTCCCAAACCTGTCCTTCTTCGATTTCACCGTCGCCCAAAGCAGTGTATACCCTATAGTCTTTGCCTTTAAGCTTACCTGCAAGAGCCATACCGCAAGCAACTGATATTCCCTGACCAAGTGAACCTGTGCTCATGTCAACACCGGGAGTATATCTCATGCTGGGGTGTCCTTGAAGAATTGAGTCCGGCTTACGCAGAGTCTTAATAAGCTCCACATCAAAGAAGCCCTTGTGAGCTAAAGCTGCATAAAGTGCAGGTGCTGTGTGGCCCTTTGAAAGAACAAGTCTGTCTCTGTTTTCATCGTCGGGATGCTCAGGGTCAACATTCATCTCACTGAAATAGAGATAAGTGATGATGTCGGCTATTGACAATGAGCCGCCGGGATGTCCGGATTTTGCGTTGAAAGTACCCTCGATAATGCCCTTACGCACATCGATGGCTTTCTGTTTGAGAAATAGTTTTTTGCTGTCTTCCATATTAATCCTCCTATAAATTATTATGGTTTTTAATAATGTATTCTATTAAGTTTGCAACAGCACCATCGTTACAATGGCATGAAACAAACTTAGAAATCTTTTTTATACCCTCCGGTGCTTGACCGCAGCAAGCCGGGAAGGCAACTCTTTTGAGCATTTGATAATCGTTAAAGTAGTCACCTATAGCTGCTGTCTTGCTCTTATCAACGCCGAGCATTTCAGCGAGCTTGAGCACTGCAACACCCTTATTAGTGTCTTCGTTAACCATTTCAAAGCTGCAAATTGATGAATACATAAGATTATCAGTGGTCTTTGACATGCTCTTAATATATTTTTCGAGTAATTTCATCTCTGTTGGGAAGCCTGCAAAAGCAACCTTATACCAATTATCCTTAGGTATCTTTTCAAAATCATAAAAATACTTAACAGGCTTTTTTGCGCTAAATGCAAGGATTCTCGTGGAAAGAGTAGGTCTGAAAATATATACGCATTTGTCTGATACTATTTCAAAAGCGAGGAATGGGAACTTCTTTGCGCTTTTTCTAACCATATCAATGCAATGCTCATTAAGTGGACTTTGCCATGTAATTTTTTCCAGAGCAAAATCATATATAGCTGCACCGTTTAAAACAACTGCCTTGCCATCTGCAATATCAAGACGCTTATAGTGCTTTCTCATAGACTCAGGGCTTCTGCCTGAGGAGAGTGTAAAGTGTCCGCCGTACTCATCAACAAATTTATGTATCATTTCATAGTTGCGAGGTACGAGGCGTCTTGCTTTATCGTTAACGGTACCATCTATGTCACTGGCAATAAGCCATGATGATAAGTCGATTTTCTCTTTTTCCTTAGTCATTAATATTAATCCTCCTAATAAAATCCGTAAAATATTCCGGTAATTCACTTTCTATTTCAATATATTTTTTGGTCCTGGGGTGCTTAAAGCCAATTAAGCCGGCATGAAGACATTGCCCCGAAAGACTCTCTATTACTTTTTTAGGCCCGTAGACCGGATCGCCCGCAACAGGGTGACCTATATATGCCATGTGGACTCTTATTTGATGAGTTCTGCCCGTCTCAAGTCTTAGCTTTAAGTGGGCGAAATCTCTATATTGCTTTATCACACTGTAATGAGTCACAGCGTTTTTTGAGTTCTTTTGTGTTACAGCCATTTTTTTGCGGTCAACGGGGTGACGACCAATTGGTGCGTCTACAGTACCGCCATCGGTTTTCATTTTGCCATAGACCACACTTTGATATTCCCTCGTAAAGGAGTGAACCTTTATTTGCTCGGCAAGGGAAATATGCGCCATGTCATTTTTTGCCACAATAAGCAGACCGCTTGTGTCCTTGTCTATTCGATGTACTATTCCCGGTCTAATAACGCCGTTAATGCCCGATAAGCTGTCTTTGCAATGATATAGCAGAGCGTTGACCAAAGTACCGTCATAATTGCCCGCAGCAGGGTGAACCACCATGCCCTTTGGCTTATTTACAACGAGAAGGTCATTATCCTCATATCTTATATCAAGGGGGATATTCTCCCCTACGACCTTTAGCTCCTTCGCCTCAGGGATAATAAGCCTTATAACATCACCTGAGCGAGCTTTATAATTCTTGCTCACTACTATTCCACCGACACTGACACCACCGTCATCAATGATTCTTTGCACGGCACTGCGGCTCATTGTGTCTATGGCATTGCATATAATTTTATCTATGCGCTCACCTTGATTTTCAGGTGTGACGCTGATAATATGTGCGTTAATCATTTGCCAAATTCTCTTCCTGTTTGTTTTTCTTTGAATCCTTGACCATTTGATATATCTGACTTATTATAATCACTACGGCAGCACAGGTGACAAGACAGTCGGCAAAGTTAAAAATATAGAAATCCACAAATAAAACCTCAATATAATCGACAACATAGCCTCTAAATACCCTGTCAATTAAATTGCCCATACCACCGGCGGCAATAAAAACCACGCTCCAAAAATCGAGCCCATAGCCTAACTTGCCCGAGTAAATCACATATATCACAACTAAAAGACAAGCGACAGCAAAAACAGTCATCGTCAAGGTTTTACCCTGCATCATGCCCATCATTGCGCCGTCGTTTTCACAATAGGTGAGCTGTAAAATTTTTGGTATGAGACCTACACTGCCCTTGGGCTTTAAATATAAGATAACATAATATTTAATTAGCTGGTCTATGCCCATTAAAACAACAATAGTTAAAAGGGACAACAGTTTAATTATTGAAGGTGATAATTTGCTTTTTTTCAATACATACACTCTTTTCGTGAAAATAAATCAATCATCGGGCTGGTCAAATAAATCCTCATAATCGCTTTGATATGTGAACACTGAGGGCACTTCCTCACTGTCATCGGAGAATATGCCGCCAATTGGATCAACCGAACTGTCGTCATCATCGTCCTCGTTATCCTCAAAGCTGTCAACACTCAATGGGATATCGCCATTGTCAGGCGCATCTAAGGGATTTGTAAATGAGCTAATATCCTCAAAGGCATCGTGCCTTGGCTCATTGTCGGGAGCGTCATAATTAATATCGAGCTCAAATTCAGGCATAGCCTCAGCTAATTTATCTGTATCAACCTCAATTTGAGTGGGCTTAAAGTCAAAATCCGCATCGCTGCTAATTGAGTCAACAGCCGGCTTAATAGTTGCAACAACACTGAAAATCTCACTTTTATATTTTGCTATTTCAGTCTTGAGTCTGTCAAGCTCCTTTTGTGTGGAGGATATAATCTCCTCGCTTTGTGCCCTTGCGCTCTTAGCGTCATCATAAGCTGCCGCAATAATCTCAGCCGCCTTAGTTTTTGCGTTGTCAATTATTTCAGCTGATTTAAGCTTAGTGTCATTTATATATTTCTCCTGTAAAGCAATTGACTGCTTTTCAAGAGTCTCAATATCTTTTTCCAGTTTTTTTAATTTTTCATCAGCGTTGTGAGTCGTATTATAATAATAAGCATCTGCCTCAGCTTTTTTTGTCAAAAGGTAGCTCTCTGCCTCCTCACTTGCGGCCTTGATTATCTCGGCAGAGTTCTCCTTAGCCTGAGTCTCAACAGTCTCATAATACTTTTCGGCTCTTACAATCGCAGAGCAAATAACATTTTTATTAGCGTTATACTCCTCTATAGCTGCGGTGTATTTTTTAAGCTTTTTATCAAGGACTCTATAGCCCTTGCTCATGTTGTCATAGCTGTCGCTAATGTTTCTTAAATACTCATCAACCTCAGAGGCATAGTATTTATTTTTACCTGCCGATGTAAAAGCATAACTTAAAATTTTGCTGTCGGACATTTTTTTCACCCCTCATTATAACTCAACTTGATTATAAAAATCTCCGTGAAGCTCAATGTCAGCCGGTATGAATGCACAAATTGTCTCAGTAAATCTTGCAAAAACGCACTGTGTAACATATTTTGCACCGTCAAGGAAGTCCATAGCACGCTTTTTTTCTTCCTCACTGAGAAGGGAAATATTAACAACAACTATTGAGCTTTTATCCATCATAAGATTAGCTACATTTTTAGCATCGTAAATATCGTGAAGGGAAATGAAGGAAAGCTTAAACTTTGAGCCGGAACGCTTTGAAGCAGACTTAATGTCAAACAAACGAGGTGATGCACTGCTTTGCTCTACTTCATCATCAATACCCTTTATCGGTGGGAAATCATCGGAAAGACCACTGTCAAACTTTGGCAGGGCTGCCGTTGGTGAATATGAAAAATCGGCAACATTCCCATCCTTATCATCATCGTCATCAAATATGCCCTTTGCGGCACGGCGTGGTTTTTTTACATCCTCATAATCACCCGGCTCAATTTCATCCTCAAGTATATCATCGTCATTGTCGCCACGGTTAATTAAGCTTGACACTTTACCAAATATTTTATCTTTAAAATCGAAGTCCATTTTTACTCTCCTTATCAATATAGTCTTGGGCCAAAAATAGCCGAACCGACTCTAACAAGATTTGAGCCGTTTCTTATAGCTGCCTCATAATCCCCTGACATTCCCATAGACAGTATACACATATCTATATTATCTAACTTTTTGCCCTTGATGTCAATAAATATTTTGTGCATTTGTGAAAAATATTTATTTAATTGCCTTTCATCGTCACAAATTGGCGGTACAGTCATAAGTCCTTTTACTTTTATTGCCGGCATTTCGGCAATTTGACACAAGGTTTCCTCGAGTAAACTCAAATCAAGACCTGTCTTATTATCCTCATTGCCAATATTAACCTCAATGAGACATTGGGTTGTTATGCCCATAGCAGCGCTTCTTTTTGATATTTCATTAGCAAGCTTCACACTGTCAACAGACTCAATCATGGAAACCTCATGAATTATCTGCTTAACTTTATTTGTTTGCAAGTGACCAATAAGGTGGCTCTCGCAGCCGTCAAGCTTTAAATATGGCTTTTTTGACAGGTACTCCTGCACCTTGTTCTCACCAATTAAATCGATGCCGCACTCAATAGCGTGATTAATAAATATGGGCTCGACGGTTTTCGTCACCGCCATAAGCTTTACATCTTCACTTTTTCTACAGCTTTCTTCAGCGGCGCGAGCAATTTTATCCTTTATGTAAGCTAAATTATACTCAATATTTTTGAGCCTTTCCTCACTTGACAATATCTCCATCTTCAAGATTCAGTCCTTTCACTATAATTTTGTCATAGGCTTTAAGTACATGATAATACCCTGAGTTCTTGTCGTTTTCGTCTCTCAATTGCTTTACACCCTCAGCGACAACATAGCCGTCTCTATAAAGCAGCACATTAACAGGGGAAAACTTCATAATGTTGCCGACTACAGCGTACACACCGAGAACACCGTCCTCATTTTCAGTTAGAGCTTCATTGCTGATTTTAAAGCCCTTATATTCATCAAGGATAATAGAAGCGGAATCCTTTCTCACCTTAGAAAGCTCCTCATTCATTGCGGTACACTTTAAGGTAACAGTGATTTTTCCGTCCTTTATATCGCTTATGCTGTAAACTAACATATTTACATTTTCTATGCCCAGCTCCTTAAAGGACACCTTAACCCAGTAATCGGTTTTAAATTCCGGTGAGTAGCTAACATCAACATCAAATATATAGTACCATGTATGCTGTGCAATTATTTTGCCATAGGCATCTACCGGTGCCTGGCATGAAATGCTTAAAAGCCTGTTGCCGTCAAGAGGCTCAATCTTTTTGTTTTCGACATCTTCATAGCTAAGTGCATTTTCATATCCGTCAACACTGCTGACAAAATAGCCTGCATAAGGTGAAGTAATTTGCTTTTTAATTGAGTATGAGCTTTTAAGTCCATTTATTTTTTTAGTATATTCGGAAATAATTGACTTGTAATCTAAGTCCTTACCTACGGCAATTTGCTTAGAGGTGAGATTTTTAGATATGCTGTCAATATATTTTTCAGCTGAGCTGAGATCAGATTTTGACGCAGCGTCCATATATGATGCAACATCAGAGTTAATTTGTGAGTTGAGGAAGATAATATTGCTATAGCTTAAATCAGCACTTTTTTCAAGGTCTTTAATAGAGTCTAACTTGCTTTGAAGTGCCTTTTGCTCAATATAAGCCCTTGCCTGAGTATCATCTGAAAAGGCTAAGGCTATGACTCCGTCCTTAGAGACATTTTCGCTATCTGATATTATGGGCACATAAACAAGACCGTCCTTTTTATATAGCACCGCACTACTGCTCTCGTCACGCACAGCGAAGCCCTTGACCTCGATTGTGTCGTGCTCACTGTAGCTCACTATATATTCCGTCTCAATTTTGCCCTTGTAATTATTATAAAAAGCGTTAACTGCATACATTGTCAGCACAACAGCAAAAGCCAGCAAAAGTACAATTGTTGTCTTTGTGTCTTTACTTAGCTTTTTAAATTGCTTCATATAAATCACCTTTCATGGGAAATTATCTTAAATGCAGCCCTGTAAAGGCTCTGCTCGTCTAATGTATCAATATTCAGCCAGTGTATTTTATCATTTCGTCTAAACCAGGTGAGCTGCCTTTTTGCATAGCGTCTTGTCTCCATTTTAAGCTTTTCTGTCGCTTGCTCAAGGGTGACATGACCGTCTAAATATGGCTTTAGCTCCTTATAGCCGATTGCCTGCTTTGCGGTACTGCCATAGTCGTGTGCAAAAAAGTCCTTCGCTTCCTCAATTAGACCGCTTTCAAGCATAATGTCAACTCGCTTATTTATCCTGTCATAAAGATATTGTCTGTTTTCGCAGGTAAGACCTATGACACAAAAGCTGTATTTGCTCTCGTTTAAATGAGACAGCTCACATTGGCGTGTAATAGTCTCGCCTGTTGTGTAATAAACCTCAAGGGCACGAATAATGCGCTTTGTATCATTGCAATGAAGCTTTTCGGCGCTTTGAGGGTCAACCTCTTGCAGCTGCTTTAAGAGTACCTCAACACCTTGACTTTGCATTTTTTCTTCTAAAACACTTCTAATATCAGTTTGCTCATACTCAAAAAACTCTGTATTTTTAATTAGGGTGTCAATATAAAGACCCGTGCCGCCAACTACAATGGGAAGCTTTCCCCTTTGGAGTATGTCGTCAATTGCCTTTACGGCAAGCTCCTTATATTTTGCCACACTAAAGCTCTCACCCGGGTCTAAAAAGCCAATAAGATGATGCTTTGCCATTGACTGCTCCTTTGGTGTAGGTTTGGCAGTAGCAATATCCATATTTTTATATATTTGCATTGAGTCGGCACTGACTATCTCGCCGTCAAAGTGCTTTGCAAGCTCAATGCCAAGGGAGGTCTTCCCTGAAGCGGTGGGGCCTGCCACCACAACAACTAAAGGCTTATCCATTTGATTCTCCAAAAAATTACTGTATTCTGCCAAATTGCTTTTCAAGCTCGTACTTTGAAAGTTCAATTAAAACGGGTCTTCCGTGAGGACAATATCTAACCTCATCGTCATAAAGCACCTGCTCTGCCAAAGCTTTCATTTCGGCAGTTGAGTTTTTATATCCGGCTTTTATTGCGGCTTTACAAGCGGCTGTGTGATAAATCCTGTCAATTTTTTCGCTTTCCACATTGACTCTGTTTTCACTAAGATATGATGCAATTTCAATAACAGTGTCCTCAATATCATCACCGCTTATAAGCATTGGACATTCACGCACTATAACTACACCGCCGTCAAAATCCTCAATCAAATAGCCGGCTTTTAAAAATACATCAAGATTTTCGATGATAATATTATACTCAGCTTTGCTAAGTGTCACCTTAACGGGTGTCAGCAAAACCTGTGAGGAGATATTGTTCTTTGCGCTCTCCTTCATCTTGTTATATATAATTCTCTCGTGGGCGGCATGCTTATCAATTAGCACAACCTTATTGTCGTACTCGCAAATAATATATGTCTTAAAGGCTTCACCTAAAAGCCTTAGTGGCTTTGGTGGGAGCTTTTTTTGTTCGGTTTCAGCAATTGGCTTTGGTTGAACGGGATTTATATTTTCCTGCTTATTAATTGCTGTATTTATATGGGCAGGTTCTTCCTCTTTTAAAAAGGCAACACCTTGAGTGCGTACAGGCGCACCACTATTAAGCTCAGATTTAAGCTTTGATGCTTCTTTTTCCTTTTTCTTTTGAGAAGCAACAAAATCGGAAATGAGGTCAGGCTCGTCCTGCTCTACCACCTTATTTGTCTGCGGCTCAGGTTTAGACTCAGCGCTCATATTTTGCAAATCCTTAGAGGACACCTTTTGCCAAAAATCCTTTTTAGGCTCTGCTTTAACTGTTTGCGGCTCCTTTTTTGTAAAGGGGCTGGAATTAAACATGGGCTTTATAATGGGAGTCTCGTCAAGCATATTTAGCTGCTCAGCTTGCGGCATAGCACGCTGAAGCACCTTATTTTTCTGCGACAAATCAATTTCAGGCATAGTGTCAAAGGCGTCAAGGGCTGATTTTACAGCAAAATATACGGCACTGGATACTCGCCTTTCATCGCTGAAACGCACCTCGGTTTTTGCCGGATGGACATTGACATCGACGCTGTCGGGTCTGACTGTCACATTAAGGACGCAGCTTGGGAATTTTCCAACCATGATGGTGTTTTTATAGGCATTTTCCATTGCGCCGACACATGACCTGCTTTTAATAAATCTGCCACCTAAAAAGAAGTATTGCATAGCTCTTGACGGACGAGATGACATGGGCTTACAAACATAGCCCTTGACCTCAACACCGTCTAATTTATAATCCACAGGGATAAGGCTTTCAGCGAAGGTTCTGCCAAAAACCGAATATATAGCCGATAAAAGCTTGCCGTCACCGGGAGTTATAAGCGCCTGCTTACCTTCACGGATAAATCTAACACTGACCTCAGGGTGAGACAAGGCAATCCTGTCAACAACATCAGCAACAGCATTTGCCTCCGAAACGTCCTTTTTAAGGAATTTCATTCTTGCGGGGGTGTTATAAAAAAGGTCACGCACAACTATAGTCGTACCATTAGGACAACCTGCCTCATCATAGCGCACCTGAGTACCGCCCTCAATAGCATATGATGTGCCTAAGGGTGCATCTGCGGTTTTAGTTAGTATCTCAGTTTTAGATACAGCTGCAATAGATGCTAAGGCTTCCCCTCTAAAGCCAAGAGTAAAAATAGAATTTAAGTCGTTTTCATTTTTGATTTTACTTGTCGCATGACTCAAAAATGCCTTTGGAACATCGTCATGGTCAATTCCGCAGCCGTTATCGGTTATGCGGATATATCTTACGCCGCCGTTTCTTATTTCAAGAGTGATAGTTGTTGCACCGGCATCAATGGAGTTTTCCATAAGCTCCTTGACTACACTTGCCGGTCTTTCGACAACTTCACCGGCGGCAATAAGCTCTGCAATATGTTTTGGTAAGACATTAATTTTAGCCATAAAGCTGTCACAACCTTTCGTTTATATATTACTTCTTCTCGCCTTTCCCACAAGCTCATGCAGAGTCGTCAACGCTTCAAGCGGTGTGAGAGTATTTATATCAATATTTCTAAGGCTTTCGATTATTTCATCATCAATTGTAGATGAAATTGAAATTTGAAGATTATCTTCATTTTCAATAATTTCTGTGTCCGTATTATCAATTACTCTTTTCGGTTGGTCTGACTCAAGCTCACGAAGAATCACTCTTGCACGAGACACAACTGCACTTGGAATACCGGCAAGCTTTGCTACTTCAATACCGTAGCTGCCATCTGCCTTGCCCCTGACAATGCGGCGAAGAAATGTAATGGTATCACCACGCTTTTTAACGCAGATGTTATAATTATTAACTCCGTCAATGTGACCTTCAAGCTCTGTCAGCTCATGATAGTGAGTGGAAAACAGAGTCTTTGCGCCGATTTTCTTTTTGTCGGCAATATATTCCAAAACGGCTCTTGCTATACTCATGCCATCAAAGGTTGATGTACCTCTGCCGACCTCGTCAAGTATAATAAGACTGTTTTTGTTAGCGTTTTTAAGAATGTTTGACACCTCGTTCATTTCCACCATGAAGGTTGACTGACCTGTTGCAAGGTCATCTGATGCGCCAACTCTTGTAAATATGCTGTCAACAATGCTCAATTGAGCACTTGACGCAGGCACAAAGGAGCCGGCCTGAGCCATTAGGCAAATAATAGCAACCTGTCTCATATATGTGGATTTACCGGCCATGTTAGGGCCTGTAATTATAGCGCAGCGATCATTGCCGCAATCCATATATGTGTCATTAGGCACAAAGGGAGCACCGTCTAAAACGGCCTCAACAACAGGGTGTCTGCCGTCCTTTATTCTAATAGCGCTGTCATCAAGGATTGTCGGACACACATAGTTGTTGCTGATAGCGGTATTAGCTAATGAGCAAATTACATCTGTTGTTGCAAGTGCTGCGGCAGTTGCTTTAATTCTGGAATATTGCTTTGCGACTTGACTTCTTATTTGGCAAAAAATCTCATATTCAAGCTTTACTATTCTTTCCTGTGCGCCAAGCACCTTGCTTTCAAGATCTTTTAATTCCTGAGTGATATATCTTTCACAATTAGCAAGGGTCTGCTTTCTAATATACTCCTGTGGAACTAAATCCTTGTATGAGTTTGTTATCTCAATATAATAGCCAAAAACTCTGTTATAACCGATTTTCAGCTTCGGAATACCTGTTCTTTCCTTTTCACGCTGCTCAATTTCAAGTATAAACTCCTTGCCGCCGTTTTGGATATGGCGAAGCTCGTCAAGCTCAGTATTAAAGCCGTTTTTAATTATGCCTCCCTCTCTAATAGAGAAGGGTGCTTCGTCAATAATAGCACCGTGAATTAATGCTCTGACATCCTCTAAAACATCGAGGTTTAAAAACTGCTGAGAAAGAAAAGCACTCTTGCAATCAAATAAAAGCATTTTTATTTCCGGAATACACTCTAAGGTTTGCTTTAAGGAGTTAAGGTCTCTTGCGTTAGCTGACTCAAACATAATCCTTGTTATAAGTCGCTCAATGTCAAATACTCCGCCCAGCCTTTCCGTTAACTCGGTAAGCTTTGTGTTGTCCCCCACAAGCTCATTGACTGCGTTGTGTCGCCTTGTGATTTGTGCAACACTAATAAGGGGCTTTTCCAGCCATGAGCGCAGCAGTCGCTTACCCATGGCAGTTTTTGTTTTGTCGAGTACCCATAAAAGTGAGCCTTTTTTCTCACCTGTTCTCATGCTTTGAGTGACCTCTAAGTTTCTAAGGGTACTATAATCCAGCTTCATAAACTGTTTGTCGGAATAGAAATTGACCTCGCTAATGTTTTCCAAGTTGTTTTTTTGCACATTTTTAAGGTACCGCAAAGCTGTGCCTAAGGCAATGACAGCCTTACTGTCCGAGGCAAAGCCAATAGAGTCGATTTTCTCCTGGCCAAAATGCTCTAAGCAGGCATTGTAGCAGTCATCATATAAAAAGTAGCTGTCATCCGGCATCTCACATGATGACTCAATGCGTTTGGAAATAAAGGTAGTTATAGCTTTATTTTCCCCACAAAGACGATTGAGCACTATTTCACTGGGAGAAAATGTACCAAGCTCATTCATTATATTATTTTGTAAGGTGTTTTCATCCTCAAAATGTGTGAGGTTGACAACTCCCGTTGAGATATCGGTAAAGCAAAGACCTGCACCGTTTTCCGCCATATAAATAACGGCGAGATAATTATTTTTAGACTCGTCAAGGAGTGAATTTTCTATAATGCTACCTTTTGTTATGATTCTTATGACATCTCTTTTGACAATGCCCTTAGCTAAAGCAGGGTCCTCAACCTGTTCACAAATTGCTACCTTATAGCCCTTGTTAACAAGGCGAGCTATGTAGTTTTCCGCTGAGTGAAAGGGTACACCACACATAGGTGCTTTCTCACCCTTGGAGTAGCTCCTTGATGTTAAAGTAAGCTCCAGCACATTTGAGGCCGTATACGCATCGTCAAAAAACATCTCATAAAAATCACCCAGGCGGAAAAACAAAATAGTATCCGGGTAATCCTTTTTAATTTCCATATATTGAGCCATCATTGGCGTCATTTCAGACATATCGTTTTTCCTCCTGTGATTTTTACTTCAAATTAATATTTTAATTAGTGGCAACCGCCGCATGAACCGCATGAACCATCACATGAATGCTCGTGCTCTTGCTCAGGCTCACATGTCATTGGGTCAGCACCGTTAACGCAAAGGCCTAAAATCTGCATGATGTAGTTCATCATTGAGTCAACCTGTGCTCTTGCCTCGTCATAAACTTGCATATTTTTGTTTGCCATAAACTGCTCATATTTCTCGTTGAAGGATGCTTCAAATTCCTGCATCTTAGCTGAGTCAGGCTCTTCCTTTGATGCTTCCATTTGATAATTCATTTGAATCATCTGAATTTCGCCCATGAGAGCGTTAAGCTCCTCGTCTTTTTCGTTAGCTTCCTTTGCCTTGTTGAAAGCAAGATAACGCTCGTCCTGCTGAATAGCAGCACCAAGTTCTCTTGTGAGTTTGATAATGTCCATTTGTGACACTCCTTATATAAAAATTTTTATAATAAATACCCTGTTAGAGTAGTTATTTCTTTTCAATTTCACCGTAAACTATCCATGTTCTCGGATTAGTTACAGTCACATTTATAAATGAGCCGATTAAAGACTCGTCACCGGGGAACTCAATTATAACATTTCCCTGAGTTCTGCCTGAAAGCATACCCTCGTCCTTTGCTTTTTCCTCGACTAAAACACGGTAGGTCTTGCCTAACATTGAGGCAGTGCGCTTTGCCGCAATACTCTCTTGAAGGTCGGTGAGCTGCTTAAACCATTTACCCTTTTCCTCTCGTGAGATGGGGTCGGGCATATCATATGCCTTTGTGCCAGGTCGGGGCGAAAAAATAAAGGTGAAAAGCGATGTATATTTTACTTGCTCAATAAGTGATAAGGTATCTTGAAACTCCTCATAGGTCTCACCGGGGAAGCCCACTATAACATCACTTGTTATTGAAAGCTCCGGCATGACACTATAGGCATAATCTATTAAGCTGAGATATTTTTCACGGTCATAGTGCCTGTTCATTTCCTTTAGCACTCTGTCATTGCCTGACTGGAAGGGAAGATGTAAATGCTTTGCGATTTTGTCGCTTGAAGCCATTACATCTAAAAGCTCCTTTGTGCAATCTCTCGGGTGAGAAGTCATAAATCTTATAATAAAGTCGCCCTCAATCTCACTAATAGCCTTTAAAAGCGCAGGGAACTGCTTGTCCTTTTCCAAGTCCTTATTATATGAGTTGACATTTTGACCTAATAAAGTTATCTCCTTATAGCCCTGAGACACAACCTGCTTTACCTCTGCGATAATATTGTCAAAATCACGGCTTCTTTCTCTGCCTCTTACATATGGTACTATACAGTATGAGCAGAAATTATTGCAGCCGTACATTATAGGAATCCATGCCTTAAATGAGCCGTCACGCTTTAAGGGCAGACCCTCAGCTATAACACCATCACTGTCAGTTATGTCAATGACTCTTTTGCCACTTGAAAGTCGCCTATAGATAAACTCAGGCAACTTGTGAATATTATGTGTACCAAACACCAAATCAACGAAGCTGTAGCTGCTTTTGATTTTATCCGCAACACTTTGCTGCTGCATCATACAGCCGCAAAGAGCTATAATGAGATTTGGCTTTTGCTTTTTTATTGGCTTTAATGCTCCCACATTTCCAAAGACTCTGTCCTCAGCGTGCTCTCTAATAGCGCAGGTGTTATAAAGGACAAGGTCTGCGTCTTCGGCAGTGTTCGTAAAATCATAGCCTATATCACGAAGCATTCCCTGTAGCCTTTCACCGTCGGCAACATTTCCTTGACAACCATAGGTGTGCACATATGCCTTTGGTTTTTCGGCAGGGTACATGGAAGACAAAATCTCAGCCGCCAAAGCGGTATATTCTTTTTGCTTTTGAAGTTCCCCTTCGGGAAGCGTAAATCTGTTACTTTTCAAAATTAATTCCTCTTTATTCAACTGTTTTCTCGGCAATATCCATCAAGCGTTTGAGTCTGTAATTTACCGCTGAGCGGCTTAGCTTCGGTGAGCAAAGCTCCCCTATTTCCCTAAGACTCATGTCGGGATTTTCTATTCTTAGATTTGCCACCAGCTTAAGCTCATCACTGAGAGTGCAATAAACGCCGCTGTCCTTGAGCTTTTTAATTGACTCAACCTGATCGAAGGAGGCATAGACCGTCCTTGTGAGATTGGCATTTTCAAAATTGCTGCGCCTGTTGGTTATGTTGCGAACATTTTTATAAATCTTAATGCTCATAATTTCCATTGCGCTGATTTGAGCACCCATAAGTGTCAAAAGATCCTCTATACTGCCGCTGTCCTTTATGTAAATAACATTAATGCCTCTGCGAAGCATATGCTTTGCGTTAAGACCAAAGTCAGTTAGTATCTTTAATAAATCCAGACTTAGAGTCCTATATGGTGCGACAAACTCAATATGATAGCTTTTATTCGGGTCTGAGCAAGTGCCACAGGATAAAAACGCACCTCTTAAAAAAGCGGCCTCACAGCAGTTTATGCCGCCGATTTCCGAATCCTCACCTTGACTCTCCCCTCTTAAATTTCCTCTGTCAATTCTCATAAACTTCTCGTTTCCTGAGTTGGAAAAGTAAGAAAGCACCTTTTTTCTGTCATTTGATGAGGGAATACTAATTGTTGTTTTTCCGGCCTGGGAGACAGTTTTTTGAGCAGTGACACCGGTGACATCAGAGCAAAGCTCAACATATTTATCAGCGACAGCACCGTTATCGGTCATAATTGATATGTCACTGTCATTAAAGCTTCTGCCAAAAAGAAGCATGCCATATGCCATGGAATGTTTGCAGCAAGAGGGCATATCTTCAATTTTTATAAGCTCATCCTTAATTTCACTCGAAAATGACATACTCTCTCACTCCTTCACATTAAACTAATCTTATTTCCGGCTCTAATTCAACGCCAAAATTATTTTTAACTGTTTGCCGGCAATGCTCAATTAAATTTAAAACATCACTTGTTGTCGCATTGTCAACATTTATAATAAAGCCTGCGTGCTTTTCGCTCACGGCAGCACCGCCAATTCTCTTGCCTTTAAGGTTTGATTGCTCTATAAGAGCACCGGCAAAATATCCTTCCGGTCGTTTAAACACACTGCCGGCACTGGGATATTCAAGGGGCTGCTTTTCCTTGCGTCGAGACATAAGCTCGTTCATTTTGTTTTCGATTTCTGTTTTGTTTCCCTTTTCGAGCTTTAGTGTCAATGAGGTTATAACGAGAGCTTTATCGCTATAAACGCTGTGACGATAGGATAAATCAAGCTCATTTAAAGAGAAGCTGCCTTTGTTTCCAAATTTATCAAGATGAGTGCAGGAAATAAGCACATCCTTCATTTCTCCGCCATAGGCACCGGCGTTCATAAACGCAGCACCGCCACATGAGCCGGGTATGCCATAGGCAAATTCAAGGCCTGTGAGGGAGTTAGCCAATGCGAATTTACAAAGAGATATAAGTGAAGCGCCTGCACCGACACGAATAGTATCATCATCTATAAGCTCAATGCTGTCAAGCCCCTTTGAAATATGAATAACTGCCTTATTTTTAATGCCATCGTCACTTACGAGAAGGTTTGAGCCTTTGCCGAGGACGAAGACATCAACCGCACTTTCATTACAAAGCTTTAGCACCTGAGAGAGGGTTTTCTCGTTTTCAGGCTCAATAAAAAGAGCTGCATTGCCGCCTGTTTTAAAGCTTGTGTGATTTTTCATCGGCTCATCTAATTTATATGAAACTCCCAATGAGCCGAGTTTTTCAATTAGCTTAGTCAAATCATGACCTCCGAAATTAATATTCAACGAGAGCAGCGCCGATTATACCTGCATCATTGCCAAGCTTTGCACGGCAAATCTCAGTCTGAATAAGCTGATGCTTACTGTAACGCTCTCTTGCTACAAATTCTCTGATAGGTGCTAAAAGTGTTTCACCCTCGTTGCATATTCCGCCGCCAAAGCAAAGCATCTCAGGCTGGAATATATTAATAATATCTGTTGTGCCAATGGCAACATATCTAATATAGTTGTCAACGACCTCTTTGCCCCACTTGTCGCCGGCACGCATTGCATCAAATGCAGTTCTGCCGCCGGCATTTTCAATATTGCCAAGGCAGATTTCCCACATTTTGCTGTCCTTATGCTCAAGCATAGCCTGCTTAGTTTGGTTAACTAAAGCTGTTGCACTCGCATATCTTTCCCAGCAGCCGACTCTGCCGCAGTTGCAAGGCTCACCGTCAAATTTAATTGAGATGTGTCCAAGCTCACCACCTGCATCGTTACAGCCTGACAGTACCTTGCCATCAAGGATAACGCCGCCGCCAACACCGGTACCCAAAGTAATTGCAACAAAGCTGTTTTTGCCCATGCCTGAGCCGGCAAGTGCCTCACCTAAAGCGGCACAGTTAGCGTCGTTTTCGATATAAACAGGGATTCCCGGAAGCTCAGAATGAATAAGCTCCACAGCGGGTACATTATTAAAATCAAGATTGTTGGCATAAAGGATAATGCCATTCTTTTTATCGCATGAGCCGGGAGTTCCAATACCAATGCTTGTGATTTCATTTAAAGTGATTTCAGCCTTGTTTGCTACATCCTTAACGCATTTGACGATATCGGAAAAAATCTCTTTCGCACTGCGAGGAAGATTAGTTTTCGTACTTGTCTTAGCGATAATCTCATATTTGTCGTTAATAACACCTACAGCGATATTTGTACCGCCTAAATCTACACCTATTCTATACATTATTTACACCTCTTAAAAATTTCCCCACAGCTTGATTTCATCTTCCTGGGGTATTATATCATCAGTCATGCCAAGATTATGCATTAGCTCTCTTGCGGCATTATAGCCCATTTTCTTTTGTCTGTTATTCATAGCTGCAACCTCGATAATAACAGCTAAGTTTCGACCGGGCTTAACGGGTACAACAGTATAAGGAACTCTTACACCGAGAATCTCCGTATATTCGTTTTCAATGCCCATTCTGTCATAAACCTTTTCGCTATCCCAAGGCTCAAGCTGAATAACCATATCAATTTTTTCTGCGAGCTTAACAGCACCCATACCAAAAATACGCCTTGCGTTAATGATGCCAATGCCTCTTAGCTCAATAAAGTGTCTGATATTATCGGGAGCTGAGCCGACAATAGTCTTTTGACCCGTCTTTTTGATTTCAACAGCGTCATCTGCCACAAGACGGTGACCTCTTTTAATAAGCTCAACTGCCGTCTCACTTTTACCAACACCGCTGTCGCCTAAAATGAGCACACCCTCACCGTAAACCTCGACAAAAACACCATGGCGAGTGATTCTCTCAGCGAGCTCAACATTTAAATAAGCTATAATGGAAGCCATTGAGCGTGAGGTTGTGTCCATGGTTCTCAGTACAGGCACTTGATACTCGGCGGCAAGCACTAAAATTTCCTCGGGACAAGGAAGACTTCTCGTCACTATAATGCACGCAGGCGACTGAGACATAAACAATCTCACTCTTTCGAGCCTTTCGGTCTTAGGGAAAGAGTTTATGTATTCTATTTCAGTTTTACCTAAATAGTTAATTCTTCTGTTATCAAAAAAGTTTTCAAATCCGGAAAGAATAAGACCGGGTCTGTGAACATCAGGAGAAAAAATAAATATATCCGACGGATCCTTTGGCAAATAAAGAGTATCAAATTGATGGTCCTTTAGCATTTTAGCAAGGGACACCGAATACTTACCGGACATAGAGCACCTCCAAAAATGTAGTAAACATAATTATACCGATACATTATATAATAAAATTCACCTCTTGCCAACTGTTTTTTGTTAAATTTTTTTATTTTTTTATTAAAAGCAGCTCCAAGACCGATTTTTTCTTGAAGCTGCATAATTTTACTTAAACCAAATTTCCTCTGCATACTCTTTTATGGTTCTATCTGAGGAAAAATAAGCTGATGAGCCTATATTAATAAGACTCTTTTTTCCGAAGGAAGGCTTGTCTTCGTAATCCCCTATCGCCTTTTCGCTAACCTTAATAAAATCCTCTAAGTCACCCAGTACCATAAATCTATCGGCCTGCTCACCAAAAAGTAAGCTGTCATATATATCACGAAAATCATCCTTGTGAGAAAAAGTGCCGTCAATTAAAGTGTCCACTAAGCTTTTTATTTTATCACTTTCATCATAAAGCTTTTTTGGACTATAGCTGTTTTTAAGTGATTCAACCTGCGATGCTCTCATGCCGAAAATATAATTGTTTTCCATTGAGGCTTTTTCCACGATTTCTATATTTGCACCGTCATATGTGCCAAGGGTGACAGCTCCGTTCATCATTAGCTTCATGTTGCCGGTACCACTGGCCTCAGTGCCTGCAAGAGACAGCTGCATTGATATATCAGCTGCCGGTATAATCTTCTGAGCCAAGCTGACATTATAGTTTTCGCAAAAGACGACCTTTACTCTGTCGTTGATTTCTTCGTCTGAATTTATCACCTTTGCGGCACAGTTTATAAATCTAATAATTGATTTTGCGATTTTATAGCTTGACGCAGCCTTGCCGGCAAAAATAAATGTCATTTTCTCTTTTGGGGCTCTCTCACCTTTTTTAATTGACAAGTAAAAATGTATTGCAAGAAATATGCCAAGGAGCTGTCTTTTATATTCATGAATACGCTTTATTTGCACTAAATAAACGCTGTCACTGTCGATTTTAACCTTGCAATTTTCCGCAATATAATTTGCGAGTGCTTCTTTGTTTTTCTTTTTGATTTCAAAAAGCTCATTTATTATCTGCTCGTCATCCTTAAAGTTTAATAGGTGGCTGATTTTATCAGTTTCTTCGATTATATCGCAGTCGCACAATTTTGACAAAAAGTCAGCTAAGTTTTCGTTGGCGAGACCAAGCCAGCGTCTTTGCGATATGCCGTTTGTTTTATTGCTAAACTTTTCGGGATATATGCTGTACCATTGAGACAAAACATTGTCCTTTAATATCTCAGTGTGCAAAGATGCGACACCGTTAATATGACTGCACACAAAGCAAGCTAAGTTTGCCATTCTTATTTTGCCGTCAAAAATAATGGCGCATTTACTAAAATCAATTGACTTATGATTGCTGAATTGAAACAGTGCCATATCATTTAGCTTTCTAATGATGCCATAAATTTCAGGTATAACCTGTCTTAAAAGCTCACAATCCCACTGCTCCAGTGCCTCAGGCATGACAGTGTGATTAGTATAAGCGAAGATTTTTTGGCATTTATTTAGTCCATCGTCAAAGCTCATATTGCTTTTGATGCAAATATTTATTAGCTCCGCAATAGCTAAAATTAAATGTGTGTCATTGAGCTGGATTTTGATTTTGTTTTCTATTTCCTCTAAGCCGTATTTTCCGGTGATATTTTGCATGGCGGCACTCACGGCAAAATATTGCTGACGAAGTCTTAGCTTTTTTCCCTCATAGGTGCTGTCATCGGGATAGAGATATTCATATATCCTTTCGGCGTCTCTTTTATCGCAATTTAGTGGCAAGCACTCATATAAACGAAGGCGATTTATCCTTTTAAAATTATAGCCGATAATATAATAGTCATAGGGCATTGCAATGACACTGTAGTCGGAAAAATTGACCTGGACCTTTTCGTCTTCCTTTTTAATGCCAAAGGGGTCACCGTACTTTGACCAATCGTCCGGGTACTCCTGCTGTGAGCCATCTTGATTAAAGCACTGCTTAAAAAGGCCGTATTTATATCTTATCGAGTATCCGTCAAGGGGAATGTCATTAGATGCGGCAGAGTCCAAAAAGCAAGCGGCAAGGCGTCCAAGGCCACCGTTACCAAAGGCATAATCCTCAATATCACTTAGCTCACTAAGGCTGTGTCCAGTGTCATTGAGAGCTTTTTCCATTAAGGGCAGACAGCGCATATTATATAGGTTCGACTCAAGGAGTCTTCCTAAAAGGTACTCAATGGAAAAATATGCTACGGTTTTGCCTTCCTGATTTTTACTCATGTGATTTTCACATTTTTCATTTACAAATTTACCAATCAGCTCATATATTTCATCTTTATTGAGCTTTTCCATGCTCTTGCCAAATATATCTCTTGACATGAGCTTCAACTTATCTTCAAAGGGTTTATCCATTTTCATCACCAAAATAAGTATATGCTCCTTTAAAGAAAATAACAGGCGGCAAAATTTGCCACCTGAAATTAAATTATAACTCGTTTGTTTTCATCACGCTGCTTACGAAGGATAGTATCGTCCTGCAAGGGTGTTTCACACTCGAAGGAAAAATCCATCATTGGGTGCTGTGTTGCCTCAATTATTTCACCTGCGGCATTTTTAAGATTTTTTGCTATTACCTTAAACGGGGGCTTGTCAGTTTCCAAAGCTTCAAGCTCGTCACCCTCAAAAAACCTATTACGCTGAGAGCAATAAGCCACACCGTTTTCCCAATGCTTAACTATTGCCATAACATCCCACTCACGGTTATAGCCGCCCTTATAGCTAATATTAGCGTCCTGCGCCACATCGCCATAAAAGAAGCCTGTACAATAATCTCGATAGCTGATTTTTCTCATCTCGTCAATTATCCACTGCTGTGGCTTGTAATCGTCGGACGGGTTATCAAAGTAGGCATCAATTGCCTTTCTATAGGCATTAACTGTCGCTGAGACATAATATGCGGATTTAGCTCTGCCCTCAATTTTAAAGGATGTTATTCCTGCCTTTATCATTTCGGGTATGTGCTCTATCATACACATATCCTTTGAGTTTAATATATATGTGCCGCCGTCACCTTCATATACGGGGAAATATTGTCCCGGACGCTTTTCCTCCATGAGAGTATATTTCCAGCGACAAGGCTGAGCACACTCACCTCTATTGGCATCACGACCGACAAGATAATTTGATATAAGGCATCTGCCCGAAAATGAAACACACATAGCACCGTGAACAAAGCACTCAATGTCCATATCTTCCGGTATATTCTCTCGAATTTCAGCAATTTCACTGAGCTTTAGCTCACGAGCGGTGACAATACGCTTTGCGCCCATCTCATAAAAAGCATTAGCAGTCGCATAATTTACGATGCCTGACTGGGTGGATATATGAATTTCCATGTCCGGCACATACTTTCTCGCGTACTGTAAAACACCGATATCTGATATAATCAGCGCATCTACACCGGCTTTTTGGGCGTTAATAAGAAAATCCGGAAGCTCTGCCAGCTCGTCATTTCGTGGCAAAACATTGCAAGTCAAATAGACCTTAACTCCTCTTTCGTGGCAATATGAGACTGCTATGGGCAGCTCCTTTTCATCAAAGTTTGACGGTGCAGCTCTCATGCCGAAAACCTTGCCGCCAAGATAGACGGCATCGGCTCCGTATTTAACTGCTGCCTGTAGCCTTTCCATATCACCGGCAGGCGCTAATAGCTCAGGCTTTTTAATATTGTTTAACATTTATTAACCTCGTTTTTTTACAAATAAAGCTCCGTGTTTATCTGATGCTCCTCTGCAGTTTTTGCAAGATATATCTCGCCTGATGAGCTGTGCATAAAGAAATAGTAATCAGTATCAGCGGGATAAAGAGCAGCCTTTATAGCGGCAGCACCCGGGTTGCAAATAGGTCCGGGAGGAAGACCTTGTGCGCTATAGGTGTTATATGTGCCGAGATAAAGCTCGTAATAGAAATCAGTAAACAGGTTATATGATTTAAGTGAAGTGATATAATCCTTCGTTGAGTTCATATCCAATGTGGGGAAGGTGGAAGCCTTTTTAAGTCGATTGTGAACAACAGAGGATATAACGCTCATTTGTGAGGTGTTTTTAGCCTCACGCTGAATCATGGAAGCGATATTGATAATCTCGTCCATTGTCATATCAAGCTCTTTAAGCCTTGCTGTGTACTCACTTGACCATTTGCTCTCAAAGTTTGAAAACAGCTTTTTAAGCACAGAGGAAGGAGTCTCCTCAATAAAGAAATCATAAGTGTCGGGGAACAAATATCCCTCAGCCTTAAGATATCTTGCGGAGGTCATATTAATGTCCTTCATAAAGCTGTATTGGTCAGACACAGAGTCTAAATTGGCATAAAGCTTTTCAGCTGTGCAAACACCGTACTTCTCAATCTTTTCAAATATTTGAGCAATTGTCCAGCCCTCGGGGAAGGTAAGACGCACTGTGTCCTTTGAGCCGGAGCGCTTAACCATCATTGTCTCAATATTGTATTCCAAGCCGTCATTGCTTTCGAGATAATACACACCCGGCTCATATTTAACAGTTTGATAATTTCTATACATGAGGAAAGCGTAGCAAAGGAGCTTTTGCTTTACAAAGCCGCCTTGTTCAAGCTTTCTGTAAACATCAATAAACTCATCACCCTGCTCAATGGTTATATTGCCTGAAACATTATCGCTCTTGTCAATAACAAGGATATCATTAATTGTCTCCATGGCAATTGTCGATGCGGCAACTGTCATAATGGCAATAAAGAACATACAAACACAAGCGGCTAAAAGTGCCTTAGTAAAATTATATCTGCGTCTTTCTTTTACCTTTTTCCTCTGCTCAGGGGTGAGCTGTCTTTTAGGCTCTTTAGCAGCTTTATTGACCCTGCTTTTACTTTCGGGATTTTCTGCGGGCTTACTTTTCCTACCGTCTTTTTTGCCCATAAAAGCAGACTTTTGCGTTGAGGTCACATGAGAGGTGACCTTTTGCACCTTTGAGGATTTGACGGCATCAACCGCCACCTTTTTAGCCTGTGGGGGCACTTGCCTTGTGCCACGAGCATTAGCTGTCTGTGTTGGTACTCGCTTAGCCGGTGCAGGATTTTTTTGCCCATTTGTCTTAGGCACATTGTTTGACTGAATGTGCCTTGGTATATTAGAATCCGCCGGCTGCTCAGGCATACCAATAAAATCATCAAAATTATTAATATGCACCTGAAATTTCTCATGTGAATAAACAGAGCCTTGACCGGGTCTGACGGTGTTGGAATCAATATTTTCGCTGAAGTCACCTAAGCCGTTTGTGGCCTTGGCGCTATAAGGGTTGACATTAGACGCTCCGGAGCTATTATTGCCGGTGCTTGAATTATTCCTCGAACCCTCTGAATAAAAACGATCAGCCATATTATTCCTCCTTTATGTAAAAATTATATATGCTCTTATCTGTGATAAGATAATTGACTTTTTTGTCATGCTCACCAAAGGGCAAGCTATCAAATATGCACTCATCGTAGGAAAGCCCTACGCTAATGCCGCAAAAGCTATTTAAAAATCTGTCATAATAGCCCTTACCGTACCCGAGTCTCGCCCCGAATAAATCGAAGGACAGCCCCGGCAAAAGACACACAGTTAACGAATCATGCACTGCCTTGCCACAATCGGCACAAGGCTCTTTTATGCCAAAGGTGCCCTCGTGTAAATCAGCTTCACTTTGAATATAGTAAAACTCCATTGAGCCGCATTTATCAAGACACAAAGGGTAAGCCACCCTTTTGCCATCTAATAAGGCTTTATTTAAAATAAGCGATGTGCAAACTTCGCTGCCAATTGGCGAATAAAGCAAAAGACTCGTACAGCTTTTATAAATATCACTTTCAAGAAATGAGCTGCAAATAATTTCGCTTTTTTCTTTTCTAAGGGGCAAATCATCTCTTATTTTTTTAAATGTGCGTCTTAATTGAAGCTTATTTATCATTGGCACTGAATTGATTGTCTTATTTTATTTGAAAGCTCCTCACCTTTTAGAGCTTCCACAATTTTAAGACCAAAGTCAACAGCGACGCCTGCACCCTTTGCGGTGATAATATTACCGTCCTTGACAACATAGCTGCTGCTGATTTTTGCGCCAATAAGCTCATTTTCAAAGCCGGGATAGGCTATAGCTTCCTTGGTATTTAAAATGCCCTTGTGGCCGAGAATTTGAGGTGCAGCACAAATGGCGCAAAGAAGCTTATTGTTGTCACAAGAAAAATCAATGGCCTTTTGCACTAAAGGGCTATTTTCAAGATTAGTTGCTCCCGGAAGACCACCGGGAAGGATTATGCCCGAAAGGGAATCACAAAGCTCAATATCCTCAATTTTTTTGTCGGCAGTAACCTTAATGCCGTGACTTCCGGTGACAGTCTCACCTGTGACACCAACAGTCACAACATCAATATTGGCACGCCTTAAAATATCTATTGGCGCAATGGCTTCAACTTCCTCAAAGCCATCTGCGAGAAAACAGTAAATCATTTTCATCTTCCTTTCAATCAAGTGCAATATTCATATAAATTTCTTTATTTTCCAGCTGTTTATTAATTGGCAATATCATGCCGTTTTTAATTTTTTCGCCTAAATTAAAATGGTAATTTGAAAAGATAGGCTTATAATTAGCAGCTAATTTTTCCAGTGCCAACGAGCAAATATCCTCGTCACCGTCACCGCAAAAAAGCTCCTGCGAATTAATATAGTGGCTCTTTTCACCTAATGAAATGACCTTCTCGCCAATAAAGCTGAGACAGTCGTATGCGTAGTCTGATATGACTTCATCATAAAAAAGCATATCACATTTATTGCTTTTTCTGTCATTATAAAACTCGGCCTTGCTTTTAATTTTCCCATTTAAAGCTTCTAAGCCCTCTTTAGGACTTTGTCTTATGAGATACTTATACATTGATGTCTTATAGCCAAAGCGACTGTAATAATCATACAAGCTTTCCTCGGCGGGAACAAGTGCAATAAAATCCAAGCCTTTATCGCGTACCAAAGTCTCAGCCTCAAAAATCAGCTGTGACATAAGCCCACGACCTCTAAAGTCCTTATTAGTTGCGGCAGCATAAAGATATCTGCCATGGTAGATTTTACCACCTGAGCTTATGTGGGACTTTAAAAGATAAAGTGAACTTACAATTTCGCCTTTGTCCATATGAACCAAGCACTCACTGTCAAAATAAGCCTTTTTAAAAAATATGTCAATATACTCTTTGTCATCAAGGAAAACCTCATGCCAAAGCTTCGTCAAGGACGGGATATATTTTTCGTGGGAATCAATATACATTTTTTAACGTCGCCCCATATTTATTTGCCAAAATAGCAGGATGATAGCTAAGCTTTGCTTTTCTTAAATTCTCAGCGCCGGTGTCATCCTCACGGTTTATATATTTATAGCTTGACAGCTCGTTTTGCACAAACTGCTGATTTATCATTGGGTATGCTCCCCTAATATCCGAAAATGCTTTTTCAATGTGGACGCAAAACATATCATCGGTCATTTTTTCACCCATTGTGTATGCGACAACCTTGCCATCTGTCCTCAAGACACCGCCCACATAGGAAAGCTCATCATAATTTTGGAATACCTTTTCGATGATTTTATATTCAAAAAGCAGGTCATCTCTATATTCCTCATTTGAGGTCTCGAGCCAAGCCTTGCTCATTTCGAGACATTCGGGGATACTGTCCTTAGTCAGTCTTTCATAAGACCAATTGTTGTTTCTCATGAAAAAAGATATATGATTTCTTTTCGGCTGATATTTTTTGCCCTTTAAATTTATTAAGTCGTCACTTAAATAAATATAATCGAAGGAATCTCTGTCAAGGAAAATATCAAGCTCATTGGAAAAATTATTTGATATTATTTCGGCAGAGTTCGGTGAAATGCCAAAGATATTTAATTGCTTATTGTCCTTTTTGTCATCGTTTAAAATAAACTCTATGCCGCTTCTTATATCGCCGCCAATTGGGCAGCAATACATATTAGTGCCGTTTTGGGTACACTTTGTAATTAAACAATTAGCATACTCACCCACCTGGATATTCATTTTTGCCGAGTAAGAAAAAATATTGCCAAAGGAATATTCACAGGTCAAAAACGGTTCATTTTTAAGTATATTGTCAATCCATGGTTTATCATCAAGACTTACATCATGTAAATCAATCATTATTTAAAAGCTCCCTTTCTGCGATTCGGCAAACCATATCTGATATATCATCAACACTTAGTGGCTCACCATTTTCGCCGCAGATAACTCTGTTCCAGCCTAATTTTTCGCCGGCGTACACTGCGGCCTCATGACACGAACGAAGATAGCTCACATTTCTTTCGTGTACATCTTTTTTATTTTCGTCACCTTTATAGCGTTTTAACAGTAAATTTTGAGATATGTCAACGGGCATATCAAGGAAAATAACACAGTCAGGCTCGGGTATACCAAGCTTTTTATATTCAAACTCAAATAGCCAATGAAGATATTCGTCCCACTGTGCCTTAGGCAGCTTTGTCATTTGATGACAGGCATTTGAGGTTGTGTATCTATTTGCAACAATGATTTTGTCGCTTTCATATTCCTTTTGCCAATGCTTTTTAAAGCTGGCATATCTATCGACGGCATAAAAGGTTGACGCAGCATAAGCGCCAACATCCGATGGGTCGTCACCTAATTCACCGCCAAGATACATTTTAACTAAAGTGCTGGATGCATCACTGTAAAATGGCAAATCTAAGGTATAGGTTTCATACCCCTTTGCACTCAGGTAATTTTTTAAGATTTCAGCCTGCGTTGATTTTCCACTTCCGTCAAGACCATCAATAACGATCATTTTGCCCATAATGCACCTCATATGTCATAAATTACATTCTTTGTAATTATAACACAAAAGACAAAATTATCAATGTTTTTTCCTTAAAAAGTTATGACATTTTACTCTTTGAGAGATTTTTTCCTCTTTTTAAAGTTTTATTTGACAAAAGGCTGTTGTTTATATTACAATATCATCAGTAATATAATCGCAGGAGAGATGCAAAATGAATAAACATGGTGTATATGTTATAGGCTGTTCCGATGTTAGACAGGAGATTTGTGCTGCCTCCGGCAGGATATCAACTCAAAACGGAACTGCTCTTGAAATATTTGAAAAAAGTCATGACGAGACTAAAAATACAAATCTTATCGGTAAGGTCACACGCTCAGGTCACACCTCAACAGTGGAGCATATATTTTTTAACCTTGCCTTTGAAAATGTAAGCGTTGTAGTTGAGCAATTTATGATTGAGTTTAGACTCGCAAGCTTCACTGTTAAATCAAGACGCTATGTTGACTTTTCAAACAGTGGCTATTTTGTGCCGGAGTTTAAGTGTGATGATGATAAGCTTAGGTACACTGCCGTAATGGATAAGCTCTTTAGCACCTATTGCACCCTGACTGAAAATGGGATTGCAAAGGAGGACGCACGATTTGTTCTGCCCTACTGCTTTTATTCAAACTTCTTTTGCTCCCTTGGCGGCAGAGAGCTTATTAATGTAATTAATGCTATGCTCTATGGCAGGGGCAGTAAAATTAAGGAGATATATAGCTTAGGCTTGTCCTTGTTAGAGCAATGCAAAGAGCTTGCTCCCGGTCTGTTTGTTGATTTTGAAGCTAAGGGTCAAAAATATAATGACAGCTTGTCCTTTGATTTTCCCACAGGAAATGCCAATGACGAAAGCAGGGAGCTTTGTGATATTTTAAGTGTCACAGCTAATGGCGAAAAAAATATAGCAAGATGTGCTCTTATTGAAAATGGCAGCTATTCACCGGCGGAAATCGAAAATATCATCTCATCAAAAGAGAATGTTAAATCGATTTTAGAAAAGCTTATTTCAAGCAGCAGACCTCGAGCACTTGAAAGCTATTGCTGTACTGCCCGATTTAACGGTGTATCTCTTTCAACTCTTACACACTTTGCAAGACACCGTATGCAAAGCATATGTATACCAAATCTCATTAAAGCTAAAAGAGACAAATATGTTATACCCGAGACTATAAAAGCAAATGAAAAGCTTTATAAATGCTATATTGAGGCCTTCGAGTCAATGAAGGAGCTTTATTCCTATCTTAAAGACAAGGGCTATGACGACAGTGTTCTCATTTATTGTGTGCTCAGCGGAAACACAACTGATATTGTTACAACTATGAATGCAAGAGAGATGCTTCTTTTCTTCCGTCTTCGTTCCTGCACAAGAGCACAGTGGGAAATTCAGCTTTTCGCCAATGACTTCCTTAAAAAGCTTAGAAAGCTCTCCCCTGACCTATTTAATTATTATGGCCCCAGCTGCTATGTTTTGGGCTATTGCCCTGAGGGTAGAATGACCTGTGGCAGACAAAATGAAATAAAAGAGCTTTTCTCTAAAATGTAAAAGCAAAAATCCTTCGCATTTTTTCTCGTGCGAAGGATTATTTTTTTACAAGCTAAAAAATAATTGGCTCTATTTGCTTTTCTTCCAATGCCAAAAGCATTGAGTCATAGACTCTTTCGAAGTCGCAAACAATGGAAAAAGGCTTTTTCTCAGGCAAATCTTGCTTCATTGGTATAAAGTAGTAATGCTTATAATTTAAAAGAGCGCCTATGTTTTTAGCCGAGGCAGACAGTGAGTCGTTTGAAGAAACGCCTAAAAGCACAGGCTTTTGACCACGCAAATGAGATTTTGCCGCAAGAGTCACCGGAGTGTCATATATGCCGTTTGCGAGCTTAGCCAAGGTGTTGCCCGAGCACGGGAGTATTATTAATATATCAATTAAATTCTTCGGTCCGATTGGCTCAGCCGCCTCAATTGTCTTAATGACCTTCTTTCCTGTTATGCTCTCGATTTTATCTGTAAAATCCTTTGCTTTGCCAAAGCGAGTGTCAATATATGATGCGTTAAAGGACATAATTGGTAAGACATCTACGCCCTTGCTAATTAAAAATTCTATTTGCTTTATCGCCCTATCAAAGGTGCAAAATGACCCGGTCAGAGCGAAGCCGGCTTTTATGGTTTTCATTAGTTTCACTCCTTTTGTCTTGAGATAAACTGCATAATGTGCTCATAAAGCAGCTTGCCTGACCCTGTGGGCAAATATTTTCCCGGCAATGAGCCACCAAAAACATATTTTTTGCCAAGGGATATAAAGTCCTGTCTGTTGGCCGTAAATGGCTTTGATGCAAGCTCAAAATAGATGCAGTCATCTCTTATTTGCTCAATGGTGTTATATGTTAATATGGTTTTTGGAACAGTGCCGAAAATATAATCAAAATAATAAATTGAGCCTTCTAAGCTATTTAGCTTAACTGTTTTATAGCCGAGATATTTAGCTTTTTCCAGCTGTTTGGTACTCCTTGCAGCTATGTAGACATCTACACCAATTGCTTTCAAGATAAGTGAAAGAGCAAAAGCGACCCTGCCAAAGCCTATAATTAAGGCCTTGCTGCCGGGGATAAAATCCTGTGTGCTTTCGAGTAAAAGTCTAAGACAGCCCTGTGCCGTCAAATATGCGTTACTTATTGCGAAGTCTTCATCACCTAAAATATCGTAAAAGCCTATTTCTCTTTCTTTTAAGGTTTCTTTCAATTTTTCACTCATTGCGCCGCCTATAACCACTTGATTTTTATTAAGAGCGCCGATTATGTCGCTAAGCTTAAAATCATATGTGCTGTCATCACAATAAATATTTATTCCGTCTTTAGTTACGGGCATAGGCAATATAACATAAGTAAATTCAGATATGACCTCGTGCTTTTCATCTTTAGCTAAATATCTACACTTAAAGGAATGTGAAGACAGGCATTTAATCAGCTCTTTTTGTCTTTTGTCACCACCGATAATAATAAAGCTTTCCATATTCAGCCCTCCTTTGCGCCTGATAGTACATACTATGCAAGTAAAAAAATACTGTTAATTTTTTCTCTAAAGTGTTTACTAATTTTGTCTCTTGCAATATAATAAAGAGAAGAATACATATAAGGAGTTTTCCGTTATGAATATAGATAAGCTATTAAAAGAAATTAAACACATTCATTTCATTGGCATTGGCGGCTCAGGTATGTGCCCCATTGCTGAGATTCTCCACTGCTGGGGATATGACATAAGCGGCTCGGATAACAATGACGGTGACAATATTACAAAGCTTCGTGAGCTTGGTGTAAAGGTTGTCTTAGGTCAAAAAGCTGAAAATCTCGCAGGTGCTGAGCTTATAGTTTACACTGATGCAATACTCAAGGATAACCCTGAGCTTGTAGCTGCAAAAAGCGGCAGTGTACCCTGTGTGGAAAGAGCAGAGGTCTTTGGTGCGATAACGAGAATGTATAAGGACTGCTTTGCCGTTTGCGGAACACATGGAAAGACAACTGTCACCTCAATGCTTTCGCAGGTTTTAATTATGGCCGAGAAAGACCCAACCTGTCTCATTGGCGGTAGACTACCTTTAATTGAAAGCCACGGCAGAGTGGGAAAAAGTGATATTTTTGTTTGTGAGGCCTGTGAATATAAGGATCATTATCATAAGCTCTCCCCAGACACCACAATCTTATTAAATGTAGATGAGGATCACTTGGAGTATTTTAAAAATCTAAGTAATATTATTTCTTCCTTTAATAAGTTTTGCACTATGACAACTAAGACCGTCATTTATAACGGTGACGATGAAAACACCCTTAAAGCCGTTGAAGGTCTTGACAAAGAAAAAATAAGCTTTGGTAAAAATAAAAGCTGCACCTATTATCCCGAAAATATCACCTACAACAGAGGCTCTTTCCCTGAGTTTGATGTTATGAGCGGCGGCAATAAATTAGCCCACCTTGTTCTTGGCATACCCGGTGAACACAATATTTTAAATGCACTTGCAGCCTTCGCTGCGGCTGTAAAGGCGGGTTGCACCTATGAGCAATGCGAAAAAGGTATAGGCGCGTTCAAAGGCGCAGGAAGACGCTTTGAGGTCTTAGGCGAATATAACGGCATAACTATAGCAGACGACTATGCCCATCACCCCGGTGAATTAGAAGCAACCTTAAACGCTGTGATGAAAATGGGATATAACACTGTTTGGGCAGTTTTTCAGCCCTTCACTTATTCGAGGACATCAATTTTGTTTGACGATTTTGTAAGAGTGCTGAAAATCCCCGACAAGTGTGTTATGACTGAGATTATGGGCTCAAGAGAAGTCAACACCTATGGAATTTACACGAAGGATTTGGCAGATAAAATTCCCGGCAGTGTGTGGTTTAACACCTTCCAAGAGGTGTGCGATCATGTGTTAAAGCATGCGAAGTCCGGCGACATTGTTATAACTCTGGGCTGTGGCGATATTTATAAGGCCGCTAAAATGATGGTAAATGAATTAAAAAATAATTCCTGATTTTTCCTCGTGTATATATAAAAAAATAAGCCACAATATAATTGCGGCAAGGTTAAGAAAAACAATTTGTTTTCTTTATGCGTTTGTGACTTTTCCGCTGAGTTAATTGCAGTGGAGAAGTCTACGCAATTGACAAAATAATAGGGACAGCTGCCACTGTGGTAACTGTCCTTTCTTATTAGCGGATTTTCCGGTTCTCTAATATCAATTTGCCGTCGAATACGGCTGTTCTCTTTGCAAATCTGTAAAGCAAAATACGCTATTCGGTTCTCTTTGCTAATATTATACATAACAATATAGCGTTTATCTTGCAGCTTTGTGAATATTTTGTAACAATGCAACATTTGTGTGCAAAACTACCTTCGATATGCAAACACAACTCTAAGACGAAATAAAGTCAAAGAGTTGTGCTTTTTTTGATATTAGATAAATTCATCAAAGGTGATATTGTTTTTCTTAATAATATCCTCGTTACTCAAAACAGCACCGGCCGATGGAAGATTTTTAGCCTTATATCTTGTCGGCTTTGCGAACTCACCCTCAGAATAAAATCTTAATGAAGCTAATTTTTGATTTTTCTTAATGGTTATGCAGGCTACTCCCTGAGTGTCCTTCATAGCCTTTGGCAAAATCATAGCTGTGTCAAAGAGTAAGCATCTGCCGCCTGTAGTCTCAATAACAAGCTGAGAATCCTCATTTAAGTATTCCATTGAATGTAAGGGTGATTTGTCACTATAGGCCTTAATAAGCTTTTTACGGTTGTTTTTAGTGGCATATGAGCTGAGATTTACCTTGGCAGCCTTGCCGTTTTCAAACAGGAAAAACATAAAGCCTTGATAATCTCGTGTGACCACCATAAATATTGCGTTCTCGCCCTCGTCCATTTCCAGCTTTGATGGGATATATTCGCCTAAGACACTTGCTTTTGAGTCTGCGAAGTCGCTGACCTTAGCCTTATAAACCTGACACTTATCCGTGAAGAACAATAAATCATTGTTATTGGTTGTCTCAAAGCTTTGCACAATCTCGTCGCCGTCTTTAAGCTTTTGTTCGCCGCCCATTCTAAGTGACAATGGTGTTATCTTTTTAAAGTAGCCCTCTTTTGTAAAGAAAAGATTGACAGCATAGTCGGGAATCTCCTCAACTATCTCGGCAGTGTCCGCCTCGGAAAGCTGGATAATTTCACTTCTTCTGTCTTTGGCGTACTTTTTAATTACATCTTGAAGCTCGGAAATAATAATCTTTCTGACTCTTGTCTTTGACTTTAGGATATCCTGCATATCGGCAATAGTAGCCTCTAAATTTTCAATATCCTTAAGTCTTTTTATAATGTACTCTCTATTGAGATGACGAAGCTTTATTTCAGCCACATACTCGGCTTGAATCTCATCAATGCCAAAGCCTATCATGAGGTTTGGTATAACTTCGCTTTCCTCATCGGTTTCACGAATAATCTTAATTGCCTTATCAATGTCTAAGAGTATTTTTTCAAGACCCTTTAAAAGATGCAGCTTAGCCTGTGCCTTTTCAAGCTCATAGCTAACACGCCTGAAAACACATTTTCCTCTAAAGCGAATCCACTCTAACAAAAGATCCTTAACGCCCAAAACCTTAGGATATCCGTCAATGAGCACATTAAAGTTACACGAGAAGGAATCCTCTAATGGAGTGAGCTTATAAAGCTTTGTCATAAGCTTGTCCGGGTCAATATTGCGCTTTAGGTCAATAGTGATTTTAAGGCCTGACTTGTCGGTTTCATCTCTAATATCGGTTATTTCTTTTATGGTACCCGCCTTAACACGCTCGATAATCTTATCAATAATCGCCTCGGCCGTTGTCGTGGGTGGAATCTCCTTAATATCAATGCAATTAAATTCTTTATCATAGGTGTATTTTGCTCTGACCTTAATATTGCCTCTGCCGGTGCGATAAACCTCTGCCATAGCATCAGGGTCATATAATATTTGACCGCCACCGATAAAATCAGGCGCAGGCATAGTTGTAAGACAATCATGGTCTTTATTTTTAATAAGCTCAATCGTTGTCTCGCAAAGCTCTTTAAGGTTAAATGAGCAAATGCTGCTTGCCATACCAACAGCTATACCAAGATTAGAGTTAGCTAAAATTGATGGGAATGTAACAGGCAAAAGTGATGGCTCTTTCATGGTACTGTCATAGTTATCCACGAAGTCAACGGAGTCCTTATCAATATCTCTGAAAAGTTCGTTGCATATGCTCTCTAATTTTGCCTCTGTATATCTCGCTGCCGCATAGTGCATATCTCTTGAGTACGCCTTACCGAAGTTACCCTTTGAGTCAACAAACGGGTTTAAAAGTGCCTCATTACCTCTTGACAAACGAACCATTGTCTCATATATTGCAGCGTCACCGTGGGGGTTAAGTCTCATGGTTTGACCAACAATATTAGCCGACTTAGTTCTGCCGCCGGTGAGAAGTCCCATTTTATACATGGTATAAAGGAGCTTTCTATGTGATGGCTTAAAGCCGTCTATCTCCGGAATAGCACGAGAAAGGATAACGCTCATAGCATAGGGCATATAGTTAATTTCAAGAGTGTCGGTTATTCTTTGCTCTATCATTTCACCGGCACTTAAAATATGGGTGTTTTTAAGAAGATCCTCGTCTTCGTTTTTCTTTTTTGTTACTTTCTTTTTTGCCACAAACTTCTCCTCCTTTCCTTAGCTAACATCTGTCATGTCAATATATAAATGACCAAAGTTTGCAATATAGTCCTTTCTTCCGGCAAGGTTGTCACCGAGGAGCAAATCAAACTTATCTGAGGTTTCCTGTGCCTCAGCAGGGTCAATTTTAATAAGCCTTCTTGTTGCAGGATTCATGGTCGTAAGATTCATCATGTCTGCATCATTTTCACCAAGACCCTTTGAGCGCTGAATAACATATTTTTTGTTGCCGATTGCTTCTAAAGCGTCACTCTTTTCTTTTTCCGTATAAGCGAACCATGTCTCGTTGCCACTTGTGATTTCATAAAGAGGTGACTCAGCGATATAAACCTTGCCCTCTTTAATAAGAGTTGGCACAAGACGATAAATCATAGTGAGAATAAGTGTGCGAATTTGATAGCCGTCAACATCGGCATCGGTACAGATAATAATCTTACTCCAGCGAAGATTATCCAAAGAGAAGGTGGACATATTTTTCATGCCCTTTGCGTGAACCTCAACACCGCAGCCGAGTACCTTTAAAAGGTCGGTTATAATCTCGCTTTTAAATATTTTCTCATACTCCGATTTAAGGCAGTTGAGTATCTTACCTCTAACGGGGATAACAGCCTGAAACTCAGAGTCACGAGCCTGCTTACAAGCACCTAAAGCCGAGTCACCCTCCACTATAAAGAGCTCTCGACGCTCAACATCCTTACTGCGGCAATCTACAAATTTTTGCACACGGTTTGCCATATCGTTTGATGAGGTGAGATTCTTTTTAATGTTAACTCTTGCAGCCTCAGCCTTGACACGGCTTCTCATGTTAATTAATACCTGATCAGCAATTTTGTCAGCTTCAAGCTTGTTTTCGATAAAATAAATCTCAAGCTGATGACGAATAAACTCTGTCATAGCCTCTTGTATAAATTTATTTGTTATGGCCTTTTTAGTCTGGTTTAGATATGATGTCTCTGTGGAAAATGAAGATGAAACGAGAATTAAGCAGTCGGACACATCCTGAAATTTAATTTTAGAGTCACTTTTTGTGTACTTTCCGCTTTGCTTTAAGTAGGCATCAATTTGCGACACCATTGCGCTTTTAACTGCGTTATCCGGTGAGCCGCCAAACTCAAGGAAGCTGGAATTGTGGAAATACTCAATTAGCTGACTCTTATTTGAAAAGGTCAAAGCAATATTCAGCTTTACCTTGTATTCCGGCAAATCGGGTCTGTCCTTGCCGCTGCGCTCAGTCTGCCAATATTGCACCGAAGTGAGAGCGTCCTCTCCTGCAATTTCTTTAACGTAATCACTTATGCCATTTTCATAATAGTAATCGTAGGTCTCGAAGCCGCCTTTAATTTGATTTTTAAGCTCAAAGTGCACCTTAGGGTTGACAATAGCCTGACGCTTCATAGTGCTTTGATAATACTCTAAGCTAACATCAATGTCAGTGAAAACCTCTAAGTCGGGCTTCCATTTTATTCTTGTGCCTGTGTCACGCTTGCTATATGGCTCACTGTGTAAGCCGCCAATATTAACGCCCTTTTCAAAGTGTAAGGTGTGTTTTTCGCCGCCTGTTTTAATTTCAGCATCCATATATTCACTCGAGAACTGAGTGGCACAAAGGCCAAGGCCGTTAAGTCCTAATGAGTATTCATAGCTACCGCCTGAGTTGGTTTTATACTTACCGCCTGCGTACATCTCGCAGAAAATAAGCTCCCAGTTATATCTGTCATATTTTTCGTTATAGCCTACGGGTATACCACGACCAAAGTCCTGCACCTCAATGCTGCCGTCTGAGTATCGAGTGACGACAATTTTGTTACCGTGACCTTCTCTTGCCTCGTCAATTGAGTTTGAGAGAATTTCAAAAACCGAGTGCTCACAGCCTGTTATACCATTTGAGCCAAAAATAACAGCAGGTCTTTTCCTAACACGGTCAGCACCCTCGAGCATTTCGATATCTTCATTTGAATATCCGGGTTTCTTTGCCATTATCTTTCTTTATCCTTTCAAAGTAATATATATAATTTAAGCTTAGTTACACTAAATGTTGTGGAAGATAGTACAAATTTCCACAATACTTATAATTTACACTATTTGCAAATAAAAATCAAGTCAAAACCTGAATTTACAGGGTAAATATTGGGACTTATTTGAATTATACGCCTTGAAAAAGGCAAAAATATATGTTATCATGATTAAAAAGTTTTACCACATAACAGGAGGTTAATTATGTCATATATTGAACTTACAAGCGAAAACTTTCACAATGAAGTAAACGAAGAAAAAAGTATACCTGTCCTCGTTGATTTTTGGGCACCCTGGTGCGGACCTTGCCAAATGCTCGGCCCTGTTGTTGAGGAAATAGCAGATGAGCTTGACGGTGAAATTAAGGTTTGCAAGCTTAACTGTGATGAGGCAGCTGATTATGCTATGCTCATGGGTGTAATGACAATTCCATGTCTTATTCTTTTTGTCGGTGGCGAAGAAAAAAACAGACTCGTCGGTTTGCAATCAAAGGACGAAATAATTGAATTTATAAACAGCAATAAATAAAAGACAATAAGTGGTGTAGGGAACAGACTTCTACGCCACTTATTGCTTTCGCTCATCATCAGCAATGCACTTTAACTTTAAAGGGCTCTTTGACTTAACAAGCCGAAGAACCCTTTTTGTTTTATATGTCCTGTAAAGCCTTTTGAAGTGCCAAAAGACCTCTGTCAATTTCCTCATATGTAATGTTTAGTGGGGGCAAAAGTCTAACCTTAGCCTTAGCTGTGAGAAGAAGTGCGCCATATTCTATGCCTTTTTTGACTATATCAGCGCTTTTAATGCCGTCACTTAGACGAATACCCATCATTAAGCCTAAGCCGTCAACACCCTCTACATGGGGCATTTTGAGGATTTTATCCTTCATATATTCCCCTTTTGCCTTGACATCATCTAAAAAGCTATCGTCCATTGTTTTAAGGATATATTCAGCACCGGCTGTTGCGACGGGGTTTCCGCCAAAGGTAGTAGCATGGTCACCCGGTACAAAAACATCTTGAGTCTTATCTGAGAACATAACACAGCCCAAAGGAAGACCGCCGCCAATGCCCTTTGCTGTAGTAACAATATCCGGTGTGATATCATAATTTTGGAAGCAGAAAAGCTTACCTGTTCTGCCAACACCTGTTTGAACCTCGTCAATGATAAGAAGAATATCCTTTTCCTTGCAGATAGACTCAACCTCTTTGACAAAGGTCTTATCAAGGGGCATAACACCGCCTTCGCCTTGAATAAGCTCCATCATGACAGCACAAACGCTGCTGTCGAGCTTTGCTTTGAGCGAGTCAATATCGTTTGCTATGGCAAAATCAAAGCCCTCGGTAAAGGGAAAGAAATTTTTGTGGAAGACATCCTGACCTGTTGCGGCAAGAGTTGTTACAGTTCTGCCATGGAAGGAATTAACAAGAGTTATAATCTTATTTCTGCCTTCGCCATATTTAGCATAAGAGTATTTTCTCGCACACTTAATAGCACCCTCGTTGCTTTCTGCACCACTGTTTGAAAAGAAGACCTTTTTCATACCTGTCTTCTCGCAAAGAAGCTTTGCCGCATTAGTGCAAGGCTCAGTGTAATAAAGGTTTGAAATGTGCTGTAAAGTTGTAAGCTGCTTTGTAACGGCACTCACCCAGCCTTCATTGCAAAAGCCCAATGAGTTAACGCCAATGCCGCTTGAAAAATCAACATATTCCTTGCCGTCAAAGTCCTTACAGATTGCGCCCTTGCCCTCTTTAATTGCAACAGGAAATCTGCCGTAGGTGTGGGCAACGAAGCTATCGTCCTTTTCTTTTACTATATCAAAATTGCTCATTTTATTCGCCTCACATTTTCATAAGAGTGCCAATACCCTCTTTGGAGAACATCTCAATTAATATTGAGTGTGGTACTCTGCCGTCTATCATAACCGCCTTTTTAACGCCACTGCGTACTGCCTTCTCGCATGAAAGCATTTTAGGAATCATGCCACCGGAAATAATGCCGCTGTCAATTAGCTCATTTACCTCATCAACATGAATCTCTGGAATAAGAGTTGAAGGGTCATTAACATCACGCAACAAGCCGGGAATATCTGTAAGAGTAATAATATTCTCTGCATTTAATGCTGCTGCTATCTCAGCTGCGGCAGTGTCCGCATTAATGTTATAAACCTGTCCCTGTTTATCAATGCCGACAGTGGCAATAACAGGGATATAGCTTTCCTCTAAGACCTTTTCAATAGGTGATGGGTCAATTGATATAATTTCACCCACAAAGCCATAGTCAAACTCCCCATCTTCCTTTTTGACGCACTTTATCATTGAGCCGTCAATGCCGCAAAGGCCAACAGCCTTACCGCCTTCGTTTTCAATGAGAGAGACAAGGTCTTTGTTAGTCTTGCCTGAGAGCACCATCTGCACCACCTCGGCAGTGTTCTTATCAGTGTAGCGAAGACCATTGACAAACTTAGACTCTATGCCTAATTTTTTAAGCATACCACTTATCTCAGGGCCGCCACCATGGACTAAAACAACCTTAATGCCAATGAGTGAGAGCAAAATAATGTCGCTCATAACCGCATCTTTAAGCTCGTCATTTATCATTGCATTGCCGCCGTATTTTACTACGACAGTCTTTCCGTAATATTTTTGTATGTAAGGCAGGGCATCGGTTAAGACCTGCGCTTTCATTGCATCATCTATAGATTTCATATTCATCACCTTAAGTTCTGTAGTCACCGTTTATTTTTACATAATCATAGGTTAAATCACAGCCCCAGGCTGTAGCGTCAAAATCACCTTGATTCATATTCACATCAAGAGTGATCTCATCCTCTAAGAGGATTTCCTTTGCTCTTTCCTCGCTAAATGGGATACCTGCACCGTGCTCACAAACCTTAACAGTACCCTTGCATGAGGAGATGGAAACCTCGATCTCGTCAACCTTAAAGTCGCCCTCGGTGTAGCCTATAGCGCAAAGTATTCTGCCCCAGTTGGCATCTGCACCAAACATAGCAGTTTTTACGAGAGATGAGCAAATTATGCTCTTAGCTATTTTTTTGGCTGTCACTTCATCAGGAGCGTTTTTAACAATGCACTCAAGAAGTCTTTGAGCACCCTCACCGTCACCGGCAATAAGTCTTGACAGCTTAATTGACACCGCCATAAGAGCTTCTTTAAAGATTTCATAGTCCTCGCCCTCGCTGTCAATTACAGGGTTTTCGGCCTTACCGTTTGCCATTATGCAAACCATATCATTTGTTGAGGTGTCACCGTCAACGCTAATCATATTAAATGTATCCTTAACTATGTCGCTGAGTGCCTTTTGAAGAAGATTGCCGGAAATATTACAGTCCGTTGTCATAAAGCAAAGCATAGTTGCCATGTTGGGATGAATCATTCCTGAGCCTTTGCAGCAAGCGCCAAGTGTGACTGTTTTGCCGCCAATAGTAAACTCAGTTGCAACCTCTTTAGGTATTGTGTCTGTTGTCATAATTGCCTGAGCAGCGTCATGACCGCCGTTTTCACTCATTTGTGAAGCTAAAGCCTCTGCACTGTCAGCAATAGGTGTAACATCAAGTGTCATGCCTATAACACCGGTTGAAGCTACAATAACATCATCCGCGCTGACATTTAAGGCTTTTGAGGCTATATCGCACATCATTTGTGCCTTTTCTACACCGTCAGCGTTACAAGTGTTTGCGTTGCCGCTATTGACAATAACAGCCTGCGCTGTACCGTCAGATATATTGTTTCTCGTCACCGTAATAGGCGCACCATAGACCTTATTTTGTGTGTACACTGCCGCAGCATTGCACTTGACCTCACTGACAATCATTGCAAGATCTTTTTTAGTTTGATTCTTTCTAATTCCGCAGTGAATGCCCGAAGCCTTAAAGCCCTTTGCCGCAGTTACACCGCCATCAATATATTTCATAATCCTAACCTCTTTCTTTTACAGTGCCGTGGAAATATCAAAGCCCATAGCAATATTCATATTCTCAATTGCAGCCGAAGAAGCGCCCTTGCCTAAGTTATCAAAAACTGAGGTAATAGTCACTCTGTCTTCGTTGCCGCAAACATGGATTTCCATTTTATTTGTGCCTTCAAGACCTAAGGGTGATAAAAATCCGCTCTCAGGAGCTTTGCACACTGAGATAAACTCACTGTCTTTATAATAATCGCTGAAAAAGTCAAACAGCTCATCAGCGCTCATTTTCTTATTTAAAAGTGAAGTATATATAGGCACGCTGACAGCCATGCCGCAATAATAGTCACTGACAATTGGATTAAACACCGGCTCATTGTCAAGACCTGTTACCTTTTTCATTTCAGGCAAATGCTTATGCTTTTGTGTTAAGCCATATTGTCGTGGTGTGCCTATTTCTTCCTCTCTGTTAGGGTCTTCATAGTCACTAATCATTTTGTTACCACCACCGCTGTAGCCTGTAATGCTGTGAGCTGTAACGGGGTAAGAAGCCGGCATAATGCCTGCACTAACTAATGGGTACACAATAGAAATGAAGCCTGAAGCATGACAGCCCGGATTTGCAATGCGCTTAGAGTGCTTTATTGCGTCAAAATGTGACTTTGACAGCTCAGGAAAGCCGTATGTCCAGCCGTCGTTAGTTCTGTGGGCAGTGCTGGCATCAATAATAACAGTATTTGGGTTTGTCACAAGCTTTACCGCCTCAATAGCCGCCGCATCGGGAAGACAAAGGAAGACAACATCGCTTTCATTCATCAGTCGCTGTCTTTCGCAAGTATCTTTTCGCTTGTCATCGTCTATTTCCAATAAATCAACATAGGGGTGATTTATAATTTTACTCTTTAATTGCAAGCCTGTTGTGCCTGCCTGACCGTCAATAAAAACCTTTACCATGTTATGGGATACCTCTTTAAAAGTTATAATTATGCAAATCAATAGGACTATTATACACTAAAATGTATATTTGTCAAGGGAAATGTGAATAAATATGAAGTTTAAAATGGAGTTTTATACTTTTATTGTACTTTGCCAATATAGGCGACGGTGGAGCTATTGGTTTTTATTTTGCCACCGACTTCGTAAGAAGAAAATATGCACTTAATTTCGCATAAAAATTCATCATAGCCCTTGTCACCCTTTTTAAGAGAATAGGAGCTTGAAAGAAGGCGGCTAATAAAGCTGTCCTCATTATAGTAAATGGGATTGTCAAATATCAGCTTTTCATATTCGCCGTTAAAAAAGCGGCAAATCCTCTCGTCATCTTCCTTAAAGCCGGCACTAAAGCCTTTGAAGTCAGGGCAATATTTTTTATTTAGCAGGGCTATTTCTCTATTAATTTCGTCCTTTTCATTACGAGTGTTCCATATGAGTATCACTTTACCCTCAGGCTTTAGGATTCTTTTACACTCATTATAAAAGGACTCAATATCAAACCAGTGAAAAGCTTGCGCCGCAGTGACAAAATCGACACTGTTATCCTTTAAGTTCGTGTTTGACGAGCTGCCGCTAACCGATATAAATTTATTATAAGAAGCGAGCTCTTTTTCACCCATAAGGCGCATATCATCGTTTGGCTCAACACCAAAAACAGTAGTACCTTTGTCAAGGAGCTGCCTACAAAATATGCCGGTGCCGGAGCCTATATCTGCGACGATTGTTTCCTCACAGAAGCCGAGTGAATCAAAAAGATAATCTATAAAAGCTTCAGAGTAGCCGTGTCTTCCCTTGACATAGGCATTAGCCTTTTCAGTGAACTTATTAATGTTATCCATGGATTATCCCCCCTCGACCTTAAAAAAATCCTCCTCGAAAATGAGGAGGATTTAAAATTTGTGCTTAATTATTTAACCATTGAAGCAATTTCATCTGCGAAATTGTCAACCTTCTTCTCAATGCCTTCGCCTCTTGCAAAACGAGTGAAGCCCTTAAGTGAAACCTGACCGCCCATTTCCTTAGCGCAGTTAGCAACATACTTAGCTACATTTACATCGCCATCTTTAACGAATGCTTGCTCTGTAAGGCAAACTTCCTTATAGAACTTAGCGATCTTACCTTCAACGATCTTGCCGAGAACAGCCTCAGGCTTATTAGCCATTTTGGGGTCTTCCTTCATTTGTGAAATCATGAAGCCCTTTTCCTTCTCAACAACATCAGCAGGAACTGAAGCAATATCAAGATATTGAGGATTCATAGCAGCAACTTGCATTGCTACATCCTTACCCATAGCCTCAAAGCCTGCGTTTGAAGCAGCTGCATCGTCAGCGTCAAACTCAACCATAACACCAACACTACCGCCGGCATGGATATAAGTCTCAACAACGCCCTCTACTCTTACGAAACGACGAACACTCATGTTCTCACGAATCTTAAGGAAGAGCTCCTGAACAGCCTCAGCAACAGTGATGTCGCCACCTGAAATAGTTGCAGCATTAAGTGCGTCCATATCAGCAGGATTCTTTTCAGCAACAGTCTTAGCAACTGTGTTAGCAAGAGCAACGAACTCAGGGTTCTTAGCAACGAAGTCAGTCTCGCAGTTAACCTCTACGAGTACACCAATCTTATTAGCCTTGTCATTATATGCAACAACAACACCTTCAGCAGCTACACGGCTTGCCTTCTTAGCAGCAGAAGCAAGACCCTTCTCTCTGAGGATATCCATTGCCTTTTCAAAATCGCCGTCAGCCTCTGTGAGAGCCTTTTTGCAGTCCATCATGCCAACGCCTGTCTTCTCACGAAGATTTTGTACATCTTTAGCTGTAAATGCCATAATAAATTCCTCCTATATAATTAGTAAAGTGTTAATCAAAAATTATTCAGCAGCTTCCTCAGCTACAACTTCCTCAGCAGCTTCTTCTGCTACAGGAGCGTTTGACTCACCCTGTCTGCCCTCGATAACTGCATCAGCCATAGCACCTGCAATAAGTCTTACAGCTCTGATAGCGTCATCATTACCTGGGATAACATAGTCAACCTCATCAGGATCGCAGTTTGTGTCAACGATAGCAACGATGGGGATACCGAGCTTGTGAGCCTCAGCAACAGCAATCTTTTCTTTTCTTGGATCAACAATGAAAAGAGCAGCAGGTTGCTTCTTAAGACCTGAGATACCGCCGATGAACTTTTCGAGCTTTTCAGCCTCGAGTTGAAGCTTAATTACTTCCTTCTTAGGAAGAAGAGCAAATGTGCCGTCAGCTTCCATAGCCTTAAGCTGCTCAAGTCTCTTAATTCTCTTCTTAATTGTTTCAAAGTTTGTGAGCATACCGCCGAGCCAACGAGCGTTAACATATGGCATACCTGCACGGATAGCTTCTTCACGGATTGAATCCATAGCTTGCTTCTTTGTACCTACAAAGAGAACCTCGCCACCCTCTGCTGAGATGTCACGAACGAAAGAATAAGCTTCTTCTAACTTCTTAACAGTCTTTTGAAGGTCGATGATGTGGATTCCGTTTCTTTCTACATAAATGTACTTGCTCATTTTCGGGTTCCATCTTCTTGTCTGGTGACCGAAATGAACGCCAGCTTCGAGGAGCTGTTTCATTGATACTACTGACATTGTAATATCCTCCCTTTTTTCGTTTTTTAACCACCGCAGGTTCTAAAGTGTGCCACACTCCAACGGAGTGAAACGGGTACACCAATCCCCACACGTGCGTTATCGGCAAAGATTATATCACAGTGTGGGGATTAAGTCAAGGGTTTTATTATATTTATTTTTGTCAGTTCCAAAAAGTAAATTAAGTAAACAAAATTTACTATGTAAAGCAAACGTGACTAATATTTAAAATCAAATATTAACAAGTGTCATTAAGTAATCAGCCGCCTGAGCTCTCGTTATGCTATTGGTTATTGCAAAATTGCTGTCGGATATAACGGACAAAGCAAGAGCCACAGTCTTAAAGAAGCCGCTAAAGCCTTTGCTGCTTGCAAAGCCGAAAACAGTAAATGCGAAGCTTATAACACTCACATTTGATGTACCGTCAGTCTCTTTATTAGTGCCATTAATATTATTAATAGCTTCATTGAGCTGACCGTTTGTGAGATAGCTGTCAGGGCTGAATGTTGTGTCCGAAGTACCTGACATAATGCCGTTGCGATAAACGAACTCAACTGCATCATAATGAGGCTGACCATGCTTTATATCAGTATATGGGAAGTCACGCATGGGAAGCGCTTCGATAATCTTATTAGCTATAAAGGCATGACCCTCAGCGTCGGGGTGACTGTCAACATATGTTGCACCGTTAACATCAACATATGTGTAGCCAAACTTAGCTGCACCGTCAATCATAGGCTTATTGCCAACGGACAAAATGAAATCAACAATTGTTTTTGACACAGCTGCGATTGCTTCGTTAGTCTGAGCGTCAGCGCTTACAGCCTCACCGGGTACACCGTCATAGGTGAAATAGTGACCCTTAAAGCTATTATCGCTCATGCCCACAACCATAAGAGTTACATTGGGATTGAGATCATAAATATCCTGAATCATAATATCCCAGTTTTTATAGAAATTGCCAAGGCCGTGTTCAAGTGCCTTCGGGAGAGCTTCAACAAGCGCAGGGAGTGCGCCAACAATATTAGCTATCTCAATAAGCTTCTCAATGGCATCTGCATCAACACTAACCTTCTTTAAAAGCTCCTCAATTTGCTTTTCGTACTCCTTGCTAAGCTCTGCTTCTTCGAGAACATCGGAAATAACCCAGCCGAGATATGCGCCCCAGTCGTTGCCGCCAACACCAAGCGTAATAAGGTCAGCGTCCTTAATGGCTTTTTTAAATGCTGCTCTATACTCCTCACTGCCGGGATCACCAACAACATCAAGCTGACTCGGGTGGAACATATATTCATCTGCACCTTTAAAGTCATCCTCAAGCATATAGCGTATTTCAATTGTTCTAAAGCCGGGAGCTGCAAGGGCAGTCATGCTTTTATCCTCAATAATTGAATTAGCGAGAATGTCACCATATGAGCCAGGAACTCTGTAATATACTGTTTGCTGATTCGCTTTGTTAAAAGCCTTATCCTTATCGCTCATTTGGTCACGATATCCACTTGCAACACTGTCACCTAAAAGGAGATAGTTTTTAAACTGCCCATAGTGAGCCTTTGTTGCCTCAGTGTCAACAGCTGCAAGACACACAAAACAGCTTGACACCATAATGAGTGTGAGAATCACAGCCAAAGATTTTTTAAATAGACTTTTCATTTAATTAACCTCCGTTAATAATTTTTAATATTTGTGTCTATATCATACACTACTTTGATAGTTTCGTCAATATATTAGCAGAAAATGGCAATATTATCCCTTATTCTTATTTTTCAGCTTCTCTTGCAAGGAAAAAATGCGACTTCTTCGCTCCTTTTCTTCCTCACTGTCGAGATAATACTTTTCCCCATCAAAAAGGAGAACACTCCCCTCTTTTATGCTAAATGAAAGGTCTTTTAAGGAAAGCTCAATATGGTTTTTGTCTTCCTTTTCAAGCACCGCTATAGTGCCAATTATTCTGTCAACTATAAGTTTTTCCATTTTGCACCTCACTATTTAACAAGGCTATAGCCGCTATCGGTTACCTTAAAGATAATATCTCCGTCCTCGTCTGTGCGAAGACAATTCATATTATTGCAGGCGATATAATCAAGTATCTTTTCGTGCGGATGACCGTAATTGTTATTTTTGCCGCAGGATATCACTGCGACATCAGCGTCAACGGCATCAAGGAAAGGCTTATAAAGTGCTGTGTCGGAGCCGTGGTGAGACATTGCCATAACATCCGCTTTAAGCTTAAAAGCATCACTCACTTCATATACGCTTTCAAGCTCGCCCTTTTCCGCATCACCGGGAATGAAGAAGGTTGTATCAAAGCAAGAGACGAAGCACATAACAGACATATTGTTAAGATTTTTGCTTTGCTCAACAGGGCCTAACGTGGAAAGGCTGACGGAGCTTGTCATGTTACAATAGAATGTTTCTTCATCAACAAATGTGACATCTATATCTTTTTCATCAATTGCCAAGAGCAAATCCTCATAAACTCTCGTTGTTGGTGTGTTGCTTTCTGTGAGTTCCGGTAAAATCACCTTATCTGTGGGGAAAGCTCTGATCACCTCGTCGAGTCCGCCAATATGGTCGGAGTGTGGATGTGAGCCAACAGCAAGAGTTACTTTTTCGATACCGCAATCTTTCATATAATCGACAACCCTGTCCCCATATTCTCTTTCACCGGCATCAATAATAATTCCTCTAACTCCTTGTTGAATCAAGGTTGCACTACCCTGCCCAACATCTATAAAATGAACATAGACCCCATCGCCTTTTGAAAATTCACTTTTATTTACAAGCTCCGTGTCTAAATTCTTTAGTGAAGCGAGGCTAAGCAAGAGACAAATTATACCAAGTATGGCTCCTAATTTACCTGCCTTTGACTTGTTTTTTCTTCTTGCCATAGTTTTTTCCTCCTTGCTTTTTGTACTCGGCGGGCTTCTGCCTTGAGTTAGGCGGTCTCTTGCCCGCGTTCACATCAGAAACAAGACACTTGTCGCCCTTGCCAATAAGGTCATATCTTCCGGCTTTTTTAAGTGCTTTAATTATAATCTCTTTATTTGCAGGGTTATAATATTGAAGCAAGGCTCTTTGCATGGCTTTTTCTTCGGGAGTTTTAGCCACATAGACCTCTTTCATTGTGTACGGGTCAAGTCCGGTGTAAAACATACAGGTAGATATTGTGCCGGGAGTGGGATAAAAATCCTGCACCTGCTCAGGTCTTATTTTGCGTTTTTTAAGGAACTGGGCAAGCTCAATGGCATCCTCAAGGCGTGAGCCGGGGTGAGAAGACATGAGATAGGGCACAAGGTATTGCTCCTTGCCTGCGCTTTTTGAAAGCTCAAAATAACGCTGTGAAAACTTAATATATGCGTCAATATATGGTTTGCCCATTTTTTCGAGAACAGCCGCACTACAATGCTCCGGTGCGACCTTAAGCTGACCGCTGACATGATAGCGAATAAGCTCCTTGAAAAATGTTTCGTCCTCGTCTTGAAGCATATAATCATAACGAATGCCCGAGCGAATAAACACCTTTTTAACACCCTTGATTTTCCTCATGTCACGAAGAATATCTATATATTCACTGTGGTTGGCTTTAAGATTTGGACATACCTTTGGAGCAAGGCAATGCTTGCCCTTACAAAGACCAAGCTTCTTTTGCTTTTCACAGGAAGGGCCTCTAAAGTTAGCTGTAGGGCCGCCGACATCATGGATATAGCCTTTAAAATCAGACAAATGAGTTAAAAGCTCTGCTTCCTTTAAAACAGATTCTTTGCTTCTTGAAGTGACATATCTGCCCTGATGAAAAGCAATTGAGCAGAAATTACAGCCACCAAAGCAGCCTCTGTTATGTGTAATCGAAAAGCGAACTTCCTCTATTCCGGGAACACCGCCCATTGACTCATATGAGGGATGATATGTTCTCATATATGGCAAAGAGTAAACCTCGTCAAGCTCCTGAGTGGTTAAAGGCGGCATTGGCGGATTTTGCACAAGCATTTTATTGCCGTGACGCTGCTTAATAAGCTTGCCTCTTATATGGTCTTGCTCGTCCTGCTGAATACGGCAGGAAACAGCATATTCCTTTTTGCTTTTGACTACATTTTCATAAGATGGGCACTCTGCGCCCATAAGGGGTGTTTCAGTGACATCACAAATATAGCAAGTACCCTTAATGTCACGAATTGAAGAAATGCTCTCACCCATTCTAAGTCTTTCGGCAATTTGAGTTATGCTCTTTTCGCCCATGCCATAGGATATAATATCAGCACCACAGTCGAAAAGTATGCTTCGTCTGATTTTGTCATCCCAGTAGTCATAGTGGGCAAATCGCCTTAGTGACGCTTCAAGGCCGCCTATTATTATTGGTACACTGCCGTATGCTTCTCTTATTCTGTTACAATAGACAATCAAGGCTCTGTCCGGTCGTGAGCCGGCTTTGCCACCGGGAGTATAAGCGTCATCACTGCGTTTTTTCTTAGCGGCAGTATAATGAGCGACCATTGAGTCTATATTGCCCGATGACACTAAAAAGCCCAATCTCGGCTTACCGTATTCCTTAAAGGGTTCACAGCTATGCCAGTCAGGCTGAGATATAATACCAACAGTGAAGCCGTTATATTCAAGGACTCTTGAAATAATTGCAGGGCCAAAGGAGGGGTGGTCAACATAAGCGTCACCTATGACATATACGAAGTCAACCTCATCCCAGCCACGATTAATGGCTTCCTGCTTATTAATAGGTAAAAAATCGTTCATAACACCTTTTTAGGGCAGAGAAAGCCCCTGCCCTATTCCTTTAATTAATCTGATAAAACATCGTAGCTGTCAGCTACATTTTCAGGCTCATTGCCCGATGCCTTCATTTCAAGATATTGCGCTCTTGTCACAAGTACCTTTCGTGGCTTATTGCCGTCAGCAGGGCCAACGAAGCCTAATTCTTCAAGCTGATCCATGATTCTGCCTGCACGAGCATAGCCCACTCCAAGCTTACGCTGAAGTGCCGTCGTGGACGCCATGTCACCGAGAGTAACAAGGTCCATCGCGTCGTCAATAAAAGCGTCATAATTGCCGCCATCATCTGTGGCTACAGCTGATTTTTTCTTGCTTGAAGAATTATCAACAGTGGCATTTCTTTCTATTTCGGACATAATATCATCGTCGTACTCGGCATTTTCCTGGCTCTTTATGAAACTCACTATCCTTTCAATTTCCTCATCGGATAAATAAGCACCTTGAATACGCACAGGCTTAGTCACACCAACAGGACTAAAGAGCATATCACCATTACCTAAAAGATTTTCTGCGCCTATGCAGTCAAGAATAGTTCTTGAGTCAACCTGTGATGAAACCGAAAGTGAAAGTCTCGATGGAATATTAGCCTTAATTACACCTGTGATAACATCGACTGATGGTCTTTGAGTTGCAACAACAAGGTGCATGCCTGCCGCTCTTGCCTTTTGAGCGAGACGGCAAATGGAGTCCTCAACCTCTTTTGGTGAAACCATCATAAGGTCATTAAGCTCATCAATAAATATAACTATTTGTGGCATTGGCTCAATTTCAGGGTGAGACTGGACATACTTATTAAAGCCGCCAATATCCCTTACTCCGCAATTGGAGAATGCCTTATATCTATTATCCATTTCACTAACAGCCCATGCGAGTGAGCCGGCAGCCTTTCTCGCATCAGTAATAACAGGCACAAGAAGATGAGGTATTCCGTTATAAACAGTGAACTCAACCTGCTTCGGGTCAATCATAAGAAGCTTAACCTGAGTGGGAGTTGCATTATAAAGGATACTCGTAATCATACAGTTAAGACAAACAGATTTACCTGAGCCGGTAGTACCGGCAATGAGAAGGTGAGGCATCTTTGAAAGGTCGGCGCAATTTGCGTTACCTGTTATATCCTTACCTAAGGCGACAGTTAAGAGCTTACCTTGATGCTTTTTGTACTCTGCCGAAGAAATTATCTCACGAAGTGTAACTGTTGAACGGCTCTTATTTGGAACCTCAATGCCAACAGCAGATTTATTTGGTATGGGAGCTTCGATTCTTACGCCACTTGATGCAAGACCCAAAGCAATATCGTCAGCGAGATTAGTTATCTTACTGATTTTAACACCGGGGGCAGGTGACAGCTCATATCGTGTAACAGATGGACCTCTGCTAATGCCGACTAATTTTGTCTCAACGCCAAAGGAGGCAAGAACTTCAACAAGCTTTTTAGATGTGACTTGCATTTCATTTGCAAAGCCCTCACTCGAAGAAAACTCCGGCTGATTGAGACAATCAATTGGCGGTAAAATATAATCACGCTTTTTCTTATCCTGTGTGTAATTTTCAACCTCGGTTTTATTTTTTCTAAGGCTTTCATCTGCGTCGTGGACAGCCTTTTTAATTATATCTTCTTCCTCAGATGCGGGAGCTTTAGACTTTGCATTAGTTTTTTCCTTAAAAGTCTCAGCTTCTGCTTTAGGCTTAACATTATGAGTCTCCTGCTTTATTTCGGGAGTGCTCTCACTTATAATTGACGCTAACTTTTCCTCAACGGGAGTTCTTTTAGTAGTCTTTGGTGTCGGGGCACTCGCACCGTTTGAAATAAAGTCGAAGCTACTAAGACGCACGCTTTCGCCGCTGTCAGCTTGCTCACTGTCATCGCCACTAAAATTAAAGACCTTATCATCGGGATAAAACCTTCTCATTTGTCTAAGGGGCACACCGGTGTCACGGTCTGTCATATTTTCGGGGTCGAGGTCAACCTCAGTGGTGTTAAAATCAAAGGCGGCCTCTTGCCTTGCTTTTTCTTCTTCCTCTTTTCTAAGTCGAGCTGCTTCTCTGTTTTCAGCACGAAGACGCTGTCTTTCAGCATTTCTTTCCTTCATGCTTTCAGCACCCTCGTCAAGCTTAGTTTTGCCATCGTTAATTGCACCCGAGACCTTGTTGCCAATAGCGTTGACACCAATGCCAAGATGGAAAAACAAGCTAATAAGTATGAGAGCAGCAACAACAACATATGCACCTTTACCAAAGGCTATATATGGGCCACCGCCAAAGATAGCACCCATTATTCCGCCTGAAAAGCTAAAAGTACCTTGACCTATATTCCAGCCCTGTAAAGAGGTTTGCTTGATTTGCTCGGCAAACTTCACACCGTCATAATCATAGGAAATAAGCTGTATCATACCTGATATGCTTGCATTTAATATAAGACCAAAGATATTAGTTACAGTGAGACTTCTTTTTAAATTGTGAAGCGCCATTCTCACGCCGATAATAAGTGTTTGCAAAATGAGTAAATATCCTGCTGTGCCAAAGACAGCAAAGTAGGCACTTCTTAGCACTGTCCATGCATTAGAGCCTTTTAAAAATGCAAAAAACACCATGAGTATGCCGCCTAAAAAATAGCTGAGCATTATTGCGTTATAATATCTCTCACTAAAGGGCACATCACTATTTTTGCCTGAGCTTACATATTTGTCCTTTTTATTAGCTGATTTTTTAGCTGTACTTTTTTTCGTCGTACCCTTTTTAGTTGATGGCTTTTTGCTGCCTGAGCCTTTTCCATTTGAGCTTTTGCTTTTTGTATTCGCCATAATTAACCTCTTATATTATAAATGTTACAACCACTGCTATTACACCTAAGACAGCACTGTAAACAGCAAAAAACGGGAATAGTTTTCTAATACCAAATTTACCAACAAGATGCACGCAAATAAAAGCCACAATTGCAAAAACAACCACAGCAATAGCCAAAGGCAAAAGGTCAACTATGACATCGCTGACAATAGCCCTGACAACCTTTGCGATGCTAACTACGAGCATTTGAGGGGCAAGATAAAGATAAACCTCTCTAATAACCACTCTCGGCTCAATGTCACTTATGAGCATATTAACACTGCCTGAGCCAACATGAGAAAAGCCCGGAACGACATATGATACTAATTGATAAACGGACATACGAATTATGCTCTTTGTGTCGCTGACTCTTTTTAACTCATTTGTTTTTTGCTTTGTGTACCACATAGCAACAAGAAGAACAAGAGCATTTATAACGCAGGCAACACCCACAAGATAAAGTGAGTTTGAGGTTAAAAACTTATCGAAGTAGTCAAGTAAGATTGTGTGCTCACCTGTTGGGATAAATAAAACCAGAGCAGGGATAATGGATATAATAATATTTTTCATTATTGGCTTATATGCGGTGAGCTTTTTTGCTTTGAGCTTTTCCTTATCGAAGATAAACATTGCTTTTATGCTTTTAAGATAAATCTTACGAAGCATAATAAGTATAACCACAGCAAATGTTATGCCAAAGACACCAAAGTAAAAGCCAAGCTCCTTTTCATCTCCCGTTAAGCTCATAGCATGATTTAATATGCTATAGTGCGCCCCTGAGGACACAGGCAAGGGCATTGTGATGCCGCAAATAAAAGCGGAAATAATAAGCTTTATGTATTCAATCATATAAAAAACCTCCATAAGAGTCGTTATATAAATTTATTTTAAGGCTATTTTTACATAACCTCGTTATATTTCGTGAGGTTATTATACCATAAACTCCACCTTATAACAAGAGCAAATTACACCTCAAAGCACAAAAAATTATAGCAAAAAACAACTGCCAAAGGAAAAAATCCTAAGGCAGTTATTATTATTTTATTCTTCCTCAGCTTGTGAGTCGGCGTTATCGGTCTTTTCGGAGTCGCTGTCTTTATCATTTGCAGCCGCTTCAAAAGTACCGGCCATAATAGACTCAAAGGTCTTGCCGTCAGTCTTTTCCTTTTCAATAAGATATTCGGCAACAGCTGTGAGCTTGTCACGGTGTGTTGTGATAATGCTTTCGCACTCGTTATATGCATTGGTGATAATTGATTTTACTTCCTCATCAATGTCAGCGGCAATGGCCTCTGAGTAATTCTTCATGTTGCCATAATCCTTGCCAAGGAAGACCTCGTGCTCGCCCGATGCATAGGAGACAGGGCCAAGCTTTTGGCTCATACCATAACGAGTTACCATATCTCTTGCAATTTCAGTTGCACGCTCAATATCATTTGACGCACCTGTAGCAATATCGCCTAATGCAACAGCCTCAGCAACACGACCACCTAAGAGAACAACTATTCTGCCAAGCATATCAGTCTTAGACATATAGTTTTTGTCCTCCTCGGGCAGATTCATAGTGTAGCCACCTGCCATGCCGCGTGGGATAATTGATATTTCGTGTACAGGGTCCTGACCCTCGGTGTAGTAGGACGCAAGTGCGTGACCGGCCTCATGATAAGCTGTAAGACGCTTTTCCTTGTCGCTGATTTTATGTGATTTCTTTTCAGTACCGACAATGCACTTAACAGTAGCTTCCTCAATCTCAGTCATAGTGATAGCCTTCTTTTTGCGTCTTGCGGCAAGTAGTGCAGCCTCATTTAAGAGGTTTTCCAAATCAGCGCCGGTAAAGCCGGCTGTGGATTTTGCAATTGTTTTAAGGCTGACATCGGGAGCTAATGGCTTATTTCTTGCATGAACCTTGAGAATATCCTCTCTGCCCTTTATATCAGGTCTGCCGACAGTGAGCTGACGGTCAAATCTGCCAGGACGAAGAAGTGCAGGGTCAAGTATATCAGGTCTGTTTGTTGCGGCAATGATTATGACACCTTCATTTGCACCAAAGCCGTCCATCTCAATGAGGAGCTGGTTAAGAGTCTGCTCTCTTTCATCGTGACCGCCCCCCATACCGGCACCTCTGTGACGGCCGACAGCGTCAATTTCATCAATGAAAAGTATTGAAGGTGAATTTTTCTTTGCCTGGTCAAAAAGGTCTCTAACTCTTGAAGCACCCACACCGACATACATCTCAACAAAGTCTGAGCCTGAAATTGAGAAGAAGGGTACACCTGCTTCACCTGCAACTGCTCTTGCAAGAAGTGTCTTACCGGTACCCGGAGGGCCAACTAAAAGCACACCCTTTGGTATTCTCGCACCAAGTGCTCTATAGCGTTCAGGGGCACGAAGGAAATCGACTATCTCCTCAAGCTCTGCCTTTTCCTCATCAGCACCGGCAACATCCTTAAAGGTGGTTTTGCGCTTGTCATCCTTGCCGAGCTTAACTCTTGCCTTGCCAAAGGACAAAGCATGGTGGGTCTCATTTTGCAAGTTTTGACCCATTTTACGATAAATGTAAAAGAGTACACCAACAAAGAGCACCGTCATAATGACTGAGGGTAAAACACTCGCCCATATTGCACTGTTTGAGCCCTTAATATAATCGTATTTAATCTGTTTGTCAGGGTTAGCAAGGTTATACTCAGTGATATAATTGTGCACATCGTTTAAAAATATGTCAACATTAGGCACAACATATTTATGAACCTTTTCCTCCCCGGAGAGAATATACTCCAATGCACCACTTGAAAGATTGAGAGCATATTCGGTCACTTCACCGTTTCTAAACTGCTCAACAATTTGATAATACTTTGGAGCTTCATCACTGTTTTGTGTACCGACAAAGGATGCAATTGTTATTATGAGCAGCACCGGAATTAAAATATAAAGTAAATTACCCCATTTGCTCACACCCTTTGGCGCATTTGGCTGAACCGGTGTGTTGTTATTGTTGTTGTCCAATATATAATCACTCCTTTTGATCAACAATTTATATGATAAAATTAATTTTCATAAGCTTCTCTTTTGAGTATGCCCACATAGGGAAGTCCTCTGTATTTCTCGTCAAAGTCAAGACCGTAACCAACAACAAAAGCATTTTGGATAGTCTCACCTACATAATCGAGAGTGAGCTTAACTTCACTGTCTCGTCTTTCGGGCTTGTCGAGAAGGCTACAGCACTTAACGCTCTTTGCGCCATCCTCAAGCATTTTTTCGCTGACATTTTGCAAGGTTCTGCCGCTGTCAAAAATATCCTCAACTATAAGCACATCGTACTCATGAAGATTATCTATTTCACTTTTAACCACAACATTGCCACATGACTCACTACAGCCGGCAAGATAGCTTTTTGCTCTTAAAAACTCGATTTTATAATCAAGGTCGATTTTACGCATAAGGTCAGCCATAAAGCAAACTGAGCCCTTGAGCACACACACAAGAAGCAAATTCTTGTCCTTGTAATCCTGAGTAATTTCCTTTGCGATTTTTGCTACAATATTATCTATTTCCTTTTCTGTGAAAAGAATATTTTGAATGTCCTTATGCATAGTCAGCCTTCCTTTTTTATTATTAATATGTTTTTTGTTTTGTCCCCGGGTAAATATCTGCCATCAGTGCCGTAATTTTCGAGCCAAACAAGCTTATCTCCGCAGCGTAAAACGCCGAGAGTGTCCCTAAGCTTTAAGGGCACTTTATCCTCACAAAAGAGCTTTTTGAGGCTTTTAGTGTTTTTCCTTTTAGGTGAATAAAAGCTGTCGCCCTGCCGGCGGTTTGTCATTTTGATTTCAAGAATTAATTTGTCTTCATCAATGGCATTTATATTTTTTATATCCTCTAAACTACCCTTTGATATTTTATATGTGCCATAGGGTGTGACAAAGCTCCCGTCAGGTGAAGGATAGCACTCCCATGGCTCAATATCATCATTGGGAATCTGAAAGGATATTATATCATTTTTGCAGCAAATATACAAGTGCTTATTTAACTCAATTTTGCCTTTTCCTTTTATTATCAGCTCATTTACAAGGTCAATATGCCGTTTCTCAACGCTCTTTTCCATTTTATGGGATAAAAGCATTGCAATTGCTCTTTTGCGAACAGCCTCGTGAGCATTTAAAAAGCTTTGTCTTTTATAGGTACTCTCGGCCTTAGCTGAATCTAAAAGCTCAGCGGCACTTTGCTGCAAATAGTCATTTTCACTTTTTAATATTTCCAGTGCCGAAGAAATGCTTTCGGGATAATTGGGATTTATCTCACTGAAAAGCGGCACAATATTGTGCCTTATAAAGTTGCGTTTATATTCGTCTGTCAAATTTGTGCTGTCGGTGATATAGGAAATATGGTTTTCTTTACAGTAGTGTTCTATTTCCTCGCGAGTGCAATCAATAAGGGGTCTTATTATATTGCCGTCTCTTTTAGCGGGTATACCACAAAGACCTTTGCCGCCGGTACCTCTAAGAAGATTAAAAACGACAGTCTCAATGCTATCCGAAAGGGAATGAGCGGTAGCGATAGCGTCACAATTTGCCTTTTTAAAGCACTCATATCTGATTTTTCTGCCACATTCTTCTTCGCCCACGCCCATTTCCTTGGCAAGGTACGGAATATCCTCATGAAAAATCAAAGGCTCAATGCCGTTTTTTTCGCAATAGCTTTTAACAAGCTCCTCATCTCTTAAAGCCTCAGCGCCTCTAATACCATGGTTTAAATGAACAACTTTCAGGATTATACCATATTCTTCCTTTAATTTACTTAAAATATGAATTAAACACATGGAATCGGCACCCCCGGAAACACCGACGGCAACCGATTTCACATTGTCAAGCATATGATATTTCTCAATGGTATTTTTAACCTTACATATCATTTCTAATTTGCTCCAAATTTGAGAAAAGTGTGTAATCACCGTTCCATGCAACCTTTATTGAGGTCGTGGGACCGTGACGGTTTTTAGCAATAATAAACTCTGCCTCATTAATGGCAGGCTTGTCCATATCGTCAGGTGCATCGTCCTTCTCTGTGGCATAGTATTCATCTCTGTAAAGCATGATAACTATGTCCGCATCCTGCTCAATTGAGCCGGACTCTCTAAGGTCAGACAGCTGGGGCTTGTGGCTTTTTCCTCTGCCCTCTGTGGTACGGGCGAGCTGTGCCAAAACAACAACGGGGATATTCAAATCCTTTGCCATAAGCTTAAGGTTTCTTGTTATTTCAGATACCTCCTGCACACGGCTTTCTACTCTCGTACCGCTTTTCATGAGCTGAAGATAGTCAACGAATACTGCATCTACATCACGAAGTCGTCTGATTCTCGACTTCATCTCTGAGACAGTCATATTAGATGTGTCATCAAAATACAGCTCACAATTTGACAAAAGTGCCGTTGCCGTTGCAAGCTTTGCCCACTCGTCACCTGTTATGTTACCAGTTCTCATTTTAGTGCTTTCAATTCGAGCCTCAGTAGCCAAAACACGCTGTGCCAGCTGCTCCTTTGTCATTTCAAGTGAGAAGAACAAAACCTTCTTTTTGCCCATCATTGCTGTGTTTCTCGCAAGGTTAAGAGCAAGGCTCGTTTTACCCATAGCAGGACGAGCACCGATAATAAGCAGGTCAGATTTATTAAGGCCTGTAATTGCCTTATCAAGATCAATAAAGCCTGTAGTGTAGCCCTTATATTTATCCTTATCGGCACCGCTGAGCTTTTGCAGCTTGTCATAAACCTCATTGACAATAATATCGCCGATTTTTGACGGACCTCTTGTAACTCTGCCTTGACGGATATCATATATCTTTTGCTCTGCCGACTCTAATAGTGAGTCTGCGGATTCACTCGATGAGGCAACATCATCAATAATTGTCTTTGAGACATTTATAAGTGACCTTTTATAAAACTGCTCTCGAATTATGTTAGAGTAAGCTTCAACATTTTCTGTTGTCGGTACTACTTCAGCGAGCTGGAAAAGGTATTGCTTTCCCCCTGCATCGTCATAAATCTTTTGCTCTTTGAGCTTTTCAAGGACTATTAAGGGGTCTATTTTTCCACCAAGAGCGTCAATTTCCTGCATGATGGTGAAAATCGCCTTGTGCTGAGGAAGATAGAAATAATCGGGCTTAACTAAAATAAGCACCTGAGTGATACAAGACGGGTCAATGAGTATAGAGCCAAGCACAGCCTGCTCAGCTTCAAGAGAATATGGCATATTTACATCATCAATTGATGTTAGCGTTCTTTCTCTTTCCAATTAACTCACCTCATTTTATACTTCTTTTTTTAATTCTTATTCGCCTACTCTTACAAAGAGCTTAGCTGTTACGCCTTGATAAAGCTTTATTTCAAATGGGAAGGTACCAAATTGCTTAATGTCTTCAACTGTGATTTTTCTCTTATCAGTTTTAACACCAAACTCCTTTTCCACCTTCTCGGCGATTTCCTTTGCTGTTATGCTGCCAAAGAGCTTGCCGTTTGCACCGGCCTTTGCGCTTAAAACTATAGTCTTGCCGTTCATTTCGGCAGCTGCCTTTTTTGCTGCGGCTGTTTCAGTTTCAACCTTATACTTTTCAGCCTGCTCACGGTTTTTAAGCTCAGTCATATTTTGAGCGTTGGCCTCAACAGCTAAGTTTTTCGGGAAAAGGAAATTTCTTGCATAGCCGTCGCTTGCCGATACTAATTCGCCTTTTTTGCCTAAACCTTTTACATCTTGTTTTAAAACAACTTTCATATATTTTTACCTCCGTTATAAATTACTAATATAATTATCTATAGCTTTTTTCAGAGCAATAAGTGCATCGTCCATATCTGTGTCAACTAATTGACAAGCTGACATAGTTTGATGACCGCCACCGCCTAAATTCTCCATTATAAGCTGCACATTCATTTCACCATAGCTTCTTGCGGAAACATTAATATCCTTGCCGTTTTCATATAAAACGAAGGATGCCTTTACTCCGTCAATATTAAGCATCTCATCAGCGGCCTGAGAAGTGACGAGTCGCACATTGTCAATGCTGCCATGAGCTAATGAGATAGCACACTCACGATAGGTTTCAGCGTCATCAATAATTGCGTTTCTGCTTCTGAAAATGCCCATGTCATTTGAAAAGAGCTTTTTACTCTCAACAGTGCTTGCACCTCTTGAGCGCAAATATGCCGCAGCCTCAAAGGTACGCACACCGGCTCTCAATATAAAGTTTCTCGTGTCAAGCATAATGCCCGAAAATAGCGCCAAGGCTGAAAATTTATCCAGCACAGGCTTCGAGTCAACATATTGGGCTATTTCCGTCACCATCTCACTGGTAGAGGATGAGTTTGGCATATGATAAAATAAAACACTGTTTTCGATATAATCTACACTTTTTCTGTGGTGGTCAATTACCATGACCTTTTGTGTGTGGTCTAATAGCTCCGGACAGTCGGTAAAATCGGCTTTATGGGTATCCACAACTATAACTAAGGTGTTTTTGTCCACTTTAAGTGTTGCTCTTTCGGGAGAAATTACAATACCCTCACCTTTTTCGGCAATGAATAAATTAATAAGTGGAGCAGCAAGTGTGTTTTTCCTATTTACAACAATATTACATTCCTTGCCAAAATGAGTTGCAATACAGTGCATACCAACAGCCGAGCCAAAGGCATCAAAGTCGGAGAATCTGTGACCGACTATAAGCACATTGTCACTATCCTCGATTAACTCAGATATAGTGTTGGCAATTAGTCTTGTACGCACCTTGTTTTTCTTTTCGTGACCTGAGGACACACCACCGTAAAATTTATACTGTGTACCGTCCTTAATTGCAACCTGGTCTCCGCCACGGCTTTGCGCCATATCAAGAGCCTGTTTAGCGGAGTTGTTGCTTTCAGTCATATCCTTTTCGTGACCTATACCTATACTCAATGTAAGGTCTGTGTTTTTGCCGTCATAGGTAAAATCACGAATTTTATCAAGAATAGAAAATTTATCATTTATCATTCTTTGAAGGGATCTTTCCTCAACAAAAACTAACATTCTTATGTTGGAATATTTCCTGCAAAGAGCACCATAAGAGCTTGCCCACTGCTCTATCATCTGCTCAGTTTTAGAGAAGATAGCGGCGCAGTCACTCTCTTTAAATTCACCGTAAACCTCATCTGCGTTGTCAACAACAGTGAGCATAATAGACGGTCTTGTGTCAAGAAATTCCTTCTCCGTTATGCGAAGCTCAGTCTCGTCGAAGAAGTATAGAAGATATATTTTTTCTTCATCTAAATTCACTTCGCTGGAATAAACAGAGAAAAACATACCGTCGGTTTTAATTTTGCAGCCCTTGCCCTCAAGGAGCTTATCAATGCTGTTTCTTCTAAGCAGTTCCTTTAAGTTGCTCACTGCAATGTCTTCGCTTATGTTAAAGGTACCCTTAAAGCTATCGTTAAACCAAATGATGTTGCCATCCTTTTCAACCACTATGCAGGGTACTGTGAGCATCTCAAAGGCCTTGCCCTCGGAAAAGGTCAGCTCGTCTGAGACAGTCTTAACCTTGGCAAGTAGCTTTTCATGCTTTGCCTTATAATATAAAAACTTACCCACGGCAAACAGAAGTACGATTAACAGCTCCGCTGTAGCAAGAACAAAATCATACATGGAAGTTACGCCGCAAAATAAAATTCCGACAATAATAAATATCAGTGATAAATCATAAACTTTCCAAAGCTTTTTCATTTTAATTCTCCATCAATATGGGAAGCACCATAGGATAGCGTTTAGTTTTTTCATACATTAGTCGTGATACATCGTCACGCACTCTGGTTTTAATTGTGCCCCAATCATAAATGTTTTTGTCGTGGCACTTCATTATAGCATCATATGCTCTGCGCTGAGCCTCATCAATAAGCTCAGCTGACTCCTTGACGAAAACAAAGCCTCTTGAGACAATATCCGGCCCTGACACTAACTCGCCTGTTATAGAGTCAACGCAGGCAACGACAATTATTATGCCGTCCTCGGCAAGGTGCTTTCTGTCCTTTAAGACAGTGCTGCCAACGTCACCGATTCCGGAGCCGTCAATAAGAGTTTGACCGGCAGGAACAGAGCCAATCCGTTTAATGCGCTTATCATTCATTTCAATTAACGCACCGTTTTCGGCAATGATGATATTTTCATTTGGTATACCCATTGCTCTTGCAAGCTCGGCATGCTTTAAAAGATGCTTTTGCTCACCATGAACCGGCACAAAGTATTTAGGCTTTATTATGCCAAGCATAAGCTTTAGCTCCTCACGGCAAGCATGACCTGAAACGTGAACATCGTACATCTTTTCATATACAACCTCTGCGCCAAGCTTCATTAGCTCGTTTACAACTCTGCCTACAGTTTTTTCGTTGCCGGGAATGGGATTTGCCGAAATAATAATATAATCGTTAGGTGTAATAGACACCTTTCTGTGGTCTCTCATTGCCATTCTCGTCAGTGCTGACATAGGCTCACCTTGAGAGCCCGTGGTAATAAGCACAAGCTCATTGTCGGTGTAATGCCTTATCATATCAAGCTTAATAAGTATTCCCTGTGGAACATTTAAATAGCCAAGCTGCTCCGCAATAGCGACAACATTTTCAAGGCTTCTGCCTGAAAGAGCGACCTTTCGTCCCATCTTTTCCGCAACATTTATAATCTGCTGCACACGGTGTATATTAGACGCAAAGGTGGCAACGATAATTCGTCTGTCCTCAGCCTTGTGGAAAAGTGTCTCAAAGGAGGCACCAACCTTGCTCTCGCTCTCGGTAAAGCCCTGTCTTTCAGCGTTTGTTGAGTCGGCCATCATGCAAAGCACGCCCTGCTTGCCAAGCTCTGAAAAACGAGCAATGTCTATCATTCCCCCGTCTATCGGGGTGGAGTCAATCTTAAAGTCTCCTGTGTGTACAATAGTACCGCCATCACACATAATGGCAAAACCAACTGCGTCGGGAATAGAGTGGTTAACATGGATAAACTCAACCTTAAACTTGCCTAAGGTCACAGTCTGACCGGGTGAAACCACATTGAGCTTTGCTTTATTTAAAAGATTGTGCTCACGCAGCTTGCCTTCAATCAAGCCGTTTGTAAGACGAGTGCTGTAAATGGGGATATTAACCTTCTTTAATAAATAAGCAAGTGAGCCAATATGATCCTCATGTCCGTGAGTTATACATATACCCTTGATTTTGTCAAAATTCTTTTCTATATGTGAAAAATCAGGGATAACCAAATCAATGCCGGGCATATCCTCATCGGGAAAAGCCAAGCCGCAGTCAATAATTATCATGTCTGCGTCATATTCAAAGACAGTGAGGTTTTTACCTACCTCGCCAAGACCGCCTAAAAACGACACCTTAATAGGCTTCGCCTTCTTTTGGTTTTTGCTCGCTTGATTTTTATTTGATTGGTTTTTATCGTTTTGCTTTTTATTTTGATTCTGTTGCTTCTTTTGCTGAGTGGCAGGCTTTTTCTCCTGCTTTTTCTTTTGCTCCGGAGTCACCTTTTCATAAAGCTTCAGCTCATTGACAGAGGCTTTTGAATCATTTACTTTGCTTTCAAGAGTCTTCTTGCCTGAGCTTTTCTTCTTCTTAAAATAAAAGGGCTTCGGCTTCTTTTTATTTTTAGTCATATTATTTTTGGACTTAGTCTGGGTCTGGTTATTTTCACTCATTAAATAACATAACACTCCTTTTCTGAAAAATTTTTATATTTACGATTATTAAGTCAATTGATTTTATACGCTAATAGCCCATAGTAAACCATTATAGCTTATAATACTATTTTTTGGTTTGTATGTCAAGAAATATTCCCCATAAATCCTTGAATCTTAACTCCCTTTATAAAGAAACAGCGGAGAGAAATATCCGATTAATAAATAAACACCATTAAATCAGATTATAACTCTCCACTAAAATATTTAATTTAGCCTTTTACTTTTCCTCGTAAAGCTCGCCCTTAATGTTTTTCTTATGAGCGTTTTTAGCTGTTTCCTCATCATAGAGATATCTGCCAAGGTCAATACGAAGTATCTTTCTGCCACTGTGACGCTTACTTTCAGGAATAGTCTTCATGTAATTTACGCCATAGAAATGCTTAAGATAATCGTCATAATATTCCGGTACCGGCAGCTTAACGCCCTCAAACTCCATCTCCACAAGATTGTAGAACCACTTAGCAGGGAAAGCACCCTTATGAAGGCTAAGACCTTCACCGTCAATGAGGAATACACAATTTTCATTGCCACTGTAACGCCTGAGTGCCTTGTCAAGCATAGTGTGGTAGAAATTAAAGGGAAGCATACGCACAAAGGGAAGTGCAAGCTTCATAAGCTTATAGTGTGGGCCGGGAACAGCCTTGTTTTGCCAACGAAGATTAATAAGTCGTCTAAGATTTTGCACTGTAAAGCTATGAATTTGTCTGCCAATAGTTGTGCCCGCTGTCTTGTCATAAACATAGACATTAATAAACAGACCTAAGTCAACCATCTTGTTGTTTTCCGACACAGCGGTAAAGAAGCCTGTATCGTTAAGTCTAATCTTGTCATGGACAAAATGTGACGAACCGCCCTTTTCATAGCTTTGATATTTAAGCTTGTCTGAAAGCTCCTTAGGACAAATTGCCTTAAACTTATCATAATCCTCACGGAACATACCAATATCAATTGTGTCCTCCCATGGGATATAGCCGCCATATTTAACAGCACCTAAAAGTGAGCCGCCAACAAGGAAATACTTTATGCCGTTGTTTCTGCAAATACGATCCACATCAGCTATAATTTCAAGCTGGAGCTTACGGATTTTTTCAAGCTTACCCTGATAAAGAGTGCGGCTGATATCGTCATTGCCGTTGGATTCAAGCTCAGCATAAATGGTTCTCGCCAAAGCCTCATCAAGAGGTGTTACCTCAGTCCAGCCGATGGCTCTGAGCTTAAGATTGCCAAGGCGCTCATAAGCTTTTTCCTTAGGTATAGCTTCAATATCATCAACATATTTCACAGCAGGGTTTCTCTCTGAGAATGCCTCATAAAGAAGTGTCTTTATGTCGTGCATTGTGAAATTATAGTTAGAAGCGTTATAAATATTGCCTATATTGCCCTTTAAGGTCGCACAGTGAACAGCTGTTACAGCCTGACGAATATAGCAGCCGGAGTAATTGACTAAGCTGTCACTCTTATTAAAGGTTATTGAGTTATTGGTTTTCAGTTCTTCGAGTACACTGCCGATGCCCAGCTTAGATGTATCCACAACAAAGGGGCCGAATATATTGTCAAAGCGAACAACTGTGAGAGGATTTTTAGTGTAGGTAAAGGATTTTCTGCACACATCCTCAAGCTCCATGAGTATTCTTCCTTGACGGAAGTCCTTTTCATAAAGGACAAGAGACTCAATTTCACGCTCTGACACAGCGGCAATGCCACCGTCAAAGGGCTTTGCAAAGTTAAATATTGGAATAAAGGTAAATCTTGCGTTGGAGTTTCTCGCAATGGAGAGCCACTTGCGAAGGTTAGCTTTCTTCCTTCTGACAAACTCATCGTCGTTGTACTCGGGAAGCTGAAGATTTGCAAGATAGAAATAGACCTTTTTAACATTTGACTTACTAAGGCTATAGTAATTGTCAACACTGTCATAAATATTAAACAGAGCATTGCCGTCAAAGGCCTCACTGATTTGGTCATAAAGCGCTCTGTTACGGCACTCACCCTCAATAATGACATTGACACTGCCCTCTCCATTCGCCTTGTTGCGGAACATATAATATCCGGCAAGATATGCCGCAAGGGAGTGCTCGTCTGCAATGATATTAATTTCACACTTATTAAGAGCGCCGTGCTTTAGGTTATGGTTTAGGATTTCACTGTCAATGAGTGAAATTTCATCAAGGAAGTTTTCGTCCATACCGCCGTTTTCGTTTTCAAAAACAGTTTTCTCGTAAAGCTCACCGTTTAAGTTAACCTCACGAACAGGCATACTTTCAGTGTCCTTATATAGATATTTACCTAAGTCAAGTCTTGCAAGGGCGTGACCTGAGTTTCTCGAGGACAAAGGCAAAAGCTCCATATATTTTGCACCGTACCAATGCTTTAAATATGCGTCATATGCCTTTGGTGCTTTAAAGACCATATCCTCATAGGGCACATCTATAAGCTCCTCAAACCACTCAGCCGGGAAGGGGCCTTTTTCAAGATTTTGACCAACACCGTCAATGAGATACTTACTGTTCTTTTTAAAGTCGAACATTTGAAGTGCCTTCTCAAAGAAGTGGTGATAGGTTAAAAATGGTATTTTTTTCATTACAGGCAGCATTATTTTTGATGCTGTGTAATGTATGCCTCGTCTTGCCTTTCCGACCCAGCGAATGTTAATAAGTCGGCGGAAGAAGCGAATTGAATCTATGTGCAGCTTTTGGAAAAAGCTCGAATTAGCGGTTCTGTCATAAACGAGAATATCAATAAATATACCGTTTTCAATGTCAATAAATCTATTTGAAAACTTAGTGCTGAAATAGGTGTCCTTTAAACGAACCTTATCGAAAATATAGTGTGAGGTCGGCTCATCGGTATATGATTGATAGCTTAAATGTGACGGCAAAAGCTTTGGACAAATATGGCGGAACTTCTCAAAATCCTCACGAAGCATACCAATATCAATATCGTCATCCCAAGGGATAAAGCCCTTATGTCTTATTGCACCTAAAAGTGAGCCGCCAACGAGGAAATAATTAATATTATTTTCACGGCAAATGCGATCTATCTCACGCATAATATCCATCTCGATACGCTTGACTCGCTCTATTTTGCCTTGATATATATCAACATAAAAGTCGCCCTTATATTCCCAATTTATTTCAGTGAGTGCCGTTCTGTAAATTGCCTCATCAAAGGGAGTTTCCTCAGTCCAGCCAAGGGATTGAATCTTTAAGTTGGCAAGACACTCGTAGTTTTTCTCGTTTATCCAGCCAGCCATTATATCATCGTCAAAATCGGCGGCAGGATTCCTTGAAGCAAAACGAGTGTAAAGCGCGTCCTTAACATCATGGATAGTAAAGCTATAGTTGGCAGCGTTATAGATATTGCCGTTTTTGCCTAAGATGCTGACAATGCAAACGGCAGTCACAGCCTCACGGATATAGCAGCCGGTGTAATGGGTTATATTGTCTGACTTTTTAAAGAGAATTTTGTTATTGTCTTTAAGCTCCGATATAATTTTGCCAATACCAAGCTTAGTTGTATCCTCAACCATTGGGCCAAAAATATTGTCAAAGCGAACAATATTCATAGGTGTCTTTTTATTGTGGAAGCTTTCACGGCAAAGCTCCTCAAGCTCCATAAGGATTTTGCCTCTGTTAAAGCTATTGTCAAACTCGGCCAATGCCTCAACCTCACGCTCAGACACGCTGATAATGCCCTCATCAAAGGGTGAAGAAAAATTAAATATAGGCAGGAAAACAAAGCTGCTATCGTTTTCACGGGCAAAATTAAGCCATGACACCATGTCAAGCTTCTTTTCCTCAAGGAACTTATTGTCCTCATAGCAAGCCAGCTGCAAATTAGCCAAATAATAAATGTGAGTTATAGAGCTTGACTCACGAGCGGACTTATAATCATCAAGGGTCTCAAAGAAATTTAGAGTACCGTTTTTAAATTCCTTTTTTACCTCATCAAAAAGCTTCTTGTTTCTAAGCTCGCCTTTGGAAATCACATTGACAGTGCATGGTGAATTTTTGGCACTGAGCATAAAAAAGCCTGCGAGATAAGCGCTCAAAGAGTGTTCGTCCGCAACAATGTTAATCTCATCATGATATAGTGCAGGGTTGACACCGGCCTTATTTAGCGCAGTGACACAGCATTTTAATTCATCATAAAAAAACTGATTCATCTTAACAATCCTTTTATCTGATTTTTTTATCGTGATAATTATACTACCGTGATAATTATTTGTCAATGAGCTGTCACTTTTTGGTACGCGAAAAAAGTATAAATATCTAAAAGCATAGCGCCGCCCACTATAGAAAAGCCAAAACAAAGTTACTGTTTTGTAACAATCATTGATTTTATAAGAGGATTTTTATATAATTACAGTATATGTTTAACTTAGGAAAAGAGCTGATATTATGATAAAAATTCTCATTATCGAAGATGACCTTGCTATAGTCAGAAATTTAAGTGAGCTTTTAAAGCAAGAGGGCTTTGCCGTCACTGCCGCAACTAATTGCACCGTTGCCGCAAAAAAAGCAGAAAGTGAGCAGTTTGATTTAATGCTCCTAGATGTGCTTTTGCCTGACGGAAACGGCTTTTCTCTTTGCAAGAGACTAAAAAGCATTAGCGACTGCCCTATTATATTTCTCACAGCATCCTCAGATGAGTTTAGTGTTGTCACCGGCCTTGACATTGGCGCAGACGACTATATTGAAAAGCCATATAGACCACGAGAGCTTATTTCACGCATTAAGACAGTTTTAAGAAGAAGCGGAAAAAGCCAAAGCATTATCACAATTGGAAATGTAAGTGTAGATATGGACAAGGGAATAGTAACAAAAAACAGCAAGGATGTTTTCTTGTCTGCACTGGAATATAAGCTGCTTTTAGTGTTTTTAAATAATCCCGGTGCAACATTGTCTCGCAATAAGCTCCTGTCGGAAATATGGGATATTGCAGGTGACTTTGTAAACGACAACACTCTTACGGTTTATATAAAGCGTCTTCGTGAAAAAATTGAGGATGACCCACAAAGCCCCAGAATAATCCTAACTGTAAGAGGTCTCGGATATAAGTTAGGAGAAAGCAAATGAAGTTTTTAAATAATCCGGAAATAAAAAGATTTTTGGTGATAACGGGAATAATTGGCTTATTGTTTTGTGCCGTAATTTGCTTTTTCTCGCCTGCGGGGGCACTAATTAGCCTTGGTATGCTAATATCACTCGGAATATGCTTTATCATTTTTGAAAGAAAGAGATATAAAAGAATTAACCTTTTAACTCAGACTATTGATAAAATTTTGCATGGAAATGACACTATCAATATAAAAAGCTATGGTGAAGGTGAGCTGTCAATATTAGAAATTGATGTGCAAAAAATGCTGACGAGATTGCGTGAGCAAAAGGATATTTTAGAAAAGGAAAGATGTTTTTTATCAGACTCAATTGCAGACATCTCTCATCAGCTCAGAACACCCTTAACGAGTATAAATTTAGTTTTAAGCTTAATGCTCTCACCTGATATAACACCGGAAAGACAAAGGGAATTATTAAGAGAGCTTTCCTCTCTCATATCAAAAACAGAGTATTTAGTGTCGATGCTGCTTAAAATATCAAAGCTTGACGCAGGAACAGTCCAGTTTGAAATGAAGGAAGCCTCTTTTATGTCTCTTATAAAAAAGGCGGCAGAGCCACTTATGGTACCAATGGATATAAAAAATCAAAGTCTTGTTTTAGATTGTGATAACATAAATCTGAATTGCGACTTTTATTGGAGTCTTGAAGCCTTTGGCAATATATTAAAAAACTGCACTGAGCACACACCCGATGGGGGTACTATAACAGTGAGAGCTAAGGATACACCTATTTTCACTGAAATTATTATATCAGACACAGGCTGCGGCTTTAGCGAAGAAGACCTGCCCCATATTTTCGAGAGATTTTATAAAGGCTCAAACTCATCAAAGGAAAGCTTTGGAATTGGACTAAATCTTGCGAAAATGATTATAAATGCACAAAACGGTGTTATTAAGGCCGAAAACTCTAACGAAGGCTCAGCTAAATTTACAGTGAGATTTTATAAGCAAGTAATATGACGATTTTGTCACTTTTAAGTCACCGTAAAGTAACAGTAAAAAAGTAAAATATAGGCACAAATAAAAAAAGGAGTTATTACCATGGATATTTTAAGAGTTGAAAATCTTTCAAAAATTTACGGTGAGGGTGAAAATCAGGTTAAAGCCCTCGACAATGTGAGTTTTAGTGTGCCTAAGGGACAGTTTGTAGCTATAATAGGTCCGTCTGGCTCAGGCAAAAGCACACTGCTTCACATTTTAGGCGGTGTTGACAGACCGACAAGCGGCAAGGTTTGGCTGGAAACACAGGATGTTTACGCTCAAAATGAGGATCAGCTGGCGATTTTTCGCCGCAGACAGGTTGGGCTTATTTATCAATTTTATAATCTTATCCCTGTGCTCAATGTGACAGAAAATATTACCTTGCCCATATTAATGGACGGAAAAAAGGTTGACAAAAATTATTTAAAGGAGCTTATTGAGCTTCTTTCCCTCAGCGGCAGAGAAAAGCATTTGCCAAATGAGCTATCAGGCGGTCAGCAGCAAAGAGTCTCCATAGGCAGAGCACTTATTAATAACCCTGCCGTTATGTTAGCCGACGAGCCTACAGGTAACCTTGACTCGAAAAACAGCCACGAAATTATTGAGCTGCTGAAATACTCGAATAAAAAGTTTAACCAAACCCTCATTGTTATCACCCACGATGACTCTATAGCTTTGCAAGCTGACAGAATCATCACCATAAACGATGGAAAAATAGCAAGTGACAGGCTTCTTCGTAAGTGAGGTGACAATAATGAATATTTTTAAGCATTACACCAAGCAAAACCTAAAGGAGAATAAAACGAGAACAATTGTCACTATTATCGGCATCATTTTGTCAGTGGCGATGTTCACAGCAACAACAGAGGCATTTGTCACAGCACAAAACTACTTTGTAAAATCTGCTGAGGAAACCTCAGGCAAATATCATGTAGGCTTTTTTGATATAGAAAATAAGGACCTTGCAGTTATAACCGAAGACGACAGGGTCAAATCCTACACCTATATGACGGAGATAGGCTATGCTGACATAGGTTCAGTTAACACATATAAACCATATCTTTATATTGCCGGTATTCCAAAGGATTTTACTGACACAATGCCTATAAAATTAATTGAAGGTAGACTGCCTGAAAACAGCAATGAAATTGTTATTTCGGAGCATCTTAACTCAAATGGTGGAGTTAAGTTAGAGCTTGGTCAAACCATTACTTTAAAGGTCGGTCAAAGAGAATATACCGAGCTTATAGGCATATCCGATGAGGAATATGACAGGCTCGGTGGTGACGATTGGGCAAAGCTCACTCAGCAGCAAGGCTTAGTTACAAATGACAACGATGAAATAGAAGAGCAGCTTATTAATACCAAAGAAAGAACATATACAGTTGTCGGCTTTTGTTTGAGAAGCGACAGATCTTCTGTTGAGCCTTATATAGCTCCCGGATATACAGCCTACACTATTGATGACGGCAGTGGAGTTGGCAGAAGAAATGTCTATACCATACTTAAAAATGCCGGCAAATATGATGACTTCCAACAAGAAGTTTTAAATTCAATTGGTGACTTCATTAGTTCCTGCACAAACAGTGACCTTTTAATATTTTCATTTAAAAAAACAGACTCATCCTTCGCTGTACTTTCAATTGGATTTTTAACTATACTTATTGCGCTTATAGTCTTTGGCTCAGTGTCGCTTATATATAACTCCTTCTCAATCTCCGTCAGTGAAAGAACGAAGCAGTTTGGTATATTAAAAAGCATTGGTGCGACTAAATCGCAAATTAAAAAATCCGTAATTTACGAAGCGATTATACTTTGTCTTGTGGGTATACCATTAGGTCTTATATCCGGCTGCATAGGCATCGCTCTTACCTTCCACTTTCTTAGCGGTACCATTGACACTTTGCTCTCATCGGTAGGATCGTCAATGAAAATGGAGTTTGTACTCTCCCCTGCCGCTTTGATTTTATCAAGTGCTCTAAGCCTTATCACCGTTATAATCTCCGCATATATTCCGGCTAAAAAAGCTATTAAAATTAACCCCATTGAAGCCGTAAGACAGTCAAATGACATTAAGGTCAGTCGCAGAAGCGTTAAAGTATCACCCTTAACACAAAAGCTCTTTGGCTTTGAGGCTACTATCTCATCAAAGAACTTTAAGCGCAACAAGAAAAAATACAGAACCACTGTATTTTCACTGTTTGTCTCTGTTGTACTGTTTATATCGGCATCGTCTCTGGCTGTCTACTTCACTGATCTATTAACAGTTGAGAGTGAACTGTCTGATTATGATTTACTTCTCCAAACACTTGACACCACAGATGATGACAGCTCCAGCACAGCACTATTTAAGGAAGTTGGTGCTTTGAAGGAAATTGATAAAATAACATACTCTGAATGTACTTTTCAAGACTGCAATATAGACTCAAAGTATATTTCAGACGACTTTAAAAAAATGGCAGAAAAAGAGTATGAAAAAGATATTATAAGTGACATAATCGAAACCAATAGCATTTATATAAACTTTATAGATGACGAAAGCTTTAAAGAGCTTTTAAAGGCAAATCACCTTGATGAAAAAGACTATTTTGACAAGGAGAACCCAAAAGCGATACTATATGATATGTCAACTTACGTCTTCTCGCATAGCGACAACAATAAGTCAACAACATATTTAGTCTCTTATTTAGATGAAGAAAAAACAAGTGGCGGCCTTGAGGTGACTGAAACTAAGCGAAAGTTCTTAAAGGATGACAAATGGTATTATTACACCGACGAAGAAGAAAGAGACGGCATAACATATGTCATTTATACTCCAGCTTATGACGAAGAGGAAGAAATTGACGAAAATGATGAAATAGCTTTACCGATAAATGAAGCAACTACAAAGTACACATATAATATCGGTGCTGTTATTAAGGACAGACCATATTTCATTGAAAGTGGTACAGTTTTAACTTATCCACAAAGTCTTAGAGACTCATTTGATATAGAGAGAATGCAAAACAGAAAAATTTTCATTGTGACAGAAGACCACATAAAGGTAGCTCAAGATATTTCAAAGATTTTAAGCGAAAAGCAATATGATATCACTGAAACAAGCATATATGACTATTCAGCCAACGTTGAAACAATGAGAGCTTTTGTCACAATAGCTAAGGTTTTGGCTTATGGCTTTATCGTACTCATATCAATGATAGCAGCGGCAAATGTGTTTAACACAATTTCAACTAATATATCTCTTAGAAGGCGTGAAATCGCAACGCTGAAGTCCATTGGTCTTACGAGTAAGTGCATGAGAAAAATGATGCTCTTTGAGTCAATATTATATGGCGTTAAGAGCTTACTGTTTTCATTGCCGGTGTCGCTTGCAATAACATATCTGATTTATTATGTTGTTACAGACAGCGGATATGATATGAGCTTTTATGTGCCATGGGGTACGTTCTTAACAGCAATAATCAGCGTGTTTATAATTGTGGCTCTCAGCATGGTTTACTCCATGAAAAAGGTCAACAAGGAAAACACAGTTGAAACCTTGAGAAACGAAAATATCTAAATCACAAAATTAAAGAACGAGGCAGTAAATTGTCTCGTTCTTGCGCTTTTTACAGCCTATTTTTTCGGCAGAGTACAAAATCAAGGCTCTATTATAACACACTATCTGCCTTTTGCTTTTTCTTCATGCTTTGCCATGACAAAAAGCCGTAAATGTCATTGACTAAAAAGGCGGCAAAGCAAACGACAACAGATATATAGCGTGTGTCCTCCATGCTCGCAAGCACCCACAAAATAATGAGAACCACATCATTGGCGGCATATGCGAGGGCAAAATACGGGCTGCGCCTAAAGGTGAGATAGACCGCCAAAAAGCTGGTGGTGACGGATATTGTGCTGGGCAAAATATTGGCGGTATGAAAAAGCTCTAAAACAAAACAAAAAATGGCTGTGATAATTATTGATGCCGCTATCATTAAGGCAGTTTCCCTTTTGCTAATGGAGTTGACCTTGACCTGAGACTTGTTGCCATTATATGGGTTTTTAAGCCAGGCAATTAATGCGAAAATTGCCATTGGCATCGTCATGCCAAGATATGTCAGCATCTCACCATAATATGAAAAAGTGAATGAAATTACACCATATATCAGACTAAAGACCACCATTAACAGTTGACCAAAGGGATTGCCCTTTGCGTTAAAAATAAGAGAAGTGACACCCACAAGAGATGCGATTAAGGTGAGATAGTTTTCCCTGTCAAAAAGGCAAAAGGAAATGACTATCAAAGCAACTGACACGCTCCATAGGACTTTCTCACCTATTGTGAAATACTTTGCAAAAATTTTTAACTTACTCATATAGTACCTCCAAAAAAATAAGCATCCGCTTACACATCTTCTATGACCTGACGATGTGTATACGAATGCTGATACATTCACTACCCGGTGGCAGTTTAATATTCTATTGGCGGTATGTTAGCATATTTTTTAGTGAAAGTCAATAGTGAAAAGCTTATTTATACAAATTTGCATATTCCTGAAATTTGTCCTTCATGTTAAACCTTTCGGCTCTCTTGCGGCAGTTTTCCCCGGAAAAGGGCTTGTGCTGCTTAATAGAAAGTATTGCATTTAAAAGTGCTTCGGTGTCGTTCTTTTTCACCTTCATGCCGCAACTATTATCAATTATCTCACCGCTGCCGCCGGTGTCAAAGGTTAATACGGGTGTTCCGCAGGCAAGTGACTCAATATTGACAGTGGGGAAGGTGTCCTCCCTTGTGGCGTTGACAAAAAGATCTGCTGCCGTATAAATCTCAGCGAGTTGACTTTGATTAGCTGTCCTATCAATAGTGATGACCTTGTCACCGAGGAGGCTTTTTACTTTTTCGTCAGCTCCCACAAGGGCAATGGCGCAATCCTTTGGCAAGGTACTATCAAGGTGAGAAAAGACATCAAGGCCCTTCCTGTTGTCCCAATTAAAGGCAACACCTAAAATGAGAAACTTGTCTTCGCAGTTATATCTTTCTCTAAAATCACTCTGTCGAGGCTTAAACACATCAAGGTCAATGCCGTTATTAATAACCTTGACCTCATAATCCTTTAAAAATGAAAGCTTTACCATATTAGCCAGCCATTGAGATGGGGTTATAATTGTGAGATCTAAGCCTAAAAATAGGCTTTTCTTTCTCTCAAACAGGATGTCGCTCTTATCAAAAAAGAAGCTGTACTCCCCTTTTTGAGGGCAATTATGGCATTTTGTTTGCCACTTGTCACAGCCTGCCATATCAAAGTGAGGACAATAGCCGGTAAATGCCCAGCAGTCATGAAATGTCCAAAAGAGCTTGATTTTTTTCTCCTTAAAATAGTTAAAGAGCATCTCCAAATTGCAGCCGTGACCGTGGATATTATGAAGGTGGACAATGTCCGGATTAATTCTCTCCAAATGTGCTATAAGAGTCTTGGTTATCGACCTTGAGTTAAAGCCGTAGTTGCCAAAAAGCCTTGACTTGAGGGCTTGAAGCTTAATATGCACATTGTCCGTATATTTAATTCCCCACTCATAATCGCTATCAAGCTCAGAGTAAAGAATATAATTTTCGATTCCTTTATCGTTTAAAATCTCACTCACGGCAAGGCATATTTTGCCTGTACTTCCTGCGCCGCAAGTGACATTTAGCTGCACAACTTTCATTTTCTTTACCTCATAAATAAAGTCATATATACCTTTTTCATAAGACTTCTGATTTTTGCCTTTAGCTTTAGTCTTTTTTTGGTACTGCACAGCACCTTAGCTTTATCGGGAGAGATTTCTCCTGCAATTTTAAAGGCTTCCTCACCGTCTTTATCTCTTGTCTTAGAGAAGGCATTTGCACCAAAAAGATAAAAGACCTCGTAATTATCCATGTAATTTTCCTTTAGATATCTAAGGCTTCTCTCCCAAAGCATATCCTGCTCCTCGTTGTGGTAGGAAAAGCCTATGCTTCTGGATATTTGACCTGCATGGATTCTGCCAACAGTCAAGGCTTCGCTCATATAATGAAGACGATAACCGCCCATATATACTCTTGTCCACATATCAAGGTCATTGATTAGTCTAAGCTTTTCGTCAAATCCGCCTATCTCATCAAAGACTCTTTTATTGACAAGGCAGCCGCAGCCGTAAAAATTATATTTTGTCGGCTCTGCTATAAGATACTCATTGCCCTTTAAGGACTCTATCTCCTTTGAAATTGCTTCCTGTTTAGCTTTGTCACTTTTCTTTATTAGCTTTCCGTCACCGTTAATAAAGTCACAGGCGGTAAAAAGCACCTGCTTATAAAGTTCATTTTCATCTAAGCCATTTTCAATTAGGGAGTTTAAGTATTCCACCTGTCTTTTAACTTTATCGGGATAATACAGGTCATCGTGACTAAGCCACGAAAACCACTCACCGTGCATTTCATGAATACCCTTATTTAAAGCAGAGGATGAACCGCCGTTTTCCTTATAAAAATATCTTATTTTGTCATTGTAGCTTTTTGCAATGGCATCACTTTTTCCATCGTCCTTTGAGCCGTCATTGACAACGATTATCTCAATGTTATCATATGTTTGCTTTAAAGCACTGTCAATTGCCTGCTTCATATAATTACTTCCGTTATAAACAGGAATAACAATGCTCACAAGGGGCCTATATTTGATTTCACTCATATTGTCACCTTTATATGGAATAAATATCCTTCATATATTTTTCGATTATTTTTATATCGTACTCTTTACTTTTTTCAAAGGCTTTTTTCGCCATGCTCTCACGCAAAGCTTCATTAGAGGCAAGCCTATCAATTGCGTTGCTAAAGGCACTCACATCATTCTTTTCGCAAAGTATGCCACAATCATTGTCGATTAAATCCACATTGCCCCTGATTTTTGAGCAAATGCTTGGCAATGAGCAGGACATAGCCTCCATAAGTGCCACAGGCAGACCCTCTTGCAAAGATGGGAAGACAAATATATCGGCGCTTTTCATAAGCTCGGCTATATCATTGCGAAACCCTAATAAATGCACTCTGTCTTTGACATTCAGCTTTTCACAAAGCTGTGTCAGCTCATCTAACTTTTCACCACGACCGGCAATGACAAGGTGGGTGTTTTTGCTTTGCCCTTTAGAGAGCGCCTCAATGCTAAGGCTGTGGTTCTTTCTGTCACTTAGCTCACCAACACTTAAAAGAATAACACTATCCTGTGGTGCGTGGATAAGACTTAAAAGCTCCTGCCTTTTTTCCCGCGTACCGGCAAAGCGGTCAGTGTCAACACCAACGCCCGGGACATATCTAACATCCTTTGCGTGAAGAAGCCTCTTGGCATTGTCATAATCCTCTTTATTTATTGTAATGAGCAAATCCGTAAAGAAGGAGCAAAACCACTCAGCGGTGAAATATATGAGCCAATTAATAAGTGGTGCACCCTTAAAAAAGTGAAAGCCGTGAGCCGTGTAAATGACCTTGGTGCCTTTTTTTCGCTCACTTGCCGCTGCAAGACGAGTGAGTATGCCGCCAACTGGTGTGTGGCAGTGAATGAGAGAAAAGCCCTCACTGTTAATTAGCTCCTTTAACATGGAGTAAGCCTTTATATTTTCCTTTTTAAGTGGGTTTCTCTGAAATGGAATGTTAAAATATTTGACATTTAATTTAGAAAGCTTTTCTTTTAAGCCTTCTATTCTCTCTAAGCTCAGTGAGCTGGTGTCATCAAAATTACACGCAACATAAACCTCATAGCCTAAGTCCTGCAATATTGCAATGTTGGGCAAATTAAACATATCAATGGCATAAGCAACATGAGCCACCATTAAAGCTTTTTTCATTAACTCATCCCCTTTTCTTGTCAATTAGTATACCACAAATCTAATTTCAGTGCAACTATAAGTGAGATTAGTATTTTTGGGTTTACGACAAATAATTATGAATTAATTTTGAATTTACTATTGCATTTTTCCCGAGAATTTTATATAATGTAAACGCAGGGTAAACCTGACACTTACATAAAGGAGATAATAACCATGCTGTTTACTTATGTTGTAACAACAATAGCTTTGGCACTCACAAAGGCTTTCACAAAGGCTTGGATTCACATTATTTTCTAATCTAAACCGCACGCATCATAAACTAATGAGAGCAGGTCACTACCTATTGAGTAGTGACCTGCTCATATGCTTTATATTGCTAAACTTAAAAAGATAGGTGAAAGCGCAATAAGATATTGTGCCCCATAATAAGTTGCGTGATTAATCACAAATCTGCCAACAGTATTTTTGTCTCTGTCTACAGTGAAATACATAGCTGACAAAACAAGGTCTGAAAGCAGGAAAAGGAAACCGGCAATGGCAAACATTAAAAATCCAACGCTCTTTGTTTTAATAAAGCTCATTGTTGCTGTTGCTGCCATAAAGGAAAGAATATATCCATATAAGGTAACAACAAGCTTAAACTTTCCGAAATCCTGATGAACAAACTTTGAAATAATCAAGTTACCACCGGCGACGACAAAGCCGAAAAGGAAGGGCAGAATGAAATCCTTTGCTTCAAGCTTAGCCTGCGTAGCCATAGCTCTAATATAAAAGAGATGACCGACACCAAAGCTTATGAAGCCGAGGAGGAGATATTTATCTTTGTCATTGGGATAAACCCATTTAAGATCAAGATAAATATCGCCCATTAAGCCGAGAACGCCGCCAAGGAGCAATACAATTGCATAGCTCCAGCTGTCAGGGTTTGCCTTTGCAGAGGCAACAGTTGTGAACAGGAAAAAATAGCTGACAATATTTTTGATGAATACACCGTTTACGCTTCTTTTTTTATGGCATACAAGCATAAAAACGGTAAAAGCAATAAATCCCGAAATACAAGTAGCATAGGTGTAAAATGTCATGGAAAATTCCCCTTTCAAATATGTTAATTATTTTTTTATCGGTTTAAGGGAATTAAGATATAGTAGTAGATATGTATTGCTACAAACAGGAAATTATTCAGCTATTTCAATGCCTCTTTCTTTTCTGAGAACTGCAAGCTCGCTGAAGATCTTATTCTTCTTCTCGCCTGTAAGGTCATAGAAGAACAAAGGAATAGCGCAAAGCAAAAGGCTAACGCCGGGTACTATAGTAACAAGGCAGAACATTGCAAAATTCTGTGTTGTTGAAAGTGAGTTAATAGCGTCAACAACCTGCTGACCTGAGCCAACATTAAGGCTGCTAACATCGATGTTAACAACGATGTACATAACAATGATCATAACTGTTGCAAAAGCGTTACCGATCTTATTAACGAAGCTCTGACAAGCTGAGCCAAGGCCGGTGTTTCTAAAGCCGGTCTTCCACTCAAGGAAGTCAAGACAGTCACAAACCATTGCGAAGGAAACGTTGTTAATAACACCAAGTGGGATACTTGAGATAATCATGAATGGGATACAAATAAGAAGATTCTTAGTTGACCAACCAATGATAAGAGTTAAGCAGCTTGATACAAAGCCTGCAAGACAGGAAACTATCATAATGTGCTTATACTCAAACTTTTTGTAAAGCTTTGGAAGGAAGAGCATTGCACCAAACATACCTACAGCAGCGCAAACCTGGATAACAAGAGCAACTGTTGAGATGTTTGAGTTGTACTCTGCAACTGTTTCAGGCTTCTTGCCAATATATAAGCCGGCATAACGAGCAACGTGAGGTGCAGCTGCCTGAAGCATATATCTGCCAAATGAAAGCATACCTGAAATTACAACGAGCATGAGAGGCTTACAAGTGAAGATTCTCTTAAGTGATGAAGGCTCACCGGGTGCTCTCTTTGTTGCGTTGGGAAGCTCAATTCTCTCTTTAACACCAAAGGATGAAAGCGAGAAAAGAGGCATACCGATAACTGCCATGGAAATAGCCATAATAGCATATTTCATAATGTTTGCCTGCTCAACATCCATATCCTTAAGGACATAACCCATGATAATGGGGAGAGCAACTGTAACAGCTGAGCCGATACCACCGACTGTCTTGCCGTAGGAAATAATGTTACCTCTCTCTTTTGGGTTAGGTGTCATTACATTAGGCATACTCCAGAAGGGCACATCACTGACTGTGTAGGTCATACCCCAAAGGACATAAACAACGGCAACGAAAACATAAAGCCAAGTTGACTTATTCTTTGTATCAAAGCCGGGGTTTACGAACATGAGGATTGTAAGTGCCGCAATGGGAATAGCGGTGAATACGGGATAGGGCTTCATTCTGCCCCTCTTAGTTGTAAAGCGGTCCATAACCATACCCATCATTGGGTCGTTGATTGCGTCCCAAACTCTTGCAAGGAGCATGAGCATGATTACAAACATTGCATTGAGGGTCAAAACGTTCATGTAGTAGTCTGTGATATAGCTTGACATACAGCTATAAACAAGACCTTGACCTAATGCAGCAATGGCATAGGTCGTCACTTCTTTTTTGGGAACATACTTTTTTTCTTCCATAATAACCTCCTGAAACGTAGAAAACGCACATCCTTTTGACATATTTTAACATATTTTAAGGTACTTTGCCACAGTAAAACACAAATATTAAAAATTATTAAGAGTAGAATTTTGCACCTCATTTTTGTGCTTTTTGACGAAAAGTTGTTGAAAACTTAAAAATTATGCTAACATATTTTATGAAGTTAGAAAGAAGAAATATGCAAAGAAGAAGGTGACCGCAAAAAAATGCAATCACCTAAAGTTTTTTACTTTTTGCACTCAAAGCAGACCCAGCCGCCCTTAGTGTGTCTTGCCACAATTTTAAAGCCGTATTTATTAAACGCGTCAATAACATCTTGCTCTCTCGTGTCAATTATGCCTGAGGTTATAAACACAGCGTCATCTGTCATAAACTGTGCAACATTCTCGCAAAACATAATTATAACATCAGCGACAATATTTGCGACAACAACATCAAATTTTCCCTCAACCTTATCGGTGAGATTGCCTTGCAAGATTGTGTATTTAGGCTCTGACAAATTATTGACTTCACCGTTTTCCTGAGCTGTTTTAACAGCTAAAGCATCAATATCAACACCAATTGCCCTATCTGCACCTAAAAGCAGTGACGCAATGGAAAGTATGCCGCTGCCGCAGCCAATATCAAGGACACTGACACCGGGCTTAATATGCTTTTCCAGTGTTTCAAGACAAAGTCTTGTTGTCTCATGTGTACCTGTACCAAAAGCAAGACCCGGCTCAATATTGAGCACTGCCCTGCCCTGTGGGTCAAAGTCGTCCTCCCATGTTGGTCTTATTAGGAGCTTTTCGCCAATGGGAATGGGATGGAAATATTGCTTCCAGTTATTTTCCCAGTCTTCATTTTTGCACTGATTTAAGATTATCTCACTGTCAATATTTTCGGCAGAGTACCGCTCACGAAGAAAAGCAACAGCCTCCATGGGGTTTTCCTCCGGTGAGATATAAACATGAACTATCGCCTTGCTTCTGTCCTTTTTAAGCAAGTCCTCATCAATAAGGTCAATATGCGCTATTTCCCACGCCTCAGCTTCAAGGTCACGATAGTCCTCGATATAAATGCCATAGGGCACAACCATTGACGCTATGTCTCCTGCTTTATCAACATCATCTGCATTGACGCTGATTTTAACTTCTGTCCAATCGCTCATTTTTGTCTCCTTTAATTTGTTTATATAATATTGCGGCGCTAAGAGAGTCAATTTTGATTCTGTCTCCTTGCACCTCACCGCCTAAAAGACTCTTTGAACAGTGCCACTCAGGCGGCAAATAATAATCAATTTCGTGCTCATTTCTATTTGAGATGAGCATAATTTTTTCCTCGTCATTATATCTTACAAAGGCTAAGCACGAAAGCATCTCCGATACGGTGTAATATCCACCGTCTTTTAGACAAGTTAGCTTTCGTCTAATAGAGCCGAGATGTCTATAAAATTCAAGCAGCTCCATATTTTCCTTGCCCCATGGATAATATCGGCGGTTAAAGGGGTCCTTATAGCCCTGCATACCGGCCTCATCACCATAATATAGGCTTGGCACTCCCGGCAGCATATACTGTATGGCTGCGGCTATTTTAAGGAGCTTTACGCCTTTTTGATATTGGCTCTCACTTAGCTCATGGGTACTTTGCCACTGTCTGTCACGGTAGTCACAGCTTTCACCGGCAAGAGCTGTTATGGCCCTCATTGTGTCATGTGTACCAATATGATTCATGAGCACATCGACAACGCATTTAGGATAATTTTCCAAAATGTTCATGATTTTACTTGTGAAGCCCTCAACCCTTCCGGAGCGCACATAGCTGATTATTGCCTCGGCAAAGGGATAATTCATTACGCTGTCAAGCTCATCGCCTCTAAAATAATGGCGTCTTTGACCATAGGCAAACTTATTTGACGCATCCTCCCAAACTTCACCTAAGACGAGAGCGTCCTTATTTTCCTCTTTAACGGCCTTTCTAAACTCATCAAGGAATATGTCCGGCAGCTCGTCTGCAACATCAAGTCGCCAGCCTCGCACACCTGCACGAAGCCACTTTCTTGCAATGCCGTCTTTTCCCGTGATAAACTTAATAAACTCCGGCGACTCCTCTATGACCTCAGGCAAAATGCTGATTCCCCACCAGGAATGATATTCATTTGGGTGGTTTATAAATTTATACCACTTATAATAAGGTGACTGCTTTGACTGATAAGCGCCAACACTGTCATATCGGCCATATTTATTAAAGTATATGCTGTCGTCACCTGTGTGACTGAAAACACCGTCAAGTATAATTGATATTCCTCTTTTTTCAGCCTGTGAGCAAAGATTTTTTAAGTCCTTTTCACTGCCAAGCAAGGGGTCAATTTTACTATAATCAGCTGTATCGTAGCGGTGATTTGACTGAGCCTCAAATATAGGATTTAAATAAATGCAGCTCACACCAAGGCTTGCAATATAATCGAGCTTTTCCTCTATGCCTTTAAGGTCACCTTGAAAATAATCATTATTAAGCACCTTGCCTTCAGGAGTCGGCCGCCATAATGGGTCACCGTCTATGTCAGTGCGAAGAAGTCTGCCTGAGGGTATATCCTTCTTTTTTTCACCTGAAAAGTAAAACCTGTCTGGGAAAATCTGATAAAATATTCCGCCCTTAAGCCACTCAGGTGTTGTGAAATCACTTTGGTAAACACTTAGCTGCCAGTCAAGAGTACCCTTAGAAAGAAGGCCTAATCTGTCACCGCAATGCTTAATGTCACTTGCGCCCCACGAGGTGTGGTATTGAAAGTGGTAAAAATATAAATCCGCTTCTTTGGCAGTGTAACCTAAAGCCCACCACTCCTCATCAGCGCCTTCCATGCTCAGCCACTTCATAGGGATATAATCGTATTCGCCACTGTCTTTTTTAATAACAAGGTCAACGCCCCTACAGCCAAGAGAGCGAGGTAAAACCACCTTAAAGATAAGGTTTTCGCCTTGCTTTACAGCACCGAATTTGCTTTTATGAAGCGTATTTAATGAATTATAAGGGATATAGTCCATGGGGTTCCTCCGAGAAAAGAGCTTTTTATTTTCGGCATGGTATATTAAAAATTGCCGAGCATATAAATTACTAAGTTATTTTATTTGATTGGTGGAATTGTTATGTTTGTTGTTTCAGTTAAAAAGAAAGAGCTGAAATATTATTTTGCCGCAGCTATAATATGTGTCTTTGCCATCATTGGCGGCATTATGTCTGTCTCCGGCTCTGTTAGTACCCCTGCCGCAAAGGTTGGCGGAGTCAATATGAGAGCAGGTAATGCACAGGAAAGAGCCGCCTTCTTTTCGCAATTTGGCTGGGAAATAAGCGCTGACCCGATTGAAGTTAAGGAGGTTGTCATACCAGAGGAGTTTGACGAGACCTATAGTGAATATAATGAAATTCAAAAGAGTCAAGGCCTTGATTTGGAAAAATACAAGGGCAAACGAGTTAAATCCTGGAGCTATGAAATCAAAAACTATCCTGAATACGAGGACAGTGACGGTGTCATTCGCGGCAACATATTAGTCTATGACGGAGTGGTCATAGGCGGCGATATTTGCTCTGTGGAGTTAGACGGCTTTATGACAGGCTTTGCGTCTTAAACTTACTCCTGTGTTATTATATAGTCCTTTATTTGTGACAGAAGCATCATATCAACAACTGCCTTCATATAAAGTCCTTCGGGTCGATATTCTTCTTCCTCAACAACACCATCTTTTCTGATTTTTGCGGCAATTGCGCCGGCTGAAAAGGGTATCATTAGCTCCGCTTTTCGTCTTGTGGGAGGCAGCTCCTTTAATATAGCATCAAGTAGCTCCTCAAAGCCTTTTTCCTTTAAAGCGGATATCATAACTGTCTTGCCAAAGGTGGGCATAGAATATATATCACCCACAAGGTCGCATTTATTCATGACGCTGATTATTGGTTTGCCTTGACAGCCAAGCTCATTAAGTAGCTCTCTTGTAACCTCAAGATGCTCCGCCGAGTGCTCGTCTGCGGCATCACAAACATTGAGAATAACCGTTGCTTCAGCGGCTTCTTCGAGGGTGGATTTAAAAGCCTCAACTAATTTATGAGGCAAGCGTCTAATAAGGCCAACGGTGTCAATTAGCATTACTTGTCTTCCATCGGGAAGTATCAAAGCTCTCGACGTCGGGTCAAGAGTTGCAAAAAGCTTATTTTCAGCTAAAACGCCTGCCTGAGTTAGGGCGTTCATAAGTGTTGACTTGCCCGCATTTGTGTAGCCGACAATCGCAACGGTTTGCACTCCGTCCTTTTCCCTTCTGCGGCGCATTTGATTTCTGCGCTTTTCAAGTGAATCAAGCTCCTGCTGTAATTTGTCTATTCTTCGTCTAATATGTCTTTTGTCGCTTTCAAGCTTAGTTTCACCGGGGCCTCGTGTGCCGATGCCACCGCCAAGCCTTGACAAGGCAGTGCCCTGACCTGCAAGACGAGGAAGTGAATATTTAAGCTGTGCAAGCTCCACTTGTAGCTTACCTTCACTGGTTCTCGCTCTTGACGCAAAAATATCAAGAATAAGCATAGTCCTGTCAATGACTCTGACCTTAGTTAGCCTTTCTAGATTCCTTTGCTGTGAAGGTGACAGCTCACTGTCAAAAATCAATAAATCGACCTCGTTAACCTCAATAAAGCCTATTATTTCCGCAAGCTTTCCAACACCGACAAAGGTAGCCTTTTCCGGTGCTTCCTTCTTTTGTATAACCTTACCTATAACCTCAGCTCCGGCTGTGTGAGCAAGCTCCTCAAGCTCATCAATTGAGACCTCTGCGTCAAACTCGCCTGTGTCAACGCTAACAAGCAAGGCTCGTTCAATTTTAATTTCGTTTTCGTACATAGTAAACACCTTGTTCGCTAAGTATTTGTATATTTTACAGTATTATTAGCTTTTTTTCAGCTAATGTTAAATTGTTATAGCCGCTTTCTGTTATGACAGCCATATCTTCTATTCTAACGCCAAACTCACCGGGAAGATATATGCCCGGCTCAACTGTTACAATGTTGCCAACTTCAAGAATAGCGCCACTTGATGGGTTGAGAGATGGGCTTTCGTGAATTTCCACACCCACACCGTGACCAAGGCCATGACCAAAATAGTCGCCGTAGCCTTTTGCAGCGATAATATTTCTTGCGACAGCGTCCACATCTCGGCAGGGTACACCGGCACTAAGAGCCTCAAGACCCTTTAGCTGTGCCTCAAGGACTGTCTCATAAACCTCAATTTGCTTTGATGAGACCTCACCTACGGCAACGGTACGAGTCATGTCACTGTGATAAAAGTCAGTCACCGCACCAAAATCCATTGTGATAAAGTCGCCCTTTTCGATTTTTTTATCGGAGGGCACACCGTGAGGAAGTGAGCTGTTTTTGCCGCTGACCGCAATAGTCTCAAAGGACAGGGCATCAGCACCGGAGCGAAGCATGGTGTAATCAAGCTCTAAGGCTACCTCTTTTTCAGTCTTGCCTTCCTTAATAAATGTGAGCATATGCTCAAAAGCTTTCTCGGCAATGCGCTGTGCCTTTATAATTTTTGCAACCTCAGTCTCATTTTTTCTCACTCTGATATGGCTGATTTTTTTATCTAATTCTCCGTCGCAAATAACATTGCATGAAGAAAAAATCTCTTTTATATTGTTATAAACTGAAACAGTGGTTCTTTCGCTTTCAAGCATGAGATTTTTAATGTTCAAGCCTTCCACTATTGGTGCAACAGATTTTGCAATACCCTTTGTTTCAATTATTTCATCGCAGGTTTTGATTGTGTTTTCGGCCGCCTCAATATAGCGTGAGTCGGTTAAAAATATTGCCTTGTCACCGGTAACGAGGAGATAGCCGTTGCTTGAATGAAAGGAAGTAAAATAGCAAATATTTTCCTCACTCATTATAAGAGCGGCTGCATTTTTTTCTTTCAAATAAACCTTTAGCTCATTAATCATATATATCTATCCTTTCGGAATAATTATTCATTAAAGTTAAAATCACCCAATGAAGCCTTGGCTCAAAGGGTGATTTTGGTCAATTACTTAAATTTGCGCTTACGAGCAGCTTCAGACTTCTTTTTTCTTGCAACTGAAGGCTTTTCGTAATGTTCTCTTTTACGAACCTCCTGGATGATACCATCGCGTGAAGTCTGTCTCTTAAAACGTCTGAGAGCGCTGTCGAGTGACTCGTTCTCTTTTACTTTTACCTGACTCATTTATATTTCCCTCCCTTACCTGTTAGCAGGGGTTTATTTCCATTAAGGATACGACAACTATTATACATTATAGTTTCCAACTTGTCAAGGGCTATAATATAACAATAATGGCATATTTCTTAAAAAATTTGTTATTTTACAACAATATTTACAAGTCTGCCCTTAACATAAAGCTCTTTTACTATGGTTTTGCCCTCAATAGCGTCCTTAACCTTGTCATTTGCCTTGGCAAGAGCGATAGCTCCATCGGAGTCAATATCAGCGGCAACATTGAGCTTTGCTCTAACTTTACCGTTAACTTGAGCTACGATTTCAACCTGAGCGTCAACACATTTTGCTTCATCATAGGTGGGCCATTGACCGCAAGCGAGCATAGTGCCGCCCATTTTTTCGTTAATCTCCTCTGTAACATGAGGTGCAAAGGGATTAAGAAGGGTGATGAAGGTTCTAAGCTCTTTTCTTGTTACTGAGCCTGCGTCATAAATCTCGTTGAGAAGTGTCATAAGAGCAGCAATAGCTGTGTTATATTTGAGAGTTTCAATATCACTTGAAACCTTCTTAATGGTTCTGTTAAACGGTGCTTCAAGCTTAGCTGAATATTCCTCGGAATCATTGAGAATAGTTTGCAAATTCCAAACTCTGTCAATAAATCTCTTACAGCCCTTTACGCTATCCTCTGACCATGGTGCTGCTTTTTCATAGTCGCCCATAAACAGCACATAGGTACGAAGAACGTCAGCGCCAAAGATATCAACAACATCGTTGGGGTCAATGACATTGCCTCTTGATTTTGACATCTTAACACCGTCAGGGCCAAGAATAAGGCCTTGAGCAGTTCTTTTTGCATATGGCTCTGCTGTAGGCACTTCGCCAATATCATAAAGGAACTTGTGCCAGAAGCGTGAGTAAATAAGGTGACGAGTTACATGCTCCATGCCGCCATTGTACCAGTCAACCATGCCCCAATATTTAAGCTTGTCCATATCGGCAAAGCGTTCTGTATTATGGGGATCGATATATCTTAAGAAGTACCATGATGAGCCGGCCCACTGTGGCATTGTGTCTGTCTCTCTCTTTGCCTTGCCGCCACACTTAGGACAGGTGCAATTAACAAAGGAGTCAATCTTAGCAAGAGGGCTTTCACCGTCTGAGCCCGGTGCAAAGTTTTCAACCTTAGGCAGCTTTAAGGGAAGCTCCTCATAAGGTACAGCCACCATGCCGCACTTGTCGCAATAAACTATAGGGATAGGCTCGCCCCAATAACGCTGACGGTTAAATGCCCAGTCCTTCATTTTGTACTGAACACCCTTTTCACCTATGCCGGCCTTTTCGAGTTCTTCAAGTACACGAGCAATAGATGACTTTTTATCTGTGTAGCCGTTAAGGTACTCGGAGTTAACCATCTCACCGTCACCTGTATAGGCTTCCTTAGAGATGTCGCCGCCCTTAATAACCTCAATAATATCAACGCCAAACTTCTTAGCGAAGTCATAGTCTCTTTGGTCATGTGCAGGCACAGCCATAATTGCGCCGGTACCATAACCCATCATAACATAGTCTGAAATGAAAATTGGGATTTCCTTGCCGTTAACAGGGTTAATAGCTGTAAAGCCATCAAGCTTAACACCTGTCTTGTCCTTTACAAGCTGTGTACGCTCAAACTCTGTCTTTTTAGCGCACTCGGCTCTGTAATTTTCCACCTGAGCAAAATTAGTTATCATGCCCTTATATTTATCAAGCATTGGATGCTCCGGAGCCATAACCATAAAGGTTACACCAAAAAGAGTATCCGGACGAGTTGTATAAATGCGAAGCACCTCGTCAGTGTCCTTAACCTTAAAGTTAACGAATGCACCTGTTGATTTACCTATCCAGTTTTCCTGCTGAAGCTTAACATTTGGCAGATAGTCAACATCCTTAAGTCCTTCAAGGAGCTTGTCAGCGTACTCGGTTATGCGAAGATACCAAACATCCTTTGACTTTTGGACAATATCACTGTGGCAAATATCGCACTTGCCACCTTGGGAATCCTCATTTGAAAGGACAACCTTACATGATGGACAATAGTTTACAAGGGTCTTATCTCTAAATGCAAGACCGTTTTCAAACATTTTAAGGAAAATCCACTGTGTCCACTTATAATAATCCTCTTGAGTGGTGTCAATAACTCTGTTCCAATCAAAGGAGAAACCAACTCTTTTAAGCTGTGAGGTGAATTTTTCAATATTTGTATCTGTAACCTGTCTTGGGTGTATGCCTGTTTTAATAGCATAGTTTTCAGTGGGAAGACCATATGCGTCAAAGCCAATGGGGAAAAGCACATTGTAGCCTTCCATTCTTCTTTTACGAGAAACAACCTCAAGACCCGAATAAGCCTTTATGTGACCAACGTGCATACCTGCACCGCTGGGATATGGGAACTCAACAAGAGCATAAAACTTCTTTTTATCTGAGCCATCCTGAGCGTGGAAAACTCCGGCTTCTTCCCATTTGTCCTGCCATTTTTTCTCACTGATTTTAAAATCGTAGTTCAAATTTATCACTCCGTTTAATAATTTCACTTGTTAATATTACTCCGTTATGTCGGATATGTCAATAGTTTTTGCATCTTGCCAAAGTCTTTCTAAGTTATAATATTCACGGCTCTCACCTGTGAACACATGAACAAGAACGCTGCTGTAATCAAGGAGTATCCAGCCTGTTGCTCTGCCCTCGATGTGGTGTGGCTCTGTGCCCTTTTGAGATATCTCATATTCCACTTCGTCTGCCAAAGCCTTGACATGGGTGTTTGATGTACCGGTAACAATAACAAAGTAGTCGGCAACTATGGAATGTTCACTAATTTCAATAAGCTTAATATCCATGCCCTTTTTCTTGTCAAGAACCTTAACTATTTCCTTTGCAAGCTCGAGTTCAGTCATTTAACTTCACTCCTTTCGTTTATAATAAGTTCGTTATAAAAATCAACGCTGTCTGTGTGGATTATGCCCTTTTCCTGCGACAGCTTTTTAAAGGTGTACTGTAAGGAATAAAGGGATGCTTCTTCAAGGCTTTGGGTCAATGCCTTATATCGCATAACCTCCACATCGGGATAATTTCTCTCTGCCGAAATATAATCAGCAACATAGATTATCTTTTCCATAAGGCTCATACCCGCCTTACCTGTTGTGTGATAGCGTACACTGCCGAGAATTTCCTCGTCCTTAATTTCAAGCACATCTCTTAAATAGCACTCCCCTGCCATGGCATGCCACAGCTTAGGGTTGTTCCTTTCAGCCCGAGTTAAGATTATACCACCATTTTCCATAATTTGCAACTGCTCATTTTTTGGAGCGTTTTTCATTATATCGTGAAGTAGGCCTGTAAGATACGCTTTGTCTTCATCTGCGCCATACATCAAGGCCAAATTATAGGCACTTTCGGCAACATTTAGAGAATGAAGAAATCTATAGTCATCAAGCTTTTCTCTAAGGAGCTTTTTATATTCCATATATGGGCTTTCGTATATAAGATTAACTCTCGCATAGTCAAAAACCTCTCGGCTTGTAAGCTCGCAATTATCAAGACCAAGCTTAATTTGCTCTCTGACGGCAGTGGA
>CAZDEL010000001.1:34426-53724 GCA_964504475.1 uncultured Faecalibacterium sp. | reverse complement strand
ACTGTGTCATAGGTGTAGCTTTTTCCTTGTCTGCGAATTTCTATATCGCTGACAGTGAAAAAGTCTTCAACGAACATAATTTCACACATTTTCACTCTGTGCTCACCACTTGCAAGCTGCTGTGCCTGCTTATGTGGCGGAACAAAGGCCGGAATTATAATAATCCTGTCAAGGTCAGCGACTTCTTTAATTTGTAAGGCAAGGTTTTTATGACCCAGATGTGGCGGATTAAAAGTACCGCCAAAAATTCCTATACGCATATTACTTTCTACCCTTTGATTGGCTTCTGAAATAAACCTTTCTGCCCTCTTTTTTAGCGGCATAAAGCTTTTCCTTTGCCTTTTTAGCTGCCATCTTTTTGTTCTTTTCCTTTTGAAGTGCCTTTTGCTTTAGCTCGGGGCTTTCTCTGTAAAGTACAATAACACCACCGATAACCTGAATAACCTCAGCACCCGTAGCTTTTGCGAGTTCGTCGGCTGTCTCTCTCGGAGTTATTGGTGACGACTCCAGAAGCACCTTAACCTTTATAAGCTCTCTTGCCTTAAGTGCGTCATCTGTTTGTTTTATTAAAGCGTCGGACATTCCGCCCTTGCCCACTTGAAATAAGGGTTCAAGACCATTTGCCTTTGCTCTAAAGGCTGCTCTTTCTTTACCTGTCATTATATGTCTCCTCTTTTAATTTATCTAAAATTGAATCTACGTCCTCCATAAGGCGTTTAAGCTGTTTTAGTGCGTTACCTCTATGACTTATTGCATCCTTTTCTTCGCTTGTCATTTGGGCAAGACTTCTGTCACCCACCATAAACAGTGGGTCATAGCCGAAGCCGTTGCTTCCCTTCTTTTCAAAGCCTATTCTGCCCTCGCATTTACCCTGAGCTGTTATTTCCCTGCCATCAGGGAAGACAAGGCAAATAGCGCAGGCAAAATAAGCAGTCCTTTTTTCTTCTGGTACTCCTTGAAGCTTTTCAAGAAGCTTTTTGTTGTTGCCCTCATCGTCACCGTGTACTCCGCTATATCTCGCTGAAAAGACTCCCGGCTCGCCAGAGAGTACATCAACACAAAGGCCGCTGTCATCGGCTATGCAGGGATATCCGCTTTCCTTACAGCCGGCTTCGGCTTTAATTCTCGCATTATCGAGAAAGGTTTTGCCGTTTTCTTCAACCTCAGATAAGGTAATGCCTAAATCAGTATCGGTTACAACCTCATATCCCATAGGCTCAAGTATTCTTTTCATTTCCCTGAGCTTATTTTTATTGTGTGTGGCAATAATAATTTTCATTGTTTAGTCCTCATCCTTAAAGGTAACTGATGTATCCTCAAAAAGTGCCTTTGCGAAAATTTTCGGCTTAAAGGGCTGTAAATCGTCAATTTGCTCACCAACACCTATAAACTTAACGGGAAGCTTTAATTCATTTTTAATTGTGAGCACTACACCGCCTCTTGCCGTACCGTCAAGCTTTGTCAAGGCGATACCTGTAAGCTCAGCAACATTCATAAACTCCTTAGCCTGATTTACCGCATTTTGACCTGTTGTCGCATCAAGGACAAGGAGAATTTCACGGTCGGCATAGGGCAGCTCTTTTTCAACTACTCTATAAATTTTGCCAAGCTCGTCCATAAGATTTTTCTTGTTGTGAAGTCTGCCGGCAGTGTCGCAAATAATAATGTCGCAATCACGAGAGATACCTGCGCTAATAGTGTCATATACTACAGCGGCAGGGTCAGCGCCCTCTTTATGTTTTACGATTTCAACTCCGGCACGGTCAGCCCAAACCTCAAGCTGCTCAATTGCGGCAGCTCTGAATGTGTCAGCTGCACCTAAAATTACACGCTTACCCTCTTTTTTATACATGGCGGCAAGCTTGCCTATTGTGGTGGTTTTACCAACACCGTTAACACCGATAACAAGGATAATTGAGGGAATTGTAATAAGTCCCATATCCTCACCGCCGTCAATCATTTCAGCGATAATATCGGAGATTATCATTTTTGCGTGCTTTGGATTTCTTACCTCGTTTTTATTAACACGCTTGCGAAGCTCGTCAACTATATCTGTTGCAGTTTGCATACCTATATCGCCCATAATAAGAGCTTCTTCAAGATCATCGTAAAAATCATCGGTTATTTCCTCATAAGCACCAAGCACATCCTCAATGCGCCCATTCATGCCCTCACGAGTCTTTTTAAGACCAAAACCAAATTTTGAAAATATACCCATAATTTCGTCCTCCTTTATTGTGTTATGCCAAGCTTTTTAGCAAGCTCGGCTGTTTTAAGCTCAAGAAGCTTAGATACACCCTGCTCCTGCATAGTGATACCGTAAAGTACATCAGCTTCTTCCATAGTACCACGCCTATGAGTGATAAGAATAAACTGTGTGTTTTTTGTCATGCGTCTGACATATTGTGCATATCTTGTTACATTAACATCGTCAAGTGCTGCCTCAACCTCGTCAAATATACAGAAGGGTGCAGGGTTGACCTTCATAATTGCAAATAAAAGTGCTATTGCCGACAGACCCTTTTCACCGCCTGAAAGAGAATCAAGTCTCTTAACATTTTTGCCCGGCGGTTGAAGCTTAATGTCGATATTGCTTTCAAGGACATCTGTTGGGTCCTCAAGTGAAAGCTCAGCGTGTCCACCGCCAAAAAGCTCCTTAAAGGTCTCGCCAAAATTCTCATTGATTCTTGCAAATTGCTCACGGAACTGCTGCGACATTTTATCGGTCAGCTCATCAATGAGTCTGATAAGCTCTTTTTTGCTTTTCTCAATGTCATTTAGCTGCGAGGACATAAACTCGTATCTTTCGCTAACTTCCTTATATTCCTCAATTGCGCCGACATTGACAGAGCCTAAATGCCTTATGCTGCCTTTAATTTCACCAAGTCGCCTTTTTGATGCGGCAGGGTCCTCAGGCTTAACACCGACTAAGTCTGCTTCACGCTTTGTGAGCTGATACTCGTCATAAAGCTTACTTATAGTGCCGTCATATTCATCGGTCATTGTCTGCTTTCTTTCTTCAAGTCGTGCAAGCTCACCGCCGATTAATTCACGCTCTGAGGATTTTGTCCTCTCCTGTGAGCGAAGCGTAGCAGATTTTTCCTCAGTTGTGCTTCTTTCCTTTTGTAAAGAAGCTATCTCATCTTTTGCTTTTTTGCTTTCCTCTGCGAAGGTCACTGAGGTCTTTTGCAAATTCTCGATTTCCTTTGCAATTTCTTCATTGCGCTCTTTGATTTTTTTGATTTCCTCAATAAGCTCCTTGTCCTTGTCTTCGTGGCTGACAAGTCGAGCTTTAAGAAGTCCGAGAGCTTGATTTCGAGCCTGCATATCCTTATCGGCACCGTGAATATCTAAATTTAATTTAGATATTTTTGAGGTGATGATTTCTCTATTTTCGGCAATCTCCTGCCTTTTTGTGCCTAAGGCTTCTAATTGCTTTTCGTATTCCTCAATCTCTTTTTTGATTTTATCAGCGTCCTGTGTTGCTTTTTCAAAGTCACGCTGCATTGCGTAAATTCGCTCATCTGCGCTGTCTCTTTCGCCTTTAAGCTCATCTAATAATGACACTGCGGAATAATATTGCTCATAAGCAAGATTTTTTTGTCCTTCAAGACGAATCTTATCATCGCTAAGCTCAGATAAAACCTTCTTTTCCCCGGAAAGCTCCTCATTTAAAGTGTCGATTTGTGTTGTCAGCTCAGTATACTTTTCATCAAGAGTAGCTATTTTACTTAAAAGAGCTTCGTTTTTCTCTTTGAGCTTTTCTATTTCTGTACTTCGGGAAAGAATACCTGCATTTTGTGCCGCAGAGCCACCGGTAATAGAACCGCCTGCGTTAACCAGCTGACCGTCAAGAGTTACTATCTTAAACCTTTGATTATACTTTTTAGCTATTTCAATGGCACATGATAAATCCTCTGCGACCACTGTTTTGCCAAGAAGGGAAGATATTATCTCACTGTATTTTTTGTCATATGACAGCAGATTTACTGCCTTATCAACATAGCCTAAGCAGTCCTCAAGTCCTGTCTCATCAAGGTCTCTGCCCTTGACAGCATCAATGGGCAAAAATGTTGCACGACCTGCTGAGGTGCTCTTTAGAAAATTAACCGCAGCCTTAGCATTTTGCTGTGTGTCAGTGACAATATTTTGCACTGCGTTGCCTAAAGCAGTCTCAATAGCGACAGCATATTCACCTTTTACACTTATAAGCTGTGAAAGTGTGCCATGAATGCCTTTAAGTGAGCCGGACTCACTTTGCTTAATTACCTTCTTAACTGCTCCCGAGTAGCCTTCCATATTCTTTTCCAGCTCAGTGAGCATATTAATCTTAGAGATAGTCCTTTGCTGCTCAAAGCTTTTTTCGTCTAAGTCTCTTTTGATTTCGTCAGCCTTTTTTTCAAGTGAGTCAAGCTTCATTTCATAGCCGTTAACACTATTTGTGACGCTTTCAATTTCCTGACTGCATTTGCTTAATGCCTCGTCAGCTCTCGACTTATCCTGCAACGCTAAATCAACGGCCTGCTGTCTTGCATTTATTTGCAAATCTATAGTCTCAACACGAGCCTTGATTTCATAAATGGCAGATTGTGCTGTAGATGCCTCAACTCTAAAGTCGGCTAAATTCTTCGTCAATATATTTATATTAGTGGATAAGTCAGCACTTTGCTTATCAAGGCCGGAGCCTTCGGATTGCATTAGCTGAAGCTCGTCCTTGATTTTATTAAGCTCATAGGTTTTTTCCTCACGGATTTTTTTAATTTGGGCTATGAGCTTTTCCTCAGTTTCAATTTCGCTTTGGATTTGCTGCTGACCTAATTCGGAGTCATTTCTGTCTCGTGAAATTCTTTCAATAGTATCATTGTTGTGCTCAATGGAGCTTTGAAGCACTGCCTGTTCACTTTGTGACCTTGCGGCGCTTTCCTCAAGTGAGGATATTTTTTGACGAATCTCGTCAATTCTTATATTGATATTTTGCGTGTTGGTGACACATTGCTCAATTAACTTTTCAATGCTTTCCAATTCAAGCTCGGCACTTTGATATTGATTTTTAGCTATGATTATCTTGTCTTCCTGCTGACGCAAGTCCTGCTTTAATTTATCAATGCTATATAGCCACAGGCCGATTTCAAGATTTTTCTTTTCCTCGCTGAGTACAAGGAACTTTTGAGCCTTTTCGCTTTGAGTTTTAAGTGGGCCTATTCTGCCTTCAAGCTCCGATAATATGTCACGAAGCCTTATAAGGTTTTCCTCGGCTTGACTTAATTTTTTAAGTGAGTCGCTTCTTTTATATCTATAAGCGGATATTCCTGCAGCTTCCTCAAACATATCTCGACACTCTCTGCCCTTGCCACTGACCATGTCGGCTATTTTGCCCTGACTGACCATGGAGTAACCGTCTCTGCCAAGACCCGTATCCATAAACAGCTCGTGGACATCCTTTAGTCTGACATTTTCGCCGTTGATTTTATATTCACTCTCGCCTGAGCGGTAGTATCGTCTTGTAACAGTAACCTCGTCTGTGTCTTTATCTATAGAACGGTCAGTGTTATCAAGGCGCAGTGTTACCTGTGCAAAGCCGTGTGCCTTTCTTATTTTGGTACCGTCAAAGATAACATCCTCCATTTTAGAGCCACGCAAGCTTTTGCTGGACTGCTCACCGAGTACCCAGCGCACTGCATCTGAGATATTACTCTTACCGCTTCCGTTAGGGCCAACGACTGCCGTTATGCCCTTGCCAAAGGTAAGCACAGTTTTTTCGGGAAATGATTTAAAGCCTTGCATTTCCAGTGCTGTTAATATCATAATTTTAACCTCGCACGATTATTTCATATTTTTCCATTGTTTCATCTTGTCGTATCTTACAGCTATAGCCTTTATCCTTTAGATAATTTATGTTGCATCTTTTTTGACCTGTCAGCATAGAGACAAAGGATTTGCCTACACTTATCTCAATTTCGCCTGAATTGATTTTTTGCTCCTTTAATGAAGTGAGCACCTTATTCAAATATATCTTGCTCTCGCATATCTCTCTAAAGGCAGGATGATATGCACCTGCAACATAGCCCTGTTCCACATTTCCCCCTGAGTGAAGGCCTAAACGAATCACCCTTATGCCCTTTTCGTGAAACATCATAAGTAGCTTCCCACAAAGCTCTGCAGCGTCTTGAACACTTTGTGGGGTGTATAATCCCCTTTTATAAAGCTCACAAAGCTCTGTGTCCTCAAGGACAACTGTGGGATATATCCTTGCAGTGTCAGGAGATAAGTCAATTAGCTTTTTTGCCGTCTCAATACATTTTTCGTCTGTGTCACCATAAAGCCCTGTCATCATTTGCACACCAAGCTCAAAGCCATATTCCTTAATGAGCCTTGCGGCATTGACTATATCCTCGGCAGTGTGACCTCTGTGATTTAAGCAAAGCACTGTGTTGTCCATGCTTTGACAGCCTAACTCAATGGCACTCACTGAATAGCACCTCAAAATGTCAAGTATCTCACGGCTAATGCAATCAGGCCTTGTGGATACTCTTATTCCGGCAAAAAGCCCCTTATCAATATAGGTCTTAGCTCTTTTTAAAAGGCTGACCATATACTCCCTGTCAATTGCAGTAAAGCTACCACCGAAAAATGCGATTTCACCTTTATTACAATCGGCAGTGGATAGCGCCACCTTGACGGCATTGTCTATATCATCAAGCTCTAAGGGGCGAGTCTTGCCGGATATTGTCTTTTGATTGCAAAAGCTGCAATTATGGGGACAGCCCTCATGGGGCACAAATAAGGCAACATTTATATGCTTCAAAACTTTATCCCCATAAGCTCTAAAGCCTGCTTTGCCGCTTGCTGCTCAGCGAGCTTTTTGCTTTTGCCAATGCCACAGCCCACAACATTACTGTTGAGCATAACCTCAACCTCAAAGCGTTTGTCATGGTCAGGGCCACTTTCGCCAACGAGAACATAGGTCAAGTGCTCATTGGGATTTTTTTGTATAATCTCCTGAAGCTCAGTCTTATAATCACGAATACTAAGCTGCTGTTCAGCCGCCTTTTTAATAAAGGACAAAACGAAGCCTCTTACGCTTTCAAGACCGCCGTCAAGATAAATAGCACCTATAACTGCTTCAAAGGCATCTGCGAGAATAGATGCTCTGTTTCTGCCGCCGGTATTATCCTCTCCTCTGCCTAAAAGGAGGTATTTGCCAAGATTAATTTCCTTAGCAAAACCGAAAAGTGACTTTTCACAAACACAGGCTGCTCTTTTTTTAGTCATTTCGCCCTCAGGCAAATGAGCTAAATTGTGATAAAAATAGTCTGCGGTTATAACTCCGAGCACAGAGTCGCCTAAAAATTCAAGACGCTCGTTACACTCTTTGTCTCCTTGCTTTTCATTGGCAAAGGATGAGTGAGTAAGTGCTGTCTCAAGAAGACTTTTATCGTTAAACTCGTAGCCTATAACCTTTTCAAATTCATTAAGATTCATAATTCATATACTCTTTTCAAGATAATTTTTTAATTCGTCAAGACCCCTTGATGATATAGCTGCATATCGTTGCTGCTTGTCTCTGATTTTAGGCTCAATGGGTGGGAGTACACCAAAATTAGCACCCATGGGCTGGAAGTTTTTAACAGTCTCATCGCTGATATATCTTTGCAAAGCGCCTGTCATTGTGGTCTTTGGCAAGATTAAGGTCTTTTTGCCTTTTAGGTACCTTGCCATATTAATGCCGGCGAGTATGCCACTGCAAGCGGACTCCATATATCCCTCAACGCCTGTTATCTGACCTGCGAAGAAAAGATTTTCTCTGCCCTTAAAGCTAAAGTCCCCGTTAAGAAGTCTTGGCGAGTCAATAAAGGTGTTGCGGTGCATAACACCGTAGCGCAAAAACTCAGCATTTTTTAGCGCCGGTATCATGGAAAAGACACGCTTTTGCTCAGGGAACTTAAGATTAGTCTGAAAGCCCACTAAGTTATACATAGTGCCGTCAGCGTTTTCCTTTCTAAGCTGCAAGACTGCCCACGGTCTGTGACCTGTTTTAGGGTCTTTAAGACCAACGGGCTTTAATGGGCCAAAGCGCATTGTATCCATACCTCTTGAAGCCATGACCTCAATGGGCATACAGCCCTCATAGACATCCTTTCTTTTGTCAAAGGAGTGAAGGGAAGCACTCTCAGCGCTGATAAGAGCATTATAAAAGTCCTCATACTCCTGCTTATTCATAGGACAGTTTATGTAGTCGCTCTCACCGCCTCTTTCATACCTTGAGGCTGTGAAGGCATTATCCATATCAATGCTGTCACTTGAAACAATAGGTGCTGCCGCATCGAAAAAGTGAAGCCCATCACCGCAAAGAGCTGCAATGCTCTCACTTAATGCGTCACTTGCAAGAGGTCCTGCGGCAATAATAACATTGCCCTCGGGAATTTGAGTAACCTCACGGTGAATAACATTTATAAGTGGCTCAGACTCGATTTTTTCAGTAATAAGCTTTGAAAAAATATCTCTGTCAACAGCCAAAGCACCGCCTGCCGGTACCTCACAAAGATCTGCGCACTCCATGCATATTGAGCCAAAGTGACGCATCTCCTGCTTTAAAAGGCCGGCGGCAGACTCAACACGCTTTGCCTTTAAGGAGTTTGAGCAAACCAACTCAGCGAGAGTCTCCATATGGTGAGCAGGGGAAAACTTTACAGGCTTCATCTCATAAAGATCCACTTGAATATTCTCTTTTTTAAGCTGCCATGCAGCCTCAACACCGGCGAGACCGCCGCCTATAACAGTTACCTTTTCCCTCATCATATCATCCTTTTATTCTTCGCTTTTTTTCTTTCTCGTTGTCACTGTCTCAAAGCCGCACTTTTCATCAAGGCAATGTAAAACTGAGCCCTTGCCCTTAAACAGGGATTTGCCGCATTTGGGGCACTTTTGATCCGTAGGCTTGTCCCATGTCATAAAGTTGCACTCAGGCCAATTGTCACAGCCAAAGAAGGTAAAACCTCTTTTTGACTTTTTAGATATAACCTTGCCGCCGCAAACAGGGCAAGTTGCATCTGTCTCAACAACAAAGGGCTTAGTGGATTTACATTCGGGATATCCCGGGCAAGCAAGGAATTTTCCAAAGCGGCCAACCTTTACAACCATCATTCTACCGCATTTTTCGCAGGGAATGTCAGTTATGTCCTCTTTAAGCTGGATTTTTACTCCGTCCATCTCAGCCTTGACCTTTTTGAGATTTTCCTCAAAGCCGTCATAAAAATCGTGAAGCATCTTAATATAATCAAGATGTCCGTCACCGACAGCGTCTAAGTCGCTCTCCATTTGAGCGGTGAATTTAACATTAACTATATTTTTAAAGTTGTCCTTTAAAAGATTTACAATTGCTTCTCCAAGCTCTGTTGGGTGAAGCTGCTTAGATTTTCTCACAACATATTCTCTTTTAACTATCGTTGAGACTATTGTTGCATAGGTACTTGGTCTGCCAACACCGTTTTCTTCAAGAGCCTTAATAAGGGACTCCTCAGTATATCTTGCAGGTGGCTGTGTGAAGTGCTGATTTTTGGAGAGGTCTTTAAGCTTTATTTTGCTGTCCTTAGTCAGTGTTGCAGGAAGCTTTGACTTGTCATCACCGTCACCAATATCATAAAGCACTGTAAAGCCGTCAAATTTTACGCTGTAGCCACTTGCAGTGAAAAGACAATATTTGTCGCTGTCATTTTCGTTTTGGGCTTTGATTTCCAATTTAGTTGTGTTTTGCACACAGGACGCCATTTGTGAAGCTAAGAAACGCTTCCAAATAAGAGAGTATAATTTATATTGCTCCGCTGTAAGGCTGGGCTTAATACTGTCAGGAGTAATTGACGGCACTGAGGGTCTTATTGCCTCATGACCGTCCTGAGCATTACTTCTTGACTTATATACTCTGGGCTTTTCGGGCAAATATTTGTCGCCGTAGGTCGCTTTAATAAAGTCACCCGCTGCGGCAATAGCCTCATCGGAAATACGAAGTGAGTCAGTTCTCATGTATGTTATAAGACCGATTAAGCCATAGTTTGGTATGGTTATACCTTCATAAAGCTCTTGAGCTACCTTCATGGTACGCTCGGGTCTCATGCCAAGCTTTCTCGCTGCCTCCTGCTGCAAGGTGGAGGTAATAAAGGGTGGAGAGGGATTTTTCTTTCTCGTACCGTTTTTAAGTGAGCTAATTGAGTAAGCGGCATTTTCAAGGCGCTTGATGTACCCGTCAGTTTGCTCCTCATTTTTAAGCTCAACCTTGCCGGTCTCATCGCCATAAAACTGGGCAGTGAAAACCTTGCGATCACTAAGCTGAAATTTACCTTCAAGGCTCCAATATTCCTCAGGAACAAAGGCTCTTATCTCATTTTCTCTGTCAACTATTATTCTCACAGCTACGCTTTGTACTCTGCCGGCTGAAAGACCGCGTCTTATCTTTTGTGAGACAAAGGGACTAAGCTTATAGCCCACAAGTCTGTCAAGTATTCGCCTTGCCTGCTGTGCGTTGACTAAATCCATATCAACCTTTCTCGGTGCAGCCATACCGTTTTTAACGCCGGTTTTGGTGATTTCGTTAAAGGTCACTCTGTTTTCCTTGTCAAGGTCAAGACCTAAAATCTCCGCAAGGTGCCATGAAATTGCTTCTCCCTCACGGTCAGGGTCAGTTGCAAGGAAAACTTCGTCGCTTTGTGCGACAGCCTGTTTAAGCTCCTTAACAAGAGCCTCCTTGCCCTTGACTATACTATATTTTGGCATGAAGTCATTTTTTACATCTACGCTAAGTCTTGCAGCCGGAAGGTCTCTGATGTGGCCCTTGGATGCCATTATTACATAGGAGTTGCCCAAATAATTTTTAAGTGTCTTAGCCTTGGACGGTGACTCCACAATTACAAGTTTTGACATATATGTTCACCTTTTCTTTATTTGCTTAATTAATACGATATTTGTTTGGCCCGTCAGCGCAGGCAAAACCGAGCATTTCAAGCTCAGTCAATGCCACAAGGACATTTCTTACTTCCAATGACGATTTTCTTTTTATCTCATCTAATTCATTTATACCGTCAGACATAATATTATACACTATCTCTGCGTTTTTAGAAATACCTTCAGGAAGTTTTTTTGGAATTATTTCAATTTTTTCCTCTTTGCTTTCTTCAATTCCTTTATTTGAAGTGGATTTTTTAGATGGCTTCTTTCTTTTAAGCTGCTTGGTTTTGCTTTCTGACGAGACTTTATCAACTAAAGAGAAAACATTGCCGTCACCATTTACCCTTGTGTCATCCCTTTCTGTTAAAAGAGAGCACTTTTTTAAGACATCCTTTCCAGAGAAAATAGCTGTTGCACCGTCGGTTATAAGTCTATTAGAGCCGGCATATTTTCCGCTGTTTACATCTCCCGGCAAAACAAAAAGCTGTCTTCCCTGCTTTAGAGCGTGAGTCGCAGTGCTAAATGTACCGCTTCTGTCCGCTGCTTCAATAATGACAATCGCCTTTGACATACCGGATATTATGCGGTTTCTCAATGGGAATGTGCCCTTATTAACGGGAGTAAATGGAGGATACTCACTTATGAGGGCACCTGAATGTGTCACAGCCTTTCTTAAATCGGCATTTTCCGGTAAATAGTCATAACCGTGACCACAGCCCATAACGAGCACTGTCTTACTGCCGCAAAGCATTGCGGTTTTATGTGCCACACTGTCAATGCCAATTGCGCCGCCGCTGACAATAAGTGCGTCACTTTCACATAAGGTGGTCACTATATCCTTGGCACAGCTCACCCCGTAAACGCTTGGGTCACGACTGCCGATAACCCCAAATGGTACCCCAAAATTAAGACAGGTATAGTCGCCTCTGACAAAAAGCAAGGCAGGATAGTCCTCGATTGTCAGCAGATTTTGAGGATAGTATTCACTTTGTGCAGTGATAATATGAAGATTGTGCTTATCACAAAACTCTAATGTCTTTAAAAAGTCCTCAGGCTTACTTTCCAAAGCCCTTTTTTGCTGTGCTTTTCTTCTGGAAAAATATGCCTTCCATTTTTCCTCACCTAAGTTATAAAATTCCTTTGGTGAATGAAACTCCTCTAAAAAAGCCTTTAGCTTTGCGCCATAGCCTAAAACATATTGCAGCCAAAGCCAATATAATCTGTCGTCCATATTTCACCTCAGCGCATCATTTCCCACATGGTTATTGCCGCCGCCATTGAGGCATTGAGAGACTCGGCTCTGCCAAGCATTGGGATAGTCACTTTTTTACAAAGAGAGAAAATTTCCTCACTTATGCCGTTTGCCTCATTGCCTATGACAGCCACAGCACCGCCGGACATATCACATTGAGTTATCTTCTCACATGAGCAGTCAGGTGTCGTAGCGTAAAGCTTCATATTGTTTTCCCCTAAAAACTCCAAGGAATCATAAAGGCTATCACATCTTATGACAGGCAGCCTTAAAAGAGAACCCATTGCGGCTCTTTGCGCCTTTGGGGAATAGATATCACATCCACCCTCAGCGATAATGCCCTTAATGCCAAGAGCCTCAGCGGTACGAGCGACAGCGCCTAAATTAGCAGGATCCTGTATATTTTCCAAAGCTATGTATTTGCCTGAAAAGTCAACATCACTTAAAGATAGGTCGTCCTTAATTTTACAAAGGCAAAAAAAGCCCTGTGAGCTTTGCGTGGCTGTAAGCTTATTTTCAACAAGCTCATTGACCATAAAGCTGTGCTTTGCCGCCGAAGAAATAAGAAGTGCATCGCTTTTATATTTTTCATAAGCACGACGGGAGACAAAGAAGGTGTCTATATCGTACCCGGTCAAAGCGGCATCTCGACAAAGACGCAAGCCCTCTAAAAAGAACATTCCCGTTTGGCGTCTTGTTTTATTTGATGATGCAATTTTTACTGCGGATTTTACTCTTTCGTTGCTGACAGAATCAATAGAAATCATGGCTTTTTCCTTTCCGTAACCCACCATTAAATGGGACAAATATTATTCAATTTAATCATAGGTCACTACTTAAAAATCAGCTTAAAAGCCTAAAAATGTTTACAATGTCAATACGCTTTAAAAACACAAATACGCCCGAGATTAAATCTCGGACGCAAACTTTTGATTAAAGAGCAGCCTTAGCCTTCTCTGTGAGAGCTGTGAAAGCTGCAGGGTCTGCAATAGCAATCTCTGAGAGCATCTTTCTGTTAAGGTTGATGCCGGCTTTCTTAAGACCATTCATGAATGTTGAATAGTTCATGCCGTTTGCCTTGCAAGCTGCTGAGATTCTTGTGATCCAAAGACGACGGAAATCTCTCTTCTTCTGCTTTCTGCCGATATATGCATAGTTGCCTGACTTCATAACAGCCTGCTTAGCTGTCTTGAAAAGGCTGTGCTTTGAGCCATAGTAGCCCTTAGCGAGCTTTAATACTTTATTTCTTCTCTTGCGAGTCATCATTGCGCCTTTAATACGAGCCATGATTAAATACCTCCGTTATATTGAATTGATGTTAGATGGTGATATTATTTGTAAGGGATAAGACGCTTGATCTGCTTCTCGTTTGTCTTATCGGCAACAGTTGTCTGACGAAGACCTCTCTTGCGCTTTGTGTTTTTCTTAGTAAGGATGTGAGATTTGTTTGCATGGTAACGGATGGGCTTACCATTCTTTGAAAGCTTAAAACGCTTTTTTGCACCGCTGTGTGTTTTAATTTTAGGCATTATTTATTCCTCCCTATTACTTTTTCGGCTTAGGTGCCAAGAACATCATCATTGATTTACCTTCAAGCTTAGCAGGCTTTTCAACTACACAGAATTCACTGCAAGCATCGGCAAAATCCTGCATGGTGACAAGACCGTTTTTAGTGTGAGCCATCTCACGACCTCTGAAACGGATTGAAACCTTAACTTTATTGCCGCTTGTAAGAAAGCGCTTAGCATGATTGGCTTTTGTCTCGAAGTCATGCGTGTCAATACCCAATGAAAGACGAATTTCCTTGATTTCAACAACATGCTGATTTTTCTTAGCTTCCTTTTCACGCTTTGTTTGCTCAAAACGATATTTGCCATAGTCCATAATCTTACATACGGGCGGAGCGGCATTAGGAGCGATTTTAACTAAATCCAAGTTGTTTTCCTCAGCGATTTTGAGTGCCTCTTGAGCAGACATTATTCCGAGCACTTCACCATCACCCATGATTACTCGAAGTTCCTTATCGCGGATGTCTTCATTGATTTGCATTTCTTTGATAGCGATGTTCATACACCTCCGTTAATTAGCTTGGCTTTCGCCAATAAAATCAAAGCGTGAACGCAGACACGTTCACGCAACAATACACTAAGAAAATAGTCTATTGACCTTAGCGGAACCTTATCCCCAAGGTGAGAACGCATAACTGCTCTGCTTTGTTGTGGGAATATATTATCACAGACCATTTGGTTTGTCAAGACTTTTTTAAAATATTTTTTCAAAACGCGATTTAGGGTTATGATTTATTGAGCTTTTTGCCGCCAAAGAAAAGCGAGAGGTGAAGGATTAGACGGATAAGTGGGACGAAGGACGGTAGGTGGGTCGGGGGCGGCTCCACGGTTATGCCCCACGAGTGGGGCATAACCGGCCATGGCAACGCCATGGCTAAAAATTCCATTCTTGAATGGAATTTTTGTGGAGCCGCCCCCACCCACCGGCCTACTACCACCTTCCCCCAAGCGCCTTTCTCCTTGCACCAAGGCAAATTTCAAAGTACCACTTCCCTCATTCCACTTCCATGCACAAGCCTTCCTATAAAGTAATTTTTCAAGGACAGGCAAAAGTTAAAGGCAGTACCAATAAACATAATAAAAAGGCTATTGGAGTTGATTATATGCTGCAAATATTACAATTCATACTACAAAACCTCACATTTTTCGCTCTACACCTAAAAAACTTAGCAGGATTCCCAAAGCCCTTATCTGCCAAGCGTGAAAGTGAGCTGCTAAAGCAAATGAAGACCGACAAGATCGGCAAGGCAAGAGACGAGCTAATAGAGCACAATTTGCGTCTTGTGTCTCATGTGATAAAAAAATATTATTCCAATTGCGACGAACAGGAGGATTTAATATCAATTGGCACAATTGGGCTGATTAAGGCTATTGACTCATTTAACGCTGACAAAAATGTTCGTCTTGCGACCTATGCTGCGAGATGTATTGAAAACGAGGTTTTAATGTATTATCGCTCACGAAAAAAGGACGGTAATAACATATCGGTTAACGAGCCGATTGACACCGACAGTGAGGGCAACACCTTAACTCTCATTGACATAATAAGCACAGATGATACTATATGCGATGACATTGACCTTAAAAACAAAACAGTACAGCTATATAAGCTAATTGAAGAGCTCACTGACACACGAGACAAGGAAATAATAATTAAGCGCTACGGCTTATATAATCAAAGAGAGATGACACAAAGTGAAATTGCTGATTTAATGGGCATATCTCGTTCTTATGTATCAAGGATAGAAAAAAGAGTCATTGGTGAGCTTCGTGAGAAGTTCAGCATTGACTCTTAAAGGTTAATTTTTCGGTGGCTTCTCGAAGGAAATTTTACCCATTTTTCCTCCGCGGTACTCGTCAAGGAGCATAACGGAGGCACGCTCGGTGTTAACCTCTCCGCCTTTAATGAGCATACCACGCTCTCTGCCGATTTCTTCTAAAATTTCCCAAGGCATGGCCTCATGAATATCAGGGATATTTTTTAGCTTATATCGGCCTGTTAGCTTATCCTCATAGCCGTCCACAAGGACCTGTATAAGTCTGATTGCCATTGTCTCAATATCTGTGACCTCATCCTTAACTGAGCCGATAAAAGACAGCTTATCGCCAACCTCAGGGTCATCAAATTTCGGCCAGAGTACACCGGGAGTGTCAAGCAGCTCTATTCCTGAGCCAATAGCAAACCACTGATTGCTTCTTGTAACACCGGGCTTATCTGCGACCTTTGCTCGATTTTTTCCTGCCATACGATTTATAAATGAGGATTTACCTGTATTTGGTATGCCAACGACCATCATTCTCAGGGCTTTTCCCGGCATACCTTTTTCCTCATTGCTTTTGATTTTATCTTTAAGCACCTCTCTGACAAGAGCATGATAGCGGTTAAGTCCTTTACCGCTGCGGCAATCCACCGCCAAGGCATATTGACCCTTTGACTTAAAATAATCTATCCACTGCTTTGTTATCTCGTCATCTGCCATATCACACTTATTTAAAAGTACGATTCTCGGCTTTCTTTGAGTCAGCTCATCAAGCTCCGGATTACGACTGGAATACGGTATCCTCGCATCTAAAAGCTCTGTGACAGCATCAACTAAAGGTAAGCTTTCTTTTATAAGTCGGCGTGTTTTTGCCATATGACCGGGAAACCATTGAACTATTTGCTTTTGCTGGTCAGCCATAATACTCCCCCTTTTTAAAATAAGGACTGATAGTAAATACCAGCCCTTTTAGATATACAATAATATTATTATGCTACTTTCCATTCAGACGGACTGTAAAACTTTGTTTCGCCTGTGTTTTCGTCAACAGAAAACAGCTTATATTTGACAACACCTAAAATATATTCCTCTTGAATAAAGCCTATCATATCACTACGGCTATCAGTTGAGCCTTGTCTGTTATCACCCATTACAAAAACATGACCTTCGGGCACTGTAACAGGAAAATCAACGCTATCACGATTAGTAGTAGGATTATTAATATACGGCTCGTCAAGGAGTACCCCATCAACATAAACATCACCGGTATTAAAGTTAATGTCAACCACTTGATTTTCCGTTGCAATTATCCTTTTTACAATAGGCTCATTAAAGCTGTTCGGCTGAGTGATAATAACCACCTGACCATAATGAGGGTCAGAGTCATACGCTGAGACTATAAGCCAATCACCATCGTGTAAGGTCGGCACCATTGATGAGCCAACAACACCCACAACTCTGAAAATAAAAGTAAAAATAAGCATAATCGTCACAAGAGCCGTTGCAAGCACAGATGCCATATCATAAAAATTTACAAAGAGCTTATCCTTAAAGGTCATATCTTCTTTTTTCTTTTTAGTTATATCCTTGATCATTGCAAAAACTCCTTATGCACATATTAAAAAGCTATGATAAATTCTATGCCAAATAGTATAAAACAAATTTAAAAATAAGTCAATAAATTTAGTTAAAACAATAAGTCAAAATTTAAAACAAAAGGAAGGCCTCTTGCCTTCCTCTCATTTCAATTTCATCAGCCAATCTTTTCCTTAACCTTAGCTGCCTTACCGACTCTGTCACGAAGATAGTAGAGCTTGCTTCTGCGAACCTTACCATTTCTAACAACCTCGACCTTAGCAACATTAGGTGAATGAACAGGGAATACTCTTTCAACACCTACACCGTAGGATACACGGCGAACTGTGAATGTTGATGAAATACCGCTGCCCTTAAGAGCAATGATTGTGCCCTCGAAGACCTGAATTCTCTCTCTTTCGCCCTCACGAATTTTAACGTGAACACGAACGGTGCTACCTACATTGAGCTCGGGTACTTCAGCCTTAAGGCTTGCGTCTGAGATGAGTTTGAGTTTGTCCATTGGTTTTTATCCTCCTAAATTCTGCCACGTTCATACCGTAAAGACTACGATAGAGGACCGCTTGCTATTATACTGACTGAATTCAGCCGGCACCAACCACATAACTGTGATACAAATGCTTCAATATATTACCACAAGAGGCGATAAAATGTCAAGGGTTTTTTCACATTTTTTTGGTACGCGAAAAAAGTTGGCGGTAAAAATAAAAAATATGCCGCCATGGAAAACGCCTCGCCCCGCGAGTTTCCGTCGAGGCAAGGCTACATTGAAAGGATAACTACTTATATTCTTTAGATAAAAGCTTTAGTAATTGAATGACTGCCCTACTATTTGTTCAGCCTTCAAAAAATTCATTAGGCAACTCTTACAGTGTTGTTAGAACTAAACTTGCCGTAATATATTTTGCCCTCATACTTATAATAAGCTCTAATCTTAATATCATATACTCCTTTTTTAAGATTAGTCATTGTGTATGATGTGCCGTTTACATTACCATACTTTTTAAATTTTGATGAATTCGCTTCTTTGTAGAAAATCTGATAACCTGTTATTTTTGAATGTTCAATTCCGCTCATGCTCCAATATAATGTGACTTTATCTTTATTTACTTTCGTAATATTTATATCGGCACTTCCGACACGGTAGGTATTGACGCTTGCAAAAGCACCTGTAACATATTTTTCACCGTCAAAAGCACAAGCTCTAACCTTAAACTTATTCTCTCTATAATAATTACGATTTAATTTAAGAGTGAATGTGTTTTCCTTGCCAGCATATATTCTAACCCATTTGCCTTTGTTATTGCAGCGATAAACCTGATAGAAGCCTGCATTTTTTACAGGTGACCATGTAAGAGTTAAATTGCCATAGGCGGTACATTTAAGATTAGTGACCTTGTCAAGCTTTTCGGGCAGCTCCTTTGAAATTTCAATGTAAGGCAATTTCAGCTTTTTAAATTTTGCAAAGGCAGCGTCACTTAAAATGATTGACTTAATATTTTTGCACTCATAAAAAATATCATCGTAATCAGGGTGAACAGTTATTTTAATATTTTTGCCCCCAAAGGATAAAGGTGTAATATATTCCTTTAGAGCATCGCAATTTCTAACGACCGGCAAATCCTCATAATCAAAAGGATAGGTTACTCTTTCAAGTGACTTACAATAATTTATAGAGCACACAGCTTTTGTAAAGGTGATAGATTTTAGCTCGTGGCACAAATCAAACACGCCGTCACCTAATTTGTTTACATTCTCGGGAACATAAACACATCTTAAGCCAGTGTAATAAAAAGCTCTCGCATCTATTTCCTCTAAGCTTTCAGGGAAGTTAATGTTAGTAAGACTGTTTTGGTCATAGAAGGCATTTTCGCCAATTTTAACTAAGGTATCAGGGAAAATAACCGTATTTAAATTGCATGGGCCTCTCATTACAAAGGCTGCATGTCCTATCTCGGTAATACCGTCCTCGATTATAATAGTCTTAACACTTGATACAGCCTTTTCAAAATCGGTTAAAGGCACTATATAATCATCATCATTATCAATATTCTCATAATCGGGATCGCAAATTTTACAGCAATAATCAAGGTCATTAAACATATGATCGGGAATCTTGCCTTCACCGCTGACTATCATAAATTGAGCATCGGTATATATTTTATATGTAATATTATCCACAGC
>CAZDEL010000001.1:2708-34326 GCA_964504475.1 uncultured Faecalibacterium sp. | reverse complement strand
AAAAAGCAAAGGACGCAGGCACTTAACCTGCGTCCGAAAAATATCACATCATCTAAATTTTTCCATATCCTCAGTCAAAAGCTGACGGCGAATAATCGTATAGCTTATATCGCCATACTCTTTGACTATCTCGTCGGCGAGAAGGGATGGATTAACATTTGTCACTGAGCCGGCGGGCAAAATGAGATTTAGCTTTACTCTTTCACCGTTTGTTGTGACATTATATTGCTTAATAAACTCAATGAGATTTATGTCCTTTAGCACCTTGTGTCTGCCCTTTTTGCCAAGCTTTTGGACTATAAGCTCATCTCGTGTGAGTATTTCTTCAATAAGGTGCTTTATTTCATCTGCCCTATTTTCGCAATCAAAGAGTATGTCAAACTCACCAAAGGAAATTTTCTTCGGGTCAAACACAGGCTCATCAACGCTTATAATTTCAATACCCGGAGGCATTGAGCCTTTTAGCATATTATAAACATCCTCGTTAGTGCTCTCACCCTCAATTCTTATATCCATGCTCTCACACAGACTCTCCATGCCCAAGGAAAGCGGCAAGGAAAATGTCATATATGGGTGGGGATTAAAGCCCTCAGTGTACCAAAGAGGAACCTTAGCACGCCTGATAGCCCTTGTCATTGCCCTCATTAAATCAAGATGTGACACATAACGGCTCATGCCCATTTTTTTAAACCATATTCTTACACAACGCATCACATTTACCTCCGTTAAGTCTGTTGGTACCGCAGCCTGCACACTTGATTCTGCAATGAGGCGTGGTAGAAGAAGCGAGAGCTTTTTCGTTTTCATCTATAAGGAATTGCTTTCTAATGCCGTAATCGAGGTGATCCCATGGCAATACCTCGCTGTATTCACGCTTTCTGCTTGTATAGAAAAGTGGGTCAATGCCACATTTATCAAAGGCCTCAAGCCAAACATCAAATAAAAAGCTGTCGTCCCATGAGTCAAATTTACAGCCGTGTCTCCATGCGTACTCCACAACATCGCAAAGCTTTCTGTCTCCTCTTGCAAAGACACCCTCTAAAAAGCTTATGTTAACCTTATGATAGCTAACTGATATCTTTTTGGTTTTAACGCTGGAAAGAAGATGGTTTTGCTTACTGATAAGCTCATCTATTGTGTTTTGGCTTGCCCACTGGAAGGGTGTAAATGGCTTTGGCACAAATGAAGCGACACTAATATTAACCTGAACTCCCTTGCCCTTTGGCCTATCAGGATTATTATAAAACTCACCGACCACCTTTTGTGCAAGCTCCGCAATGCCGGCAACATCGTCATAGGTCTCTGTGGGCAAGCCAAGCATAAAGTAAAGCTTGACGCTTGTCCAGCCGCCTGAAAAGGCATTTCTTGCTGTTCTGAGCATTTCCTCCTCGGTGACATTTTTGTTTATCGCATCACGCAGTCTTTGTGTACCGGCCTCGGGCGCAAAGGTAAGACCGCTTCGTCTGACCTTTTTAAGGTGCTCCATTAGCTTTTCGGAGAAATTATCAACTCTAAGTGAAGGCAAGGCGATATTGACCTTATAGTCCTCAGTCCAGGAAAGAAGCTTGCCCATAAGCTCCTCAAGGTGTGTATAGTCACTTGTGCTAAGAGAAGACAAGGATATTTCATCATAGCCTGTGCTCTCGCAAAGCATTTTACATTGCTCATTAATTGTGTCGGGGCTTTTCTCTCTTATGGGACGATATATAAAGCCTGCCTGACAAAAGCGGCAGCCTCTTATACAGCCTCTTAAAATTTCGTGGACTACTCTGTCGTGGACAACCTCAACAAAGGGTACAATAAATTTATCGGGGTAATGCACCTTATCGAGGTCACTTACAACTCTCTTTGTCACCTTTTCAGGCGCACCGTCTTTAGCTACAGTTGCCTTTACAGTGCCGTCATCGTTATATGTCACATCATAAAGAGACGGAACATATACACCGCCGATTTGTGCGGCACGAATTAAAAATTCCTTTTTGCTTTTTCCTTCTTTTTTGCAAGCGATAAGTAAGTCTATGACCTCATTGGTCACATCCTCACCGTCACCTAACATAAACAGGTCAAAGAAATCTGCCATTGGCTCAGGATTACAAGCACATGGGCCACCGCCGACAATAAGAGGTGTGAGACCTTCTCTGTCACTGCTTCTAATTGGGATACCGGCTAAATCAAGCATATTGAGCACATTGGTATATGACAGCTCATATTGAAGAGTGAAGCCTATCATATCAAACTCTTTTAATGGGTCACCACTTTCAAGAGCAAAAAGTGGAATATTTCTCTGCCTCATTTCCTTTTCCATATCGTGCCAAGGCGCAAAAACTCTCTCGCACCAAACATCATCACGGGCATTTGCCAGGGAATAAAGTATCTTTATTCCGAGATGTGACATACCAATTTCATAGCTGTCGGGAAAGCAAAAGGCATAACGCAGGTCAACCTTTGTTTTGTCCTTGACAACGCTGTTTAGCTCGCCACCGGTGTAGCGTCCCGGCTTTTGAACAAGAGGAAGAATTTTTTGAACTTCTTTACTTATCATTTATTGTAACTCCGTTTCTGAAATAAGGTGATAAAGTATAAATATACTGTCACCGCAATTAAACTGACATTTATATTATAAGCGGCAGTGTACACGACACAAAGCACCGCTAAAATATTGACAAAGCTAAAGGAAATTATATCCAGCACTCTTTGTGCTCTCATTGGCTCAAGCTTTATCATAAAAAGGCAAGTGAGTGCCCTTCCCATATCAAGCGCCTCAATTGGTACACAATTAAAAAGTGCAATGAGTATATTGATTATGGCAAAGTAAAGCGGCAAGACACTGCCCATAAGATAATAATACATTATGCAAAGAAATGCAAGTATAAAATTAATTATAATTCCGCCAAGAGCTATAATGCACTCTTTTTTATAGGATAGATTGTCTGCGGCAGTTCTTTCTATGCTGATGCCAAAGGCGCCAAAGTCAATGCTTAATATTTTTTGATAGAAAATACGCATAAAAAATATGTGTCCGCACTCGTGAAGTATAGATGCCAAGGTACACATTATAACAATATCTCTGCGGCAAAAAAGAAGCATTAAGGTCAGCACCAAGGCAAAGGAAAAATTCAGGCGAAGCTGAGTACCCTTAATATCAATAGTCATTTTCCAAAACGCAAATAGGGTTATATCTTATATTGTCTTTTCTAATTTCAAAATGCAAATGCGGCCCTGTTGAGTAGCCCGTTGAGCCAACGAGTGCTATAGTTTCACCCTGCCTGATAACTGCGCCCTTTTGAGCTAAAATCTCGCTGCAATGGCAATAAAATGTCTCAAAGCCCTCATCATGCTCTAAAAGGATGTATTTGCCTGCTCTCTCATCCTCACCTACTTTTGCTACAGTACCGGAATAGGCGGTGCGTATTTTAGTACCCTTGGCAGCCCCAATATCTAAGCCGGTGTGGAAGGAAAATTTGCCTGTTATGGGGTTAATGCGGTAGCCGAAATATGAGGTGTATCTGCCATTTTCAATGGGCTTTACAGCCGGAGAGGTACTCTTAAATGCAGCGAAGCTTGTGTTTTTTGCCGCCTGATATACTTCAAGGTCATCTCCGCCGGTACCATCAAGCTCGTCTATGACATTAGACACTTCTTTTTCTTTAGTGGTACTCTCCTGCTGTGTCTCATTTTCTGCCGTACTCTTCGTTGAGGGTATTGTCACAGAGCTTCCAAAGACCTGCCACGAGCTGTCAGATGAAAAATAATCTTTAATCGTTGAGACAATTTCATCTGTACCAAAAAGCTCATTGTTAAGATAAGACAGCAGCTCTGCTTTTTTGCTCTCAGACGAAGAAATAAAAAAGCTATAAAACAAAAACAAAATTATTGCGCCTATTATTTGGCAAATCATAACAGGAGTATAGTAATCCTTTTTTCTCTCCTCGTTTTTTGTGTTTTTACTTGCAGCATCTTTCATAAATAATCACCGCTAAAATATATGCCTTAATTCTTTTTAAAATTACAAAGTCAGATTTTACTTAATTTTAGAAAATTTTATGTAGTAAAAAGAAACAAGGAAAAGATTTTAACCCTTTTTCAATCATTTTATTGACTAATTCCCCTTTAAATGATATTATGTTATAAAAATAAGGCTGAAAAAACAAAGCCTTAAAAAAATTGAAAGCGGAGGTTTTTAAATGGACTTCAAATCAGACAGCTTTATGTATTGTTTAATTCTCGCCGTAATCATTTTCGTTTGTGTGCAAGCACTGTTCTTTATGAAAAGAGCTTGGGCAAGAGGCAAAGAATTAGGACTGACAACAGACAAGCTTAAAAACTCGGTAACATCAAGTGCAATTTTCTCAATTGCTCCTGCAATCGGTATTGCGGTAACTGTTATCACACTCTCTGTCGCTCTCGGCTATGTTCTTCCATGGATTAGACTTACTGTTATCGGTGCTATCCAGTATGAGACCACAGCGGCTATTGCAGCATTAGAGGCAGCAGGCATCTCAGGCGGTATCTCACAGCCCGTAACTGACCCTGAAATTTTTGCAGCTATTGCATGGGTTATGACAATCGGTAGTATTCTTCCTCTTGTTATACTTCCTATCGTGCTCAAAAAGATTCAAAAGAGTGTATCAAATGTTGCATCTAAAAACGGCAAATGGGTTGATGTAATGACAGCAGCTGCATTTATTGGTCTTATCGCTGCATTTATAGGCAGAGGCCTTGCAGGTAAAGGCTCAGCAACAGAGAATATTATCGGTGACGGTGCCGGTGTATTGTCAGTGACTGCTCTTGTTTCCTCAATTGGCTTTATGCTTATTTTCACACTTATAAACAGGAAGTTAAAAAAGAACTGGATTGACGCTCTTGCAATGCCATTAAGCATGGTTCTTGCTATGGTTGTCGTTGTTCTTGTTAACACATTCTTGCCCGAAATTGCCGCAATTGAGTGGCGTTATTAATCGAAAGGAGATGTATCATCATGAATAAAACCTACATGGATAAAGTACATACCTGGGGCAGAATTTGGTGTGTTGTTTCACTTATTTTCTTCCTTTGCATCCCTGCTGCTATATGCATACATCTTGATGTTTGGCCAAGAGCTGAGATAGTCGGCAAGGGTCTTGCTTCAATTGCATTTTTCTTTGTTACCGGTATCGTTGAGGTTATCGCTTACTCCCCTATGCTCGGTGCAGGCGGCTCATATCTTTCCTTTGTTACAGGTAACATTATGAACCTTAAAATGCCATGCGCTCTTAACGCAATGGAAAACGCAAAGGTTAAGGCAAACACTGAGGAGGGTGAGGTTATCACCACAATCGCTATTTGCTCATCAATTATCACAACAACCTTAGTTATTGCTGTGTTCGTCATTATTTTCGCACTTAATCCTCAATTCTCCGAGATTATGGCAAGTGACACCTTTGCACCGGCTTTCCAGCAGGTTACATATACAATCTTCGGCTCACTTGCAGCAACATATTTTGTAAAGCATTGGAAGATTTCCATTTTCCCAATTGCTGCTATTACATTGCTTCTTGTGTTCTACGATCCCGGCATTGGTGTGCTTATTCCAATAGGCGTTATCCTTTCAATGCTCGGCGCACATGTAATGTATAAGAAGAATCTTTTAGGTTAAGCTAAAGGTTAATAAAATACACCCTGTTCTTAATTGAGCAGGGTGTATTTTTATCTTAAATTTTATTCATAAAAGTGTACATCACACAGCATTGGATTTTTTCTCGACTGTGTCGGTACAATTAAAATCTCATCTGTGCTCACGGGGCGCTTGAGGCGTATAAGCTTCCTCGAGCCTATAACAGTACCGCTATAAAAAGGACGGTATTTGCCACTGTTTGCCTTTTTGTAATAAAGCTTAAAGGCTTCAACTCTTTGGCTATAGCTAAGGTCTTCACGAAGGGATATCATTGAAAGCTTCTGAGTACCCTTAAAGGCAATCTTAATTGCACCATCGTTATTTTTAAATTTAAAGGTGTTTTCGCCCACTTTTCTCTCTTTGTTATCAGTAGACACCATAAAGCTGTCAAAGCCCTTAATTTCCCTTTTAAACGGCTCAGTGATGAGGCGAGTAAACTCAGTCAAGGTCTTAATCTCTCTGTCGTTAATAAGTCCGGTCTTGTCGGGTGGCACATTTAAAAGCATAGATGCGTTGCCGCCCACGCTATTAAAATAAATCTTAGCTAAGTCCTTAGCCGTTCTCTGCCTTTTAAAGCGGTAGTATTTATTGTCGTGATAAAACCAGCCGAGATTAATTGACACATCGGCCTCAGCGGGTCTAAAGGCAAGCTCCTTATACTTTTTAAGAAGGCTGCGTGAGCCTAAGTCCTCGTCAACATCTGCGACCTTTGCCAAAGCGGCAGCCTGCTTTTCGTCCTGCTGTGACGCTGCCATTATATCGTCGTTAGCCTTGCTGCTATAGGGCACTACACTCCACTCGCTCTTTCGTACCTTGCCACCCTCGTTGCCTATCCATCTAACATCGGGGCCGCATATAGATATGACCGCTTGTGGCTGAAGCTCTCTTATTACACTGTAGTATCTATCCCAATCATAAACCTGCTTTTTGCCGCTTGGGCCTTCACCGCAAGCTCCGTCAAACCAAAAGCAAAATATCTCACCGTAATTTGTAGCAAGCTCAGTGAGCTGATTTACAAAATGGTCATTATATTCATCTGTACCATATCTGCTGTCATGTCTGTCCCACGGTGAAAGATATATGCCCAGCTTTAAATCAAACTTTTTGCAGCTTTCACTTAGCATTTTTACTATGTCCTTGCCAAAGGGCGTGTGCATAACAGTGTGGTCAGTATATTTACTATCAAAAAGACAAAAGCCATCGTGATGCTTTGCGGTTATGATAATGCCCTTGCTGCCTGTGTCCTTGAGCGCCTTGCACCACTGGTCAGTGTCAAGCTCAGTGGGATTAAAAATGCTTATATCCTCTTTGCCGTCACCCCATTCCCTATTATTAAAGGTGTTAATGCCAAAGTGGATAAAGTTATAATATTCCAGCCGCATAAAGTCAAGCTGCCTTTGTGAGGGAATAATTTTAGTTATCCTGTCAACCTCAGCTCCCGCCTTTTCAAAGCCGTTATTGTTAAGGCACCAAATGTTATTTTTTAAATCTTTAATCATATTTATCCTCCAAAAAGCCCTTGATATTTCTACCAAGGGCTTAGATTATTTAGTTTACATCAGCTCATTATGTCCAGAAGAAGCAAATGTCAAGACCGTTGGTGTAGTAGTAGTTGCCTTCCTTCTTAACAATCTCAAGGATGTTAGTGATGTCCGGCTTCTCGAAGCCTTCGTTTCTAAATGCTTTCTCACACTCAGCGAGCATTGCATAGTCACGCATTGTGATTCTTGCATAAAGTCTAAGGTCATTGTCATAACGAGTCATAACATTGCCCCAAACGAAGCCTGTATGCCACCACTGTCTCTCATAAGGACGAGAGAAGGTCTTATCCCAATATGTAATACCGGTGAGAGTCTCTGTCTTCTTCTCATAAAGAGTCATTTCCATTTGAAGCATATCTTCATCAGTTGCACAGTCGTAGTGCTCGATTTCTCTGCTATCGGGCTTATTGTAAATACCAATCTCAGCACCGTAAAGAACGAAGCCATATTGACCCTTCCAAAGCTGAATCATCCAGTCTTTGTTGTCATATGGGAACATAAGGCGGCAAGTCTCAATGATAATTGCAACAAGGCTTGCGCTCTGGTCGTAAATTTCATTGTAACCGAAGTTTCTCTGCCATGGGTCGTCTGAGGTGTAGAAGCACTGCTCATCGGGGTCATAAAGATAACCGAGGATACCTGTGCTATCCCATGAAGGATCGTATGGTGAATCAGGAATCTCAATAGGTGTATATGACATTGAAATTACTTCACCGAAGTTACCATAAATCTTATGGTCATCTGCGCCTACAAAAGCACGAACCTTATATTCATACTTTCTCTTTTCAGTAAGGTTTGGATGTGAGAAGTGATTGTTATGTGTTATACCAACTGAATACCAGTTGCCATCGTTTTCACGGCAGTAAACCTCATAGCCTGCTGCACCGTCCATGTAATCCCATGTGATGGAAATACCGTTATCGGTGTTAGCTGCAAGCTTTAAGTTAACCGGAGCCTTTGGCAATGTACCGGCAACAATCTCCTCTGACCAATTGCCATAAACCTTTTTGTTTGAATTGTCAAGAACATAGGCTCTAATCTTATATTTGCCATAGCCACCGTATGAAAGACCTGATACGGAATATGTAGTTTCCTTAGTCTCGTTAAGGATAATCTTCCATTCCTTTTCGTCGTTGTTGTATTGAGCTAACTGGAAGCCTGCAATACTGTCATCAGCTGCCCAAGACAGCTCATATTCTGTGCCTGTGCTCTTTGAAACTCTAAAATCAACAACATCTGCCGGCTTTGTCTTCACGCTGAATTCAGCTGAAAACTCGCCATAAACAACGCCTTTAAGCTTATGATAAGCTCTTACCTTAAATTTATACTCAGTTAAAGCTTTAAGGTTTCTAACTGTGTATTTGTTGTTTGCGGTGTTAGCAATTCTCTTATATTTGCCTGTTGCGTTATCGAGCATATAAACCTGATAAGCATTTGCACCGGCAATTGTGTTCCATGCTAAGGTTGCTCTTGTTGCACTAAGTGCGGTGGTCTTAAGACCTGTTACCTTAGCAGGCTTTGTTATAGCCTTAACAGCAGCAGAATAATCACCGTAATTACGGTTTTTATCACGGTCAGTCTTATCTATGCCGAAAAGACCCTTTTGAAGTGTATAGCCACGAACAGCATAGTAATATACAGTTCCTGCGCTTGCACTCTTATCAGTAAGGCTTGTGCCTGAAGTCTTGTCTACTTCCTTCCAATCGCTGTCAGCTGTCTTTCTGTAAAGAACATAGCCCTTTACACCGCTAATAGCACTCCACTGCACCGACACACTTGTTGCGCCAACACTTGTAACGCTGATATTTGAAGCCACACCAATGGATTCATCAGCTGCCATGGCAACCACTGAGCCGGAGAAAACAATTGTAATCAAGCAGAGAATAAGCACAGTAATTTTGTTAAATACTCTTTTCATGATGAGTTCTCCTTTACTTTCTTGTTGTTTAATATATTTTAACGCCGCCGAAGGGTCTGATAGCAAGGACATAACAGGAATCGTCACCGAAGATACTCTTCATTGCACCTGTATACTCCTCTACCATGTCATTCGGCACGAAAGCCTGAATTGTGCCGGCAAAGCCACCGCCGTGGACTCTCCATGCACCTTTGCCCGAAAGAATCTGCTCACTGACGCAAAGAGCCAATGAAAGGGGCTGATTTTTCGGTGATGAGCAAGTGTAAACATTTTGGTTATACATATATGACGACCTGCCACTTGCTATTATGAGCTGCATAAACTCATTGAAGTCGCCACTTGAAAGTGCCGCTGCTTGTAAAAGCACCTTTTCATTTTCGCCATAGAAGTGAAGTGCTCTTAAAACAGCTCTTTCGCCTAAGCTTTTGGCAATAGCACCGGCGTTTGCAATAACATCCTTTTTGTCAACCTCTCTTAAAACGCTTTTGCCAAAGAAGGCAGCGACAGCTTCCATTTCAGCTCTTACTGCGGCGTACTCATCAGTGAGATCTGAATGTGAGCCTTTAGTGTCAACAATGCAAAGGCTGTAGCCTGATTTGCCAAAGTCAAAATCAATCTTCTCAATAATCGGCTTACTCGTATCGGCAAAGTCGATTTTAACGAAGCCGCCAACTGAACATGCCATTTGATCCAAAAGTCCGCAAGGCTTGCCAAAATAGACATTTTCGCTATACTGTGAGATTTTTGCAATCTCAACAGGGTCAACCTTGCCATCGTTATAAAGATAGTTCAGCATTGTGCACACGAGCACCTCAAATGCCGCCGAGGATGAGAGTCCGGAACCGGAGAGCACCTGTGAGGCTGTCACTGCGTCAAAGCCGCCAACCTTATAGCCAAGCTCCTTAAAGCGAGCAACGATGCCTCTGATAATAGATTGACTCTTGCCCTTTTCCTGCTGCTTAACCTCAAGGTCATCACACTTTACAGTGTCCATTGGGTACCCTGCCGATTTAATGCGGATAATACCCTCGTCATTTTTTGATGCAGCTGCAATTGCGTCAAGGCTTATGCCACCTGCAAGAACAAGTCCGTGATTATGGTCAGTGTGATTGCCGCCTATTTCTGTCCTTCCCGGAGCGGAAAAAAGCTCAACCTCACGCTTTTCTTCATTGTCAAAAAGCTCCTTAAAGCTTTGCAGCAGCTCAAGAAATCTGCCATATTGACTTTCAAAGCTTTCCTTTAAATAGACCTTTGAAAAGCTATCGTCCAGACTTTTGCTTTCAACAAGCCCTTTTATCTTTTTAAAGTCTGTCATTTAATCAACCTTTCTTAGTTTTATACTTTTTCAATCTGCTTATTTCCAGTGCGCCACTTAGGAAAAGCAGCACCATGCCAGAAAAAATCAAAAGCAGTATAAATGGCACAATGAAGCTTGCCGAAGCAGGGTCAAAAACATTGCGACCAATTATAGTGTATGAAAAAAGCTTATATGTGAAGCCTAAAACCGAAATGAGTATATACTGCCAATAGGGTATATACGTCGTTCCGTAAAGGCAACTCACCGAATTTACCGGCATACATGGCACAAGCCTTAAAATAAAGAGCACAAGGCGAGAGCCAAGCTTACTGTTGTCAATAAAGCTATGTGCAGTGTCGTATTTAGAAAGAATCTTCTCCGCATTGCCACCGCCAAATTTTTTGCCCCAGAAAAACTTAATGGTGAAAAGTATCACCATGCCAACAAGGTTAATTAATAAGGCATAGTACCAATCAAAAAGCACACCGCTTGCAACGCAAAGGCAGGCAATGGGAAACCATGGAATAAGAGCCTTTAAAGCGAAATTGAGAAGTATAAAGGCAACGGATATCCATGTAGCACCGTAGGTTTGCATCCAAATCTCATATGACAATAAGGTGTCATTATATCTGTCATACCAGCGAAGGAATGCATCAAGCTTAAAAACTCTTAAAAGCACTATAAGCGCAAGAGCTAAGAGAAAGCAAATAAAAGCCATGGTGTTGAACATGAAAATCCTGCTTTTACTCTTATTCAAGCAATCTCCTCCCCAACAGTTTTGTGCATAATATAAGTGATACTATTTTATAACAAATCCATCATAAGGTCAACAGATTTTTAAAATTTTCCTCGGAATAAATACAACTTTACAAATAATACACAAAAGCGTTAAAGGATTATTTAATTTTTTCACAAAAATAATGACTTTTTTTCACTTTTATGATATACTACGAATGTGAAATCTATATGTGATAGAGGTTAAAAAAATGAAGATTGTTATTTTAGACGCTTACGCAGAAAATCCCGGCGACCTTTCATGGGACTGGATTAAGGAATTTACTGACGAATACGAAATTTATGACATCACTCCAAAGGATAAAGTCATAGAAAGAAGTATTGATGCAGATATTCTTGTGACAAACAAAACTATTTTAAGTGCCGATGTCTTGGAAAAGCTCCCAAAGCTCAAATATATCTCCACTCTTGCAACAGGCTATAATGTCATTGATATTGAGTACGCGAGAAAAAAAGGCATTGTGGTATCAAATATCCCCGCCTATAGCACTGACGGAGTCGCACAGCTTGTGTTCGCCTTTATTTTAGAGCTGACAAATCATGTGGCACTTCATAACAGCAGTGTTAAAAATGGCGACTGGTGCAAAAGCGAGCACTTTTGCTATTGGAAAGCACCTATAACAGAGCTTGCCAACAAAACTCTCGGCATTGTGGGCTTTGGCAAAATAGGCAGCGCAGTGGCGCAAATCGCAAATGCCTTTGGCATGAAGGTCATTGCCTACTCCCCTAACACAAGAAGCTATAATGGCTTTGGCAATGTGGATTTTGTGTCAATGGACGAAGTAAAAAAGAAGTCGGATATTATTTCCCTTCATTGCCCATTAACTAAGCAGACGGAAAATCTTGTTGACTACGCATTTTTAAGTGAGATGAAAAGCACTGCCCTGCTTATTAACACATCAAGAGGGCCTGTTATCAATGAGGCCGACTTAAAAAAGGCTCTTGACAATGGTATAATCGCAGGCGCCGGCGTTGATGTGCTTTCAAGCGAGCCTGCAAAGCAGGATAATCCCCTGCTGTCATGTGATAAATGTCTTATTACTCCCCACATAGCCTGGGCAAGCTTTGAGGCAAGAAGCAGATTAATGAATATATTTAAAAATAACATTGAGGGCTTCATTAACGGTAAGCCGGTCAATGTGGTAAGCTAAAAAATTATCAGCGGTCAGAAACAAACTGACCGCTGTAATTTTATACTTTTTTCATTCTGATTATCCAAGAGGATAAGGTTCCACTCATTTCAAAGTCGATGCCCACATTCATAAGATATGCACCGCCAAAGACAACATCTTCACCGTTTAGGTTAAACTTATATTGTGCCTGTGGGTCTAATCCGTCAAAGGTCAAGTGATGATACTTTTCATTGAAGAAGGTGTTTACACTCTTGCAAATGAAGGTAACTGCCTCGTCACCATAGACATACTCTGTGGCATATATGCCGTCAAGCTTAAAGTTTGCTAAACGATAGAAAGAGCCAAACTGAACAGTTTCTCGAATTTCCTTATAAAGGGAAATATATTTTTTGTGGATATCAAGCTCCTGCTCACTATACTTTGTAAGGTCACCGCCAATGGAAAGTGAGCCTTGCATGGCAACATTAAATCTAAAATCAAAATCATTAGGTCTTGAATGTCTGTTTGTGTCAGTTACCCATGCTCTCATACATTTTATGGGATAAAGCATAGAGTAGCCATGCTGAATTTCCAATCTGTCAACAGGGTCGGTGTTGTCACTTGTCCACACCATATCAAAATGAGACAGTGCGCCAAAATTAACTCTACCGCCACCGGAAGCGCAGCACTCAAGCTGCAAGGACGGATGCTTTGCTTTAAGTCTGTCGGCAATTTCGTACACAGCAATAGTGTGACGATACCACAGCTCCTGTGGGTTATCAAGGTTTTCGCAGCCTGTTTCGGAAAAGGCTCTGTTCATATCCCACTTAATATAGCTAATATCATATTGAGAAAGCATTTTGTCCATAACATCAAAGACATATTGCTTGACCTCAGGCTTTGTGATATTGAGCACAAGCTGATTGCGAAGAAGAGAAGGCTCTCTCGTATCATAATGATATGTCCAGTCCGGATGAAGTCTATATAGGTCTGAGTCAGGGTTTACCATTTCAGGCTCAAACCACAAGCCAAAGCCCATACCAAGGCTTTTTACTTTATCAATAAGGGGTTTTAAGCCCTCAGGGAATTTTTTGTCATTGACATACCAGTCGCCAAGACCGGCATAATCATCCTTTCTTTGACCAAACCAGCCGTCGTCCATAACAAATAGCTCACAGCCCAAGGAAGCGGCCATTTCAGCGAGCTTTTGCTGTCCTTCGCAGCTCACATCAAACATGGTGGCCTCCCAGCTGTTATAAAGCACGGGCAAAGGCTTATTGGCAAAGCTCTTTGGCAAAATGTATTTTACAGCAAATTCGTTCATTTGATTGCTCATTTCACCAAAGCCAAAGGTATAGCCGCAATAAACAGATGGTGTAATAAACTCCTCATTTGAGTGAAGTGTATAGGAAAAATCGAAGTCGTTTATTCCTATGACTGCCCTTGTTGTACCACAAAAGTCTCTGTTTACTTCAGCTTTGAAGTTGCCATTCCATGCCAATGCGCCAAAGTAAACATCTCCCTGCTTTTCATCGGCATTTTGTGACAAAAGGAAATAAGGCGAAATTGTGTGGTCGCTGCCGCCCTTTCTGCCCTCATAGCATAAAGTGCCGTTTTTAATTAAAGTTTCCTCTAATCTAAACTCCGAAGCCCATGAGCCGTTAGCATTAATTGAGGTATAAGGTCTCTTAGATGGGAAATTAAATTCACCAGAGGACACCTTATTGAGTATCACCTCATTGTCGCTGCCATTATATATTTTTGTGTACCTTTCAATGACATCGGTGTTTTCTCTCAGCTTATAGCAAAGTGTCACCTTAAGGTCATAGGGCTTATCGATGAGGGTAATCTCTAAAAGCTTATAATCCTCATCATTTGTGATTTTACAGCTGTCATAGGTGAGCACTGTTTCACGGCAGCTATCACTGTGAGTTGCCATAAGTGCAGGTACTCTGTAAACGGTACCACCATAGGAAAGGTACTCCGTTTTGCCATAATCGGCTACAGAGTAATTGGAGTTTCTCTCATCGGGTGAAAATAATGAAGCGTAGTCATTTACACAGCATTTTTTGCCCCAATGAACATGCTCAAGAGTACCTAAAGGGTTAACAGCCATAACATAGTGGGTGTTTTTTGTTTCAAGGACAAACACCCTGTCTTTACATATAATATCCATTTAAATTCAACCTTTGATTATTTATTTTTTTCTCTAATTTCAAGAACCTTGTTGTGGTACTCGTCCTTAGTTTTGCCTGTAAGCTTATAGAAGAAGAAGGGTACGCCTGCAAGGAACATCATAATGCCGTGAACGATTGTGTAGAAGAAAAGCATCATTATCTTTGTCCTAATGCTCTGCTCCGGATTTGGGTCAAGGTCTGTTGGCTGAACATATTGGATAATTGAGTTTTCGCCAATGAGAACCTGGGGAGCAAGATATTGAGCGATTGAGCTACTGATAAGAGTACCAATAGAAATAACAAAGGGAAGTGAAGCGTCAAGTCTCTTGCCTGTCTCAACCTCAATAACCTCAAGGACATCTGCCTGGAACATGGAAGGAAGAAGGTTAGATGCACCAAATTGAAGGCCAATAAGGAAAAGGAAGACAATAAACATAATCTGATAAACAGAGCTGGGATTCTTAAAATACATATAGCCTACACCGAAAGCGCAGGTGTTAACAATGATTGAGTAAACGCCACTTGCAATATAAAGCACCTTAGCGTTAAATTTATTAAGCAGGAACTTAATTACAAGCATACCTACAGCAGTGCCTATACCTGTGGGAAGGCCGAAAAGCAGGAACTTGGAGGTTGAGCCTAAAAGTGCAGCTGCAAGGAATACGCCCATGTAGTTTGCTATGCCTCTAAAGCTCTTGAGGAACTCGGAGATAATGATAACCCATGCGTATTTGTTTTTGAGAATGTCGCCAAAGCCAGAAATAGGATTTTTCTTTTCCTCTGAATAGGAAACTCTCTCTGTGACAGCGCTCATGCCGAGAAGCATTGTAATAACACCGACAGCGGCGCAAAGACCTGCGCCAATGATATATTGCAAGCCTTCGTTATCCTTCCAGATAAGACCGATAACGAGAACAACAACGAGGGGTGCTGAGTTACCAACAGCTGTGCAAATGCTTCTAAAGGAAAGAAGATTGTCACGCTCCTTAAGGTTTGGTGTCATAACATTTGCCACCATGTTAATTGAGTTACCAAAGTTGCAAATTACGCCCCAAAGAACGCCAACGGTAACAACATAAATCATAAGAAGTGTGCCCGTGAATGCAGGTGGAGTCCAGAAAGAGAGCATAAGCAGCACAGCCATAGGAATAGCAATAGCCATAACTATTGGCTTAAACTTACCATGCTTGCCCATTTTTCTGCCATCAATATACATTGAGATGAAAAAGTTGAGAACGAAGGGAATAATAAGAACCATGACATTAAAAAGTGATGCCTGATTTTCATTGAGTCTCAAAACATTGACAAGATATGCGTTTCTGTAAGAGCCGACCATACCTGTCATCATTGTGTAAAAGAATGCACCAATGAGATAAAGTATCATTTCCTTCATTTTGACGTGCTTTACGTCTTGTTGATTAAGACTTGTTTTTGTGTTTTCCATAATAAAGCTCCTTAGTCTAATTTATTCCATAAGTATAACACTATATGTTCAATATTGCAATCGGTGTTTTAAATGAAAATTAGCCTGTTATTTTGTTAAAAAAATCCAATGAGCTTGCTATTATTGACTTTTTATAGTAAAATATAGTAAACACTAAAGGAGGAAATTACCATGATACACTCAATTGAAAACGAATATCTAAAGCTGTCAGTCAAAAGCTTTGGCTGTGAAATTGCAAGCATTAAATCAAAAAACACCGGATATGAGTTTATGTGGCAAGGTGACCCTGAGGTTTGGTCAGGTCAAGCACCTATTCTTTTCCCAATAATCGGAAGACTCATTGAGGATAAATTTACTTACGAAAACAAGGAATACACTTTGGAAAAGCACGGCTTTGGCAGAAGACTTCCCTGGGAGTTTATTGAGGAAAATGGCAGCTCTATGTCATTTAAGCTCACAGATAATGATAAGACTCATTCCATGTACCCCTTTTCCTTTGAGCTGATAGTGACCTACACTCTTAACGAAAAGACACTTGAAGTCAGCCACCATATTAAAAATAAAACTAAAGGCAATATGTATTTTTCTATTGGCGCTCACCCGGCATTTAATTGTGAAATCGGTGACAAGCTGACCTTTATGGAAAACGAAAAGCTCCAAACCGAAAAAATCGACCTTGTTAAGTCCCTTCGTCTGCCGGGCAAATTTGACTTCCCACAGGACAATGGCACAATAACAATAACTAAGGATATCTTTAATGAGGACGCTCTTATTCTCTCCGGTTTTAAATCTGAGTATGTCACATTGGTTAGTGAAAGCAGCAACAGAAAAATCAAATTTAACCTTGGCGGTGCGCCTTATCTTGGCATTTGGGCTAAGCCGGGTGCAAGCTATGTTTGCATTGAGCCATGGTTTGGCGTGAACGACTCCGCTGAAAAGAAAGAGAATTTTACGAAAAAGGACGGAATAATTGAGCTTAGAGAAAACGAAGAATTTATCTTTAAGTGGTCGGCAGAGTTCACAGAATAAAAACCTTAAATAATAAGCGAGACCCCAAAAAATGAGTCTCGCTTATTTTTATGACGCAAATTGGCTGTTGTATAATTCGTAATAAAAGCCCTTTTGCTTTAATAGCTCTGAGTGGCTTCCATGCTCAATAATGTTGCCGTCCTTCATAACTAAAATCACATCGGAGTGTTTTATCGTGGAAAGACGATGAGCCACTACAAAGCTCGTTCTGCCCTTCATGAGTCTGCTAAATGCGTGCTGAATATGAAGCTCCGTCTTAACATCAATTGATGAAGTAGCCTCGTCTAAAATCAGCATTGGTGGCAGACAAAGCATGATTCTCGTGATGCAAAGCAGCTGCTTTTGACCCTCGGATAAGCTACCCCCATCCTCGCCTAAAACAGTGTCGTAGCCCTGTGGCAGTCGCTTAATAAAGCTGTGTGCATGGGTAGATTTTGCCGCAGCTAAAATCTCCTCGTCAGTGGCATCGGGGTTGCCCATAGTGATATTTTCTCTGACAGTGCCGGCTTTAAGCCATGTTTCCTGTAGCACCATGCCATAATTTTTACGAAGGCTTTGTCTTGTCACATCTCTTATATCGGTACCGTCAACGGTGATGCTGCCGCTATTGACATCATAAAAGCGCATAAGAAGATTGATTAAAGTGGTCTTTCCGCACCCTGTAGGGCCAACAATGGCAATTTGCTCGCCACTTTTAAAGTTAAGGCTTATGCCGTTAATAAGGGGCTTTTCGGGCACATAAGAGAACTTCACATTGTTTAATGAGACATCGCCCTTAGCGTGGGGCATTTCAGGTAACGAGTCAGTTGATACTTCAGCCTCCTGCTCTATTATCTCAAAGACACGGTTTGCACCGGCTAAGGCTGATGACAGCTCAGTGAGCACACCTGATATTTCATTAAAGGGCTTCGCATATTGACCTGCGTAGCTAAGCAGTGCCGATAAAGCACCAACGCTGAGAAGTACACCATTAGATGAGACTACGGTTAAAGCACCTAAAAGGCAGACAACGGCATATATAACTGAGTTAATGATTCTTGTTGATGGGTTGACCATAGACGAGAAAAATATAGCTCTGAGAGAACAGCTTTTAAGTCTCTCGTTTATTTCGTCAAACTTTTCGCAGGCCTGCTCTTGATGACAAAAGGCCTGAACCACCTTTTGATTGCCAACAGTCTCCTCAATAAATGAGGTTTGCTCACCTCGTGTCTCAGATTGCAAATTAAACATACTATAGGTACGACTCGCAATAAACTTAGCGACTAAAAGGGAAACGGGAGTCAAAACAATAACTACTAAAGAGATTTTCCAGTTAATACCAAACATTAAAATAACAGTGCCTATGACAGTTATAACACCGGTAAAAAGCTGGGAAAAGCCCATTAAAAGACCGTCTGCGAGGGTATCGGTGTCAGTTATTATCCTGCTGACAGTGTCACCGTAAGGGTGTGTGTCAATATATGACAGGGGAAGCTTTTGCAGCTTATCAAAGGCTTTGCTGCGAACTTCGTGAATAAGATTGTAGCTTAAACGGTTATTGCATATACTCATAAGCCACTGTGAAAAGGCGGCGGCAGCAATAGCAATTGCCATTTTAATTGCGATGATTTTTATACTGTCAAAGTCAACATCTCCCACACCGACAATGCAGTTAATCGCATCACCGAAAAGTATGGGAATATAAAGAGTAAATGCAGTTGTTATAACAGCTAAAATTAGAGAAAATACAAACAGACCAAATTGACTGCCTAACATCTTAATAAGCTTTTTTAAGGTTTCAATATTTTTCATTACATTTCCTCCTTATCAAGCTGAGTTGCACATATATCGGCATAAACAGGGCACGAAGACAAAAGCTCCTTATGCGTACCTATGCCGGCAATATTGCCGTCATCAAGGACTATTACTCTGTCGCAGCTCATAACAGATGAGACTCTTTGTGACACTGTGAATACAGTAGGCTTATAAGAAAGCTTTGCTATTGCCTTTCTTAAAGCCGCCTCAGTCGCAAAGTCAAGAGCTGAAGCACTGTCATCTAAAATAAGTATCTCAGGCTCACCGACTAAGGCACGGGCAATGCAAAGTCTTTGCCTTTGACCGCCGGACAAATTACGGCCGTTTTGCTCTATCTCACCGTCAAGGCCGCCCTTTGATTCGACTGTGTCTGCTGCCTGTGCAGCTGTCACTGCTGCCAAAAGCTCAGCATCACTTGCCTTTTTGCCACCGAGTAAAAGATTATCTCTTATGCTGCCTTTAAAGAGCACTGATTTTTGCGGGACAATGCCAATTTTTTTACGCAGCTGTTCATCGCTGTACCCCTTAACATCGCAACCATTAACGGCAACACCACCCTTTGTAGCACCGTATAAATGGGGTATAAGGTTTACGAAGGTGGATTTACCTGAGCCTGTTGCGCCGATAATGCCTATTCTCTCGCCCTTATTGACACAGAGGTTTATGTCGGTTAAGGAGTCTTCGCCTGCTCCGTCATATTTAAATGAGACATTTTTAAACTCAACGGCAGCGTCCTTATTAAAGGTTATATTTTTGTCTGTGGTACTCTCACTAAAGCTCTCACCCGAAAGCACTGCGTCAACTCTTGAAGCAGATGCCAAAGCTTTGTTGATAGTTATTATCATGTTGGCGAGCTTTATCAGCTCCACTAAAATCTGTGACATATAGTTATATAATGCTATAACCTGACCGGAGGTTAAATTGCCTGTGTAAACACGCTGACCTCCAAGGTAGACTATTGCAATAACAGCAGCGTTTACAACGATATATGTCATGGGGTTCATTAATGCGGAGATTTTGCCGGCAAAAAGCTGCAAGGCAGTGAGCGAGTCATTAGTCGAATTAAACTGCTCTATCTCGTCCTGCTCTTTTCTAAAGGCTCTTATAACTCTAACGCCTTTGAGTGACTCACGAGTGGAAAGTGAAAGTCTGTCAAGCTGCTTTTGTGCTTTTTTATATAAAGGTACTGTGACCTTCATAATAACAGCAACGATTGCCGAAAGTATTGGAATGGCAACAACAAATATAAGTGCAGACTTCACATCAACAGTGAAGGCCATTATCATTGCACCAAAGACGATAAAGGGAGATCTAAGGAGCAATCTTAAGGCTAAATTGACGCAGGTTTGAATTTGGTTAACATCACCTGTCATACGTGTCATAAGCGTGGAAGTACCTATGCGGTCAAGGTCTGTATAGCTCGAGGAGCTGACCTTGCGATAAAGTGCCGAGCGCAAATTTGCCGCAAAGCCAACAGAAGCCTTAGCCGCAAAATATTGGGCTGTGATGGCGCATACAAAGCCAATAACACCCAAGGCTATCATCAATAAACCGTGGGTATAAATTAAATGCTTGTTACCGCTGCCAATGCCATTGTCAATTATATCCGCTACGAGCAATGGTACAAAAAGCTCAAAAAGTGCCTCAGTGAGCTTAAACAATGGGCCTAAAATAGCCTGGACACGGTATTCCTTTATATATTTTAGTAAGTTTTTCATTTCATCCCGTCCAAAAAATAATATTGCAAAATTTATAAGTGCTGTAATGTCAATAAAGGTACAGAAAGGACGAAGCAAAGTGCCAAGCTTAAAGCTTAGCTCTCCCCCCGACAGGATAAACCATGCTCTGCCGGTTTGCTTCGTCCGTAATTTGTTAAGTGAAAAATTGCAATTAACTGAGAAAAAATATGTAAAAGCTGATTATAAGCAGCTCTTTCATGAGTTCTGATTACAGACCCATTTTTTCAAGAAGCATCTTAGCACAGTCAATCTGATTTGGGATATTGCCGTTTTCGTCACGGACTCTCCAAATGTCAGGTGTGATTTCATCAGCAACATACATCTTGCCATTTTCATCATAGCCAACCTCAATTTTGAAGTCGATAAGTGTAAGGCCTAATTGAGCAAGCTCCTTTTTAAGAACCTCACCAACACGAACGAGAATGTCAAGTGCCTCATCGTATTGACCCTCTTTGAGAAGACCCTTCATAATGCAAATACGCTCACTAATGAGAGGATCGCCTTGAATGTCATCTTTAAGTGTAACCTCAGTGTAAACAGGGTCAAAGGGAATGCCCTCATCTAAGGTGAAGCGGCGGCACATGCTGCCTGCTGTGAAATAACGAAGCACAAACTCAAGCTTCGGAACAGTAAGGTTGCGAACCTGCATAAGACCTTTGTCAATGTCTGAGTCGATATAGTGAGTTGGGATACCGTTCTTTTCCATAAGCTCAAAGAAATACTTTGAAATAGCAAGACCGATTTTGCCCTTACCCTCAACGCTACCACCGACAGAGTTTGAGCCGGGATCAAATACACCGTTTTCGCCTGTTGCGCTATCCTTAAAGAACAGATTTACGATGTTTTTTTCTTCGTCAAGAAGAACATTCTTTGTTTTACCTGTGTAGAGTACCTTCATTTTCAACAGCTCCTTACGCTATAAAAATTAACTGACATTAGACTCTTTCTGCCATCCTATGACAGTGAGCATGGAAATATTATAATTCATTGCTTTAAAGATTGCAATGGTATTTTAATAATAATTTCATGTCACTTGAAAGATTTTTTTGTTATTTTTTTACATTAGCCGAGTCTATGACGGCGTAAAAATTACTCTCCCAAGCAGGCAAGTATGGGTGCTGCCTGAAATATACCTTATAATCACCGCAAAGCTCCTTGATTTTAAACAAGAGAGCAAACATATCCTCGTTTCTGTGATAAGCACACACATATAGCTTTGGAAGATATCTTTTAATTGTGTTTTCACTTCCGCCGAGTGCTCTTAATTCAGCTCCCTCAATATCCATTTTCAAAAGGGTAATTTCATCATTAATAAGATTATCCACACTGTCAAACCGAACCGGCACTCCCCCGTCCTCACTTCTTGAGTTTCTGCCACCCTTTTTGGCAAAAAGGACAGTTTCCTTTTTATCCCAAGCGCCAATATTAAGCCTTTGGATATTAGCCATAGCTTCTGTTTTTTCACATAGCTTTCTAAAGTTTTTGCTGTCCGGCTCAAGGGCTATTATTTTTTTATATTTGCCGCAAGTCTCACAGGTGAACTCTCTTATAGTGTCACCATCATATGCGCCTAAGTCTGCAATGACTTCATTTTCACTAAGGTGCAATATCTCGCTGTAAACTTTCATCTTTTCACTGTGAGCCTTAAATAGATATTGAGTTTTTCCGCTGATTTTATATTTTAAGACATTTAAATACGCTTCTTTACTTTCCTCGTCATATAGCATATCATAAGCCCTTTTAAAATCAGCTTCATTCTCCTTATAAAAGTCAAAGGTAAAAGGAGTACCGTCAACAACACTGACAGTGGGTGAATAAAGCTCATAGCTATTTGACAGCTCTTTTACAAAATTCATTGTCTTCTCATCGTGGACAGCAAAGGTCATGACAATAACGAAGTCGCCATATTTTTCCTTAGCTTCACTAAAGGATAAGACTCTCTTGCCATGAAAGCTGTGACCTCTGACAAAGCCGTCACTTGCGAAGGTGTCTTGCCATGGAATGTCAAAGCTATTTAGCACCTTAATTATCATGTCCGCACCGTTACCCATTCCATAAAGCAAAATAGGCTTTTCAGTTTTTTTCAGGCTATCCCACACAGATGTAATATTAATAAGCTCTTTCACGGCTCAACCTCCAAAAAATATTGAGCTTATTTTACCACAAATTATCTTTTATTGCAACTTCATTATTTCATTGGCATAGGCGGCAAGTGTTTGATTATAATAGCCCCAAACATAGCCTATGGGCAAAATAAAGGCGCAGGAAAAAATCCAGCCGAGAAAGCTGCCTTTAAGCCTTAAAAGCTCTGCCGACTTTCCCTTCATGGCGCTTTGCGATGAGGACAGCAAATGGCGAAAATTAATATACTCTCCCTTTATAAAATAATACTCAGCCAAAAATAAGGTCGAGGTTAGCTTTTTATAAAATCTCACTCCATTTAATGTGAACGCGGCAAAGCCTATTGCCAATATTAAGCTCACCGCCGCCGAAAAAGCGTGGGTACTAAAGGCAAGAAGAAGGGCAAGGCAAAGAATGGACGGGATATTAAATAAAGTGAAAATTAAAGCCTTAACCCAAAACAAGCGAAAAGAAAAGAAGGCTAAAGAAAAGAAGCTTTTCCCTTTAAAATAAAAAAATATATCCTTTGTGTCGGCGTGAATACCCTGGGCTTTTTTAAGCATATATCTGTTGCAGCCCGTCTTAAGAGATGAGACAAAAATGTAAATCAATAAAGATATTAAGACTGCGACAATTGCACTAATATATTTAGAATATTTTGGCAAGGTACTATTTAAATATGGCAGCAAAAGATTAATATAAACTAAGGGTAAAAGAGACAGTGCCACTATCATCATAATGAGCACTGACACACTAAGACAGCTCAGTGGAACTGCACCGATTAAAAGGCTTCTTCCTTTAAGGCGTATTTTCTCCGTCATATAAAATCAACTCCCATATTAGCTTTGACAAAATGACGGCAAAAAAATCAGCAGGTCACTTTTTAAAAAGCAACCTGCAAATTTTTTAATTAAAATGACACGCTCGATGAATAAGCGGAATTGTATTGAGTGCCGGCCTTAGAGACAAGGAAGCTCGATGGTATAGTAAAGGTAACAGTGCTGCCTGAGGAAACAGATTGACTTGAAAGGTCGATAATAATTTCCTGCATACCGTCAGCGTTTTTGCCTGCTGTGACACTACATGACACCTTACTGTCGGCCTCAACACCGTCAATGCGGATAGGTATACTCGTAGTGTTTGCCTTAATATCACTGCTCCATGAGTTTGGGCTAATAGAAAGATAGAGCTTTCCTGTGTTGCTGTCATATGCCTCAGAGTCAACAACCAAGGCTGTTGCAAACTTCTCGGGTGCCTTTGTTGTTGTGGGCTTAGTAGTCGTCGGCTTAGTGGTTGATGTTGGCTTTTGAGTCGTAGTGGTGTCATTAAACCAAGTCGTTGACGGCTGAGCACTCGAAGGCACTGATATAGGCAGTGATGAGCCTGTGGTTGAGATATTTACATTCGGAGTGGGAACAACATCTGAAGGAATTACAACATTATAATCTGTCGTCACATCAGAAGCTTCAAATCTTGTTGTGTCCATCCAAGGAACTGTTTTGCTGGGGCTTGTTGTAAGAATATATGACACTGCCTGTGTCTGAGTCGTACTCGGCAGAGTTGTAGACACATTACCTGTAGCAATGGGTTGCGTTGTGGTCGGATCCGTGTTGCCACCGCAAGCGGCAAAAAGCACGGTCACAATTGCAAGAGCTAAAAATATTACAACTATTTTTCGCAAAAGGTGTCGCCTCCTGATTCAATAATATACAGACCTATTATACATAAAAAAGCGTATAAGTCAAATGGTAAACGGTAAATTTTTTAATTCGTCGAAATTTTCTTTAATATATTTTGCGCCATTAAGCTTTATTTTAGTTAAAAAATCGCCTTGTTGCATTTTTTTATCAAAATCCTCAATGGCTACCTTACTAAAAGACACATCCTCATTGCTGTTGTCATACATCTTTGCAACTTGAAAAACATCATTTGAAAAGTCCTTCATTCCGATTGCGTTGAGAGCGTCACAGATTATCGATGTGAGAATGTCGCTGTTTTGAGAGAAGAACTCCCCAACTGATGCGTCCTGAACAAAAACATCAAGGGTGTAAACATATTGCATTTTTTTATTTAAGCTTAAAAATGCCTTTTCCATATCGTCACATTTTTGCAATGCAACCTGATAAACTAATGCTACACCTTCAAGGATTTCATTTTCATCGAAGGTGGCTAAATCCTCATTAGAAGCATCTTTATACTTATTTTTAAGAGCCGTCAATCTTTTAAGCTCGTTTTCCTGATTTTTATAGGTTTTATTGTGCTTTGAGTAGGCTTCAACAGCTTTCATAAAAACAAAGACAAAGGCTATGAGCACTACTACAAAAACTGCTATAAGATAACCGTATTGTGAAAGCCACTGCATTATTCTTCCTCCTGCAACTGTTTATATATGTCGCCCTTTTTTATGCCCGTCTGTTTTGCCGCCTGCTTTGCGGCAGCACTGATTCCCATGCCCTCGCTGACATATGTCCTCGCAAGAGCAACAGCGTCCGGCAGCTTAAAGGCATCCTCAACGGTATCAGCCTTGCCTGAAATGACAAGAACTATCTCACCCTTTAGGCTTTCCTCGCTATATTGATGCGCCGCCTGACAAAGGGTGGTGCGTATCACCTGCTCATGCACCTTAGTTATCTCGCGTACAATGGCAAGGTCTCTATCACCTAAGCACTCATATAAATCTTTAAGAGTGTTAGACAGCTTATGAGGTGCTTCATAAAAGACCATAGTGCGCTTTTCGTCCTTAATGGACTCTAAATGCTCACGGCGTGAGGTCTTGTTCATGCTCAAAAAGCCCTCAAAGGTAAATCTGCCAACGCTCATACCAGACAAAGCGACTGCCGTAGCAAAGGCAGTAGGCCCTGGAACAGCGGACACAGTTATGGAGTTTTCGTGGCAAAGCCTGACTAAGTCCTCGCCCGGGTCGGACACAGCCGGCATACCTGCGTCTGTCACAAGAGCACAGCTCTCCCCTTGCAAAATCCTATCAACGATTATCTCGCCTTTAGCTCGCCTATTGTGCTCAAAATAGCTTATCATAGGCTTTTTTATTTCAAAGTGGTTAAGAAGCTTTAGGGTCACTCTCGTGTCCTCTGCCGCAATAAAATCAACCTCGTTGAGGGTCTCGACTGCTCTGGGTGACATATCACCAAGGTTTCCTATAGGGGTACCCACAACATATAAAATTCCTGCCATATTAGCATCCCTTTCACGAGTTTATTGATGGCCATTCATATAGTCACCAAACATTTCACGGAACTCAGAAGTGTTGTTTCCATTATCATCCTTCATTATAAGCTCCTTTTCAATTGTGACACCGCTTTTGCTGCCACGCTTGCCTTCCACAAGGACAAGCCAAGGCTGCTTGCCTTTTCTTTCCACGACAAATCTAATTCTCTTGACCTCAATGCCGCCTTGACGCATTGAGCAGATTATATCGCAAAGACGCTCCGGTCTGTGACACATACAAAACCTGCCGCCAAATTTAAGCAGTCTCGCCGCCGCCGAAACAGCGTCATCTATATTACAGGTGACTTCATGGCGTGCAATGCGATGGGCAGGCAGCACACTTTCTATTCCCGTGCCAACAGGCTTATAGGGAGGGTTCATTGTCACAAGATCAAAGCTCCCCGGTGTGAGCACACCCTTTAAAGAGCGAATATCACAATTAATAGCTTTGATTCTGCCCACAATATCATTTAGCTCCAGTGAATTATTAAGCTGTTCGATGGCCTTACTTTGAATGTCCAAGGCATATATTTCCTTAGTTTCACCCTTGCACCATATAAGTGGAATTATTCCACAGCCTGTGCCCATATCACAGGCAACATCCTTGCGGCGAATGGCTGCAAAATTTGCCAATAAAACCGCATCAGTGCCAAAGGTGTGCTCATCAGAGACAATTATGCTCATATTGTCGCCCAAAGGCTCTATTCTGTCACCAGCTGTTAAATTCACAAAAATTCACCTGCCAAAGCTATAATCGTTTATTGCCGTTTGAATTTTAATTATAGCATAATATATATACCCTTGTCAAACGCTGTAAAAATTTATTACTCTTTTTTCACAGGAATTTCACAAAAAGGGCTTCTTCAAATAAGTCATGAAGAAACCCTTAATTTTTATATTAATTAATAAGCTGAAGAACTGCTTGCTGCGCTGTTAATTGATCTAATCTGCTGCTTAGCGAGCTTAACAACAAACTCCTCAACGCTTGCCATTGACTCCTCAACGATGCCGTCGATAGCAACATTGTCGCCATCTTCAAGCTCCTCGGCAAACTTGTCAAAGTCAGCTGAGCCCATGTCGTTTCTGATTGTGTCTTCCCAAGTTGTGGTTTCAGTACCAATGAAGTACATAATGTGATAGCCGAATTGAGTTTCAACGATACCAACATCGCCATACTCTCTGCCGTCAGCTAAAGCCCAATCCTCAAACTCGGATACCATGTAGCCTAAGGTTACATCCTCATAGATACCACCCTGAGCTGCGTTGCCGTCAGCTGAGTGCTCCTTAGCGAGCTCTGCGAAAGCTTCCTCAGTCTTGTCACCTTCGAGATATGTCTCAAGGATATCCTGTGCCTGCTTGTAAAGAGCCTTGTCGCCTGTCTTATCAAGGTCAACATCAATGTCAACTGTTACGCTATACTTTGATGGGTCAAGAAGTGTAACATCAACATCTTCCTTCTTTTCCTCTTTAGCCTTCTTAGTTGTGTCAGCAGCCTCAGTTGTGTCGGTGTCATCATCAGCTGCATCTGCATCGTCATCCTCAGGGAACTGAACAAGAATGTGTCTTACATCATAAGTGAGGCTGTCGGCTGTCTTATGAACAGGAGACTCCATCATATATACGCTGTAGCCTGTGCCATCGTTTTCAACGACATAGGTGTCACCAACCTTAGTACCCTCGTCAAATGCCCACTTGAGGAACTTCTCGTCTGATGAGTCATTTGAAAGGTCGTCATATGTTGTGTCCTTAACAATAGTCTTGCTGTCGTCTGTTGCCATTTCCTTATAGTCCTTGTTGCCTGCAAGCTTTTCGTACTCGGCAGCTGTTGACTTAAAGTTATCGGGTGTGGAAACCTTGGAAGCGAATGACTCAGCCTTTTGCTTAGCTGCTGCCATTGTCTCATCTGTAACCTCTTTTGTTGCCTCCTCGCCTTCTTCCTTAGCGGGAACCTCAACTGTTTCAGCAACAACCTCATAAAGACGAAGTGTTGTAACACCATAGGTTGTAAGATTATCCTTATATTCCTTTTCGATTTCCTTCTCAGAATAGGAAGCACCGAACTCCTCGGTCTTAAGTGACTGAACCTTTGTTGCAATAGCTTGCTCCTCGCAAATTGTACGAAGAAGGTCAAGAGTCATGCCCTTGCCATAATAAGCACGAAGGTATGCGGAAATAGAGTAGTTATTGTTTGAAGCTGTTGTCTTAAGCTCCTCAATATTAGCATCAACGCTTGCTAAATCGCTCTCGTCAAGCTCAATGCCGTTTTCTTTAGCATATAACACGCTTGCTTTGATGTACTTAATGCTGTCTTTTGCGCTGTACTCAAAGAAATCAGTGAACTTAGGCTCCTCAACGCCCTCGATCTCACCTGTGTAATCCTGCTGGTCAGGTGCAATTGTGTAATCGTAGCCTGTATAAAGCTTACCCATACCGCTACCATAATAGGTATCATATTGATAAGAATAGTTGAAATAATTTGAAAAAATGCTGTTGTAATAATATCCGTATTCGGGTGCTGATATTTTCATATCACCAACATAGAAGGCTGTCTTATTTCTCTCTAAAACGCCTGAGTTGCTAACCGCAAATGCACCGATACCTGCAACTAAAGCGACTACAAGTACAACCGCAATAGCGATTTTGCCCTTTTTGGATAATGTTACGCGATGTGATTTTTTCGCATTCTTTTTAGCTGCCTTAGCAATACGTGCTTTTCTTTCTTCACGATAAAGCTCGGCGGCTGTCTTTTCCTGTTTTGCCATGAGTTTTCATCCTTTTCTAAAAATAGTAAAAATTTTGCACTCACTATTTTATACCATTAGGATAAAAAAAGCAAGTACATTTTCTTCTTTCTTAAACATTTATACAGAATAAACTTAAAATTTAACTAAATATACCACCTTGACTACAATTATTTGGATTTTATCACTTTAAACATTCAAGAATTATTCATTTTTATTGACAAGATTCAAATTCAAATATAAAATAATATATAGAACATTTGTTCGGTTGTTCATCAAAGACGGACAAATGAATAAATAACGGAGGTATACCATATGAAAGAAGACACATCTTTTGATGAAGTTGACTATGTAACTGCCCGTCAGCAGTATGATAGCTGGATGTCAAAGCAAAGCGAAAGCTTGGATGAATTTATATTAAGGAAACGAAAAATAGAATTAATTTCTCTCGTTAAAAAGGTTATTGAAGCCGAGTTAAATGAAAAAGACAAAGAAATTGTCAGACTTCATTGGTACGAAAGCAAATCGGTAACTCAAACCGCTCAGGCACTGGGCATTGACAAATCAACAGTTTCAAGGAGGATTGAAAAAATCAACGACATTATTTACGACAAGCTGAAATATGCTATTGAATATCGTTATGGAAACGATTATTCTCAAAGTGCAAAGGTCATAGTCAAAAGCAAGGATGCATTATGCAGCTTCGTAAAATCTGACTCACCGGCAGACAGGATAAGACAAATGCGAATATCTCAGGCTTTGACACACAAAGACATATGCGACATGACAGGCATAAGCGAAAAAGCCATTGAAAAAATCGAATGTGGCAAAGCGGAAGCAACAGCGACGCAGATAGCAAAAATTGCCGTAGCATTTAAGGTCAGCGTGGATTATATTCTTTTCGGAAGCAATGAAAGGAAGTGCGGCTGATGATGAGCTATAAGGAGCTATATGAGCAATATGTCACCTGCATAGAGACTCAAAATAAAATAATCGCCAAGTGCCGTCAGGATTATGTCAATGCCATAAAAAACGGCAACAGAGCCTCAGCAGAGCGTCTTAGTAAAATTTTGAAGATATACTATGACGAGCGCAACGACCTTGTGACCGGCGCAAGCGAAATGAAAAAATACATAGAGGATGATATTGACATGGTGAGTTAATTATCTATTTTATTGGTACCATTAAAAGAGCTGCCAGCTAAAACGGCAGCAAAAAAATAAAAGTAAATCCTTTCACAGCGTAGCGGTTTTTTCTGCTGCGCTGTTTTTAATTTAAAAAGAAAATGAGACCCGAAAGCCTCATTTTCAATATTATTAGTTAATTTTTAGTTTATTTGCCGCTAAAGGGTAAATCCTCAACGGTAAAGCCCCAGTCGGAATCAAGTAAATTCCAGCCGGCTCTTATGAGTGAATGTTCTGAAAATACATACTTATCAAGGAATGTTACAAGGTCTCTGAAGAAGTTTGAGTATGTATAAACAGGCTCAACATCATCCTCAAGGATGGGAGTACCTGGAACAGTAACTGTAAAGGGCTGAACATAAAGGACACCGCCGTCGCCAACAACATATGCACGAACATAGCATGAAATCTTATCACTGTAGTCATCTATGTCAATTGATGTTCCTTCGGCAATCTCAACACCGTCTGCGACCCAAACAACCTTATTATAATTGTCTACATCAAGAGTTATAGTGTCTTCCTTTTCGTCAACTGTGATTCTGTTAACCCTTGGCACAACGCCAACACCTTCATAATCTTCGCCCATTTCATATCTTGCATAGCGACATACGCAGAAGAATGTGCCATCCTCCATGCTCTTGCGAAGGGCCGGAACAGTTTGCTCGGGCATCATGTGTACAGTAAAGGATCTGTCAATTTGATCGATTGTATCTGAATGTGAATCACTAAAGCTAAATGACCAAGGCACTACACCACGAGGAATAGTAACTTGCAAAATTTCATCGTAAATGATTCTGTCGGCAGCAGTTTGTATATCACGAGCACTATTTATACCCGTACCGAGACAAGAACTGTTTTCAAGGAAAATCTTTGAAAACTTTCTAATGAAAGCGTCATCATGGGAAATTGAATAGTCCTCATAAGCCTTAGTATAGTCGCCTAAGTGGTCTAAGAAGGTGATACCGCCACGAGCACCAACTTCTCTTGCAGGAGTCTCATAGTCACCATCAATACCGATAAGTCCCTGACCGTAATCAGAGAAATAGCCGTTAATATGGCTGTTGTTAGGCACAGCACCATTAAGCTCAATGCCTGTTGTCACTTCGAGCATTCCCCTGCCGTCTCTGCCAACACCGTCAAGAATTTCCTGTCTTCTTTCGGAAGTGAGAGGTGTAAGCTTAGCGAAGCCTGTTCTGTTACTCTTAATAAGACGCATAATTGACACAACATCAGGGGTTTGATCCCAAGGCACACCAAGGGTCATATGGTCAGTGAGAGCTAATATGTCGTACCCTGCCGCATAATAAGCCTCAACTGTTGCATCAATATTGCTTGCGCCATCACTTGCAGTTGTGTGACAATGAAGCTGTGTTTTATAAGCATTCCATGTGTCCCAGTTAACGCTTTCATAAGCATTGCCTATGATATAGTCAATATCCTCGGCAGCTGTATCAGCAGCAAAAACGGGAATCGCAAGTGTGAAAATAAGTGTCAGTGTTAAAATGATGGAAATGATCTTCTTTTTCATATTATATACCTTCCTTTCATGGTTAATTTTACCACCAATAGAGAAAAAAATAAACAGGCATATTTAACAAAAAAGACGGAGGATTTTTGTGCGAGAGGGGGAAAGGGGTGGTGGTGGATTATATTGGCAAAAGCTGAGAAAGAAAACTTTTATTATTCCCCATCAGCATTTTCTCCTTAATTTTCACAGAAAAATCGACAAAAATAAAAAAATTTTTAAGATTTTTTCAAAAAACTGTTGACTTTACATAAAACTCGTTGTAAACTTTTCTAAAAAATAATTATATCGTTATTTTAATTGTATATTATTTTAATTGTATA
>CAZDEL010000001.1:0-2608 GCA_964504475.1 uncultured Faecalibacterium sp. | reverse complement strand
TTTTTAGGAGGAATATAACAATGCATAAAAAATTAAATCAAAAGCTGTTTATCGCAATTTTAATGTTCTCATTAATTATTACGCCTGCATTTGCCCTTAATGAAGATGTGTCTTCTTTAGTCGGTATGCAGGCGTTTGCTTATTCTATGGGCGAAATTGAAAATCGTGACACTCTCGAAAATGAAATGAGTGAAAAATATAGCCGCATTTTCTCCTTCGTATCCCAAAGTGCTATTGATGTTGACTCTCAAAAGCAGATAATTGACAGTGGCAATATGGCCGGTAACGACAGCATTAGCTCTCTTGCAATAGAAATCACAGCCTCTTGTGAAAGCAATCCCCAAAAGGCTTGGGCACTGTACCAATGGATAACAAACAATATATATCATGACGCTGCCGCAGAAAGTGATGGCAGCCAAAGCAAACTATCCTCGGCTGACGTATTTGAAAGCAAATATGCCACTGCCGAGGGTTTTTCAAATTTATATGTCACATTGTGCCGCTTTGCCGGTGTACCCTGCCGAAAAATTGAAGGCTTATATATAGATAGCACTTTATCATATGATGACGCTCTCGCAAAATATCTTGATGGAAAGGCTAATCACTGCTGGAATGAGGTTTATGTAAACGGTCAATGGAAAGCTGTCGATGTCTATTTAGACTGTGCTAACAGCTACACCGGCACCGTGTTTACTAAGTCTGACAGCAGTGATTTTTGGTACTCTGCCGATTTTAACAGCTTTGCAAAAAGCCATATGGGTATGACCTATGATGAAAGCTTTGCGGATGATAAATTTACTTACACTGTCTCTATGAATAAGATCACTGCATCTAATTATGTTGGCGAGGAAACTAATATTACTATCCCAAATGGTGTTAATATAGTCGGCGAAATGGCTAACGCAAATATTACAGGAGTCACTTTCCCTGAAAGCGGTGTAACAGAAATAGGTAATAAAGCCTTTAATAAATGTGCTAATCTAAAAAGCATAATAATTCCGCAATCGGTAACTGTCATTGGAAATTTAGCTTTTACAGGCTGTAGTGCGCTCAGTGAAGTAGTGTTGCCGGATAATCTTGAAGAAGCAGGAACAACACTATTTTCCAATTGCACTTCACTTAAAAGTATCACCATTCCAAAGACCTTAAATAGGCTTAGATCAAATACATTTACAGGCTGCACTGCCCTATCACAAGTCACTATAGAAGATGGTGTAAATACGATTGAAAATCTCGCATTTAAAAATTGCACCGCACTTGAAAGTATAGTCATTCCAAACTCAGTAAATAAAATATCAAGTTCTGTATTTTATGGCTGTGAAAATCTAAAAAGTGTAGTTCTTCCCGACGATATTACTACAATCGCAGCATCAACATTTGAAAAGTGCTCATCTCTTGAATCTATAACAATTCCGGGCACTGTTACCTCAATAGGCAATTACGCCTTTAGAGATTGCACAGCATTAAGTGAAATATATGTGCCTGATACGGTTACAAGTATAGGTACTTCAGCTTTTGAAGGCTGCACTAATCTTCAAAGTATAAAATTAAAAGGTATATCTATTGTACCCGGCAAAGCCTTTTATGGCTGCACCGCCTTAGAAACCGTAAACCTTGGCATAAGTGCAACTGAAGTTGCCGCAAGTGCATTTGAAAACTGTACAGCATTAAAAATGTTTATTGGTGCCGCAGAGATAACGAGCGTTAGAGAAAGTGCTTTTAGTGGCTGTACATCATTAATGTCTATTCCTTTTTGGAACAATATAACTCTTTTAGAAAAATGTGCCTTTAAAAATTGTGAAAAAATAACTAATATAACACTGAACCTCTCCGGTGACAAAGTACCGGAAGAAGCCTTTTATGGTTGCAAAGCATTGACAAGTGTATCATTGAGTGAAAACATAAAGCATATAGGCAGCATGGCATTTTATGGGTGTACTGCTCTTGCGGAAATCGACTTGCCAATTGGTCTTTTAACTATAGGTGACTCAGCATTTGCTTTATGCACAGCCTTAGAAAACATTGGCTCAAATCTTCCAGTCGGTCTTACTGAAATCGGCAGCAGTGCCTTTACAAAAACAAAGGTCACCTGCAACGGCAATCTTACAATACCCAAAAGTATTAGAACAATTAAAGCAAATGCATTTTCATATATAGATGAAATTACAACCCTGGTTTTAACATCTAATGTTACCACAATAGAAGCTCGTGCATTTAGGAGTGATATTAAAATTAAGGATATTTATTATCTTGGTACTGAAGAACAGTGGGCTAATATATCAATAGGTACATATAACCCTTGCTTTACAAGCGCAACGATTCATTATTTAGGCAACAATCATTATCATGCCTTTGCCAAAGAGACACTATCCGGAGCAACCTGTTCCGAATATGGTTTGGTAAGATTTACTTGCAATTGCACTTATGCCTATGTTGAAAAGCTGAAAAAGCGTCCTCACACAGAAACTGTAATAAGGGGCAAAGAAGCTACCTGTACACATGCAGGTTACACCGAAGGTGTCGGATGTTCTGTTTGTGGCGCAACAATTGTAAGGCGAGAAACAATTCCAAAATTAGATCATACAAAAAGTGATTGGATAACCGACAC